>CALVHO010000041.1 GCA_944328445.1 uncultured Clostridia bacterium | reverse complement strand
CACGCAGTTCAAGCTGGTGGACGAGATGCTCGCCTGCATGGAAAAGATGGAAGCGGCCGTCCGCTGACCTTCGCAACGCAAAACAAAGGACCTGCCTTCGGGCCGGTCCTTTTTTGTTTGCCCCGCGCCCGCGGCGGCTTTGGCTGTGCGCCCCGCCGCGTCCCGTTCCCTGCGGGCCGCTTCGCGCTCCCCGCGCCTTGCACCCGTTCCCCGCTGCCCGCGGTTTTTGTTGTAAAAGGAGGGCGGATGTGGTAAAATAAGGGCACGAACAAGGCCGAAAAAGCGGCTTCAAGGCGAGGAAAAACGGCCCCCGTCCGCAAAAAAATGCGACAAAGGGAGGGCACAGTGAAATACAGAGACTGGCTGCAAGAATGGCTGGGATATTACGCAAAACCGTCGGTCAAGGCAAAAACGTATGAAAAATACGCGCGCCAGGTACGGCGGTACCTCGCGCCGCGGCTGGGCGGGTACGCGCCGGAAGAGCTGACGCCGCTTCGCCTTCAAAAATTCGCGGTCTCGCTGACGGACGGGGGATTGTCCGCGAACACGGCGAACGGGATCATCACGGTGCTGCAATCGTCCTTGCGGGCCGCCGTGAACGCGGGCAAGGCGGAGCGGGAGCACGGCAAATCGGTCGTGCGGCCGAAGATCCGCGAAAAACAGGTGGAATGCTTTTCCAAAGCGGAGCAAAAAAAGCTGGAAGGGCATATCCTTCACGGCAAAAACACAAAGCTGTTCGGGATCGTCGTGGCGCTGTATACGGGGCTGCGCATCGGGGAGCTTCTGGCGCTGCGCCGGGAGGACGTGGACCTCGGCAAAGGGCTGCTGACCGTCCGCAAGACCTGTTACGACGGCTGGCGGGGCGGAAAATACGTCAAGATCACCGACATGCCGAAAACGGAAAATTCGGTGCGGGCGATCCCGCTGCCGCGGCAGCTTTTGCCGTATATCAAGGAGATGAAGCGGCGTTCGGGCGGGCTGTACATGGTGCCGGGCAACACCGAATACGGCGCGGAAATACGCTGTTACCGGCGCACGTTCGGCGCGCTGCTGAAAAAGCTCGGCATCCCGCACAAGGGCTTCCACGCGCTGCGGCACACGTTCGCGACGCGCGCGATCGAAGTGGGCATGGACGTGAAAACGCTTTCCGAGATCCTGGGCCACAAAAACCCTTCGGTCACGCTCCAACGCTACGCGCACCCCCTTTTGGAGCACAAAGCGGAGATGATGAATAAATTGGGGAAATTGCTCATATAACAAAACGGCGTCGGCATGGCCGACGCTTTTTCTTTGCTCCGCATACGCAGAATTATATATTCCGCGTATCGATGAGCGCCTTTATTATAGCATCGTCATCTACTTTTTTCGTTGATGGTATTGCATTATTTTCCGACTTGCGTTATAATGATGGCGAGTACGGTTACGCGGAATACACTGTTCGATGTACACGGGGCGGGGAGATCGCCGCGCCGAAAATGAAGCGACGGCATTCCTCACCCCCTTTCGGGCAAAACAACGGCGGAAGCGCCTGCCGCAAAGCGGCGCGTTACCGTTGGCATAGATAGAATATGGAAAGTAAAACAGGAGGACATTTGTATGAGTAAGGCAAAGCGGAACGCACTTGCGGTGCTGTTTACGGCAGTGGCGCTGTTCATGTTTGCCGCGCTTCTTTGCTTGGGCTTCCCCATGGAGGAGGCAAAGGCGGAGAGCGGTGAGGCTGCGTACGGCGCTTCCGTCAACACGTTTACGGCGGAGATGCCCGAAGGCTACCTCGCAAACAACGTTTCCGACGCGGCCGCGGCGGACGGTTCGTCTGCCGAGAAAACGGTCGTCGCAAATATCACGCGCGGCGGCCAAACGCTCGAATTTTTCACCGTGCAGGGGGCGATCGACGCTGCGCAGGACGGCGAAACGATCAAAATTCCGAGTTGCTCCGCTATCACGGAAGAAATTACGGTTGCAAGCGGAAAAAACATTAAAATCAATCTTTTATCGGAAGTCACGCTCGGCGGTACCTTTGTAAACAACGGCACCGTTGCGATCGATATTTCGGCCGGGGCAAGTTCAAGATATAAGCCTTCCGTGTTTGATGCAACGATCACAAACAACGCGGGCGCAGAACTCTCGATCGATATCAACTATGCAGCGATCGGCCCGCGCTATGCGGAACTGAAAGGGACGGTCTCCAACAGCGGCACGCTCACGCTCACCGGCACCGGGAACTGCAATGCGCAGATCACCAACGCCACGGGCGGCGTGTTGACCGTTAAAAGCAATCTCAACGTATACGGCGCTATTACCAACAGCGGTACGTTTACGATCGCCAATGGCACCTATAACGGCAACATCGTCAACAATGGCGGCACCATTGCGATCCAAGGCGGCAACTTCACGCAAGAGCAGAAAGAGGCGTTTGGCGATTACCTTGCCGAAGGCTACCGTTGGACGCTCTCTTCGACGGCAGGGAACTTTTCCGCCATCGCAGAGGAAAGCGTCGTTTACACCCTTATGCGCGGCGACGGATACGGCTTTGCAAGCCTTTCTGCCGCACTGACCGCGGCGGACGAAGGCGAAACGATCGTTCTCGAAAAATCGTATTCGATCAAGACGCCAAACTCCACCCAAAAGCTCAACAAGTCCGTTACCGTCGATCTGAACGGCAACAAAATCAGCACGCAGTCGAGATTTGAAGCGACCACCGCGGGCACGGAGATCACCGTGAAAAACGGTTCGATCGTGTATACGGGCAACGGATCGAACGCCACCCATGTCGGCTTCCGCGTTTCGGGCGGCGCCTCGCTCACGCTCGACGGCGTCTTGGTCGACTGGTCTTCGATCGCTAGCGGCCGCGCCGCAGAGGTCGGCGTCAGCAACACGTCGGCGGCGGGCACCCTCATCCTTAAAAACGGCTCCGTGCTCAAAGGCGGAGAAGTCGGCGTGTTCCTCGCCGGCACGCAAGACGCCGCTACGGCAAACAAGACCGCGCTGTACGCCGAGGATAGCATCATCGAAAGCGTTGCAGCGGCTTCCGCGGGCGTCATGACCAACGGCAGCACATACAACACCGTCATCGAGCTTGTCAACACCGACGTAAGCGGCACGCTTGCGATTTACCAGCCCAGCAAAAACGGCACCCTCACCATCGACGGCGGCACCATGCGGGGCAACACGGGCATCGAGATCCGCAACGGCACGCTGACCGTCAAGGGCGGTGCAGAGATCGTCGCCACGGGCGAGTACAAAGTGAGCGAGACGCCTTCGTCGGGCGGTTCCACCGTCAGCGGCGCGGCGCTCGCCGTCACCAAATACGAAAACGACGGGACGCTGACCGTCAACATTGAGGGCGGCACCTTCCGCGCGGAGAGCGAAAACGGCGTCGCGTTCTGCGAGCGCAACCCCGAAGCCGCCGACGGCACACATTCCCCGGGAAATGTGCCGAGCGTTTCCATTACGGGCGGCATCTTTGAAGGCGGCGTTTCCGCCGTGAACGTGCAGAAATTTATCGAAGGCGGCACGTTCGGCGAAGCGCTGCCCGCGGAGTATCTCGCCGCGGAATGCGCGCAGATGAGCGCGGAAGGCACGTTCACCGTCGGCACGACGGAAAGCCTTGTCACCGAGAAGAAAGCCGTCGCCATGAATGCGGAAACGGGCATGGCGTACACGAGCTTGCAGGAAGCGTTCGACGCCGCGAAAGAGGGTGAGACGGTCAAACTCCTTTGCAAGGTGACGGCGGATGCGGAGATCAAAGTCGCCCAAGGGAAGGACATCACCCTCGACCTCAACGGCTTCACGCTCGACTCCACGGCCCGTAGAACGCTCGTGAACGAGGGCAAGCTCGCCGTCGTTTCCACGGGTGAGCGGGGCGCGATCATCGGCAATACGTCGGCGATCTACAACGGCCGCGAAGGCGATGAAAACGTCCCCGACGAGCTGTCGGACGTCACGCTTTCGCTGAACAACGTGAAGCTGCAATCGACGAAGACGACCAGCGCTTCGGCCGTCGCACTCAACAACGGCCCCGCCACGATCGAAAGCATCGTAAACTGCGAGATCACCGCGGCAGACGGCACGAACGCGATCCGCAACAGCGGCGTCATCAAGTCCGTCAGCGGTACCAAGATCGCCGTCGGCGATACGTCCGGGCTGTTCGGTTCAAAAGGCACGGCGTTCGACCTCTGCGGCAATTTTGCAGGCAGCGGCGTGGTGGAAAGCGTCACGGGCAGCAACATCAAGGGCAATATCAAGATCGCCACAGACGCCGCGGGCAAAACGGGCTCCATCGCGATGAACGAGGGCAACACGTTTGACGGCGAGTTCGACTGCGGCGAAGGGTTCTATGTGCTCGAAACCGAAAACGGCTATGCCGCCGGCGACCAAACCTTCGTGACGGAAGAGCACAACGCCGTCGCCGTCAATGCGGAAACGGCCGTGGCGTACACGAGCTTGCAGGAAGCCGTCAACGCCGCGGACGCGGGCGAGACGGTCAAACTCCTTTGCAACGTGACGGCGGATGCGGAGATCAAAGTTGCCCAGGGGCAGGACATCGTCCTTGACCTCAACGGCAAAACGCTCACCAACGCGGCGGGCAGCCACACCGTCACCAACTACGGCACGCTGACCATCGTCGGCAACGGCACGGTCACGAACGTTTCCGGAAGCTGCGGCGCGCTCGTCAACTACGGCGAAGCAACCTTGCTGGGCGGTACGTTCACCCGTACAAAGGATGAAAACGAAAACTGGTATATCATTAAAAACTACGGCGCAATGACGATCGGCGAAGAGGGGCAGGAAGGCTCCGTTACGGTCGAAAGCGAGCTCACCGCGGGCGCCGCGCTCATCACAAACGGTTACTTCGATGCGGCCGACCGGTCTGACCACAGCGGGCTTGTTACCACCGTAGCGGCGGAGAATGCCTGCACGTTGACCATTTACGGCGGCACCTTCTCGGGCGGGGCGATTACGCTGAAAAACGACGATCTCGGCAAGGCGACGATTGCGGGCGGTGCGTTCACGAACGGCGGCGAGGTTGCCATTCAAAACTCCTATCAGATGACCATCACGGGCGGCAGTTTTGAGCAGACGGACAGCGCGGGGCGCACGCTTGTGGCGACGTCGGTGAACTATGCGGCGGAAGCTTCCACAACAATCAGCGGCGGCACGTTTACAAGTGCGGGCTATGTTGTGGCGAACGGCCTTAACAACCCTAACAATTCGTATCCCGCAACGGCGGCGATGGATATCAGCGGCGGTACCTTCCGCACCACGAGCAGCACAGCTTCGGCAGTATATGTATTCACCGGCGGAAACCTGACTGTGACGGGCGGCGAATTCTACGGAGGCAGCGGCAGCGGGTACGGCATCAACTTCAGGGGCGGCGCGGGCACAACGCTCGCCGTTTCCGGGGCGGATACCTATATCGAAGCGCGCAACGGCATCTATGTGCCGACGGTCGGGGCAACGGTAGAGCTTGCCGATGCGACGGTCAAAGCGACGAACCGCAGCTTGTATTTCAGCAGGTCCGATTCGATCACCGTCACGAGCGGCGAATATACGGGCGAAGTGTACATGATTCCCGGTTCGGATACGCAGGCAAGCATTTCGGGCGGTACTTTCAACGGCGCCATTACGGTGAATACGAGCAACGCCGAGCTTACGGGCTTCATCTCGGGCGGCTTGTTCAAGCAGCAGCCCGCCGCGGAATACATGGACCCCGGCTATGCCGCGGAGTATCGCGACGGCTTCTATGTGCCCGTTGAGTCCTCGGCGCTGTACATCGCGCAGAAGGAGGCCCAGGCGGACGTCCGCATGTACGCGGCGTCGCTCGGCGTCGCTTGGAGCGACGTCGTTGCGGCGGCGGACCCCGAAAACGCTTCGCCGTACCAAGCCGAAGCGGAGCTCGTCATGAATGCGTACAACGCCATCGCCGCCGCGGCGAGCGAAAAGCTGGTCGCCGAGGCGAAGCTCGAAGCCATGGGCGAGCTGGATGCTTTGTACGACGCCATCGAATACGCGGAGCAGCAAGCCGCAGCCGAGCTTGCCAAAATCAAGCAAAACTATATCACCGAACTGCAAAACCTCGCCAAGGGCAGCGAAACGCAGGAGGAGGTCGTCGTTCCTACGGCTACCTACCTTGCCATCAACAACGCGGCAACGGCGGAGGAAGCAGAGCTCTATTACGAAAACGCGGTCAAGGAGATCAACGATATCCGCGCCTACCGCACGGCCATCGGCGGCCAGGCGGATCAGCTTGCGGAACTTGCGGAAACGCTCGAAGCGCTGAACACGTCGCTGTTCGGCACGGAAGGCGCAGGCGGCGCGTTCAACGGTCTGCTCGGCGACATCGAAACGGCGATCAAGAATGCGCAGAACGCGATCGTAAACGGCGCGGCCGGTGAGGAAGGCTCCACGTCTGCCTCCCTGGCGGGCATTCAGGAGACTCTGGAAAAGACCATCAAAACGGCCCTCGACGGGATCGCAGACACGCTGAAAGGCACCACGGTCGATCTTACCGCGATCAAGAGCTCGATCGAAGGGCTCGACGTGAGCGGCCAGCTCGCGGAGGACTTCCAAGAGGTCATCGACAAGATCGCCGCGGCGCAGGGCGCCATCATGGGCGCGACCGGAGAAGGCGCAGGCGTGAGCATTGCGGACGCGGTCGGGCAGATCAACGAGGTCAACAAGGCCACGGCAGCAGCCGTCGCAGGCCTGCGCGAAGCGCTCGTAGGCACGGACGACAACGGCGGCAAGCTCGGCGGCCTGACCACGGCAGTCGGCGCTTTGCAGAAGCTGCTCGAAGGTCAGGACAGCGGCCTTGCGGCCATCGTTGCGAAGCTCGACGCGGCGAAAGAGGCCATCCTCGGCGCGGCAAGCGGCGACGGCGGTTCTGCGACCGGTTTGCAGGCAGTGCTCGAAGCGGTGAACGGCGTCGACGAAGTGACCGGCAAAGTCCTTGCCGCGGTGCAGGGCCTTGCAGCCCCCGAGAGCGGTGTCGTGGCGCAGATCAAGGGCGAGTTGGAAAGCATGCTCGAAGCCATCGAAGGCCTCACCGGCGCGCTGGCTACGTCGAATGCCGTTGCGGACGTCAAAGAGGACATCAAGGGCGCGCAGGCGGAGATCGACAAGATCGTGGCGGCCATCGGCTCGCTCGGCACGGCGGAGGGGAACGACCTCGCCGCGAAGATCGAGCAAGTCGTCGGTTCGCTGGCGGCGGTGCAGGGCACGGTCGGCAGCATCGCGGAGAGCGTCAATGCGTCCACCACGGTCGAAGCCGTCAAAGGCGACGCCATGACCGATATCGCGGCCTGGCTCAACGGGTATCTCGACGAGATCCTCGGCACGGCGGGCGATGCGGGCAGCGGCGTGGCGGTCGTGCGCGCGTTCACCGCGGAAACGACGGCGGGAGATATCTACGCGAAGCTGGCGCAGGCGTTCAGCGAAGACAACGCGAAGCTCGTCCTCAAATACTACAACGACGCGCTCGCGGCGATCGACGCGGCCACGACGGTCTCCGAAGTGACGACGGCGGTCTCCACGTTCAAGGCGCAGGTGGCGTCCGTAGAGGCGGCGGCGCAGAACGTGACGGACGTCGACCTCACCGGCGTGTATGTGTTGCTGGCCATTTTGGTCGTCGCGGTCGCCGTGGTGATCGTGGTCATGATCCTCAAACGCAGGCAGCAGCCCGCGGCGCAGGAGGCGGCGGTGCAGGAAGCGGCGCCCGTTCAGGCGCAGGCGGCCCCCGAGCCCGTCACCCACGAGGTCGCGGTCACGGACGACGATAAGGAGCAGGTGGTCATCGCGGCGAACGTGCGTTCGTTCTCCGAAGCGTATGTCGACCTGAGCCAGGAGCTGCGCGAGCTGTTCAACAAAGTGCGCGCGTACGCCCTCGGCAAGGAAAACGCCGTGGAAGTGCGGCAAAGCACGGGCGTGTGCGTCAAGCGAAACGGCAAGCAGATCGTCAAGCTGACGGTGCGGCGCAACGCACCCGTGGCGCTGTTCTTCCTCGAAAACGAAATGCTGAAAGATTTCCGCAGGGAGAGCGGCTCGCAGTCCAAGCTGAAAGTGCACGCGACCGAACTGATCTTGCGCGAGGAGGCAGACCTTGCCGCCGCGTACAAGATGGTCGATTTGTCCCTCGAACAGATCGATAAGGACATCGCGGCCAAAAAGGAGCGCGCCAAAGAGCTGCGCCGCCTCCGCAGGCAGCAAAAGGCGGAGCAGAGCAAAAAGGACGGTGCCGAGTCGTAAACGCGCCGCCCGTGCACGAAGCCGCGGGCCCTCGTGGCCCGGGCCCGCCGCACGGTAATACCCAAACAAAAAAGGAAGCCGCCCGCGGGCGGCTGCCTTTTTGCGCGCGGAAGGGCCCTTTCGGGCCGCAAAAGGGCAGGGCAGGGGAGTTTCCCCGCCCTGCCCGAAAATGCCCGCAGAAAGGCGTTTCCGCGCCCGTTTTGTCGGTCACGGGCAAACGGAAATTTTGAAGAAAGTTTGGAACATGTATTGCATTTGTGCGGACGATCGTGTATAATATAAGCGGATAAAAGAGAAAATACGATCAGGAGGTGCCGTATGGCAAAATCGGCAAATTTGTATGCACGGATCGAACCGGAAGTCAAAGAACAGGCGGAGATCATTTTGGGAGAGTTGGGGATCCCCGCGTCGAGCGCCATCAATATGTTTTATAAGCAGATCATTTTACAGCGCGGGCTTCCTTTCGAGGTCAAACTGCCGCAGCATCCTTTGGATATCGGCAGCATGAGCGGAGATCGGCTTGCCGCCGAACTTGAAAAGGGCTATGCGGATATGCAGGCGGGGCGCGTCGTTTCCGCGAAAAAGGCGTTTGCAGACATTCGGGGCAGCTACAAGGCATGAAATACGAAGTTTTTACGACCGAGCAGGCGGCCGCGGACTTGCGCGCCATTTTTGCGTACATAGCCTACGATCTGCTCGCGGGGCAGAACGCTCTCAACCGACTTGACCGTCTGGAACAGGCGATCCTGTCGCTTGACGAAATGCCGGAGCGGTATCATCTCTACGATAAAGAACCGTGGAAAGAACGGAACCTGCGCATCATGCCCGTGGATAATTATCTGGTGTTCTATATTCCGAAGAATGAAGAGAAGACGGTCACGGTCATCCGCGTCATGTACGGCAGGCGCGATATAGACGCGCAGTTGAAGCAGACCCTCTCTGAAAACGAAATCAACTTTGCGGAGTTCAAACGCTGACGGCATTGCCGGAGATAAACGGGGCTTGCGGCTGCGCCGCAAAGCTCGCTTCGCAAGCACGTAAGGAGCGAAGCGACGGAATAGCGATTGTTCGCCGAAGGCATGATCGCGTCACAGCTGCGGCAATAGCCGCAGCAGCTCGGCTCTTCGCGTTCTCCACCACAAAAAAACCGCCCCACAAACCAACGTGGAGATGATCAGGGCTTGCGGCTACGCCGCAAAGCTCGCTTCGCGAGCACGAACAGCTGCGGCAATAGCCGCAGCTGTTCGACTCTGTGCTACATCTCCACCAGCAAAAACGCACACAGTATTATATCAGATTAACAGAACAGAATACTATTGCCAAGTCGATTTGCCGCTTTCGGACTATCCGCTATATGGCAAACAAAAAATTTGAATTAATCTTTAAAGATACTTATAAGTGAGAGCCAATACATAAAATATTGGCTCTTACTATTTTCAACCGTTATGCTGATTTAGCAACTCACCTTTCATAAAATCACCCAACAATGATTTATCGACTTCACCATCTGTAAGCATTTTCTGAAGAACTGTAATTGCTTCGTCTTTATCCAAATCTATTATTTGATTTAAATCTAAATTTGAAGTACGTTTTGCTATTGCATCAGCCGTTGCACACAAACTTTCACCTGTGAGGTTGCACAAATCGTAATGTCTTATTTTAAGTTTTGGGATAGCAGTATCTCCATGCTTTGGGGAGTTTTTTAAACTGGAAATACCTTCTAACTCCTCATATGGAATTACAACTAATGATATAGAACTTTGTCGACCATTTAGCCTCGAAAAAATGGAGACACCTACTTCTTTTATTTCTTCTTCATTTTCAGCTTTCCAAAAGGACAATTCATTATTTTTTGTTTTTAATACATTTGTTAATGTATCCGCTGAAATATCAGATAATCCGCCATATTTGTTTCGCGGCCACATTGACATGGTAATCTTACGTACAAGAAATGACATTATAGTTTCCTACACATTCAAAAAGCGATCTAATTTTTTTTGAAAATAAGGGTCATCTATCTTAATTGTTTTTAATGCGCTAATATTATTTAACTTTCCCCAAAGCAATAAAGTATTTAATGCAAATTCTTGTATTACAACATTTTGAATTTTGAGCGATTCTATTAAAAAAATTTCTTCATCTCCTAGTACTAAATCAAATTTTTTTTGTGCAAGGAATAATAAAATAGCCTCAATTAATTCAATATCATTGTTTTTTAAAATATATTTGATAAAATAGGAATATTGAGGAGTTTTTGATAACTCATCGAGAAATTGAAAATATTGATATATAACTCCCATATCCAAAAATTCATTTGATAAAGACTCTTGCAAAGCTTCACAGCACTTCATACAAAATTCTTGCTCAATAACTGCATCACTAATTGATAATATTGTCGAATTGAAATCCTTCATGCTACTTATAGTATGACGTTCATATAAATAAGGTTTCAATTGTAGAAATAAATCATTTAAAGATGATACCCTTGAAATTGCAGACATTATAAACCTATTATTGTCTAGATAGGAAGTATCATCCTGATTACCATAAGTATAGGCTGTATTGTAGCTCATAATTATTTACCTGATATTACCAATGCTCTATATTCAGTTGCTTGTTTATTAAAATAATTAATTTCTTCAATAGAAAAAACTTTATCAATGCCGAAAAACGTATTAAAATCATATCCGATTTGTAATCGATCCATTTTCTCCGTAGACACGTCAATATAGCTTGTTCGATTATATGAAATAATTTTATTGATGCCACATTTTAAAGTTTCATCATTTTCCTTACTGACTATTCTAAGTTGCCATTCGTTAGAATTTTTGCTATATAAATCAGATTGATTAAATAATCGTTGATAAAGTTCATCCATAAACTTTTTATCGGAAAGCAGTATTTGCCCATTTAGAGCTATCCTAATAAACTTTAAATCCAAATTTTCCATTAAATTTTTAACTATATCAATAGCCATATCATTAAATACTTCATAACTATTACTATCATAATTTTTGCGCTCTATATGAATTCGTGAACTTCCAAAAAAAACAGAAGCTGAGTTATCTTCTGTTTGAAAAACAGGACGCATATTTTGAATGAAATTTTGAGAAACTATAATTTGTCCTTGATTATCTAAATTTTGAGGGAGAGCTACAACATCTTGCATAGCATTTGTAATAAATCCATATTTACTTTTCAAACTCGATAATTTTGATAAACTATCAAAATTAACAGAGCTAAAATTTCCAAACAATACAAATTGGCTAAGTTGTTCAGTCATTATTCTTCTCCAAATAGATTTTACCTTGTATTGAGTATTATAGCATATAGTTTACGTAAAATCAATAGTGTCTGACCAAAATTTAAATAAATCTTCAAAACAACTATTGGGTTTACCGTATACTTGTTGAGGCGACGCTATTGACATTAGTCTGTAATTTTAAAATCTCCGTCATTGCATCCTTATAGATTCGCTTTGACAGCCGTTTCGCTTGTTCCTTATTCGGCGGCAAATCGGCATATATGTTTTTGCTTTCGTCGTTGAAGTA
>CALVHO010000040.1 GCA_944328445.1 uncultured Clostridia bacterium | reverse complement strand
AGGGCCCACGGCGGGTGGCGTGCTCTTCGACGGGGAGGACATCGTCACCACGAAACGCAGCAACGAATGCCGCCAAAAAATGGGCATGGTGTTCCAGCACTTCAACCTCTTCAACAACCTCACCGTGCTGGAAAACATCATGTTCGCGCCCGTGAAGATCGGGAAAATGCGTTACAAAAAGCAGAAGGCGGCGGCGCGGCGGCTGCGCTGGCGGCAGCGCTTCGGCAAGGATAAGGACAAGACTACCGAAGTCGGCCCCGGCCCCGCCGAGATCGAAAAGGCGGCCAAGGACCGCGCGCTGGCGTTGTTGGAGCGCATCGGTCTGGCCGACAAGGCGAGCGCCTATCCTTCCACCCTCTCGGGCGGGCAGCGCCAGCGCATCGCCATCGTGCGCGCGCTGGCCATGAACCCCGTGCTCATGCTCTTCGACGAGCCGACGTCCGCCCTCGACCCCGAAATGGTGGGCGAGGTGCTTGAACTGATCAAGACGCTGGCCGACGAGGGCATGACCATGGTCATCGTCACCCACGAGATGGGCTTTGCGCGCGAAGTTGCCACCCGCGTGCTGTTCATGGACGGCGGCACCATCTGCGAAGAGGGCACGCCCGCGCAGATCTTCGGCGCCCCGCAGAACGCGCGCTTGCAGGAATTTTTGTCCAAAGTGCTCTGAACGCGCCCCGCGGCGCGTGCAGGCAAAAGGGAGCCCCGTTCGGCTCCCTTTTTTTGCGCGCAGAGGGCGGCGTTTTGGTTGTTTTGCGGCCGCGGGCGTGGTATACTGTAAAACAAAAAGCAGGAGGTATTTTTCATGCTTTCCCAAAAGATCGAAAAGCTGATCTGCGAACAGGTCAACAAAGAGCTGTATTCGGCCTATCTGTACCTGGATTTTGCCGATTATTACGCCGAGGCGGGGCTGGACGGCTTCGCGCACTGGTACGAGGTGCAGGCGCAGGAGGAGCGCGACCACGCCCTGATGATGCGCCGCTACCTGCTCGACAACGGCTGCCGCGTCACCCTCGCCGCCATCGACGCGCCCGCCAAACAGTACAACACCAACGCCGACCCGCTGGCGGCGGGGCTGGAACACGAGCGCTACGTCACCTCCCTCATCTCGGCCATCTACGCCGCGGCGTTTGCCGAAAAGGACTTCAAGACCATGCAGTTTCTGGACTGGTTCGTGAAGGAGCAGGGCGAGGAGGAGAAGAACGCGGACGACCTCGTCAAAAAATTTGCCCTCTTCGGCGGCGACGCCAAGGGGCTGTACATGCTCAACCAGGAACTTGCCGCGCGCGTCTACACCCCGTCGGCGACGGGCCCCGCGATGTGACGCCCGCTTGCGGCAGCAGGCTTTCCCGCGGGCTTTCCCCGCGGCAACGTTTTTTACAAAAAATACAGGCGGCGCGCCCGAAAGGGCGCGCCGTTTGCGCTTTTTACGGTCCGCGCGGGCACGCCGTTCACGGTTCGCGCGTGAGCACGCCGTCCGCCCGGCCGATCTTGCCGCCGCCGCGCAGGAAGGCCTTGGCCGCCCGTTGCAGGGAGGTATCCTCCGCAAGCGCCTCCAAGGGCATGTCGCGGCGGGGGAAGATCCAGTCGAGGCAGGCGTCGCTCTCCTCGTCCCATTTCGTCACCGTGAACAGGCGCCCGAAGGCGAGCACGTTTGAGGAGGGCGGCAGCAGTGCGGGCAGGGCGGGGGAGAGCATCCACGACGAGCAGACCATCTCCGCCCCCGCGAACGCGGGGAAAAAGGCGGCGAAAAATTCCCGCGCCCCGCGCAGCGAGGCGCGCAGGGACGGGACCGAAAGGTCCGCCCCCGCGGGGATGTGCAGGGAGACGGCGGGTTTGCCGCCTTGCTCCGTCCTCTCGTATTCGAGGGCGCCGATGCGGAATTCCCGCAGGGAGAGCTGCCGCCAAAACCACCACCCCCAGGCGAAGGCGGGCGCGCCGTGCAGCGCGGCGTGCGCGTTGACGAAGCGGGGCAAAAACCCCGCCGTCGCCCAAAAAATGTCCTCGGGGATGCCCTTTTCGCGGTAGAGCGCGCGCGTGTGCAGGGCGGCGCGGAGCATGCAGGAGAGCATCTTCATGCCGTCCTCGTCGGGTGCGAGCGCGGCGCGCAGCGCCTTTTCGGCCTCCTCGGCGTCGGCGCCGCAGAGCGCCTGCACCGCCTGCGGGTCCGCGGGAGCTTTGGTTTGCAGCAGCGTTTGTTCGGCCCCGGCGCAAAACCCGAGGCGCTTGACGAGAGTTTCGTAGTCCATGTCGCAGCAAAAAAGAGGCGCCCGCGGCCGAGGCCGCGGGCGCCGTACGGTTTTTTAGCCGTTGGCTTTGTTGAGGGTGCGGAAAGCCTTTTCGACGACGTTGTCGGCCGTGAAGCCGAACATCTCGAACAGCTTGCCCGCGGGCCCCGAGGCGCCGAAGGAGGTCATGCCGATGATCTCGCCGTCGTCGCCCGCGTATTTGTACCACGAATAGGGGGACGCCGCCTCGACGCAGACGCGCGCCTTGACTTCGGGCGGGAGCACCTCGTCCTTGTAGCTCTGCGGCTGTTTTTCAAATTCCTCGATGCAGGGCATGGATACGACGCGCGCGTCCACCCCTTTGGTTTTGAGGATGTCTTTGGCCTGCATGCACTGCTCCACTTCCGAGCCGCTGGCGATGAGCAGCACGTCGGGCGTCTTTTTCTCGCTGTCGGCGAGGATGTAGCCGCCTTTGAGCGCTTCGAGCCCCGAATTTTCGTACTGGGGCAGGTTCTGGCGGGTGAGCACCAGGCAGGTGGGCGCGGTGCCCGTCAGCGCCGAGATCCACGCGGCCGTGGTCTCCTTGCCGTCGGCGGGGCGGAACACCTTCATGCCGGGGATGGAGCGCAGCGCGATGAGCTGTTCGACGGGTTCGTGCGTGGGCCCGTCCTCGCCGACGCCGATGGAGTCGTGGGTGAGGATGTAGGTGACGGGCTGGTGCATGAGCGAGGAGAGGCGCATGGCGTGCTTCATGTAATCGGAGAAGATGAAGAAGGTCGCGCAATAGCATTTGAGGCCGCCGTGCAGCTGCATGCCGTTGGTGATGGCCGCCATCGCGTGCTCGCGGATGCCGAAGTGCATGTTCGAGCCGCTCTTGTCCTCGGCGGAGAAGTCGCCGCGCTTTTTCATGTTGGACTTGTTGGAAGGCGCCAGGTCGGCCGAGCCGCCGATGAGGTTGGGGATGAGGTCGGCCAGCTTGTTCAAAACGTTGAAGCTGGTGTTTCGGGTCGCGTCGGGCTTGGGGAACTCAAAGAGGGAGGCGTTGCCTTTCAGGTCGGGCAGTTCGCCGCTCATGAACAGCTTGTACTGCGCCGCCAGTTCGGGGTAGGCGGCCTCGTACGCCTTGAACAGGCGCTTCCACTTGCCCTGGCGGGAGGCGCCGCGCGCGGCGATGGCGCCGCAGTGCGCGGCCACTTCTTCGGGGATCTCGAAGGGCGCGCACGTCCAGCCGAGATTTTCTTTGAGCTTTTGCAGGTTCTCGTTGCCGAGAGGGGAGCCGTGGCATTCGTGCGAGCCCGCCAGCGGCGAACCGTAGCCGATGACCGTCTTGCAGATGATGACGGAGGGCCGCTCGGTGTCCGCCTTGGCCTTGCGGATGGTGCGTTTGAGCAGGTCGAGGTCGTTCGCGTCGTCCACTTTCAGCACCTGCCAGCCCTGCGCCTTGAAGCGCATCGCCACGTCTTCTTTGAAGGTGATGTCGGTATCGCCCTCGATAGTGATGTCGTTGTCGTCGTAGAAGAGGATGAGTTTGCCCAGCTTATGGGTGCCCGCAAAGGAGCAGGCCTCGTAGGAGATGCCCTCTTCCAGGCAGCCGTCGCCGCACAGCGCGTAGGTGTAGTGGTCGACGACGGGGAAGCCCTCGCGGTTGAACACCGCCGCAAGGTGCGCCTCGGCCACCGCCATGCCCACGGCGTTGGCGATGCCCTGGCCGAGCGGGCCCGTCGTCGTCTCGATGCCGGGGGTGTGGCCGTATTCGGGGTGCCCGGGCGTCTTGTACCCGAGCTGGCGGAAGTTCATCAGATCTTCCTTGGAGATGTCATAGCCGAACAGGTACAGCAGCGAGTAGTTGAGCATGGAGCCGTGCCCCGCGGAGAGGACGAAGCGGTCCCTGTCGTCCCACTTGGGGTCCTTGGGGTTGAACTTCAAAAAATCGGCGAAGATGGTGTAGCCGATGGGGGCGCTGCCCAGGGGCAGGCCGGGGTGGCCGGAATTGGCCTTCTGGATGGCTTCCGCGGAGAGTACGCGGATGGCGTTGACGGTTTGCTGACGGACGTCCATGTGATGTGATCTCCTTTATTGTTTGGATTTTTTGCAGAGCGGGTCATTCGCCCGCATATTTGCGCAGTTTGGTGAGGTCGATGTGCGCCGCATAGGGGGCGAGCAGTTCCAAAAGGCTCTCGGCGATGGCCTTGCAGCCGCCCGCGGCGTTGCTTTCAAAATTGACGGGCACGATGGGTTCGTGCAGGCTCATGCGGATGAGCGCCCAGCCGTCCCCGCGCTCCTTGGCGAAGTTGATGCGCACGCCCTCGAAGTTGTCGGGCGCGAGGGATGCGCCCTGCATCCCCGCCACGGCCCGCTGCACCCCTTCGATGGCCGCCTTGCCGAAGGCCTTGAAGTCCTTTTTGCCCTCTTCGGTGAATCCGAGGCGCACCTCGGCCGCTTCCGCGGGTTCGGGCAGCCCCTCGATGAGCGAGGCGATGTCCTTGCCCTCTTCGGCGAGCTTGGCCAGGGAGATGAGCAGCCGCGTCACCAGGTAGGCGCCGTCGTCGAGGAAATAATTTTCCCGCAGGGCGGCGTGCCCGCTCGTCTCGATGGCCAGGGGGGAGGAGATCCCCTGCGCGTTGAGCTCTTTGGCCTTGTCGATGACGTTGCGGTACCCGCGCTTGTAGCGGCAGTGCCTGCCGCCGCGCGCGGCGATGAACTGAGCCAGCCCGTCCGAAGTGACCGAGTCGGTCACGATGGTCGCCCCGGGCTCCTCTTCGAGCAGGATGGCCGAGATGAGCGCGATCAGGCGGTTGCGGTTGATCTCCTCGCCGCTCTTGTCCACCGCGCCCGCGCGGTCCACGTCGGTGTCGAAGATGATGCCGAAGTCCGCCTTCGCCCGCTTGACCGCCTCGCACACCGAGCGCATGGCGCCCTTGTCCTCGGGGTTGGGGATGTGGTTGGGGAACCTGCCGTCGGGGTCGAGGAACTGGCTGCCCGCGGTGTCCGCGCCCAGGGGCACGAGCACCTTGTCCACGTAAAAGCCGCCCGCGCCGTTGCCCGCGTCGACGACGATCTTTTTGCCTTCGAGGGGGCGCTTGCGGCCCGTCTTTTCCCGCACGAAGGCGACGAGCCCCTCGCAGTAACGGCCGATGTAGGACTTCTCCTTTACGCAGCCCTTGCCCGCAAGCGCCTTGCCCTCGGCGGCCAGCGTCAAGATCTCTGCGATGTCCTTGCCTTCCAGCCCGCCCTCTTTGGTGAAGAATTTCAGCCCGTTCTTGTTGTAGGGCAGGTGGCTCGCCGTGATCATGATCGAGGCGTCCGCGCCGATGTCCTTTTCCTGCAAGAGCATGAACATCGAGGGCGTGGAGGACAGCCCCGTCAGGAGGGCGGTGCCGCCGCTCGCGGCAACGGCCTCCGCCGCGGCCTTTTCGATGCGCTTTGCCGACAGGCGCGAATCGTGCCCGATGGCGACGGTGAGCGCGCCCTTGCCGAGCTTTTTGCTCAGCCAAAAGCAGAACGCCCCGGCGATGCCGCGCACGGCCTCGTCGGTCAGGTCCACGTGCTCGCCCTCGACGCCTTCGAGCGCCGTGCCGCGCACGTCCGTCCCGCTTTTGAGATCCATCCAGTCTTTTTGCTCCATTCTTTCCTCCCGTGGCAGTTCTCTTACTTATCCATTATACTTCATCCGCGGCCGCTTTTCAAGTCCTTTTTGAAAAAAACGTGCACAAAACGGAAATTCTTCACGGCGCCGCGTGCAAAATGCGGCCGCCGCCGCGCGGTTTTCCGCGTTTTTCCGACGTTTTCCGCCAAAAATCGGCGCCGCGGCGCATTCGGGCGCATTTGGTTGCGCCCGCGCCCGTTTTGTGATATAATCATGCTAAGGACACGGCCCGCGCCCCCGCGGGCCCGCCGCAGAAAAACGAGGTTATTATGGCAAATTTCATCGTCTCTACCGATTCCACCGCCGACCTGTACGCGGATTACGTGCGTGAACACGACGTTCGCCTCGCCCCCTTGACCTTCACCATCGAAAAGGGCGGCGTCATGACCGAGTACACGGACGATTTTACCGAGTATTCGCAGTACGTCGGCTTCTTTGCGCAGCTGCGCGCCAAGGCGACGGCGCGCACCTCCATGCTCAATTACGAGAGCCACTACCGCCATTTCCGCAAGATGGCCGAAGAGGGCGCGAAGGACGTGCTGCACTTCACCATTTCCAGCGGCCTGGCCTCCACCATCAACGTGGCGCGCCAGGCGGCGGAGGACGTGAAAAAGGAGTTCCCCGCCTTCAACCTCAAAGCCGTCGATTCGCTGGCGGCCACCATCGGGCAGGGGGAACTGGTCTATGAAGCGGTGCGCCTGCGCGACGCGGGCAAGACCCTTTCCGAGGCCTACGACGCCGTCACGGCGCTGCCGCTGCACTTCCAGTACGTGATCGCCGCCAACGATTTGTTCTATTTGCAGCGCGGAGGAAGGGTATCGGCGGCCTCGGCCATCGTGGGCACGGCGCTGGGCGTCAAACCCGTGATCACCTTCACGCGCGACGGCAAGCTCGCCGTCGTCGACAAGGTCCGCGGCATGAAGCGCGTCATCGCCTACGCCCTCGAAAAGATGGAGCGCCTGCGCCCCGTCGAGGAGGGCAGGGTCATCCACGTCGTCCATTCCGATTCCGAAAAGGATGCGGCCGAGCTCGCCGCCGCCATCGAAAACCGCTGGGGCTTCAAGCCCGAGATCTCCATCCTCGGGCCCGTCATCGGCGCGCACGTGGGGCCGGGCGCCGTCGCCGTGCTGTGGAAGACGCAGCAGGAGCGCAACGATTAAGCGTTTGCGGCTTCGCCCTTGCTGCGGGCGTGCGGGCGCGTTCCTTTGCCCGCGCGGCGGCGCGTGGCGGAAACGAGTGGGGTAGTGACCATGCAATTCGTTCTTTCGGCCGATTCGACCTGTGACCTCTACGCCGGATTTGCGCGCGAAAACGGTATCCGCATCGCGCCCATGCGCTTTACCGTGGAAAAGGGCGGCGTGCTGACCGAATACAAGGACGCCTTTACCGCCTATTCGCAGTACGCGGCGTTTTTCAACGAACTGCGCGCGGGCGCCTTTTCGCGCACCTCGATGCTCAACTTCGAGCAGCACCTGGCCCATTTTTCGCGCATCTTTGAAGAGGGCGCGCGCGAGCTCGTGCACGTGAGCCTATCGGGCGGGCTTTCGCCCACGGCCGACGTGGCGGCCGAGGCCGCCAAAGCCGCCGAGGAAAAGTACCCCGGCTGCCGCGCCTTCGTCGTCGACAGCCTGGGCGCCACCGCGGGCAGCGGCGCGCTGGTCAAGGAGGCGCTCGCCTTGCGCGACGCGGGCCTGCCCGCGGCCGAGGCGGCGGCCGCCCTCAACGCGCTGCGCATGCACCAGCAGTACGTCATCGTGGCGGGGGACCTGTACTACCTCAAACGGGGCGGCAGGGTCTCGGCGGTGGCGGCGGTGGCGGGCACGCTGTTGCAAGTCAAGCCCGTGCTCAACTTCACCCGCGCGGGCACGCTGGCCGTCGTCGAAAAGTGCCGCGGCATGAAAAAGGCCTACGCCTTCGCCCTTTCCGAGTTGCAGAAGTTCCCGCCCGATCCCGACCACGGCCGCATCGTCATCGTGCATACCGACGCCGAGCGTGCGGCGGGCGAACTGGCCGCCCTCGTGCAGGAGGCGTACGGCCGCGCCCCCGAGATCTCCATCATGGGGCCCGTCATCGGCTCGCACCTGGGGCCGGACGCGGTGGGCATGGGCTGGTTTTCCCGCGCGGAGCGCCGCTGAACCGCCCGCGCGGCCCGTTCACGGCAAAAATATCGCGGCAAACGCGCACGCGCCCCTCAAAGCGTTTGCCCAAACAAGAAGAATGTGGTATACTGCTTTGAGTATATCCATTTTTTTGCGTCTTTTCACGCAGAGAGAGGTCATCCATGGCTAAGGACAATGCTTTCGTCAATCAGATCGCTGACATCGAAACGGACTTCCCCCGTTGGTATACCGACGTGGTGGTCAAGACCGAGCTCGTCGACTACGGCCCCGTCAAGGGCACCATGGTCATCCGCCCGTACGGGTACGCCATCTGGGAGAACATCCAGCGCGAGCTGGACGCCCGCTTCAAGGCCACGGGGCACAAAAACGCCTATTTCCCGCTGCTCATCCCGTACAGCTTCATGACGCGCGAAGCCGAGCACGTGGAAGGGTTCGCGCCCGAAGTGGCCGTCGTCACCGTCGGCGGCGGCGAAACGCTCGCCGAACCCCTGGTCATCCGCCCGACCAGTGAAACGGTCATCGGCGAGATGTACTCCAAGTGGCTGCAATCGTACCGCGACCTGCCCATCCTCATCAACCAGTGGGCCAACGTCGTGCGCTGGGAAAAGACCACCCGTCCTTTCCTTCGCACCAGCGAATTTTTGTGGCAGGAAGGCCACACCGCCCACGCCACCGAGGAGGAGGCGATGGAGGAGACGATGAAGATGCTCGGCGTCTACAAAGAATTCGCCGAGACCTGCCTCGCCATCCCCGTGTTCACGGGCCGCAAAACGGAAAAGGAAAAGTTTGCGGGCGCCGTGGCCACCTTCGGCATGGAAGCCATGATGCACGACGGCAAGAGCTTGCAGGCGGGTACCTCGCACTACCTCGGGCAGAACTTCGCCAAGGCCTTCGACATCAAATTTTTGGACAAGGACGGCACCCACAAGTACGCCTACACCACCTCGTGGGGGGTCTCCACGCGCCTCATCGGCGCGCTCATCATGGCCCACGGCGACGCGCGCGGGCTGGTGCTGCCGCCCGTCGTCGCGCCCGTGCAGGCCGTCATCGTGCCCATCGCGGCCAAAAAGGAGGGCGTCGTCGAGGCGGCGGCCGCGCTCAAAGCCGAACTCTGCGCTGCGGGCATCCGCGCCGAGGCCGATTTTTCGGACAACAGCCCGGGCTGGAAGTTCAACGAATGGGAGATGAAGGGCGTGCCCGTCCGCATCGAGATCGGCCCGCGCGACATCGAGGCCGGCAAGATCGTGCTCGTCCGCAGGGACACGCACGAAAAGTCGGAAGCGCCCTTGCAGGCGGCCCCCGCCGCGGTGCAGGCGCTGCTCGGCAGCGTGCAGGCGAACCTTTTGGAGCGCGCCCGCAAGCGCAAAGAGGAGCGCGTCGTGACCGCCGAGGACATGAACGGGCTGTTGCAGGGCGTGGAAGGCGGAAACTTCGTCAAGGCGGGCTGGTGCGGCTGCCGCGAATGCGAGGACAAGATCAAGGAACAGACCGCCGCCTCCGCCCGCGTGCTCGTCGAGGGCGAACATGCCGGAAAGTGCGTCTGCTGCGGCAAGGAAGCCAAGCACGTCGTGCTGTTCGCGCGGGCGTATTAAAAGTGTTCACGAAAATTTTTTCAAGCTGATGAAAAAATTTTCCGTGAGTTTGAGGGGAGAACCGTTGTTCGCATTGCGTGGCAATGCTCTGCAACGGTTTTCCCCTCTTTCGCGCACTTTTTAGGGCACACCTATTATTTGAGTGCGCGAAATTCACCCCTTTCCCGCAGCCGAATGTTTTCGGCAAATTGAGGGCGCTTAGGCAAAAGCGTGGTTTTGCCACGCGCAGGGGATTATAGAAATTTTCATCCTCAATTCTACACTCTACATTTTACATTCTACATTCGCAAACTACACTTTCCATTCGGGTGCGGCCGTACGGCTGCGCCTTTTTGCGTTGCCGCGGCCATGCCGCGCGGGCGGCGCAAGCCTTTTCACGTTGCCCCCATATCCTTTCGCGGGCGGAGGGAGGGCGCGGGGCATAGTACAAGCCGCGGCGGGCATAGAGTAGGGGTGCCGCGGTGCGCCGCGGCAATCCCTTTGCGAGGCGGCCGTATGTTGTTCGATTTTTTGTGTGCCCTGTTCGGGAAACTGGTTTTCTTTACCGCAGCCGTGGGCGGGAAGGGCTCCTTCCCGCGCCCGCTCCCGCCCGAGGAGGAGGCGCGCTGCCTGCGCCTGGCGCGCGAGGGAGACAAGGAGGCCAAAGATAAACTCATCCGCCACAACATGCGGCTGGTGGCGCACATCGTCAAAAAGTACAGCGGCGCCGCCGAGACGGACGACCTCATCTCGGTGGGCAGCATCGGGCTGATCAAGGCCGTCAACACCTACCGCGAGGGGCGGGGCACGCAGCTGGCCACCTACACCGCCCGCTGCATCGAAAACGAGATCCTCATGCTCATCCGCAGCAACAAAAAGCACCGCAACACCGTGTACCTTTCCGACCCCGTCGGCGTAGATAAGGAGGGGAACGAACTCACGCTCATGGACCTTTTGTACGAAAAGGAGGAGGGCGTGTTCAAGGCGGTGGAACAGCGCATGGTGAAGGAGAAATTCATGCACGTTTTGCAAAACGCGCTCACCGAACGCGAGTTCACGGTGCTTTGCCTGCGCTACGGCTTGAAGGGCGGCGCGCCCATGCCCCAGCGCGAGGTGGCCGCGTTTTTGAAGATCTCCCGCTCCTACATCTCCCGCATCGAAAAGCGCGCCGTCGAAAAGGTGCGCGCCTGCATGGACCGCGGCGACTATGCGTGAACGCGCCCCGCGCCTTCGCCCCGCGGTTAATTTTCGGAAAAAGTGTTTACAACGGCCGCCGCGCGTGGTATAATAAGGAAAACAAAACGTTACCACGGCGCATGCGCGGCCGCGCGGCGGCCTGCCGCGGCGGACACTCCGCCCCCGCGCCCGCATTCATACTATGCTTTGTTCACATTGCCACAACAAGGAAGCCACGCACGGCGTGGACGGGGAGGACGGACTGCCTCCGCTGTGCGACGACTGCTTCGCCCGCCTCGGGGAGGCCGCGGGGTATTTCGGCAGCGACGCGGGGCTGTTCGTCTCCTTCATGCAGCCGGAAACGTCCGAGGGCGTGTGCCCCGCCTGCGGCACCGCCCTGTCCGACTACGCCCGCACGGGGCTGTTGGGCTGCGCGGAGTGCTACGAGGCCTTCCGCGAGCAGCTGCGCCCCGCGGTGCGCCGCATCCACGGCCGCACCGTGCACACGGGCAAGCACCCCTGCGGCGACGGCAAGATGTACGAACTTTTGGACGAGCGCAAGCGCCTGCGCGGCGAATTGGAGCGCGCCGTGCGCGAAAAGCGCATGAAGGACGCCGAACGCATCAACCGCGACATCCGCGACATCAGCCGCATGCTGTACCGCGACGATTACGGCGGGGAGGGCTGAGATGCGCGCGCCCAACAACATCGAAACGACCGTCGTCTCCACCCGCGTGCGCCTGGCGCGCAACCTGGCGGGGCATCCCTTCCCCAACCGCCTCGGCGCCGCCGAGGCGCGGGAGATCGTCAACGCCGTCGACGCCGCGGCCAGCGGCCTCGGCTCCTTCAAGCTCTACCGCATGGAGGAGATCTCCGGGGTAGTGGCCCAGGCCATCTGCGACGACCACCTCATCAGCACCGAGCTCGCGGCCAACCGCTGCGGCGCCGCGCTCATCGACGAGGAAAGCGGCGAGGGCAAACTCTCCATCATGATCAACGAGGAGGACCATCTGCGCGAGCAGTGCATCCTGCCCGGGCTCAGCCTTTCGCCCGCCTACCGCCGCATCTCCGCCGTCGACGACGGCCTGTCGCGGGCGCTGCGCTTCGCCTTCGACGCGCATTGGGGGTACCTGACGGCCTGTCCCACCAACCTCGGCACGGGCATGCGCGCCTCGGTCATGCTCTTTTTGCCGGGCCTGACCCGCCGCAACAAGATGGACGCGCTCATCCGCGAAATTTCCCGCCTCGGCCACGCCGTGCGCGGCGTGTACGGGGAGGGCAGCGCGGCCGAGGGCTACATGTACCAGGTCAGCAACGAGGTGACGCTCGGCGTCGACGAGGAGTACATCCTCGCCGAGGTGCACAACACCGCTTTGGAGATCGTCAACCTCGAAGCGCAGGCGCGCAAGGCCTTCCGCGAGGACGACGGCGTGCGCGACGCCTGCCGCCGCGCCCTCGGCATCTTGCAGACCTGCTACCGCATCTCGTACAGCGAATTTTTGCAGCGCGTTTCGGACGTGAAGCTGGGCGCCGCCCTCGGATTTTTGCAGGCGGACGACTTTTCCGCACTGGACAGGCTCAGCGCCGCCGTGCGGCCCGCGAACATCGACCTGCGCTTCGACGGCGCTTCCGAAGCCGCCGAACGAGACAAGCGCCGCGCCGCCGCCTGCCGCAGCGCGCTGGCGGGCGTGCGCATCCCGCCCGAGGGCTGAAAGAGCGCCCCTGCGCCGCGGACGAAAAAACACCATACGTACACCCAAAAACGGAGCCGCGCGCCCGGTTTTTACGGAGCCAAGACAACATGTTCGATTTCAACCGCTGTTCTTTGAACCTGCAAAAAGCCATCAAGCTGGCGACGGATGCGGCCGTGCATTTCGGCAGCACCTACGTCGGCAGCGAGCACATCCTGTTCGGCATCCTCAACGTGCCCGAGTGCCGCGCGGGCAAGCTCCTCGCCGGCTTCGGCGTGAACGAGCCCTCGTACCGCAGGGTGTTCGTGGGCACGCTGGACAAAAAAGTGAAGATCAGCGGGTTCACGCCCCGCACCAAATTCATGTTTGACCGCGCCTTGGAGATGGCCGTGGAGAACGACGGCCCGAACAGCGCCGTCGGCAGCGAATACATGCTCATGGCCATCCTCATGGACGAGGAATCGGTGGCGGTGCGCCTGCTGCGCGCCATCGGTGCGGACGTGGAGGGCATCGCCGCCCGCCTCGGCCAGACGCTGGGCGGCGAGGGGCAGGAAGACGACCTCGAAGAGATCGTCCGCAACCGCCCGCAGGAGCCCGTCTACACCCCGCCCGCGCACGCGGATGCGGGGATGCGCTACGGGTCCGACTTGACGCAGCGCGCGCGCGAGGGCAAGATCGACCCCGTCATCGGCCGCAAAAAGGAGATCGACAAGATCATCCAGGTCCTTTCCCGCCGCACCAAAAACAACCCCGTGCTCATCGGCGAGCCGGGCGTGGGCAAGAGCGCCGTCGTCGAGGGGCTGGCCCAGGCCATCGTCGCGGGGGAGGTGCCCGAGCTCTTGCGCGGAAAAACGGTGTTCGCGCTCGACCTTCCGGGCATGCTCGCGGGCGCGAAGTACCGCGGCGAGTTTGAAGAGCGCCTCAAAGAGGCCATCGAGAGCGTGCAGAAGAACGGCAACATCATCCTCTTCATCGACGAGATCCACACCATCGTCGGCGCGGGGGCGGGCGCGGACAACAGCATGGACGCGGCCAATATCTTGAAGCCCATGCTCGCGCGCGGGGAGTTCCAGACCATCGGCGCCACCACCATCGACGAGTACCGCCGCTTCATCGAAAAGGACCCCGCCCTCGAACGCCGCTTCACGCCCGTCACCGTCGAACAGCCGAGCGTGGAGGAGACCATCGCCATCCTGCGCGGCCTGCGGGATAAGTACGAGGCGCACCACAAAGTGACCATCAGCGACGAGGCCATCGTGGCCGCGGCCAGCCTCTCCGACCGCTACATCACCGACCGGTTTTTGCCGGACAAGGCCATCGACCTCATCGACGAGGCCGCCAGCCGCGCCCGCCTCGACAGTTACAACGGCCCTTCGGGCATCAAGGAACTGGAAGAGGAGGTCGCCCGCCTCACCGCCGAAAAGAACAAGGCCGTCCGCCACGACGACTTCGCCAGCGCGCAAAAGACGCTCGACCGCATCAAACAGGCCGAGGCGAAGATGGAAAAGATCCGCAGCGACTGGGCCAGCCGCCACGGCGAAAGCCGCGCCACCATCGGCTCGGAGGAGGTCGCCAAGATCGTCGCGGGCTGGACGGGCATCCCCGTGGTGCGGCTCACCGAGGAGGAGAGTCAGAAACTGCTGCGGCTGGAAGAGGAGCTGCACAAGCGCGTCATCGGCCAGGACGAGGCCGTGGCGGCGGTGGCGCGCGCCATCCGCCGCGCCCGCGCGGGGCTCAAAGACCCGAACAGGCCCGTCGGTTCCTTCATCTTCGTCGGGCCCACGGGCGTGGGCAAAACGGAACTTTCCAAGGCGCTGGCGGCCGCGCTGTTCGGTGACGAACGGCTGCTCATCCGCCTCGACATGAGCGAATACATGGAAAAAGAGGCGGTCAGCAAGATCATCGGCGCGCCGCCGGGGTACATCGGCTTCGACGACCGCGGCGGGCAGCTGACCGAAAAGGTGCGGCACAAGCCGTATTCGGTGCTGCTGTTCGACGAGATCGAAAAGGCCCATCCCGACGTGTTCAACATCCTGTTGCAGATCCTCGACGACGGGCGGCTCACCGACAGCCGCGGCCGCCTGGTGAGCTTCAAAAACACCGTCATCATCCTCACGAGCAACGTCGGGGCGGGCGGTGCGGAGGCGGCGCGCAGCCTCGGGTTCGGTTCGAGCACCCCCGCCGACGCCTACGAGGGCATGAAGGAGCGCATCGGCGAGGAACTGAAAAAACAGTTCAAACCCGAATTTTTGAACCGCATCGACGAGATCATCGTCTTCCACAAGCTCACGCGCGAGGACGCGGCGCGGGTGTGCGACCTGTTTTTGTCCACGCTCACCGCAAGGCTCGCCCGCCGCGAGATCAGCATCGAGGTGCGCCCCGCCGCCAAGGACGAGCTGCTGCGCGAAGGGTACGACGAGGTGTACGGCGCCAGGCCGTTGCGCAGGGTCATCCAGCGCCGCATCGAGGACGCCGTCAGCGAGGAGATCCTGGCGGGCCGCATCGCGCCGGGGCAGAAGGTGGCCGTCGACGCCGAGGACGGCAAGCTCGTGTTCAAGCCCGTCGGCTGACGCGGGCGCAAAGAGGGGCGGGCCCGCGCGGCGCTGCGGGCGCGTTCACGGACGGAAAAAGAGCGGGCACACGCTGCGCCCGCACGCATAACGATCGTAAGGAGGAAAAAAACATGCGTATCGAAATCAGCGAAAAAAATTGCAGGGCAGGCGAAAAGCTGACGGGCGTCGTCACCAAAAAGGTGGCGCGGCTGGATAAGTATTTCGACGAAGACGCCGTCTGCTCGGTCTACCTCAAACAGGACGGCAAGCGCTGCAAGACGGAGATCACCGTCTACTACAAGGGCAACATGGTGCGCGCCGAAGTGCTCGGTGACAATTTTTACGACTGCATCGACGACGTGCTCCCCAAGATCGAAAAGCAGATCTACAAGCACAAGGGCAAGCTGGAAAGCCAGCTCAAAAAGGACGCCTTCGCGCAGGGCCAGCTCTTTTTCGGCGACGACTTTTTGCCCGAGAGCAAGCTGGTCAAGACCAAGACCTTCGACCTCACGCCCATGACCTCGGACGAGGCCGCCGAACAGCTCGACCTGCTCGGCCACAGCTTTTACATCTTCCAGGACGCGGAAACGGGCGAGGTGCGCGTGGTGTACCTGCGCGCCAACGGGGATATCGGCCTGCTGATCCCGCGCAAAGCGCGCCGCTGAACGCCTGAACGGAAACGAACGCCCCGGGGCAATGCCCCGGGGTTTTGCACGCGCGTGAACGCGCGGGGGCGGAGTGGCCGCCTTGCGCTTTATGTGCGGAAGAGTTATGGGCCAAAGTGCGGGGCCCGGCGCAGCGGTGGAAGGGGCGTCCGGCTTGCCCGGCCGTTGCAGAACGGTTCGGCGATTTTATTCAAAGTTGCCATCGGGCAGCAAGTTGAGATCTATTTTTAAGTTTTCCTTTTTCAAAAGCCTGATGTACAGGATGAGCGTAGGAATAAAATCGAGCGCCATACCGATACCGAACATAAGCGCGATTCCCAAAAGTGTAGGCACAAATACGCCTGTTACGTAAAGAATAAACATTATTCCGTAATACAAGCCGTCGATACACAGCGATTGGATAAGCATATAATTCGTTTTGCCCAACCCGTAAAACGTGCTGTCAAAAATGCAGCTGTTGAACAGAAAGGTGATGTAAAAGCCCGTTTCGATGAGTACTATCTTAAATACGGTTTCATATTCGGCAACGTTCATGACGTTCTTCAAAAACGGTTTCCACAACGGTATGCTGATAAGCCATGCCGCCGCAAAGATACTTGCCAACAAAATATAGCCGAACGTTTTTGTGCGTACGGCCTCTTTATTTTCACCGGTTTCTTTCTTGACCAGATCGGCCAATGCGAGCCCCGGGAGCAAAAGCCAGTTCCAAATAAAGTTGTTTGCGATCCAATAGTTGCCTTGTTCCGCGACAATATTGACCATGCGCACGACCATGACCATAAAAACAAGGTTTCGGAGCAGGGATTCGATCCCCGAAAATTTCCCCACCTTGAACCAATCTTTCAGCCAGGCGAAATCCCATTTTTCTTTTGCAAACAGCGGAATATTTTCACGGTATAAGAGCGCGACCGAAATGGCAAGGACGATCAAGTTTACGGTGATGTTGTTGATGGCAATTCCGTTGACGCCTATTTTTGCGGAAACGGGGAGGTCGCTGA
Organism: uncultured Clostridia bacterium; assembly: GCA_944328445.1. Taxonomy (GTDB): domain Bacteria; phylum Bacillota; class Clostridia; order Christensenellales; family Borkfalkiaceae; genus Borkfalkia. The sequence goes on along the minus strand of CALVHO010000040.1, from coordinate 59,706 downwards.
TCAAAAAAGTGTCCAAAAGAACGGATAACAGCATTTGTGCCCCGAGGAGTATGTACATATAGTTGTCTCGCTTCAAAGTCACAAGCACGACCGACATGAAGCGCCACAGCGTAGAAAACAGCGCCGCCGTCGTTTCCAAACGGACATAAACAACGGTTTGTTCAACGAGCGCCGCATCTTGCTGCATAAACAGAACGAGCGGACGGGCGCAAGCGATCATGATCACGGAAACGATCAAATATATTCCGCCCGTAACGGCAAGCCCCGTGCGGACTTTGTTTGAAAACTCTTTGTTGTCGTCAAGCGATTTCCCGAGCAGAAAAAACAGTGGCAAGATCAACGCTTCTTGCACCACTTCATAAAACAAATTTACCCACTGCAATTGGCTCGCGATATTGATGCCGCTGTCGCTCGGCATGTCGCCGAGAAAAAATATTCTCACCGTTTGGTATACGGTCGGCAACAACATTGTCGCAAGTATTGCAAGCCAAAGTCTATAATTTACCGATCTCAAAGCACGTATTATTCTCATCGATTTGTCTCCTTATGGCAAGGCGAAAGTGTAAATTTTGGTTATGCCGCTCGTAATAGGGAATGGCTATAAACCGTTGCATGATCACGATACCATATTCCGCGGTCAAATGCAACAATTGTTCCGAAATAAAAATTTAAGGCAAAGCACACCGGCGCGGAAGGGTGCGGAGTGCGGAAGGGGGCGGCGGGGAAAGCGTTGCGCCTTTTCCGCGCTTGACAAGCCGCCGCGCATGCGGTACAATGGTAAGGTACCGATTTTTATAAGACGAGGTCGTTGCGTGGATACAAAAGCGTTTTTTTTGGAGCCCGCCGCGGGCGGGCGGGGCTCCGTGCCCCGCTGCGTGCAGGGCCGTACATACTTCCTGCGCGAAAACGTGACGGGCGCCGAGGACGGCACCTGCCGCTTTTCCGTCCGCCTCGAAGGCGGCGCGCTGCACTTCCGCTTTTGCGTGAACGCCGCGCCGTACAGCCCCTTCCGGGAGGACAACGAGGACATCTGGCAGGCCGACGCGGTGGAGGTGTTCCTCTCCCCGGACGGCTGCCCGGACCACTACAAGGAGCTCGAAGTTTCGCCCTACGGCGTCCGCTTTTATGCAGACATCGCCTGCGACGGGCGCCGCCTGCCGCGCGCGGACAAGACCGCGCCCGCCTTCACGGCCGCAACGCGCCTCGCGGCGGGCGGGTACGAGGCCGAGATCTGCCTGCCGCTCGCGGCTCTTGCGGGCTTCGACGCGGCCGCGATGCGCTTCAACGCCTTCTGCCTCTGCGGCTCCGCCGCGGGCAAGCAGCGGCTTTTGGCGCTTTGCCCCACCTTGTGCCCGACCTTCCACAAGCCGCAGCGCTTTGTCGCCCTCGCGGAACAATGAAGGTGCGCTCATGCGCATAAAGCGGCCGCGGGACGCCCGTACGGGCGCCCCGCGGCCGTCTGCTTCGCGCCGTGCCGTGCGGTTCGCTCATTATATAACGGCAAAGACCAGCAGCGCCAGCACCCCCGCCAGCGCCGCCAAGGACAGCGCCACGACGGCTGCCTTGTAGCGGCGCACCCGCTTTTCCGCTGCGGGGCAGGGGAGTTCCTCGTCCTGCAAGGTCTCGGCGGGCGCGCCCTCGATGCGCCAGCCGCCCTCCGAAAAGACGATGCCGATCTCGTCCTCGCTGGCCGCGCCGAGGCGCACGCGCGCCACGTGCCGCACCCGCCGCACTTCGTCCATCTCCCCGAACTTCCCGCGCACGATCCCCGCCAGGAAATTCCCCGCAAAGAGGAAAAAGCGGAAGGGGCTCAGCATCGGGTTGTATTCCGCCAGCGTCAGTTCGGCGCCTTCGGGCAGGTCGTACTCCTCGCCGCTTTTCAGTTTTTTGCCCGCAAAGAGCACGTCGTGCCGCCGCGCGCCCTTTTCATGGCGGATCTGTACGAGCATGCCGCCCTCCCTCGCCCGCCCGTGCGGGCGGCTTTTTTCGCCCATTATACGGCAAAACGCGGCCGCGGGCAAGCGTTTTTCCGCCGCCGCCCGCCCCGCCCGCAAAAAACAGCCCCGCCGCGCGAAAAAATAGCGGAAAACCGCTTGAAAAAGCGCAGATTTATGGTAAAATAGAGGGAAAGAGGGAGCGGCGCGCGGACGGCGCGGCCGCGATGCGGGCGGACCTCCCGCAGAGGTGGACTATGGGCGGAAAAGACAAGGGCTGCGCGGTGTTCCCGCGCCGCACGGCGGGGGTGCTGATGCACATCTCCTCATTGCCGGGGCCGTACGGCATCGGCACGATGGGGGAACAGGCGCGCAGGTTCGCCGATTTTTTGCGCGGCGCGGGCTTTGCCTATTGGCAGGTGCTGCCCCTCGTGCAGACCGATCACGGCGATTCTCCTTACCAATCGGTGTACGCCTCTTCGGGCAACCCGTACCTCATCGACCCCGACGCGCTCGCGGCCGAAGGGTTGTTGAAAAAGAGCGAGCTCGCCGCCTTCCGCCGCCCGAACGGCGGGCAGGCGGACTACGGCTTTTTGCGGCAAAACCACGCCGCGCTTTTGCGTCGCGCCTATGCCCGCTTTGACCGCTCCGACCCCGCCTTCCGCGCGTTTGCCGCCGACGGCGGCATGGAGGACTACGCCCTCTTCATGGCGCTGCGCGAAAAATACGGCGCCGGGTTTTTCCGCTGGCCGAAGCCGCTGCGCCGCCGCGACCCCGCGGCGCTGGCCGCCTTCCGCGGCGAGTGCGCCGAAGAAATCGGATTTTGGCTGTTCGTGCAGTTCATCTTTTTCAAACAATGGCGCGCGCTCAAAGAATACGTGAACGGCCTCGGCATCCGCATCGTGGGGGATATCCCCCTGTACATGGCCTACGATTCGGCCGACGTGTGGGCCAACCCGCACCTGTTCAAGCTCAACAAGGACCTGACCCGCCGCAAGGTGGCGGGCGTGCCGCCCGATTACTTTTCGGCCACGGGCCAGCTTTGGGGCAATCCCGTGTACGACTGGCCCCGCCACAAGGCGGAGGGCTACGCCTGGTGGATCGACCGCATCCGCCGCGCCTTCGACCTCTACGACGTGGTGCGCATCGACCATTTCCGCGGCTTTGACCGCTATTTCGAGATCGACGCCCACGAAGAAACGGCCATGAACGGGCAGTGGAAAAAAGGCCCCGGCGCGGCCCTGTTCGACGCCGCGCGCGCGGCCTTGGGCGAACTTTCTTTCATCGCCGAGGACCTCGGCACGCTGGACGAGGGGGTGTACCGCCTGCTGCGCAGGACGGGCTACCCCGGCATGAAGGTCATCCAGTTCGCCTTCGACGGCAGCCCGCAAAACCCGTACCTGCCCGCCAACATCGGCGTCAACGCCGTCTGCTACACGGGCACGCACGACAACGACACCCTCGTCGGCTTTTTGTCCGCCATGCAGGATTGGGAACGGAACAACCTGCACGCCATCCTGCGCCCGCTTTTGCGGGCGGCGGGCATCCCCGCGCGGCTCGGCAGCGACAGGCAGACGGCCGCGGCGCTGCGCGCCCTCGCCCTCTCGACGCGGGCGCAGCTGTGCGTTTTGCCCGTGCAGGACATCCTGCTGCTGGGCGGAGACGCGCGCATGAACGTGCCGTCGGTGCCCGAGGGCAACTGGCGCTTCCGCCTCACCCGCGCCATGCCCCGCTCGGCCGCCGAAGCCTGCCGCTCCCTGCTGCAAAAGTGGGGCCGCGCGGGCGGCCGCGCATGAAACGCCCCCGCCGCGGCACATCCTGTACATAGGCAAAACGGCCCGTGCGGTCTTAGAAACGCCCGCACACGACGCATAAAATAAGGAACACCGTATGGAAAGAGGACTTTTGACACCGCTCAAAAAACTGCGCCGCCAGGTATTCGTGGAGATGGCGCGCATCGCCTTCGAGACCGACCGCGACAAGATCATCGACGCCGTCGAAGGCGTGCCGTACAAGATCACCCCGGGGGACAAGCCGCTGTACCGCGAGAGCATCTGGCGCGAACGCGCCATCTGTGCGGAGCGCGTGCGGCTGTCGATGGGGCTGTCGCTGCGCCCCGAGGACAGGCCCGTTCACGTCACGGCGGGGCTTTCGGGCAGCGACATCGCCGACAAGTATTATGAGCCGCCGCTGATGCAGGTCATCCCTTCGGCCTGCGCCGCCTGCGCGCCCGATATGTACAAGGTCACCGACAACTGCCGCGGCTGCGTGGCGCACCCGTGCACCACGGTCTGCCCCAAGGGCGCCGTCTCCATCGTGAACGGGCGCTCGGTCATCGACCAAAGCAAATGCATCCGCTGCGGCAAGTGCAAGGCCGCCTGCCCGTACGACGCCATCGCCCACCACACCCGCCCCTGCGCCGAGGCCTGCGGCGTCAAGGCCATCGAGTCCGACGAGCTCGGCCGCGCCAAGATCAACCCCGATAAATGCGTCTCCTGCGGCATGTGCATGGTGAACTGCCCCTTCGGCGCCATCGCCGACAAATCGCAGTTTTTCCAGCTCATCCGCGCCCTGCGGCGGGGGGATAAGATCGTCGCCGAAGTCGCGCCCTCCTATGTGGGGCAGTTCGGGGACAAGGCGACCCCGGGCAAGGTCAAGGCGGCGCTGCGCGCCCTCGGCTTTGCCGACGTGTTTGAAGTGGCCCTGGGCGCCGACATGGGCGCCGCCATCGAGGCGCACCACTACGCCACCGAGGTCAAAACGGGCAAGATCCCGTTCATGCTCACCTCCTGCTGTCCCGCCTGGGCCATGCTCATCCGTCGCTACTTCCCCGAATCGGCGGACAAGATCTCGCGCACGCTCACGCCCATGGTGGCCACCGCGCGCACCATCAAACAGAAGTATCCCGACTGCCGCGTCGTGTTCATCGGCCCCTGCGCGGCCAAAAAGCTGGAAGCCTCCCGCCGCACCGTGCGCAGCGACGTCGACTTCGTCATCACGTTTGAGGAACTTTCGGCCATCTTCGAGGCCAAAGGCATCGATTTTGACGCCTTCGCGGAGGAAGGGGGCATGCACGACGCCAGCGGCGCGGGCCGCGGCTACGCCTGCGCGGGCGGGGTTGCGGGCGCCATCGAAAAGTGCATCGCCGCCTATTACCCCGGCACCGAGGTGAACATCCGCCACGTCGAGGGGCTGGAAGACTGCCGCAAAGTGCTGCTCCTTGCCAAGATGGGCAGGCTCAACGGCGAGCTCATCGAGGGCATGGGCTGCCCCGGCGGGTGCGTGGCGGGGGCGGGCACCAACATCGCCATCGGCAAGGCGGCGGCCCTCGTCAAAAAGACCGTTGAAAGCTCCACCTCCGCCATCCCGCCCAAAGAGCTGGAAGAGGTGCGGCTCGAATAAACGGCAGACCGTTTTCCAATTTTTCCGAACGCAACAACGCAGCCGCCGCGGCATAGCCGCGGCGGCTGCGTCATACAATGCGGTATGGTACGGTCACAAGGGGCGCGCGCGGCCTGCGCGCGGGCAGACGGGAGAGGATGCGCTTCGCGCGCGGCGGCGCGCTCCGTCCTTGCGGCCCGCGGCGTTGTGCGGGCGGGGGCGGGGCTGCGGCTTGCGGCCACGCTCGTGGGCACGGTGGTGGGGGCGGGGTTCGTTTCGGGCGCGGAGCTGGTGCGCTTTTTCCCGCACGAAGGTTTTTTGCCCTGCCTGGCGGTGGCGGCGGGGGTGTTCGCGCTCTGCTTTTTCGCGCTCTGCCGCCTCGGCGCGGCGTACGGCGGCTGGCAGGGCGTCCTGCGCGCCCGCTTCGGCCGCGCGGCGGGGGCGGTGCGCCTGTTCATGCTCGCGTGCTCCTTCGCGGTCACGGCCGCCATGCTCGCGGGTTTCGACGCGGTGGCGGCGGACGGCTTCGGGGTGCGCCTGCCGCTGTCGCTGCTCCTTTTGCCGCTGCTGTACGCGCTGTCGCGGCGGGGCGTGAAGGGTCTTGCCGCGCTCAACCTGGCGCTGGTGCCGTGCATGCTCGCCTTTTTCGCCTCCGCCCTTCCCGCGCTGGCCGTGACCCCGCTCGCGGCCCCCGCGGACGCCTTTTCCGCCCTCGGCGGCGCCCTGCTGTACGCGGGCATGAACGCCTTCCTCGCCGCGCCCGTCGCTTGCGACGCGGGCGCGGCGGGCGGGGGATGCGGGGGCTGTTTCGCGGCGGCCGCCGTCATCGGCGTGTGCGCCGCGGCGGTGCTGGCCGCCGTCGCGCGCGAAGGGGCGAACGCACTCGGCGCCGAACTGCCCTTCCTGGCCGCCGTGGGGAAGACGCAGGCCCTGGCGCGCGCCTTCTCCCTCGTCAGCGCCTGCGGCATCGTCACCACCCTCTTTTCCTCCTACTACCCGCTGCACGCGGCGGCCGCAAAGCGCGCCCGCGCCGTGCGCTTCGCGGTGCCTGCCGCCGCCTTTGCACTCTCGCGGTGGGGGATGGGCGGCATCGTCGGCGCCGTCTATCCCTGGCTCGGCGGGGCGGGGCTCCTCTTTTTCGCCGTGCTTGCAGCCGGGGAGGGCGCGCGCCTCGTCCGCGCCGCGCGCGAAAAGGGCGCTCCGCACGCGGCGGGGCGCCCCTGAATGCCGTCCGTTTCACTTTTTTGCCGCTTTGTTCACGGCGTGCCCCGCCGTTCAGCGCCGCACGAGCAGGCGCTCGGCCAGCGCCACCAGCGCGTACATGCCCGCGGCCAGCGCGCAGAGGATGACCGTCGCCGCCATCACCAGATCGAGCTTGAACACCTGCCCGCCGTAGACGATCAGGTACCCCAGCCCCGCCTTGGAGACGATGTATTCGCCCATGATCGAGCCGATCCAGGCCATGCCGACGCAGATCTTCAACATGCCCACGAACTGGGGCAGGGCGGAGGGCAGCACGAGTTTTTGCAGGATCTGCCGCTTGTTCGCGCCCATCGAGCGCAGCAGCAGGATCTTGTTTTTGTCGGTGGCCAGAAAGCCGCCGAGCATCTGCATGGTGGCGATGATGACGCCGATGAGCACGGTGATGAACACGATGGCCGCCGAGCCCGTCCCGAACCAGATGATGATGACCGGCCCGAGCGCGATCTTGGGCAGGCTGTTGAGCACCACGATGTACGGTTCGAGGACGCGCCGCAGCCGTTCGCTCCACCACAGCAGCAGCGCCGTGCCCGTGCCCAGCGCCACGGCGATGGCAAAGCCCGCGAGCGTCTCCCACAGCGTCACGCCGATGTGGTAAAAGAGGGAACCGTCCGCCGCCAGCGCCGCGATCTGCACGGCGATGCGCGAGGGCGAGCTGATGATGAACGGGTCGACGAGTTTGACCGCCGCAACGAGCTCCCACGCCCCGAACAGCGCCACCAGCAGCGAAAAGCGCGCGATCTGCACGAGCAGCCCTTCGCGGCGGCGCTTTTTCAGGTACAGCGCGTGCTCGGGCGAGCACGCCGCGGCGGGCACGCCCGCCCCGTCCGTTTTGTTTTTCATGCGTTTTTCTCCTTGTCCGTGAAGGTGCAAAATGTTGTGCCGCGCGCCGCGCTTTTTTCTGCGGCCCGCGCTACGGGGCGGCCTTGCCGTTGAGTTCCTGCCACAGCACGTCGAACCAGCGCGCGAAGCGCGCGTCCTTGCGCCGTTCGAGGGGCACGGCCCTGCCGAAGCCGAGCGCGTGCGCGGCGGCCACCCGCGCGGGCCGCGCCGTGAGCACGAGCACGCGGTCGGCCACCGAGATGGCCTCCGAGATGTCGTGCGTGACCAAAAGCGCCGTCTTGTTCTCGGCGCGGATGATGTTGTACACGTCGTCGCACACCGAAAGGCGGGTCTGGTAATCGAGGGCGGAAAACGGTTCGTCCAGGAGCAAAAGCTGCGGCCGCGCGGCCAGCGTGCGGATGAGCGCGGCGCGCTGCCGCATCCCGCCCGAGAGCTGGTCGGGGCCGTGCTTCAAAAAGCCGCCCAGGCCGTATTTTTCGGCCAGTTCCAGCGCCCGTTTGCGCTGCTGCGGCGTGTTCTGCCCCGCGATCTCCAAGGGCAGCACGATGTTCTCCTCGACGGTCCGCCAGGGGAACAGTTCGTCCTTTTGCAGCATGTAGCCCACGCCGCGCCCGCACCGCACGGGCGCGCCGTGCATGCGCACCTGCCCCGCCGAGGGTGCCAAAAGCCCCGCCGCCAGGGACAAAAGGGTGGTCTTGCCGCAGCCCGAAGGCCCGATGACGGCGATAAATTCGCCCGCCCCGACGGAAAACGTCAGGTGTTCTGCCGCCGTCGTTTCCCCCGCGGCGGTGTGGTAGGTAAGGCGCACGTCGTCAAATTCGAGCACGGGCGCCCGCGTCTGTGTCTGCATAGGTGTTTCCTCTTCGTGGCTCGCCGCGCCGTGAACGCGCGCCCCTTGTTTTGTAGCCGCGCCCCGCCCGCCGCGGCGGGCGGGGCGGGCGTTCAGCTTTGCAGCGCGGCGTAGACCGCGGAAGAATACGAGGTGTCGACCAGGGCGGAAAAATCGGCGCGCTTTTCCAGTTCGCCCGCGTTTTCGATGATGTCTTGCAGGCGCCCGAAGGCGGCTTCGGTCATGGTCATGTCCTCCTGCCAGGCGTCGACGGCCTTGTAGCTGTCCAGCGAAGCCTGCACGGAGGAGAGCTCCGTCCCGTCGAAGTAGGGCAAAAGCAGTCCGGCCGCTTCCTCGCTGCCGCTGCCGTTGACGTAGGCGATGCCGCGCATCACGGCCCGCAAAAATCCCTCGATCAGCTCCTCGTTCTCGGCGATGTAGTTTTCGCGGGCGATGTAGCAGGTGTAGGGCACCTCGCCCGAGGCCTCGCCCACGGCGGCCACCACGTAGCCCTTGCCCGCCTTTTCGTATTCGGAGGCCACGGGCTCGAACATCGTGCAGTAGTCGGCCGTGCCCGATTCAAAGGCCGCCGTCATGTAGTCGAAGTTGATGTCATAGTTCATGAACACGTTCTGCCCGTCGTACAGGCCGTGCTCGTTGAGGATCTTTTCAAAGGTCATCGCGGGCACGCCGCCCTTGCGGCCTGCCAGGATCTCTTTTCCTTGCAGGCTTTCGGCCCAGTCGAAGCTCTCCTTTTCGTCCACGCGCGAAACGAGGAAGGACCCGTCGCGCTTGGTCAGCTGCCCGAACACCGTCGGCACGTTGTCCGAGCCGCCGATGAGCACGTACAGCGCCGCCTCGGGCCCGCAGAAGCCGATGTCCGCATTGCCCGAGAGCACGGCCGCCATCACGTTGTCGGCGCCGCCGCCGTTGGTCAGTTCGATCTCGATGCCCTCTTCCGCGAAATAGCCGAGCGCGTCGGCCGCGTACATGGGCGCGTAAAAGACGGAATGCGTCACTTCGTTGACGCGCACGCGGGTCAGTCCGCCTTCGCCCTGCCCGCAGGCTGCAAGGGGCACGAGCGCGAAGAGGGCGCACAGCACCGCCGCCAAAAATTTTTTCATGGGAAGATCTCCGTGAAAGTGGATTTCAATACTCCCATTGTATGCGGCAGGGAACGGTCTTGCCCCAAGGGAGCGCCGCGCGGCCGCCGCAAGGGGCGGGGAAGGAAGGTGCTTTTCCCCCTCGGTTTTGATTGACAAGCCGCGCCCGCCTCGTCTATAATATAGGGCACAGCATTACAATAGGGAAGTGTGCGCCGCCCGCAGGCGAGAGGGGCGGCGGGGAAGGTACGATCATGGAAATGCAAAAAAATTACGACCCCAGGACGTTTGAGGACAAACTGTATGCCGAGTGGACGGAAAAGGGCTATTTCCGCGCCGAGCGCGACCCCGCCAAGATCCCGTTCACCATCGTCATCCCGCCCCCCAACATCACGGGGCAGCTGCACCTGGGGCACGCCCTCGACAACACCATCATCGACGCCCTCATCCGCTTCAAGCGCATGCAGGGCTATTCCGCCCTCTACCTTCCCGGCTGCGACCACGCCTCCATCGCCACCGAGGTGAAGATCGTCGAGGAGATGAAAAAGGAAGGCCTGACCAAAAAGGACACGGGCCGCGAAGGGTTTCTGGCCCGCGCCTGGCAGTGGAAGGAAAAATTCGGCGGGCGCATCGTCGAGCAGCTCAAAAAGATCGGCGTCTCGGCGGACTGGTCCCGCCTCGCGTTCACGATGGACGAAAACTGCTCCCGCGCCGTGCGCGAAGTGTTCGTCAACCTCTATGAAAAGGGCCTCATCTACCGCGGCGACCGCATCATCAACTGGTGCCCCGGCTGCAAGACGGCGCTTTCGGACGCGGAGGTGGAGTACAGCGAGGACGCGGGCTTTTTCTGGCACCTGAAATACCCCGTCAAGGACAGCGACGAGAGCATCGTCGTCGCCACCACCCGCCCCGAGACCATGCTCGGCGACACGGCCGTGGCCGTCAACCCCAAGGACGGGCGTTACGCGCACATGGTGGGCAAGACCCTCGTTTTGCCCCTCGTAGGGAGGGAGATCCCCGTCGTCGCCGACGAATACGTGGACATGGAGTTCGGCTCGGGCGCCGTGAAGATCACCCCCGCACACGACCCCAACGACTTCGAGGTGGGCCTGCGCCACGGCCTGCCCGTCATCCGCGTCATGAACGACGACGGCACCATGAACGAAAACGCGGGCGCGGCCTACGCGGGGCTCGACCGCTACGCCGCCCGCGACAAGGTGGTGGAGGACCTCAAAGCCTGCGGCGCGCTCATCAAGGTGGAGCCGCACAGCCACAACGTCGGGCACTGCTACCGCTGCCACAACACGGTGGAGCCCATCGTTTCCAAGCAATGGTTCGTGAAGATGGCCCCGCTCGCCAAGCCCGCCATCGATGCGGTGGCGCGCAACAAGATCAAGTTCACGCCCGAACGCTTCTCCAAGATCTATTTCAACTGGATGGAGGGCATCAAGGACTGGTGCATCTCCCGCCAGCTCTGGTGGGGGCACCGCATCCCCGTTTGGTATTGCGACGACTGCGGCGAAATGACCGTCTCCAAGACCGACCCTTGCGAATGCGCCCACTGCCACGGCAAGAACATCCGCCAGGACGAGGACGTGCTCGATACCTGGTTCTCCTCGGCGCTTTGGCCCTTTTCCACCCTCGGCTACCCCGAAAAGACCGAAGACTACGACTATTTTTACCCCACCGACGTGCTCTCCTGCGGGTACGACATCATCTTTTTCTGGGTGGCCCGCATGATCTTTTCGGGCATCGAGCACACGGGCAAGGTCCCCTTCCGCGACGTGCTCCTGCACGGCATCGTGCGCGACGAGCAGGGGAGGAAGATGTCCAAATCGCTGGGCAACGGCATCGACCCGCTCGAAGTGGTGGAGGAATACGGCGCCGATTCCCTGCGCTTCTCCCTCGTCACGGGCGTGGCGCCCGGCAACGACAGCCGTTACAGCAAGGGCAAAGTCGAGGCGGCGCGCAACTTCATGAACAAGGTCTGGAACGCTTCGCGCTTCGTGCTGATGAACTGCGAGGGCGAAGCCATCCCGCCCCTGTCCGCCGTCAAGCTCGGCCCCGCCGACAAGTGGATCGTCTCGCGGCTGGAAGGCTGCATCCGCGAAGTGACGCTCAACATGGGCAAGTTCGAACTGGGCATCGCCGCGGGCGCCCTGTACGACTTTTTGTGGAGCGACTTCTGCGATTGGTACATCGAACTGGCCAAAAGCGCCCTCTACGGGCAGGACAAGGCCAAAAAGACGGCCACCCTCTCGGTGCTTTGCTTCGTGCTCGACAACGCGCTGCGCCTGCTGCACCCCTTCGTTCCCTTCATCACGGACGAGATCTGGCGCAACATCCCGGGCACGGAGGGCGGCATCATGGTCGCTTCCTTCCCGCGGTACGATTCCAAGCTCGCTTACAAAAAGGAGGCCAAGGCCTTCGAGCCCGTGATGGACGTCATCAAAACGGTGCGCAACATCAAGGCGCAGGTGGGCTGCCCGCCCGCCAAAAAGGTGCGCCTGTACATCGCTGCGGCGAACCGCCGGATGCTCTCGCTCAACGCGGGCGCCATCGCGCGGCTGGCGGGCGCGAGCGGCATCGAATTTGTAGAGAGCGGCGACCTCGGCGAAAAGACGCTTTCGCAGGTCACCGAAACGTGCACGGTGTTCGTGCCGCTCGGCGAGCTCGTCGACGTCGAAAAGGAACGTGAACGCCTCGGCAAGGAGTTGGAGCGCGTGGTGGGGGAGATCGGCCGCGCCGACGGCAAGCTGCAAAACCGCGGCTTTGTCGAAAAGGCTCCCCGCGCCCTCGTCGACGCCGAACGCGCCAAACTGGAAAAATTCATCGAGATGAAGCAGAAGATCGAAAAGCAGATCCGCGACCTCGAAGGCTGAATTACCCCGCAAACAAGGCCCGAACGATTTCGGGCCTTTGGTATGCCGTCGGCGGCAATGCAAGCGGCGCAGCCGTACGGCCGCGTCGGAATGTAGAATGTAAAATGTAGAGTGTAGAATTTAGGAAAAAATTTTCTTAGCACCCTGCGTGCGCAAAAATCACGGCTTTTTCTTTTGTCGGCTCAAAAGAAAAAGTGTGAACATAATTAGAAGAACGGCGCGCCTCACGGCGAGCCGTTCTCCTAAAACAAATGAGAAAAAATATGGGTAGTGAGTATGAGCGTTTCCACGATCGCGCAGGCACGCTGTGCAATCTTTGTTCCGTTCAAGTATACTCCATCGGTCGTCAAAAGTCAAGTACGTTTGTCAGAAATCTGAGCATTTTTTGTGCGTTCTTCAAAAAAAAACGAAACAATTTTTTGGTTTGCAAAGCATTTTCGCGCCGTTTTGCCGCAGAATGCGCATAAATGGATGTAAAGGAGGGGTTTTGTGTTCAATATCGTCCTCGTCGAGCCCGAGATACCGCAAAACACGGGCAACATCGCCCGCACCTGCGCGGCCACGGGCTGCCGCCTTCACCTCGTGCGCCCGCTCGGCTTCGAGGTTAGCGACAAGTACTTAAAGCGCGCCGGCCTCGATTACTGGCCGTTTGTCGACATCGCCTATTACGACGGCATCGAAGAGCTGTTCGCGAAATACCCGCAGGCCGCGTTCACCTTTTTTTCCACCAAGGCCGCCAGAACGCACAGCGAGGTGCGCTACCGCGCGGGCGATTTTTTGGTGTTCGGCAAGGAGACGGCGGGCCTGCCCGAGGCGCTGTTGGCGGAGCGCTACGACCAATGCGCGCGCATCCCCATGCTCGGCGGCATCCGCTCGCTCAACCTGGCCAACTCCGTGGCGGTGGCCGTGTACGAGGCGTGGCGGCAAAACGGCTTCGGCGGCGCGCTCTTTCAGGGCGCCCTCCGCGGGAAAGCGTGAACCCGCCCCGCAAATTTGCGCTTTGCCGCGCAAAAATGCCCATTTCCTTGACAAACGCCGAAAAATAGTATACCATATTGTTTGGTGAAAAACCGAGCAAGATAAGGAGTGTAGTGTTATGAACAAGATGTCTGTTACCGATGTCGATGTCAAAGGCAAGCGCGTTCTCGTCCGCTGCGATTTCAACGTCCCGATGAAGGACGGCAAGATCACCGACGAAAACCGCATCATGGGCGCCCTGCCCACCATCCGATATTTGATGGAGCACGGCGCGAAAGTGGTGCTTTGCTCGCACATGGGCAAGCCGCACAACATCTTTGACGCCAAGGTCAAGCTCAACAAAAAGGAGAAAAAGGCCGTCGAAGCCCTCCCCGAAGCCGAGCGCGAAGCGGCCACCGCCGAATACATCGCCAAGGCAAAGAAGAACGACCCCGTCAAGCTCACCCTCAAACCCGTGGCCGACCGCCTCAACGAGCTTCTGGGCGGCAAAGTCGCCTTTGCGGCCGACGTCATCGGGCCCGACGCGGAGGCCAAAGTCGCCGCCTGCAAGGAAGGGGAGTGCGTCCTGCTCGAAAACCTGCGCTTCTACGCGGGCGAAGAGGGCAAGGACCTCGAATTTTGCAAAAAGCTCGCTTCCTACTGCGATATTTACGTGAACGACGCATTCGGCACGGCGCACCGCTCGCACGCCTCGACGGCCGCCATCGTCGAATACGGCCTGGTCAAAACGGCCGTCTGCGGTTTCCTCATCCAGAAGGAGATCGACGTCATGGCCAACAGCCTCGAAAACCCCGTCCGTCCCTTCGTGGCGGTCTTGGGCGGCGCGAAGGTGGCGGACAAGCTCAACGTCATCTCCAACCTCCTCAACAAGTGCGATACCCTCATCATCGGCGGCGGCATGGCCTACACCTTCGTCAAGGCGCTGGGCTACGAGATCGGCAAATCGCTCGTCGACGATGAAAAGATCGGCTACTGCAAGGACATGATGGCCAAGGCCAAGGAGCTCGGCAAAAAGCTGCTCCTGCCCGTCGACGCCGTCATCGCCGCGTCCTTCCCCGATCCCATCGACGCTCCCATCGAAGTCAAAACGGTCAAGATCGACGCCATCCCTGCCGACATGGAAGCGCTCGACATCGGCGAAGCGTCCCGCAAGCTGTTCGCCGAGGCCATCAAGGGCGCCAAAACGGTGGTGTGGAACGGCCCGATGGGCGTGTTCGAGAACCCCATCCTCGCCGAGGGCACCAAGGCCATCGCCCAGGCCATGGCCGAAGCGAAGGGTGCCACGACCATCATCGGCGGCGGAGACAGCGCCGCGGCCGTCCAGCAGCTCGGCTATGCCGACAAGATGACCCACATCTCCACGGGCGGCGGCGCCTCCCTCGAACTGATGGAGGGGAAAGTGCTGCCCGGCATCGCCTGCCTGAACGACAAGTAATTTTCGGTTCGCATCCATCCCGCAATACAGTGTCAGGCGTCGCCCCTGCGCGGGTCACGTATGTCTGTATACGCTCCCCTTGCAGGGGCTTGCCTTCCTCGTCTTGCGGGCGGCTGCTTGCCGAAAAGAATTTTGCGCAAACCTCGCAAAAGAGATGCTGCGGTTTGCGCGAGTCGGAGGGGAAACCCGAGCGGCTTTCCCCTCCGCGCGCGATGTATTTCGGCTTCAAAGTCTATAAATCGCGCGCGTTCACCCCATCCGTTCGCCGCTTTGCGGCGCAAGGTGAAAAAGCGAAAAGTGTGATTTCCGCTTTTTCAGGGTGCCCTAACGTGTTCACACTTTTTCTTTTGAGCTGACAAAAGAAAAAGTCGTGATTTTGAGGGGACAACCGCCGTTCGCTTACGCTCTGCGGCGTTTTTCCCCTCGCCGCGGCATCTTTTGGGGCACACCTATTATAAAAATGCCGCGGCTTCACCCCTTTCCCTTGGCCGAAAGTTTTCGGCAAATTGAGGGCGCTTAGGCAAAAGCGTGGTTTTGCCACGCGCAGAAAGTTATAAAAAATAAAAACTTTTTGTCCTCAGCCTCACGAAAAATCGCAGGGCGCAGCCCGAGATTTTTGTGAAGAAAGAGGCGGAGCCGAGGCGGAAGCGAGCGGCTGCCCGTACGGGCGGCCGCGAGAAACCGGCCTCGTGCGGAGCCGCGGGTGCGCTTGCAAAAAGTGTGATTTTTGCGCGCGCAGTAGATTATAGGATTTGTCCTAAATTCTACACTCTACATTTTACATTCTACATTATTTCTGCATTTCGGGAGACAACATATGCGTAAGGCCATCATTGCAGGCAACTGGAAGATGAACAACACCGCCGCCGAGGGCGCGGCCCTCGTCGAGGCGCTCAAACCGCTGGTCAAAGACGCCTCGTGCGACGTCGTCGTGTGCGTTCCGTTCACGGCCATCCCCGCCGTTTCCGCGGCGGTCAAGGGGAGCAACGTCAAGCTCGGCGCGCAGAACGTGCACTTTGCCGAAAAGGGCGCCTACACGGGCGAGATCTCGGCGGCGATGCTCAAAGAGTTCGGCGTGGAGTACGTCATCATCGGCCACAGCGAACGGCGCCAGTACTTCGGCGAGACGGATGAAACGGTGAACAAGCGCATGCACGCGGCGCTGGCGGCGGGGCTCACGCCCATCGTCTGCGTGGGCGAAACGCTCGAACAGCGCGAGACGGGCAAGACCGAGGAAGTGCTCGCCGTGCAGATCGCCGAAGGCCTCAAAGGCCTGGACGACGTTTCCAAGATCGTCATCGCCTACGAGCCCGTCTGGGCCATCGGCACGGGCAAAACAGCCACGTCCGAACAGGCGAATGAGACCATCGGCTTCATCCGCAAAAAGTGCGCCGAGGTGTTCTGCCCCGCCTGCGCCGCAAAGGTGCGCATCCAGTACGGCGGCAGCATGAACGCCAAAAACTGCAAGGACCTGATGGCCATGCCCGAGATCGACGGCGGCCTCATCGGCGGCGCCTCCCTCAAAGCGGAGGACTTCGCCTTCATCGTCAATTACGACAAGTAAGCCGTTACAAAACCAAGCTCCCCGCCGCGGCCCGCGGCGGGGATTTTCTAACAAAATTCCATTGAGCGGTTACAGGCGTCCATTTACGGGGCGCCTGTTTTGCGTTATAATAATAAGGAAAGCTGCGGGAACATCCTCCCGTCTTCGGGCCCCGCGGCGTTTTTGGTATGGAGGAAAGTATGACCACACTGCAAAAGATCTGTAAGCGCGTCGCCGTCGTGTTGCTGGCGGCCGTTTTGCTTTGCTGCGCGGCCCTGTTTGCCGCCTGCGACGAAACGCAGGGCCCCGCCGGCCCCCAAGGCCCGCAGGGCGAGCAGGGCATCCAAGGCGAACAGGGTGAAAAGGGCGACAAGGGCGACAAGGGCGATACGGGCCCGCAGGGCCCCGCGGGCGAACAGGGTCCCGCGGGCCAGGACGGCCAGGACGGCCAGGACGGCCAAAACGGCGCAGCGTGGTACACGGGCGCGGGCGTGCCTTCGACGGGCACGGCGGGCGCCGTCGGCGATTTTTACCTCGACACGCAGACTTACGATCTCTACCGGCGCGGCGAGAGCGGCTGGGAGAAGATCGGCAACATCAAGGGCGCGCAGGGCGACAAGGGCGACCAGGGCGATACGGGCCTCCAAGGCCCGCAGGGCCCCGCGGGCCAGGACGGCCAGGACGGTGAGGACGGCGAGGACGGCGAAGACGGCCAGACCCTCTACGTCGGGTACGACGGGTATTTCTGGAACGGCGCCGAGCGCACGGAATACGCGGCGGGCTCGTCTTTGGGCGAGGATGTGGCCGAAAGCACCCTCGGGCTCGAAGGCACCATGAGCAAGTACTACCCGGGCGGGTATCTCGACCTCTCCTCCGATCCCGTCGCGCTCTGGGCGGGGTACATGCCCGCGTCGCAGCGCACGCAGTACGGCAACACCATCGTCACCGAGCTGCGGGTCATCGCCCAAAGCGCGGGGCAGCTGCACATCGGCACCGCCAAGGTGGCGGACGTCGCCGCCCAAACGGCCGAGGCAAACACGCAGGCCTATACCGTGAGCGAGGGGGCCAACACCATCGGGCTCCGCCTCACAGTCGCCGCGGACGAAACGCTCGTGCTCGGCGGCAGCGGCTCGGTGGGCCTGTATTACGCGCCTTCCGTTCCCGCAGACGACGAGGACGGCAACTTTGCCAGGCTGTCCGCAGGCGTCCTCAGCGAGCAGAACGGCCTCGCGGATACCCTCGCGGTGCAGGTCCGCGCCGAGTTTTACGCCGCGGGCAGCGCGCCGCTGTATCCGGATATCCGAGAGGATGCGGGCGAAGTGGGCGCGCTGAGCGATGTCGCCTACGGCGTGGCGCCCTTTGCCTATGCGGACGAGGACCTGTTCGCGGGCAAAACCATCACGCGCATCGGTATCCCCGTCAAGAGCGTGAACGAAGCCGCCTGCCCCGTCGTCACCGTCTACAAGGTCAAAGTCTCGCAGAAAAGCGATTTCGCAAACAACTACGTCGAAAAATACGAACTGCACCTCCCGCACGAAAATTTCACGAACGAATACGTGTACGTAGACTGCCGCATCGAGTGCGGAGAGGACGAGCGCCTGGCCGTCGGCGTGTCGGGGGACACGGTGGTATGGGGCTACAAAGCGTGGGGAGGCTTTGCGGAGGGGCAATTCCTCCTCAACGATGGCGCCCCCAATAATGAAGACAACCTCGTGTTCGACATTTACTACGAATACGGCATGGGCGAAGCGCATTCCTTTGCCGAGCATTGGCAGGCCTTGGAGGAGGCGGAGTTTGCGGCGGCGTACGCGGGCAAATACGTCTCCATCCTCGGGGACAGCATCTCCACCTATCCCGGTTATTCCAACAACCCCGATACCAACAGCACCATCGGGGACAATGTATTGTATTATGGGAACGTGAATACTTTTGACGTGTACGACGTGCGCGATACCTGGTGGAAAAAGGTGGCGGACGCGGCGGGCATGAACGTGCTCGTCGACAACGCCTGGTCGGGCGACCGTTTCGGTCGGAGGGTGCTGGACCGCTGCGTGCAGCTGCACGCGGACGCGGGCGTCAATAGCGGAAAAGATCCCGACGTCATCGTCGTGTACATCGGCATCAACAACTTCAATGCGTATGCGCAAAACGACGGGTACTATTTGGATCCCGGCGCCGTCGACGAGATCGATTGGGGCGCGCTCATCCAAGAAAGCGGCTACGGCGACCCCGATACCTTTGCCGATTACTACGCCGTGATGCTGGATAAGATCCAAAACCGTTACCCCGATGCCGAGGTGTTCTGCTGCACGCTGCTGCCCAACGGCTGCATGCGCGAGGGCGGCGTGGTGGCGCTGGAAGAGTTCAACAACATCATCCGCGCCCTGGCGCTCCGTTTCGGGTACGATGTGGCCGACCTCTACCGCGACAGCGGCATCACCGAGGAAAACATGGAGGACTATTTCGGCGCGGACACGACGCAGACCCTCCACCCGGGCGCCCGCGGCATGAGCGCCATTGCCGATGCCGTCCTCAAAGCCATGCGCGCGGCAGCCGTCGCCAAACGGTAACGCCTTCATCGGCCCACATTCTGCCCCCTTACTACCCGAAAAGGGTTTTAAGGGGGCATTCCTCAATTCTACACTCTACACTCTACATTCTACATTCGCAAACGCCCGCCTGGGCGCCTTGTGTCGGGCTCGGGATGATATAAGTTTTGTCCTCAATTCTACACTCTACACTCTACATTCTACATTCGCCCGAGCCCGCCAATGAGATCCCTCGGCAAGCTCGGGATGACAGAGAGAGGGCGCACCGCTCTGTCATCCTGAGCGGAGCGAAGCGCAGTCGAAGGATCTCACTTGCCCGCCCACAGGAAGGCCCGACAATGAGATCCCTCGGCAGGCTCGGGATGACATAATGATACATCCTCAATTCTACATTCTACATTCTACACTCTACATTCTACACTCTACATTCTACACTCTACATTCGGCACGCATCAGCCCGCGGTTTTTGTGAATATAGATTATTTCCTCAATTCTACACTCTACACTCTACATTCTACATTCGCCCGAGCCCGCCATGAGGCCCCTCGGCGGCAGGGGATCCTTCCTCAATTCTACACTCTACATTTTACATTCTGCATTCTGCTTGCAACCAAAAACCGCCGCACCATCGGTGCGGCGGATATTTATACCGTTAATAGTTAATCGTGTTAACTATTTGGAAAGGAAACACGCCCGCGCTCTGTTCGGGTGCGGGCAGGGGAGGGGCGCCGCGGAGGCGCGCACCGTGTTCCCGTCGGAGAAAGTTATTTCTGTTCGACGTACGCCTTGACGGCCTTGACGAGGAATTGCTGCTCGGTCTTGGACAGCTTGCTGAAATCGACGTAGAAGTTTTGCAGCGTCTTGTTGTCGGTGTAGACGTAGTTGTTGTCGTTGTCAGACTTGCCGAGGAGATAATCGGTAGAGCAACCGAAGATGTTGGAGATCTCGATCACCTGTTCAAACGTCGGGCGCGAGCGGCCGATCTCCCAGCTGCTGACGGTGGACTGCTTGACGCCGAGCTTTTCGGCCAGTTCGACCTGCGTCGTGTCGTTCTCTTTACGCATGGTTTTGAGGATCTTGGAAAACATAATACAACTCTTTTTCGGCGCTGTGGATTACCGCGGCAGGGGCCGTGGCGGTCGCCGAGCTTGATGACGATCCGCCGCTGTACGGTGCACGTTCATTCCCCGCCGCGGTCCAGACCGAGGATCGCATCGGAAGAAACGCCGAGCACGCGGCACAGCTGCGCGAATGTATCGATGGAAGGTGTTTTTTCCATGCGGGCATATTTGCTCACAGTGGAAGGGCTGATGCCCGTCTGTTTGGCGATCTCTTTTTGGCTCATCCCGCAGGAACGGATGGCTTCCTGCAAGCGATGGCGGATCGCTTTCGCGTACAATTCAGCTTTACCCATACTTTCCCCGCAACAAAACTTTGCACTCTGTCATTACAGCGCAAAAATATCATATTGCGTATACCTGCACATAATATAGCACGTTGTGCCTTTCTTGTCAAGCAAATATTCCAATAAAAACCATAAATCGTTACTTTTTTATCGATTAGACAGCGAAACGTTCACACACCGTTTTGCGGGAACGTCGCCGAAAAATTTGGACGTGCGCCTTCGGAAAGTTGCAAAACGGCGCCCGTTGCGCTATAATAGATAAGGAATAAAACAGCGAGGGCACATGCATGAAAAAACCTTATGCGATCGTCATCATGGACGGCTACGGCATAAACCAAAGCAAAGAGGGCAACGCCATCGAGCTGGAAGGCAGCCCCAACGTCAAGCGCTACGAGCGCGAGTACCCTTCTTCGCAGCTGGGCGCTTCGGGCATGAGCGTGGGGCTTCCCGACGGGCAGATGGGCAACTCCGAAGTGGGGCACCTGAACATGGGTGCCGGCCGCATCGTCTACCAGGAACTTACCAAGATCACCAAAGAGATCCAAGACGGCGAGTTTTTTGAAAACGAAGCGCTGCTCTGGGCGATGAACAGCGCCAAACAAAAGGGCAAAAAGCTGCACATCTGGGGGCTGTTGTCCGACGGCGGCGTGCACAGCCACAACACCCACCTGTACGCGCTGCTGGAAATGTGCAAGCGGCAGGGGCTGGAAAACGCCTACGTGCACTGCTTCATGGACGGGCGAGACGTATCTCCCACCTCGGGCGCGGGCTTCGTGCGCGACCTGCAAAAAGAGATGGACAAGCTCTCCTTCGGCACCGTCGCCTCGGTGTGCGGCCGCTATTACGCCATGGACCGTGACAACCGCTGGGAGCGCGTCTCCAAAGCCTATGAGATGCTCACCCTCGGCAACGGCATCCCCGCCGAGGACCCCGCCGCCGCCATCGAAGAGTCCTATAAAAAGGACGTCACCGACGAATTTATCCTGCCCACCAACGTCGTCAAAGGCGGCAAGCCCGTGGCGCTCGTCGAGGAGGGGGACAGCGTCGTGTTCTTCAACTTCCGCCCCGACCGCGCCCGCGAGATCACCCGCGCCTTCACCGAGCCCGATTTTGACGGCTTTGAACGCAAAACGGGCTACCTCGCGCCCGATTACGTCTGCTTCACGCAGTACGACGCCACCTTCTCCCACGTGCGGGTCGCGTTCAAGCCGCAGAGCCTGAAAAACACCCTCGGCGAATACCTCGCGTCCTTGGGCAAAAAACAGCTGCGCATCGCCGAAACGGAGAAGTACGCGCACGTCACCTTCTTCTTCAACGGCGGCGTGGAGGCGCCCAACCCGAACGAGGTGCGCGTGCTGGTGCCTTCCCCCAAGGTGGCCACCTACGATCTCAAACCCGAAATGAGCGCCTACGAGGTGACGGACAAGGTCATCGAGCAGCTCTCCACGGGCGAGTACGACGCGATGATCCTCAACTTCGCCAACTGCGACATGGTCGGCCACACGGGCGTTCTGGAAGCGGCCGAAAAGGCCGTGGCCGCCGTCGACGAATGCGTGGACCGCGTCCTCAAAAAGATCTTGGAGATGGGCGGCGGCGCGCTGCTCACGGCCGACCACGGCAACGCGGACAAGATGATCGCCGAGGACGGTTCGCCCTTCACCGCGCACACCACCAACCCCGTGCCCGTCGTGCTGGTGTGCGACGCGCTCAAAGGCGTGAAACTGCGCGAAGGCGGCGTGCTTGCCGACCTCGCGCCCACCTTGTTGGACATGATGGGCATCCCCGTGCCCGCCGAGATGACGGGCAAGAGCCTGATCGTGCGCTGAGCGGCGCAAAACGCCAAAAAAGTTCGCGCCGCCGCGAAAAAGTTTGTTCACGCGCAAAAAAACGGTTGAAAAATCCCGCGCGGTATGGTATACTGTATAGGCTGTATGCCGTTATGGTACGGCACGGCGCTGGAAATCATTGCTTGGAGTAAAAGATGTTCGAGTCGATGCGAATGTTGTCCGGCCTGCTGATCGGCGGGGCCTTCAATTCGGAAGCGTCCGAATTGGCATACCATATCATCTGCCTGATCTTGTTGATCGCGATGCTGATCTGTGCGGTGGCGGCCATCGTCATCGTGCTCTTCCAGCCCGGCAACTCGACCGGTATCGACGCCCTCGGCGGTTCGAGCGAGACCTTCTTCGGCAAGAACAAGGGCCGCTCGATGGAGAGCAAGATGAAGAGGTGGACCATCATCTGCCTCATCACGCTGGCAGTGCTGGCCATCGTGTTCTTCATTTTGCAGCTCAACGCGGTGTGGGGCATCACCGGCTAATAGCAAGCGTTTTACGACGGGAAAGGGCGGTTATTCCAGGAATAGCCGCCTTTGTTTATAATGTTATTTCAAGGAAGTCGGCCGCGGTCTCTGTGCGGCCGTACCGCCCCGCGGACGGCGCGGGGCAAAGGGAGGGCGCATGATCGCAGCCGAAGAGCTTTTGGAACGCATCCGTTCGGGCGAGCTGCAATACAAAAAAAAGAACGAGATCGCGCGCCTTCTCGGCGTTTCCTCCCGCGGCGGGCGTGACGCGCTCTACCGACTGTTGGAGGAGGCCGAAGGGCGGGGCGAGATCGTGCGGGACGAGCGCGGGCGCTTCGTCACGCCCGAAAAGCTCGGCCTCGTCCTCGGCACCGTGCAGGGCAGCGAACGCGGCTTCGCCTTTTTGAAGCGCGCGGAAGGGCCCGATTGGTACATCCCGCACAGGTCCTTGCACGGCGCGCTGCACAAGGACGTGGTGCTGGCCCGCCTCATCGGCGGAGACCGCGGAGACGAGGCCGCCGTGTACGCGGTCGTGCGCCGCGGCATGGTGCGCGTTCCGGGCACCTATTTCCGGGACAAGCGCGGCGCCGTCGTCGAGCCGGACGAGCGGCGGCTGTGCGGCGAGGTGCGCGTCGTCGGCGGCCTGCGCGCGGCGAGCGGCGAAAAGGTCATCGTGCGCATCACCGCCTATCCCGACGGCAAGAGCCCCGAAGGCAGCGTGGAGGAGATCCTCGGCCAAAGCGGCGAGCTCGCCGTGGAGGAGGAAGCCGCCATCCGCGCCTGCGGTCTGCCCGTGGCTTTTTCTCCCGCCGCCCTGCGCGAGGCCGAAAAGGCGGCCGCCGAACCCGTCGTGGCGGGGCGGCGGAGAGACTTCACGGGCGAGACCGTCATCACCATCGACGGGGACGACTCGCGCGACTTCGACGACGCCGTCACCCTCGCCCGCACGGGGGAGGGCTACCGCCTCGGCGTGCACATCGCCGACGTTTCGCACTACGTAAAGCGGGGCGGCACCCTCGACAACGAGGCCTACGCCCGCGGCACCAGCGTGTATTTTCCCGACCGCGTCCTGCCCATGCTGCCCGAATCGCTCTCCAACGGCGCGTGCTCGCTCAACGAGGGGGAGCCGCGCTACACGCTGTCCTGCCTCATTTCGCTGGACGCGCGCGGGAAGGTCACGGGCTGTGAGGTCGTGCGCGGCGTCATCCGCTCGGCCGCCCGCATGACCTACGCGGCCGTCAACGCCATTCTGGCGGGGGACGGCTCGCTGCGTGAACGCTACGCCGCCCTCGTGCCCATGCTCGAAGACATGCGCGCCCTCGCCGACGTCCTGTCGGCAAAGCGCAGGGAACGGGGCGGGCTCGATCTGGCCCTGCCCGAAGCGGAGATCACCCTCCGCGACGGCGCCATCGCCTTAGCGCCGCGTGCCCGCGGCCCCGCCGAACGGCTCATCGAGGAGTTCATGGTCACCGCCAACGAATGCGTGGCCGAATACGTCACCTCCTTCAAACTTCCCTTTTTGTACCGCGTCCACGAAAAGCCGTCCGCCGAAAAGGCGTCCGCCTTCCTCGCCTACCTGGCGGGGCTGGGCGTCGCCGCGGGGCTGCGCCCCGAAAACGTGCGCCCGAAGGACTACGCGCGCGTGCTCGAAAAATTGGAGGGCACGCCCGCGCGGAGCGCCGCCTGCAAGGTCATGCTGCGCTCGATGGCCAAGGCCAAATACTCCGCCGAAAACGGCGGCCACTTCGGGCTGGCGTCGCGCTGCTACTGCCATTTCACGTCGCCCATCCGCCGCTATCCCGACCTCGTCGTCCACCGCATCCTCGGCTGCATTTTAGACGGCGACGCGGAACGCGCGGAGAGCTTTTCTTCCTTCGTCAAAAACGCGGGCCCGGCCTGCTCGGAATGCGAGCGCCGCGCCGACGATGCCGAGCGCGACGTCGACGAATTGTACAAAGTCTTTTACATGCGCGGCCACATCGGCGAGGCGTTCACGGGCACCGTTTCGGGCGTGACGGCCTCCGCGCTGTTCGTGGAGCTGGAAAACACCGTCGAGGGGCGCATCCGCATCGAGGACCTGCCGCCCGACGACTACGCCTTTGACGAGGCGCATTCCCTCTTGCAGGGCAGGCTGCGCTCCTACCGCCTCGGCGACGTCATGGAGATCGTCGTGGCGGGGTGCGATGTGGGCGCCCGCCGCTGCACCTTCCTGCCCGCGGAGGCGGCCGGCAATGCGGGGCAAAAAAGCGCCGCGCCCGCCGAAAGGGCCCGCAAGGGCGCGGAAAAGCCCGCCCATAAGGGCGGCAAGCACCCCGCGGGCGGCCGCGGGAAAAAGGGCACCCGAGCAAAAAAGGGCGGCGGGCACGCCCCCGCCAAGCGCCGGCCGGGCAGGCGGCGCAAAAAGTAGTCCGCGGAGGGATCGCGATGGAATTTTCTTTGGAACGGTGGAACGCCGCGCTTGCGCCTTCGCTGGCGGAGAACGCGGCCGACGGCCGCATCGCCGCGTGGCTGCGGGACGCTTTCCCGCACCCGTATACGCGCGCCGATGCGGACGGGTTCATCGCCTTCGCCGCGGGCGCGGACGAGGCGCACACGCTGCTGCGCGCGATCGTCGTGGAAGGGCGCGCCGTGGGAGGCGTTTCGCTCGAAAAACAGGACGACGTATACCGTAAAAGCGCGGAACTGGGCTACTGGCTGGCGCCCGCGTACTGGGGCCGCGGCATCATGACGGAAGCCGCGTCGCGCCTGTGCAAAGAAGGGTTTGCGCGGTGGGATATCTGCCGCATCTTCGCCGAGCCGTTTGCGGACAACGCCGCTTCACGGCGGGTGCTGGAAAAGTGCGGGTTTGTGCAGGAAGGGGCTCTGCGCAGGAGCGTCTGGAAAAACGATCGGTTGCACGACAGCTGCCTGTACGGCCTGCTTCGGGGAGAAGAGACATGGCGGTAAAGATCGTCGCGCTCAACAAATCGGCGTCGTTTGAATATTTCATCGAAGAAAAGTTCGAGGCGGGCATCGTGCTCGAAGGCAGCGAAGTCAAGTCCATCCGCCGCGGGAACTGCAACCTTTCCGACAGCTTTTGCTTCGTCCGCGGCGGCGAGGTCATCATCAAAAACATGCACATCGCCGTCTACGACAAGAGCGGCGCCTTCAACACCCGCGACGCGCGCCGCGACCGCAAATTGCTCCTGCACAAGGCGGAGATCGCCAAGATCTGCGGCAAAGTCAACGAAAAGGGCTACACCCTCGTGCCGTTGAAGGTCTATTTTTCGGGCGCGCTCGTCAAGGCGGAGGTGGCGCTCTGCCGCGGCAAGCACACCTACGACAAAAAGCAGGCCCTCAAAGAAAAGGACCTCAAACGCGAGGCCGAGCGCAGGATCAAGGAATATACGTGAACGGGCCTTCGGTCCGCGCGGACAAGAGGGGGAACGGCCGCATAAAAAGGCGGGCGCGTTCCCGAAAGGATCGGAAAAATTTTTCGGCAAGGAGAACGAACCATGGCATACAAAACGGACACCATCTGCGTGCAGGGGGGCTACCGCCCCAAGTCCGGCGAGGAGCGCATCCCGCCGATCTCGCAGAGCACGACCTATTTTTACGAAAAGACGCAGGACATGGCCGACCTGTTCGACCTCAAAGCGGACGGCTACTTCTACACCCGCCTTGCCAACCCCACCGTCGCCGCCTTTGAAGGCAAGGTGGCCGCTCTGGAAGGTGGCGTGGCGGGCATCGGCTGCTCCTCGGGCATGGCCGCCACCACGCTCACGGCCTTTACCGTCTGCGGCGCGGGGGACAACATCGTCTCCTCCTCGGCCATCTACGGCGGCACCTTCAACCTCTTTGCCGTCACGCTGCCCAAGCTCGGCATCGAGACCCGCTTTTTCGACCCCGACGCGCCCGCGGAGGAGATCGAAAAGCTCGTCGACGGCAGGACGAAGCTCATCTTCGGCGAAACGGTGGCCAACCCCTCCATCAAGGTATTGGACTTTGAAAAGCTGTCGGGCATCGCCAAAAAGCACGGCGTGCTGTTCGCGGTGGACAACACGCTGGCCACGCCCGTGCTGTGCCGTCCCTTCGAGTGGGGGGCGGACCTCGTCATCCATTCCACGTCCAAGTACATGGACGGCCACGCGGCGGCGCTCGGCGGCATGATCGTCGACGGCGGCAAGTTCCCCTTCAAGGGCAACCCGCGCTATCCCTCGTTCAACGAGCCCGACGAGAGCTACCACGGCCTCGTCTATGCCGACCTGCCCGCGGCCGCCTTCGCCACCAAGTGCCGCGCGCAGATGATGCGCGACATGGGCGCCATGATGAGCCCGCAGAACGCCTTTTTGAGCTGGCTGGGCGCCGACACGCTGGCGCTGCGCATGGAGCGGCATTCCTCCAACGCGCAGAAGGTGGCCGCCTACCTCGCCGCGCATCCCAAGATCGATTGGGTCTGGCACGCCTCGCTGCCCGGTAACAAGTACCACGCCCTGGCCGAAAAGTACATGCCCAAGGGGCAGGGCGGCATGCTCAGCTTCGGCATCAAAGGGGACGTGAAGCAGGCCGCGCGCTTTATGGAGGCGCTGCAACTGATCACCCAGGAAACGCACGTGGCCGACGTGCGCAGCTGCGTGCTGCACCCCGCGTCGACCACCCACCGCCAGCTCACCAAAGCGGAGCTCGAAGAGGCGGGCGTGCCCGAAAACCTCGTGCGCCTCTCCGTCGGCATCGAGGCCCCCGAGGACATCATCGCCGACCTCGAACAGGCTCTTGCAAAGGTGTAAGCAAGGATCGTACGACGCCGCACGAGCGGTGTAGGGGAAGAGGGTGAATTTTCGCCCGCTTAAAAGGATCCTATCGCGCGTGGCAAAATCACACTTTTGCCTAAGCGCACCCAATTTGCCGCAAACTTGCGGCTTATAAGGAAAGAGTGAATGCGGCGCGCTTATGATCGAGAGCATTTGGCGCGCGCCGCAGAGAGAAAAACGAATGCAGAGCCGCGTATTATCGCGGCGAACATTCGGTTGTCTTTCAAATCACGGAAATTTTTTCATCTCTTTTGAAAAAATTTCGTGAACCAGAGGTATTTTATGCCCATCGTCATTTCCAAAGACATTCCCGCCTATTCCGCCTTGCAGCATGAAAACATCTTCGTGATGAGCGACGAACGCGCCTTCACGCAGGACATCCGCCCGTTGGAGATCGCCATTTTGAATCTCATGCCCACCAAGGTGGAAACAGAAACGCAGTTCATGCGGCTCTTGTCCAATTCGCCGCTGCAAGTCAACGTCACGCTCGTGTACACCGAGTCGTACAAGAGCAAGAACACGGCGGCCGCGCATTTGGAGCGCTTTTACAAAAAGTTCGACGACATCAAGGACAAGCACTTCGACGGCATGATCATCACGGGCGCGCCCGTGGAGACCATGCCCTTTGAAGAGGTGGCGTACTGGCAGGAACTGACAAAGATCTTCGACTTTGCCGACCGCAACGTGACCAGCACCATCTACATCTGCTGGGGGGCGCAGGCCGCGCTGTACTACCACTACGGCGTCCGCAAACACCTGCTGCCCACAAAGCTGTTCGGCATCTTCCCGCACGCCGTCGACCCCGAGCGGCACGAGCCCCTCTTCAAGGGCATGGACGACGTGTTCTTCATGCCCCATTCGCGGCACACCGCCGTCGACATGGAGGACGTGCGCCGCACGGAGGACCTCATCGTGCTCAGCGAAACGGAGGCGACGGGCCTTTCGATCGCCAAGTCGAAGGACAACAAAAAGATCTTTCTGACCGGCCACATGGAGTACGACCGCGACACCCTCAAAAAGGAATACGAGCGAGACGTGGCCAAGGGCCTGCCCATCCGCCCGCCGTACAACTACTTTACCGACGACACGCACACCCGCGTGCGCGTCACCTGGTCGGGCGCGGCCAACCTCTTTTACACCAACTGGCTCAACTATTACGTATACCAGGTCACTCCTTTCCGCTTCTGAGGGTCTTGCCCTCTCTGCAAGCGGAGGGGACCGCGGGCAGGGCGCATCTTTGCACCCCGCCCGCGGCAAGTTTTTCGGCCGCCCGCACGGGCGGCCGTTTTTCTTTCACAAAAGGCTCGGGATGACAGTAGGTTTGTCCTAAATTCTACACTTTACATTTTACATTCTACATTCGGCAGAGCTCGACAATGAGATCCCTCGACGGCGGCTCCGCCCGAGGCTGGTTTCTCACGGCCGCCCGTGCGGGCGGCCGCTCGCTTCCGCCTCGGCTCCGCCGCTTTCTTCACAAAAATCTCGGGCTTCGCCCTGCGATTTTTCGTGAGAGCTTTGGTCATATTTATAGAAATGAGATCCCTCGGTGGCGGCTCGGGATGACATAAAGTGTATCCTCAATTCTACACTCTACATTTTACATTTTACATTCTACATTCGGCAGAGCTCGACAATGAGATCCCTCGACAAGCTCGGGATGACGGTAGGGGTGGGCGCCCCTTGTCATCCTGAGCGGAGCGAAGCGCAGTCGAAGGATCTCACTCGCCCGCCCATAGCAAAGCCCGCGATGAGCCCCCTCGGCGGCGGCTCGGGAGGACATAAGGTTTGTCCTAAATTCTACACTCTACACTTTACATTCTACATTCGCAAACGCTCGCCAGGGCGCCTTGCGTCAGGTTCGGGATGACAGCGATTGCTTTTGTCCTCAGCCTCGCAAAAACGTATTTGGGCGTAAGCCCAAAACTTTTTGCGAAAGGAGGCGCAGGCGGCAAGCGCCAAGACGAAGGCACGGGCCGAATGGCCCGTGCCTGTCAGACGGCGCTTTGCCACCATAATATCTACCTTAAAAAACTAAAATAATACTTTTTGT
This sequence comes from uncultured Clostridia bacterium, assembly GCA_944328445.1. GTDB lineage: Bacteria > Bacillota > Clostridia > Christensenellales > Borkfalkiaceae > Borkfalkia. The sequence goes on along the minus strand of CALVHO010000040.1, from coordinate 30,422 downwards.
CCTCAGCCTCGCAAAAACGTATTTGGGCGCAGCCCAAAACTTTTTGCGAAAGACGGCGCAGGCGGCAAGCGCCAAGACAAAGGCACGGGCCGAATGGCCCGTACCTGTCAGACGGCGCTTTGCCGCCAAGCTGGTGGAGCAGGTGTCGTCATAGACGAACACCCCTCCTTTCCTTCATTTTCGCCTTCAAAAGCTTCTTCAATCTCGTCAAGCGGGATATTGTCAATGCTCAAAGGCTTCTTGCTTGCGTTGATGATTATAGTGAAATGGTCATCGTACAGATAGATCGAGTGTACGAAGATGTTTATGAGTGCTCTGCGCTTATTGACGTCGTCCATCGGCATTTCACAGATAAAATCGAGAAAGGCGTATATCTGCGCTTCGGTCAGACAGATCTTCTTGTTATTCTCAATGGCGAGCTGCGCTTCTAATTCCGCTTTCTCGGCTTGGCGACGGTTCAAACGCTCGGTCAGCATATCAACCGCTTGTCCTTGCTCAATACCTTTCCAAAGGTTCTCAATCGCGGTATCGACCTCTTTGATGGCTTTCTTAATTTCCTTTATCGAAAGGTTGTCGGGACTCTTGTTGCATTCCTCCGCAACACGCTTGGCAATATAGCGTATCTTATCGTCGGTGAGTATTTGCAGACACACCTCGATTACGCGGTTTTCAATATACTCCTTGCCGACAACCTTCTTATCGCATTTGTTTTTGCGAGAGTTCTTGCACTTGTAATAATGGTACTGTCTGCCAGACTTGCCCGTGCCGCCGTAGCCGACCATCATTTCCTTGCAATGACCGCAGAAAAGCTTGGTTGTCAATAGATATTCGTTTTCGCCGCGAGTCCGCGCGGGTGCGGATTTGTTCTTGTTCATAAGCGCTTGTACCCGATAGAATAAGTCGTCGTCCATAATACGCGGCATTCCACCGGGCGTTTCAACTCCTTTGTATAAATATATGCCGATATAGCGTTTGTTCTTAAGAAGATGGCTGAGGCTGTTGCAGGTAAACTCGTTACCGATTGAAGTCTTGACCTTCCTTCGTTGCAAGTCCTTGACAATATCGGCTTTGGTTTCACCACTTGCATAACGCTCGTAGATTTCGCGGACGATTGCCGCTTCTTCCTCGTCAACCGAAAAGGTGCGGTCTTTGTTTACCTTGTAACCAAGTCCGGGATTGCTGCCGTTGGATAGACATTTCTCTGCGTTGATTGCCATACCTCGGTTAATCTTCTGTGCAAGCTCTACGGAATAGTATTCCGCCATACTTTCAAGAACGCCCTCGATAAGAATACCCGACGCATCGTCCGAGATATTCTCTTTGGCGGACATAACCCTAACTCCGTTCTTCTTTAGCTTGGCTTTGTAGATCGCGCTGTCGTAACGGTTACGGGCAAAGCGGTCAAGCTGATAGACAAGCACACCCTCAAAGGTATGCTTGTCGCTATCCGCAATCATTCTTTGGAAATCGGCGCGGTTATCAAACTTACCGCTTTGTGCGCGGTCGATATATTCACCCACAATGGTGTAATTGTGAGATTCAGCATATTCGTAACAGACCTTTAACTGACCTTCGATGGATTGCTCGGTCTGACTATGGCTTGAAAATCGAGCGTATATTACTACGTTCATTGTAATACCTCCTATTCGTCCTAATATAATTATAATTATTTCTCTTGATAAGTCGATTGTACCGATACGGAAACACCCGACGCGCGAGCATCGGGTGGCTTTTTCTGGTATTAGGGATGCTTAGCGAGCCACTTTTCAAAGTAGGTTTTGCCCTCGTCGCTGTCGTAAAACGCGCGTATCTCAGGCACTAAGGCTTTGACAAAGGAATTAAGCAGTTCTTCGGGGAGCGCAACGTCGATCTTTTGGCGTTTGGTCATAGGCAGTCCTCCTTATAAGCTTCGCTCTTTTTTGCGCTGAAGGACTTTGTAGTAATGCTCGCAGGCTTTCAGCACGAAGTCCTCGGTTTGTTTGGCATTGCCTTTGGGGATATACTTTCGAATCCATCGGCACCTTGAACATCTCCTTCTGATTTGCCTTTTCCTCGCTCATAATCTCGGCAATGATTTCGGGTGTCAAGCCTTGCTCATAGCTGATCTTCTTGAAGCGGCAAGCCTGCGAGAGCGACGGAGTGCAATCGTTGATCTCCATCTGCTCCAAGAGGTCGTATTGCTCTTGTTCATTGAGATAGGAAAGCTCCACGGCGGGAGTAAAGGAAATGCGCCCCTCGTCCACGTATTCAAGGATTTCGGGGATAAGGTTGGTAAGACGGATATAGCGTTGGACTTGTCTTGCACTTTCATTGGTATCAGCGGCAATTTGCTCGTCTGTTCTCAACTTCGCGCCAACTTGGCACGAAGTTAAATCAGACCTCCAACCTTGATGAGCCATTGCATCCGCTTTCATCTTATAAGCAAAAGCTTTCTCGCTCGGCAGAATGTGCTCGCGGTGGAGGTTGCTATCCACCAATACGATTGCCGCAGCATCACGGTCGAGAGAAACGATTAAGGCAGGGACTTCCGTAATCCCTGCCTTCTTGCTTGCCATAACCCGTCTGTGACCGGATATGATCTCGTATTCATCTTCGGTGTTCTCCTTGGGGCGAACGATAATGGGAGATAGAACGCCGTGCTCACGAATGCTTTCGGCAAGTCGTTCCATTTCCTCGTTATCTTGCACCTTGTAAGGGTGGTTTTCAAATGCGTGTAATTTTTCAATCAATATATTTTTCGTGTTTTTCATATCATTTTACCTCGTTCTTGTTTTATCTTTCTTTTGGATAAATCCGTTGTTCTTTAGTTCAATTTCTCGCTCGGCATCAAGCAATTCTTTGATACGCGGGGTGTGCTGTTCGATGCGCAGAGAAATCTTTAATTGTTTGCGCAAGGGAGTCATTTCCTTTGTCAGCGCCTTGCATTGTTCTTTGAGTGACGCTTCTTCCTCTGACGTTTTCACGCGGCGAATCCGTAAGCGTAATTCATAACGTTTCTGATCTAACTCGGCAATACGAGTCGCCGTATTCTGCTGAAATGACAAAAGCTCCTGCGGCGACTCGATATAGTGGTCGCGCAAGAGCTAATATTCTTCCATATATTTGTCGGCTTTCGATGCCTCGGTTCTTATCATCGGAGATACGGGACGGCTATCCGCTTCTTGTACGTTATTGCCCGTACAGATCTTAAACATCTCAACGATAATGGCAAACAAGAGTTGAAGCCCGTCCATTTGTGCCGCTTCTCGCATTTGACGTTCAAAATCAAGCATAGGCTTACGCTTCATTTTCGGCGGTCGGTATTTGATCTGCTCCATATGATCGTGATTCCAACGAAAACGCTTGTAGAGATTTTCCTTCGTATATTTGTCATTCAAGTTGCTAAGGCGAACGGAGCGTGACCACCCCGCCGAAATAACGGCGGGATGTTCATAATCAAAATTTCGCGTAAAGGTGTAGCCAAGCGCTTTGAGATATGCCATAAACTCAATATGGTTGATGCACTGTGATAAAGCTTCCTCCACGTCGCGCCGCAGCATTTCACGGTGGGTAACGTGTCCCGCCTTTTGCGCCCAATACGCCTTCTTGTTGCTATAAAATTTGTGGCTTTGAATGACCGATTTGCTTCGCTCGGCGCAGATAGCGTCGGGGATCTTTCTAAGCTCCAAACGGTCGCCAATACTGTTGCGGAATTTCTTCCCGTCGGTAAAAGAAACGCTATTGATTACAAAATGGTTGTGGATGTTATCGGTATTGAGATGGGTGGTGACGACCACTTGGTATTTCGCGCCCCACATCTTCCGCGCGGTTTCCACGCCGATCTGATGCGCTTCTTCGGGAGTAACCTCACCTTCGGCAAAGCTTTGGTATCCGTGATAGGCAATATTCTTCCCACGCTTATCGAAGCGGCGTTTTACGGCAACCATTTCGTGATAAGCGTTATGCTTGGAGCAGTTGATGCCCGTGACGAATGCCGTATGATCGGTCTTGTTATCGTTCTCCACATAGCGAATTGCCGCATACAAGTCCTCGTCAAGGTATTCCTTCGCCGTGGTCTTGTCGGGATTGTTCGCATAGTCGATCACTTCTTTTAACCGTCCTTTGACGGGCCAGAATCCTGTGGTTGCCATTTACGCATATTCTCCTTTCTCGGCGCGATCAAAGTGTTAGATATATCCTTTAGCAATGCGAGCGCCGCCGCGTTGACCTCTGCGGAGAACGGTGGCTCGACGAGCGCATCCAATTTCTCGCAGAAAGCAAAAAGAGCGCCGGTCGGAACCGATCTCGGTTCAAATCCCAACGCTCTTTGACGGATATATTCTGTTGTGCTTAGCCCGCATTTCTCGGCTATGGAGTTGATACGCTCCTTTTCTTTTTCGTCACTCGGGCAACGATTCTTATATCTTCTTTTTTCATAAAACCATCCTTTCATTCGGGGTATTAGGGGCATCCCCTAAAATCTCTGCCACAACCCCCTTGTGGCGGTGCGACGTTTGGCACACAAACGTCCTGCTTGTTACGGTGTAAGACACTCGTATCTCTCAACTTTTCGCAGATATGAGTTGCCGTTCTTTGCTCTTTCAAACGTGAGCTTTAAGCGCGCTCCTTCTTCGATGTCGGGGATACCGAGATAGCCCGTATTCTGCCAAGCGGCAGCCATAATCTTGCTACCGTCCTCAAACGTGAAATAGGCAACGATGTTTCTGCCTTTACCCCAACGCTTTACGTCAAGCGTTGCGATAAATACGCCCTCGCGCTCGTTTGCCTTATAGTTGTCAACGCGGATGCCCGCGTCCTGCATTTGTCTGAATGAATAAGCTTTCATATAAATCTTTCCTCCTAAAATTTTCATAATGCCAAAGTGATGCCGCACTCGTTTTGAGCAATAAAAAAGCGGCATCACCGTAATGCCACGTTACATAAACATATCAAGCGAGTCCATAAGGATATTCTCTTCCTCGGATATTTTCTCGGCGGATGTTTCTTCCGTTTTCACAACGGATATATCCTTTAGGCACTCTCTGATAGTTTCTCTTATGATCGTTTCCATCCTCCCGTCGGTTTCAAAATAAGCGTTTATCGCGGTGATAATCGTCTTGTTCTTTGAGTCTGTAACGGGTTGCAGATGTTCCCAAGCTTTGCGCTCTGCTTCGTTATCTAAATTGAAGCGCAGACTAAACCGTTTTATCGTCATACGCGACCACCGCCACGGAGCAGTTGCATTTCAAGCATACGCTCGTATCCCTTTGTAGTAGCGCAAATATCGTCATTGACGGTCACACGGCTCTCATCGTAATCGGCAAAATTGCGGATAAGGCAACCGCCTCCGCCTACCACGTAGAGCTTCATTAGCTTGGGATCGTATTCGTGCTCACGCAGACGGCGGAAGATGCCCGCCGTGTAGTTCTTGGCGGTCTTTACGACGGTTTCAAGATAAGCGCCGTCGATCTCTGCCGTGCCTTTCTTCAAGATTTCCGTAACGATAGCATCGTCGAGGCTCGCGTGGTGTACCTTCATCATTTCCTCACGGATAAGAAGCGCACACTGATGAGTGCCGTATTTCTCAGTAAACATCCTCTGTGCGTCGGGTTTCTTGTTGACGATGCGGAGCAGGTTCATCGTGCCGTTTCCAATATCGCAGAGCATCGTAACCCCCGTAAAGCTCGGCAGATTATTGACTATAGCGGCGAACCCCTGCGGGTAAACCTCCGCGCCTACGATGTTGATGCGGTATTCCACCTCGCGGAAGGTAAATACGACCTCACTGTTTTGAAGCAGATAGTTCTTAAAATCGCTTTTCTGCTCACTTACCCAAGTAAGAGGCAGACCTGCCGCAATATAAACGTCGGCTTCGGTGATGCGCTCTCGCCAAAGCTCCCGCGCAATCGCGGCAAGGGTGAGGACGTAATAATCCTCGTCGTTGAATTTGTCGGCTTTGAACTCCTTGTGCCCGACACCGATAGAATAATACTTTTCGTTCCATACAAGCAGGTCGGATACAAAGGTGGGTTCGGTATCGCTTTTCAGCACACCCGTGGGAAAGCAGCAGTTTGCCGTTTTCATATTGCCGTAGCCGTGGTCGATACCGATGAGATAGATTTGGTTCATTTTCTTCATACTTTCATTTCTCCTTTTTACTGTTTGTGATTTTGTTTTTGGATTTCTTCGTGTAGTTCTTTGTCCGCAGGCAGTACCGCATTTTTGAAATAATTGCAGTAGATGCCGTATACGGAAATGAGTTGCACACAGCGATGTGCTTCGCCGTCGTCAAGCAGAACGCAGTTACCGTCTTGGTCACAGTTGGCGCATAACTCTGACACAAGACGGTTGACTCTTTCCGCTTGCCTTGGTGTGATTTTCAGCATAGCTTTTTCCTCCTTTTTCTCGAATTTGATAACGTAAGTTCCTCACACTTTTTTAAATTTGTGGGGGCAGTTATCAAATAATTGCATATTGACTTTTTGGAGGAAATATTGTATAATTAAACCACTCTCTATCAAAGGAGAACCGTATGAGAAACAAAAAATATATCATTCCCGAAATATCGGCGCAAAGTATTCTTGCTTCCGCGCGGCAGACGGATGACGGATATCGCTTTTATTTTGATACCACCGATCCCTCAAAGGAATATTTGGTGGAAAGAACCTTGCAGGACGATTGCCCGATCTTCTATCAAGCAATGCTTGCTTTAGGCAAGAACCCCGATAACGATGTTATATCAGACGCGTTAAGCGACATATTCGTATATATCGACTTTTCGGGTATTTTTGACCGCAAGCCCGTGGGCAGAGTGTTGGAGCATCAAAGGATTGCCGAGTATATGTTCCGCCCCGAAGGAATAATGAATTTCGGCAAAGAGGATCACGTATATATTGCTTTTGAACGCTCGGCTTCGATGAGCCGCGAGAACCGCCTTGCCTTCGTTCGTGCCGACGTGTACGAGCCGCTTCGGGAGCGTATGATGCTCGATATGAATATCGGAGATTGCCAACTCAGTAAGCTCTACGCCTACAACGCGCTCCTTTTTACAAGCGGAGCGAGATATAGCAATACGAGCATCCTCTCGGATAAGAAAATCATCGTAATTAAAAATCCGCAATCTACCATCGAGAACGTAAACGTTATCACGGTGGAGGACGATGGAACGGATAACCCGATGCGCAAATATTCCCGCGTGGAGAAAACGACGGATATTACGGTTACCGAGTTTGACGGTGAGGGCTTTATTTCACCGCGCCTTGCCGAAGCACTTGGACGCGAGCATAATTCCTTTCAGATTCGTATGCCCTATATCAAGGGCGTTGTGCATAAGGTTGATTTTGCAGGATTGTTCACCGAGCTTGGAGTTCCGTATATCGTAGATATGTGGGGCGAGCGCCACGATCCTACCGACGTGGATATTATCTTGACAGACAGTATGTTCAAAGGTCGCAAGTGGATGGAAAGTAACAACCTCTCTTGGAGAGAATATCTTGATCGCTGTGCGAGATACGGTCACGCACTCTACGTGTCGGGTAAGGATAAGCTTGGCGCACAAGATACGACCGAGCTGAACTATCAGTTCTTGAACACCCTCTCCATCACTGACGAGGAATTTCGTCCAAAGGAGCTGCCTCTCGGTTGGCGCGACTCTCCCGAGTACGATAGCCGTAATTGGATTACGAAAACCACCGAGGTTGCCTATTATCGCCTCGTCGCTGACAATGGCGCTCGCCGCAAATACTTCCTTGACGACTTGCAGGACGTAGAGATAGCAGCCGAGCGCCGACAGTACCGTGCGGAGCTGATTGCCAAAAACGGAATGTTTATCGACGAGCCGATATTTGCAAAGGAACTATCCGACCGTGCTGAGAATATTCTCTCCAAGTACGCGGTAGGAAAGCTCTTGGTCACGGGAGATAACCGCTATCTGTCCGATGACCTTTTGCGCTTGATCGCGTTTATTGTAAAAGATACGCTAAAAGAAAAGGGCGACGATATTTACCGCCGCCTTGAAGCTGAATTTATAAGTGGAAACGAGATATACGCTCCGCTTCCGAGTTATGCCGAAAGTGAATTTTACACCGTGCTTCGTAGCCCACATATTGCAAGAAACGAAGAAGCACTTGTAAAGCCAATTAAACCGGGCGCGTTGCGTGAGAAATATTTTTCGCACCTCGGCTACGTAATAATGGTGGACTCCCGTTCGCTCATTCCCGAACGGCTCGGAGGTGCTGACTTCGACGGTGATATGGTCAAAACCATTGCCGATCCACTTATCAACCAATGTGTGATTCGAAGTAGCACCGAGCTACCGCTTTTGAAAATACCTACCGCAGAGCCGCTGATCTCGGATGCGAACGATTGGTATGCCCGATTTGTCACCGTAAGGAACACCTTTTCCTCTCGCGTTGGTCAGATCAGTAATGCCGCACTCAACCGCGGTGTTCTCGCCTACGATGAAAATACTAAGAGCGAGGACAAGGTGCATTACAACCAAGATGTGGAAACCCTTGCTATCCTCACGGGACTTGAAATTGACTCCTCTAAAAGCGGCATCAAGCCCGATCTCTCCGAGTATATCGAAAATAAAAGAGCGCGCCGCAGTATCTTCTTGCGCTATAAAACGATTGCCGAGAGTGACGAGGCACACAAGTGGTATGAGCCGACAAAAAACGCGCGACTTAAAAAGTATTTTGAGAGTGTAGATTGGAACTCCATCAGCTCCAACCTTGAAAAGCTCCCGTATTTTGCATATATGCTGGAGCATACAACCGAAAAGGTTAAAACCTCTCCCGTAAGTGATGAATACTTATTCGTGTTCGCTCAATTGCCCAATTGGAAAGAACGGCTTGATAAAACAACGCTTGACCGCGTGGCATCTATTATCCGCGACTATGAAACTGCGTTACAGCGTATCCGCTATATCAATCATATTCCGTCCGAAATGAAGCGCAAAGGGGATATTTACCGTATTCTTTACGCTCGCGGGCAGGAGAATGATTATTCGGTCGATGAGCTATATTCACTATTTGAGAATATGTCACCTCAACAAGGTCGCAAAGCGCGGCACGGCTTGGAGGATTCTCGTTGGCATCTTGCCCCACCGGAAGAACGGCAGCATTTGCTTTACGCACTTACGGGTGTTATGGGATTATCCGACTATTTGGACGTTCTTTGCGATTTCAGCCACGGAGGTTATAGAATCGTCGGTGATATTATCTGTGACCTTGACGATATGCACCGAAATAAAGGCATAAAGACAAATATCACCAAGCAAAAAGGTGATAGTAAGGATTTGCAAACAATGCTTTCGGGTATAGAACGCGCCGACGATTACAAAGCGCAGATTATCCGCAACTGTATCAACGTTATTTGCCCACCGAGCAGGCGTGGCGCGCTTGATTTCGATGAGGTCGTAAAATGCGCGGTTGCTCTTGGTAAGCGACAGTTCGCGTTGGAGGTGTTACCAGCTACCGTACTTGACCTGACTCTCGACCGAAGCCACATCTTTATGGTGGAAGAACCAAAAAAGAAGAAATGGAGGTTATGGAAATGACGAATGAATGGTTAGAATTCCAAGCATATATCAAGAAGCCGACCTATTCTGCCGCAAGCAAGCATGACCTCTCCTATCTTGGCAGGTTCACTTTCAAAACCATCACCGATTTCGAAGGATTCGGTAGAATACTGACGATAATCGCACGAGGCTATTTGTTCCACAATCAAGACGGTAGCTTACGCGGGGGTAATCCTTACGAGCGCGTAGAATATGCAAGGAAGGCTCTCTGTGCTTGGTGCAGTATTCCCGATAAAAATGAGGACGAGCCGATTACCAATTTCGGCGCGTTTTCCTCGGACTTTCCCGAGCTTGTAAATGCCAAGGGAGAGGGATGGTATTACCGCCACGTGCAGAATATCGTAAAGTTTGTAAAAAAGAACCCCGATGCTGTAAGCGAAAAGGCGAAAACGACCGTCGCTTTGATTGTAAAAGGCTTTAAGACCGAGTGGAAAAAGAAGGTGAGACAGCTCCAAGTGCCGATCTTCGCACTCAACACCAAAGCCGCGTGGGCATTGCGCTTCGACGATATTCTTGCTGATGCCTTGGAGCTTGGCGCGTTGCGAACCGAGGAATATATTTTACCTCCCGAAAGAGAAAACGCTATTGCCGCGCTTGACCTCGGCGGTGTTCCGTTTGAGGTCGTATGCGACGTGATTGCCTATTGCGAAGCGAATAAGCCGACCGATACCGATTGGGTGGTACTCCCGATTGCTAACTTCGATTGCTATTATAGCAATACGAATTTCAGCAAAAAGTGGCTAAGCAAAATCCCTGCTGCCATCCTTTTGCGTGAGGTAAGCAACGGTGTGAGCCGCGTAAAATTAAATATCTAAATACAAAAAATACGAGAGCGTTTTCGGACGTTTCTCGTATTTTCTAATCGGTACATTTGCAGTATTTTCGCCTTTGTAGTACACTTAAAGCACCAAAAGAAAGGACGGTGCAATATATGGAAAAGTACATTGAACAAAACGGAATTACCTACGAACTCAGAGGCGAGCAATATTACCCCTTGCTTGAACTCCCCGAACAAAAGGAGATCGGCAAGTACGGAAGATTGCACCTCAAATATCTCAAAGCGCATCGCAAAGGGCGTTACACCAATCTTCTCTCGGAAGGTACGCTCAATCAGCGGCTCTATGAGATTGATGTTGAAGCAAAAACGATGATTGAAAGCATTATCTCCAGCCTCACTGCCGAAAGAGGTATAGACGAGAATATGAAGGCTCGGGATATGCTCCGTTGGGTAGTAGAAATGAACAATATCAAGGCAAGCGCGGAAGAAATCGTTTTGCGGGAGGTAATCTATCAATGAAGTCGATCATCAACGAGCTTTGGCACGGAAACATCATACCGCAAGAAGATAGCAGAACCAACTCCAAAGAGATGAAAGAACTGCTTGGCTATATGGCAAGACACCACGAGGACTTGGAAAAGAGCTTCACGGACGAGCAAAAAGAAGTCTTTGAAAAGTTTCACGATTGTTGGAGTGAGTATATGAGCCTCGCAGAAGCAGCCATCTTTGAGTACGCTTTCAAACTTGGTATGCAGATTGCCATTGAAACAATAACTGAATAACACACGGCGGCGGGAGTGCTCTCGCCGCTTTTACTATTAAAGTTCGTCCGGAAAAGTGTAGTTGAATAGTAAAAGTTCGCCCAGAAAAGTGTAATTCAAGCCTTGTTTTGAGTTTTCTTTCTTGCATAATTCTACGAATCCAAGTGTGCAAACTTGCACTTTTAGTGTGCAAACTCAAAAAAATCGCTATAAATTTGATTTTTCTTTTGAAAATTCGCTGAATATTCGCTCTATTCGCTTGACAAAAGCGAATTTTCGGTGTATAATAATAGAAATCATATTATGCGGAGGAATCGGTATGAAATTCGAAACCGAAAATATTGAATTCAAGGCACAAGTTACGGATGAGCTTTATAAGGAAGTTATCGCTTTTGCAAACACCGATGGCGGTACTATTTACATTGGAATTGATAACGAAGGAAACGTAACCGAGCTTGATAATGTGGATGAGGTATATACCCGTATCACCAACGGCATCCGAGATGCCATTTTGCCCGACGTTACAATGTTTGTAAAATATACGCTCCAAGAGAATCAAACGATCCGCATTAAGGTCAGCGAGGGTTCTTTCAAGCCTTACTATTTGAAAGCGAAAGGATTGAAGCCGAGTGGCGTTTTTGTTCGTCAAGGCACGTCCTCTGTTCCTGCTTCTCCCGAGCAGATCAGAGCAATGATTAAGGAATCCGACGGTGACAACTTTGAGAGTATGCGTTCTATGGAGCAGGAGCTGACGTTCGATAGCGCAAAGAAAGCATTTGACCGTTACAACGTAGAGTTCGCGCCCAATAAATATCGCGCATTGGGCGTAACCGTTCAATCAGAAGAAATGTATAGCAATTTGGCGCTTGTCATTTCCGATCAATGCTCTCATACCACCAAGGTAGCTGTTTTTGCGGACGAAGCAAATACAAAATTCCGTGATAGCAAGGAGTTCGGTGGTTCTATTTTTGAACAGCTTGATAGCACTTTCGCATATCTTGCCCTCTGCAATAAAACAACCGCTACGTTCAAAGGTCTTGAGCGCATCGAAAAGGTTGACTATCCCGAAGAAGCTTTGCGCGAGGCATTGCTTAATGCGCTCGTACACCGAGATTACAGCTTTAGCGGCAGCATTATTATTAACGTAAATGACAAGGAAATCGAGTTTATTTCTATCGGCGGACTTCTCCCCGGTCTTTCTCCCGACGATATTCGCAGCGGCATTTCTCAGCCGAGAAACAAAAATCTTGCTGATATCTTCCACCGTCTGCACTTGATTGAGTCCTACGGCACGGGTATTCGTAAGATTTATAATTTGTATGCGAGTTGCTCCGAGCAACCGAGAATTGAGGTTACTTCCAACACCTTCAAAATCATTCTTCCCAATATGAATCGTACGACCGCCAAAGAAAGCGGAACGGGCATTACTGCACAAATGCAGAAGATTCTTGATTATATAGACGAGAATGGAAAAATCACCGATTTGGAAATCCAAGACCTGCTCGGACTTAAGAAAACCCGCGCTTTCACGCTTGCGAAGCAAATGCGAGATTACGGCTTGATTAAAGTCGTTGGACGTGGAAGTGAAAAAGTATATGTGAAATAAAGCATTGAAAAGCATAATTTTTATTAGGAGAATTACTATGACACGTCATGATATGATAGAGAGAATCGGTAAGCAATACTTGACAGCCAACATTGAAGGCGGCGAATATAGTTATGTGCAAGAAGCGGGTTCAAAGTCAGCACTTGAAAAGGCAGTGGGACATCCTATCACCCATTTCAAATTGGATATTCGTTTTGAAAAAGGTGATATTGTTATTCTTGTTGAAACTAAGCAAATATTCAAAAAAGCTGATGAAGCACAGCTCGCTGAATATTTGGATGAAGAACGTGCTTTGCACAAGAATAAGAAGATTATTTGTATACTTGCTAACACCAATAATGATAAAATAAAAGTGTGGAAATCATTTGTTGAAGATAAATTTGTCCTCTTTGATGAGAGCGTTCTTGACACAATGGAACATTACGAGAAGTTGTTTGATGTAAGTAAGCAAAACGATAGAGAAAAAGTTTTGAAAAACACCTACGATCTAAACGAATTGCTTCATAAAATGGATATTGATGAAAGACTCCGTAGCCAATTCGTAGGAACAACTCTGTTATATCTTAAAAATTTAGTTGAAAAGTTTGGAGCAAAGAAGATTGACGAGAATCTCAAGAAAAAGCTTGATGCTCATTGGGCTGTAATGGATGAAAAACAAATTCGTGCAGCTATCGAGTCTACATTGGATAGTTTGCTTGATGGTTCCGAAAACAAAGCTAAAAAGATAGAATTGCTTCAAAAGAATGTTCTTAACGATCAAAAAGTTAAGAAGCTCACTATTACACATTGGATTAAAATTTTAGATACTATCCTTATGGATATTTATCAATATATTGATACTAATAGTTCTGAAGGACAAGACATCTTAAATCTTTTCTTTATTGCTTTTAACAAATATACCGGTAAGGCTGATAAGAACCAAGCTTTTACTCCCGATCACATTACAGAATTTATGTGCAGGCTGACAGAAGTGGATAGGACAAAGCGTGTCCTTGATATAACTTGTGGTAGCGGTTCGTTTTTGGTTCAGGCGATGGTAAAGGCACTGGCTGACTGTAGCCGCGGCAAAACCGAAGAAGAAGCAAAAGCTTTGCAAGATGTTGTGAAAAAAGAGCATATTTATGGTATTGAAAACGAAGAAAAAGCGTATGGCTTGTCTACTACAAATATGCTTATTCACGGTGATGGCAATTCTAACATTAAATTTGGAAGTTGTTTTGATTGCAAATCCTTTATAAAAAATGCTAATCCTGATATTGTTTTGATGAATCCTCCTTACAATGCAAAACCGATTGGTATTCCCGAAAGATACAAAAAAGATTGGGGCAAAGCAAAAGACGGAAAAGAAGATCCTACCAAGGGATTAGTTTTTATACATTATTTATCTGATGTTATAGCGGAAATGAATAAAGAACGCGAAAACAAGAATGAGCCGGTAAAAACCGTTAAACTTGCTGTTTTGTTACCTGTATCTGCTGCTATTGGTACAAGTGCTATTATAGAAAATGAAAAAATAGAAATGCTTAAGAATAACACACTTGAAGCAGTATTTACGCTTCCCAATGAAATCTTCTATCCGGGAGCTTCAGCTTGTGCGTGTTGTATGTTGTTTACATTAGGAAAGCCTCACAAAAAAGCAGATGGCACCGTCAACGAAACATTTTTTGGCTATTGTAAGGAGGACGGATTCAAAAAGAAAAAGAATCTTGGAAGAATCGAACAATTCGATGAAAACAACAATTCCAAATGGAAGGTTATTGAGAATGAGTGGCTGTATTTGTTTAATAACAAAAAAGCACTTGACGGAAAATCTTCAACAGCAATTGTGGATGGCACATCTGAATGGCTGTGCGAAGCCTATATGAAAACTGATTATAGCAAACTTTCTGAAGAAGATTTCCAACAATCTTTGAACAATTATCTTGCATACCTTATGAAAGAAGGTAGAATATATGAATCTTAATATTGCTGATTGGAAAGGATTCGTTATACATAAATTATTCAAACTGGAAAACGGAAAAGCTAATCAAGGAATGCTTGAAGAAGGTAATGAGTGCTTTTATGTAGGTGCAAAGAAAGATGATAATGGTGTTATGATTCATTGCATTAAAGATATAGATCTCATGCAAAAAGGAAATTGCATTATATTCATCTGCAATGGACAAGGCTCGGTTGGTTATGCCAACTATATGGATGTTGATTTTATCGGAACAACGGATATTGTAGCAGGATATAACAAAAATCTTAATCCATATAACGGAATATTTATTGCTACCATATTGTGTCAAGAAAGACCAAAGTATTCCTTTGGTCGAAAATGGAAAACTCATTTGAAGGATACGATCATCAATCTCCCCATTAGACACAATGCTGATGGCACCCCATATATTGATGATACTTGTAAATATTCCGATGAAGGATATATTCCTGATTGGGACTGGATGGAAAAATACATAAAGTCATTACATTATCATCCGCTAACCACTAAAAACACAGACAACACAAGTATCAAATTAGACACTTCCAATTGGGAATATTTTTTGTTAAAGGATATTTGCACGATAACTATGGGAAATAAACTGGATTATTCTGTAATGAGTATGGATGATCCAAGTGTAAATTTTGTAGGAAGATCTGCGGATAACAACGGCGTCGCAGGTAAAGTCGATTATGTTCTGGACGACAAAGGAAATGTTATAAAGCCGTATAAAGCAGGTTGCATTACGGTTGCTCTTGGCGGTAGTCTGGGTTCTTCATACTTACAAGTTGAGGATTTTTATACTTCACAAAACGTATCCGTACTTGAATTTGAAGATGGAATATCTAATGCCACAAAGCTTTTTATAACGACTTGTATAATGAACGAAAGTAAATATAAGTATTTTCCTTTTGGTAGAGAATTAAATACGCACATTAGGACAGATTTTGGATTCACTCTTCCAATACAACGGAAAACTGATGGAACACCAATAATTGATAAGACACTCAAATACTCACCCAAAGGATATATTCCGGATTGGCAATGGATGGAGACTTATATAAAATCCTTGCCTTACGGCGACAGAATGTAAAGGAGAACAAAGATGAACATTGCCTTTGTAGAAATTAAAAATTTTAGAAAAATAAAAAGTTGTAGAATTGACTTAAGCCCTAAATCTACTATTTTTGTTGGTGCAAATAATAGTGGAAAAACATCGGCAATGTTCGCACTCGTTAAATTCTTAAAGAAACGTCAACTTGTTGTCGAAGATTTTACTTTGTCAAATTTGGCAGCTATTACTCATTTGGGAGAGCGTTATATTGATGAAGCGGCACCCGTCACGCCGAGCATTGAAGATTGGAAGGAAATCTGTCCGTTCATAGATGTTTGGCTCGAGGTTCGTGAAGATGAGCTAAGATATGTAGCTAATATTCTGCCTACACTTTCGTGGCGTAGCGGCAGGATAGGTGTGAGATTAATATACGAGCCTAAAGATGTGGCAAAACTGTTCCAAGAGTTTGTTTCCGCATACAAGTTGGCACGAACAAGATCTGATAAGGCTAAATTATGGCCGTTGAATTTTACAGACTATCTTCATAATAAAATGAAAACTCATTTTGTTATGAACGCCTATATTCTTGATCCCGCAAAGCTTATGGATCTTTCCGAAGATAGTATTGCTTCACCACAAGAAACGCCTTATAATAATTCTCCATTAGATTTTGATCCGTTCAAAAAGCTAATAAAAATAGATATCATTACTGCGCAGCGAGGACTTGAAGACTCTAACGAAGATGATAATGATTCCACAATCGAAAGTAATCTACTGTCCGCACAGTTAAGAGATTACTATGATAAACAATTAGATCCCGAGCGTAAACCGTCGGCATCTGATATACGAGCACTAACTGAAATGCAAGCAGCCAAAGAAGTGTTTGACAAACAGATTTCTAAGCGTTTTCAAAGTGCTATGGATGAGTTGGCGAAGTTCGGATATCCCGGCAAGTATAATCCGGGCATTGTGATCGAAGCCAAAACACAGACAAGTGATATCATATCCCATAGTACGGTTGTAAAATATCCGATTTTTTCAGATGGCGATAATAAGTACAAGCTCCCGGAAAAATTTAACGGCTTGGGATACCAAAATTTGATTTCTATGTCTTTCAAATTGATGAGCTTTAGAGATTCTTGGATTAACGGAGATAGACGTAAGGCGGACGAAGAGGAAATCGAGGCTATACAACCCATTCATCTTGTGTTGATTGAAGAACCCGAAGCACATTTGCACGTTCAAGTTCAGCAAGTGTTTATTAAGAATGCGTATGATATTCTAAGAAACAATCCATTGTTGAAAAACAAAAGCAATTACTGTACTCAATTGATTGTTTCGACTCATTCAAGTAGCATTGCATTGGAGTGTGAATTTGCCAATCTCCGTTATTTTAGAAGAACTAAGAGTGCTGAAGGATTACCAATCTCAGTGGTTGTCAATTTGTCCAATGTATTTGGAGTATCAACACAGACCTCTCGTTTTGTAACAAGATATCTTAGAACTACTCATTGTGATTTGTTCTTTGCCGATGCTGCCATATTGATAGAGGGTGCGGGCGAAAGAATGTTTACGCCCTATTTCCTTAACAAATATGAAGTGTTGGATGATGCTTATATTTCCGTTTTAGAGATCGGCGGACGATATGCACATTATTTGAAACCACTGATTGATACGTTAGGAATCTCTTGTTTGGTTATTGCTGATTTGGATAGTGCTCACGGCGCTCATGGTACAGGCATATTACCCGAGCGTGGCAAGGGATACTTTTCATCTAATCCAACAATCAAGAATTGGGTAATTAAAAATACGGATTTGGACTATTTGCTTGATCTTGACTTTGATAGCAAAGTAGAATCTAATCCTCATATTGACGATGCCAAAACAAGAGTGGCTTATCAGACTCCTATAAATGTCACCTTTTCTGATGGAACAGAGCATGAATTTATCCCTACTACATTTGAGGATTCTTTAGCATATACCAATTTTGACAGTTTCAAAACTATGAAAGGTAACGGTCTGATAAAGAAATTCAAGAATGCTTTTAAGACCGAAAATGAAACTCAAATATCTACCGTTGTTTATAGTGCGGTTGAAAGTACAACTGCTAAAAAAGCTGAATTTGCATTGGATATGATATACAACAGAGATCCACAAAGCATAGAGATACCTGCATACATAGCAGAGGCGTTAGAATGGTTGGAAAAAGAGATTTCGTCGAAAGATAATAATGACTTTTTGAACAAGGAGGATGAATGATGGAGGATATTCGCGTTGTTACTGATGATAACAGAGATAGTAATGCAGATAGCGTTATCCAAAGTTGTTTTGATCTGAAAAATCCCAAAAGCTTTTTCTTATTCGCAGGTGCCGGCAGTGGAAAAACTCGCAGTTTAGTTTCTGCATTGGAATATATAAATGCAAAAATGGGGCGAGAACTCAAATTAAACGGTAGAAATGTAGCTGTTATTACATATACAAATGCCGCACGTGATGAGATAAAGCGCAGATCGCGCTATAATCCCTTGTTTGAAATATCAACTATCCATAGCTTCGCTTGGAATTTGATCAGTGTCCATACTTGCGATATTCGTGAGTGGCTGAAGCGAGAAATTAGTGTAAAAAAAGAAGAAGCAGAAACAAAATTGGCTACAAGTCGTAAAACTACGAAAACGTATAACGAAACCGAAAAGAAACTTGCTAAATTAACTCAACGCCTTGAATATTTAGATTCAGTTAAACACTTTATTTATAATCCCGATGGACTCAATTTAGAAAACAATTCTTTAGATCACGCTGAGGTTATAAAAATCACCGCTGAGTTTTTATCCCAAAAGGAAACATTACAAAAGATACTTGTTGACAAATACCCCATTTTGTTGATTGATGAAAGTCAAGATACCAAAAAGGATTTGATGAACGTGTTTCTACAGATCCAAGAAAAATATGCTGAACGATTTTCCGTTGGCTTGCTCGGTGATATAATGCAGAGAATCTATTTGGACGGAAAAGATGATCTACACAAATCTATTCCGACCACTTGGGAAACTCCGAAAAAAATTATGAATCATCGTAGCCGCAAAAGAATTGTTGATCTGTGCAATTCAATAAGAAAAAGCGTTGACGATATTGAACAAATGTCAAGAGAAGATAAGCCGGGAGGATTTGTACGGGTCTTTGTATCATCACGTAATAATCCTTATGACACGGAGCAATCCATTCTGCTTCAGATGTCACAGATTACAGGCGACGCTAAGTGGGAGCAAATAAAAAATGTAAAAGCGTTAACACTTGAACATAAAATGGCTGCAAGCCGTTTAGGCTTCAAGAATTTCTACGAATCACTTCATAATGTTCCATCATACAGACAGGGATTAATGGATGGCTCGTTGTCTGTTGTTGGGGTATTAACTCATATTTTAATACCATTGCATCAAGCTGATTTAGGTAATAACCCATTTGAAAAAGCGAAAATTGTAAAGGAAAATACTTTAATTTTTAGGGAAAAAGACTTTGTCTTAACTAATGAATTATTGCAAGAATTGCAAACAAGCGTGGATACTTTATCGGCATGTTGGTCGGGGAAAGATCCTTCTTGTTGTGAGTTATTACGTATTATTTATGAGAAAAAAATATTTTCGCTTTCAAAAGACATTGAACAAATGCTTGAAAATCCTCCCTCGGAAGGTGACGAAGATTTTCAAAAAATATCAAATTTGTCTGCTGCTTTAAATTCTCCATTTTCGGAAGTAGAACGATATTGGGAATATATCACTGGACAAGCAAGTTTTGATACGCATCAAGGTGTTAAAGGGTTGGAATTTGAGCGCGTGATGGTAATAATTGATGATAGTGCTGCACGCTCCAATACTTTTAGCTACGATAAACTATTTGGATTCGAACCCAAATCGGACACTGATATTAAAAATGAATCCGAAGGAAAAGACACTACTCTCGATCGTACAAGACGATTATTGTATGTAACGTGTAGCAGAGCTATGGATAGTTTGGCAATAGTTTATTATACAGATGATGTCGAGAAAGTGTATTCTGCACTGTTAAATAACACTTGGTTTAACCAAGAAGAAATAATTTGTATATAAGGAGGTGCACCCATGCCGCTTGAAATAGTAAGAAACGATATAACAAAAATGAAGGTAGATGCCATTGTCAATGCTGCCAATGAGTCTTTGCTCGGCGGTGGAGGTGTTGACGGTGCGATTCACCGCGCCGCAGGCTCGGGATTGCTTGCCGAGTGCAGAACACTTGGTGGTTGCAAGACGGGCAAGGCGAAGATCACGGGCGGATATAATGTGCCTGCGAAGTATGTAATACATACCGTCGGTCCTATCTACAATGACGGTAAGCACGGAGAAAAGGCGTTGCTTGAATCCTGCTACCGCGAGTCTTTGGCCCTTGCGAAAGAGCACCAATGCGAAACCGTGGCGTTCCCGCTTATATCGTCGGGTGTGTACGGATATCCCAAAGATCAAGCATTGAAGGTTGCTATCGACGTCATCAGCGACTTTCTTCTTGAAAACGAAATGACGGTCTATATCGTCATCTTCGACAAGGCGGCATACAAGATCAGCGAGAAGCTGATCTCGGATATTGCCGAATATATCGACGATAACTACGTGGACGAGCATACCGATTACAGCCGTGAACGTATTCGTATGAATGCGCTCCCACCGATGGCTCCACGCACAAGGAAAAAGAAATCTGATATTGATTCTTTTAAAATGTGCGATTGCAAGGCTATGCTTGCGGAAGATGACCTTGATGCGAAGCTAAAGCAGATTGACGAGAGCTTTTCGCAAATGCTTCTGCGTAAAATCGATGAAAAAGGTATGACCGATGCCGAGTGCTATAAAAAGGCAAACATTGACCGCAAGCTGTTCTCCAAAATTCGCAGCGACGTTCACTATAAGCCGAGCAAGCCTACCGCACTTGCATTTGCAATATCCTTGGAGCTTTCCTTGGCTGAAACCGAAGATATGCTTCGCAAGGCGGGCTTTGCGTTATCTCACAGCAACAAGTTCGATATTATCATCGAATATTTTATCAGCAAAGGTAATTACAATATTTTTGAAATCAATGAGGCTCTGTTTGCGTTTGATCAGAGTTTGTTAGGAGCGTGAAACAATGGTTAAGTTTATATGTTACCCTAAGTGTACCACTTGCCAAAAGGCAAAAAAGTGGCTCGATGATAACAAGGTCGAATATGAATTTAGAGATATTAAGCTCGATAATCCCACGCTCGATGAGTTAACGGAATGGTACAAGAAAAGCGGTTTACCTCTCAAAAAGTTTTTTAATACAAGCGGACTCTTGTATAAATCTCTTGATCTCAAAAACAAACTTCCAACTATGTCCGAGGACGAAATGCTGAGTCTTCTCTCAAGCGACGGTATGCTCGTTAAGCGCCCATTGCTTATCGGTAATAGCTTTGTCCTTGTAGGTTTTAAGGAAAGCGATTGGAAAGAAAAAACGAATATTTAGTCAAATTAGGAGGCTATTGATATGCAAACAAATGATAGACCGATTAGCGAACTGATGAAAGATGTTCATACAGGAAAAGCACAATTACCGGATTTTCAGAGGGGTTGGGTTTGGGATGATAATCGTATTCGAGCTTTGATCGCCAGTATTACAAGTAATTTTCCTATTGGTGCGGCAATGTTTTTAGAATATGGAAATGAAAATATCCGTTTCAAATATAGGGTAATTGAAGGAGCTCCTGCTAAAAATGCAATTCCTTCTGAGCTTATTCTTGATGGACAACAGAGATTAACGTCTATGTACTCGTCACTATATAGCGAGAAAGCAGTAGATACTGTTACTGACAAGGGACAAAAAATCAAGAGATTTTACTACATAGACATTGAAAAAGCTATTTCTTCTGATGTAGATAGACTGGAGGCAATCGTTTCTGTTCCCGAAAATCGTATTGTTACTTCGAATTTCGGACGCGTCGAAGAATTGAATGTTTCTACGCGTGAAAAGGAATTCGAAAACAAACTGTTCCCGCTGAATATCATTTTGGATTATGCGAAAATTCAAGACTGGCAAAATAATTATTACGCTTTTTACAATTACGATGCTTCCATTATCCAAGAATTTACGAAGTTTAATACGATGCTTGTAATTCCTACGATACAATATAAAATCCCCGTAATTCTTCTTGGTAAGGAAACTCCCAAAGAAGCTGTTTGTCAGGTGTTTGAAAATGTTAATACTGGAGGCGTTTCTCTTACCGTATTCGAACTCGTCACTGCAATTTTTGCAATGGACGATTTCGAACTCCGAAAGGATTGGGAAGATCGCAAGGAACAGTATTTTAACAAAGACTTGCTCACAGTTGTAGATGCTACAGACTTTCTGACAGCTTGTACACTACTCTCCACGTACAAGAAAAAAGGTACTGTAAGTTGCAAGAAAAAGGATGTTTTGAACCTTTCTCTTGCTGATTACAAAAAATATAAGGACTCGCTCACAGAAGGCTTCTTGGAAGCCGAAAGGATTCTGCAAGAAGAAAGGATTTTTTTGAGCAGAGATTTACCATATACAACTCAATTTATTCCAATGGCGGTATTGTGCACATTGCTTATCGAGGAAAAAAAGATTGCCATTACCAACATCAAAGACAAAATTAAGAAGTGGTATTGGTGTGGCGTTTTTGGCGAAATGTATGGTGGAGCAAATGAAACACGCTATGTTAATGACGTTGTGGGTGTAATGGATTGGATTGCAGATAACAATAAAATTCCAAAGACTGTTCAAGAAGCATATTTTAATCCTACGAGATTATTGTCGTTACAATCTCGCCAAAGTGCGGCGTATAAAGGAATTATGGCGCTGGTACTTAAAAATCATTGTAAAGATTTTATTAGTGGTCGTGAAATGGATTTTACAGTCTACAAAGCAGAGAGTATCGACATTCACCATATCTTCCCCAAAGACTACTGCGAAAAGAATAACTATCCGAAGAGCAAGTGGAATTCTGTTGTGAACAAAACCCCCATTTCATATAGCACAAATAGAGAAATAGGCGGTGTTGCTCCGAGCAAGTATCTTACTAAAATTGAAGATAACGGCAAGGTGGCTTCCGATGTGCTTGACGGATATATTGATAGTCATTGGATTTCGATTCAAGATTGCCGTGGCGATAACTTCGATAAGCATATCATTTATCGTGCAATCAAACTGTTGGATGCGATAGAAGCAGCAATGGGAAAACCAATATCGGGTCGTGATTCAAAAGAAGTTCTCGATGGCTTTGGCGAAAAATTGATTATCGAATAAACAATAAATCATTTGTCGCTTGCCATGCGACCAAACCTCTCTTTGTGAGTGCTATAATGAAGGCACAACAACACAAAGGGAGGTTTTCTATTATGAAAAACAACATTACTGAACTCGTATTTATTCTGGACAGAAGCGGATCTATGGCAGGTTTGGAGAGCGATACTATCGGAGGCTTCAATTCTATGATTGAAAAGCAGAAGGAGCAAGACGGAGGCTGCTACGTTTCCACCGTGCTTTTCGATGATGAGAGCGAGGTTTTGCACGACCGTGTGAAACTCGGAGATATTCCTAAGATGACCGACAAGGACTACACCGTTCGCGGTTGCACGGCTCTTATTGATGCGATTGGCGGAGCGATTCACCACATCGGAAACATTCACAAGTACGCTCGCAACGAGGATGTGCCGGAGCATACGATGTTCGTTATCACAACCGACGGACAGGAAAACGCGAGTCACCGTTACACAAGCGAGCAGGTCAAGAAGATGATCGAGCGTCAGAAGGAGAAATACGGATGGGAGTTCTTGTTCATCGGAGCGAACATTGATGCCGTTGAAACCGCTGCGCGTTACGGCATCAGCCGTGACAGAGCCGTAAACTATAATGCAGACGGAGAGGGGACGCATATCCTTTATGAGTCGGTTGCGAAAGCCGTTTGTAATGTAAGAGCAAGCGCACCTCTCGGTGCGGCTTGGGGCGAGGAAATCAACGCTGACTATCAGAAGCGTGGAAAGAAATCCAAGAAATAATATGCGATATAAAACATAATATAGCCGCTATCAAAGCGTGATTGACACACTGCGATAGCGGCTATTCTGCTTAATATGTAGATCGCTTTTTCTTCTTGATAGGCTTTGCATCAATGGCTTTAAGTAGAAGGGCATCAATATTCGCGGTGCTTTTACCTTCCGAGATAAGCTCATTGCGTTTCTCAATCAAAGCTTGTACGAGCATTCTATGCTCAAAATCATCAATCTCGATTTCATATTTCTTGGTGTCCATAAAATATCCCCCTTTTGTTTGTCACATAATTATACCACAACCGAGGAATATTGACAAATCTGCGGGCACGAAAAAACGCCACCTTAGACTTTCATCTAAGATGGCGTTTTCTGTTCGTATCAGAGCGAAACCTTAACGGCGAAGCCGCCGCTAAAGAAGTAAGTGTTCGTCCAATACACGTTTGGTGGAGCAGCGGGGAAAGAGTTTGAACATTTTTCAAGCCCTCTATTGCCGCGTTTGTTTCGTCAAGCCGCACGCGCTCGATGGCTTTGTCAACGCCAAAATTCAAATAGGTTACTATTTCATTGTCGTAGACATAGACCATAAACACAAGGTTATCAATAATTTTGCGCTGGTACTCTTTGTCGGTCGGTTCGCCTTTGATAAGTTCGGCAACGAACGCAAGTATCTGCTGTTTCGTTATCTGCCGCCCGCGCTCTAATTCGATTTGCGATTTTTGCGCTTGCAGGTCGGCAAGCAATGTTTCATAGTCCTGCATCTTCTTTTCAATGCCCGCGCGGAGCAATGCACTTTTCGCCTCGATAAAGGCGTTCGTCAAATTTTCGACTTCCTGCTGCGCTTGCGTAATGCGCGTTTCTATGCTCCGCAAGCCGCTATCGCCCGTGCGTTGCTCATAATATGCAATCGTATCAGCGGCGGCGCGGTCGGCGTTCTTCTTGTCGCTCAAAAAGTCTTTGACCGCTTGGGCAACTTGCATTTCCAAATTGTCTTTGTTTTCCCGCGATTTATGGCACAAGCCTTTTTTCTTCTGCTTGCAAGCGTAATAATAGTGCTTTTTCCCGTTGCAACTTGTTCCGCCGTCCGCAACGATAGCCGTGCCGCAGTGTCCGCAAAAGGCTTTTCCCGTGAGCAAGTACGGCTCTACTGCTGAATTTGCGCCCGCTAAAATCTTGTTTTTTGCAAGCCGTTTTTGTACCTCGGCAAAAAGCAGTTTGTCTATAATCGGGGGATAGGTATTTGCGCAAAGCCTGCCGCCGAAGTAATATTCGCCCGTGTATTTCGCGTTCGTCAGCCACCTGTCAAAAGTTCTGCCTTTGAACGGCTTGCCGTTAAAACGCTCGCCCCGTGCATTGAGCGCGGCGGCTATGTCTTTCTTGTCCGTGCCTTTGGCATATTCGGTATATACGAAACGCACGATTTCGGCTTGTTTTTCGTCAATAGCGACTTTATGTATAGTACCCTTTTTGCCTGTCTTGTCGGTGTCTATGAGTTTATACCCGAAAATCAGTTTTGAACCCGTGAACGTGCCGTTTTCTACGCTGGTAGTCAAGCCGTCGCGGATACGCACGGAAAGCCGCTGACTGTATTTTTCGTCGTTCCACTCAACGAACATTTCATACAGTTCGCCGCCCTCATCGTCGGTTACTGGCTCTAATGCCGACAGCACTTTAACGCCGCATTTCTCTTTGAGTTGGTGTTTAATCATCATACTTTCAAAGCGGTTACGGGCAAAACGGTCAAATTTGTAAACGATGATATACTGAAACGCGCCGCTTTCCGCGTCGTGTAACATCTGTTGAAAAACCTTGCGTTTATGGGCATCTTTGGACGCGGTTTTTGCTTTTTCGGGGTAAATTTTGATTACGTTCAGCCCCCTGCTATGGGCGAACTCTGTGCATATACGGATTTGCCCCTCTATGGTCATATCGTTCTGACCGTGTGAACTGTAACGGGGATATATAACTGCGTTTTCCATTGCGGTTGCTCCTTTCGGCGCGGGGTGCGCCTTAATTTAATTTTTTGCGGTGCTTTTGTGCTTAACCGCCTTAACCAGACCAGCCCGCCGCCGAAGTGGAATGTCAACGAGATATACTTTCCCGCCGTTGCGGGAAAGAAGTTGTCGGTGGAGATTTTTCGCCCGCGAAAAATACAACCGCTTGCCCGTTGATCAGAACACAAGGCGGCGTAAAATCCCACAAGGCGGTTAAGCACAAGCAAACCTCTTTTGTTTCAAACCAAACATCAATTTACATTTGTTTTTGAAACTCTGACGGAGAGCAGCCATATTTTTCACGGAATAATTTTCCGAAAAAACTACTGCTGCCAAAACCGCATTCCACACTTATTTGCGTAATTGACAGGTTATCTTCGCATAAAAGTTGGCGGGCGATTTGTAGGCGATACTCGTTGATATATTCAACAGGCGACGTATGCAAACAATTATGGAATATTCTATAACATTCTCTTGAACTTACAAAGCCAGCCACCGCAATTTCTTTCACACTGATTTTTCTATGATAATTCTCATTGATATAAATTAACATAGGCTTTAACAGATAATTTGGCTTATCAAATTTTACTTTATCGTCCGTATCGGGCAGTAATTGTAGTATGTTAAGCCATATTTCAGAAAGCAAGTTCCGCAAGCGTATTTCGTAACCGAAACTGTCCTCTCTTAACGCAAACGAATTTTTTATATCCGATAATATTCGTTTTTCTGTTTCGCCTACGGGTTTTATCGGTATAATTTCAAACTGCGCGTTTTTTTCTATCGGTGTTACATATTTGCGGTCGATACGATTACCTGTGCCACCCGCAATAAACGAACTATCAAAGATATGTAACAGTTGTATGTTTCTTTCTGTTTTTGACAGTGGCTTTGTAGAATGTATAACATTCGTGTTTACAAGTCCGCCCGTTCCCTTATCAAAGGTCATTTGCCCTCTCGTCGTATAATATTCGATTTCGCCCTCCTGCATATAGAATAATTCAAAAGCATTGTGCCAATGCCATAACACCCCATATTCGTCAAGGTTTGCCTGATTAACCATACAGGGGAAATCATCTGAATAGTCATTGAAAATCTCCTTTTTGGTTACAGTATCTACTTTAATAGATTTGACGACTTTCATACCTAAACCTCTACGATTTTTTATTATTTTAGCATACGAAGGCTACTCGTGTCAATTTCAAAATGACCAAAACGGCACAATACTTATAATAAATAGCGCTATTATTATATCAAAAGGGATATGAGTTGCAGTATAATTATAGTATTAAAGTTTGTCGATATGGGGAAGCAAAAACGCAAACAAATACGGAAAATAGCAATAGTTGTGGAGAAAACAATGGCGCACTATAAACATATTATTTTCGATTTGGACGGCACACTCACCGATACCGAATTAGCCATACTGAAAACTTGGCAACATACATTACGGGAATATGGTTATGATTTCACGCTGAATGCTTTGCAAAGTGTTTTAGGCATTACGCAGGATATGGCATTAAAAAAATTAAATGTCAAAGTTGACAACGATTTCGATAATCGGTGGTTGGAAAATTACTCTCTATTGGGAAAAGATCCGCAATTTTTTGATGGCGTGCAAGAGTTGTTGAAAAGAATAAAACAAAGCGGTCGTTCTGTGGGGCTGGTTACGTCGAGATATAAAACAGAAATTGAAAACTATTTTTCTACGCTTTGTTTACAAGATATATTTGATTGCATTATCTGCGCTGACGATACACGTTTGCATAAACCGCACAGCGAGCCTATCCGAAAATATATGGATACCATGCAAGCAGTTTCAAATGAATGTATCTATATCGGAGATATGGTTACAGATATTATGTGTGCAAATGCCGCGAATATCGACGCAGGGCTTGCCCTATGGAACGGTAAAACAATAGAACATTGTAACGCCCAATTTTATTTTTCTTCCACGAACGAGTTGCTACGATTGCTAAACTGCTAAAAATCTCAAAGGAGCAAATAAAATGATTAAATGTGTGATTTTTGATTTTGACGGAACTCTTGCGGACACACTTCCGCTATGTATAACAATTTTTCGTAAATCAATAGAAAAATTATCGGGTAAAATTTTAACAGATAGAGAAATAATAAATACTTTCGGGGTGTCGGAAGAAGGAATTATTAAGAAGTTATTGCCCGACAGTTATGAGGAAGGTCTGGCGTTATATTTGCAATATTACAACGATTTACATAGGCAAATGTGCCCTGAGCCTTTTAACGGAATAAGGGAATTTTTGCAATGGCTTAAAGAGCAAGGAATATTAGCGGCTTTGGTTACTGGAAAAGGGGGAAAATCTCTTGATATTTCATTACAAGAACTGGGGCTTGCAACATTTTTTGCGCAAATAAAATACGGGAATGAACAAGGTACGGATAAGTCTGTATATATAAAGCAAATTATTTCTGATTTTTCGGTATCTAAACAAGATGTTATCTACGTTGGCGATACTGTAAGCGATATAGCGTCATCAAAAAGAGCGGGAATTTCGGCGGTTGCCGCGGCTTGGGCTGAAACCGCCGATTTGGAAAAATTAGAAAATGCCATACCGACTTATTTGGCAAGAAGTATTCAAGATTTACAGTGCTGGATAGAGAAAGATAACAACGTGAGAAAAACAGTAAACATTGTAAATAAAGCCGATTTGCAAATCATCGCAAACGCAAGAAAACTTACCAGAGAATATTACCTAACAGATTATGACGATACAGAAAATCGTCGGCGAATTTTAACTGCTTTGTTTGGAAAAATAGGAAACAATGTAGCAATCGACACACCGTTTCACTGTAATTACGGCAAAAATATTTTTATCGGCGACAATGTTATAATCAATATGAATTGTACTTTCGTTGACGATGCGAAAATAATTATCGGAAACAATGTTTTAATTGCTTCAAATGTTCAGATTTATACGGCTTCTCATTCGACCAACCCGAATGAAAGAATGATAAAAAATTGGCGAGAAAAAAATGTAAATTGGTTTAGTACATATTCTGAACCGATTATTATACAAGACGGCGTTTGGATTGGCGGCGGTGCAATCATTTTGCCCAATGTTGTTATCGGAAAAAACAGCGTAATCGGCGCAGGCAGTGTAGTTAATCGGTCAATTCCTGACAACTGTGTTGCCGTTGGCAACCCTTGCCGACCTATTCGCTATTTTAATCAGTAAATACCCGCAAGACTTTTTAATAAATGACATTATAAAGGCGTTCACGCACAAAAGCGTGAGCGCTTTTTTTATGCCCTGCGAAAAAAGTCGCATTCTGCAATGCCGCAGTCCTCCCGCGCGAATTTTGGAAAATTCAACCTTTTATCTGACTTACGTTGTCGGGGAGCGCGGCGTGGGCAAAACAACATTGCTCGCGCATTTTGCTTGCGAATATATGATACCGCCGCGCGCGATCAGCGACCTGCTTTTATGCAAACAGGAGATTGCGCGGCTGCGTGCGGGCGGCTGGGATAATCTTTCGCTTGCCCCGCACGTTCGGCACCTTGTCTATGTCGTGGACGATACTTTCATTGCGCGGGGCTTGGGATATATGCCGCGCGTGTCTATGGAATTACAGTTTGAAAAAATCGGGCTATATGACGGCGTTCACGAAGTTTGTTATTTACTGCCGTATGCGAAAATCTTTCTGCCCGAAATACAGAGTAAACTGGATAGCCGCAAATCTATGACCGCCGAACGGGTAGCCGATTATTTTCTGCGATATATCGAACGGCAAAGAAAAGTCGGCGTTCAGATGTGGGCTGACACGCAAATAGACGACAGCGCGGATAAACGCTTTCGTTCCCTTGCGGATAAACTCATAGAGGTACAAGGCAAGCGCGATTATTACGACCGCCACGGGCGGCTCGTCAAAACGGTATGGCATTGCTTGGAATTTACGGGCGTGCGGCAATATGCCCGCTATAAAGACACGGACAACGCGAAATTAGCCGTCAAAAAGACATACACCCACGAGGGAAACATTTATAATTGCGTGGACAGTTTCAGCGGCAAGGAATACTTTTACAACGGTATGACGGGCAACTACCATACCACGCCCGCAGAGGTTACGGGAAACAATAAGGCGGCTATGCTTGCGCGGTGCGAACGCTATCCGCTTTTCCCGAAAGAGGAAAACAAAATCAAAGACAAGGCGGTTGACCTATGGAGAAATTAGACTTTGCCGAACTGCACAAGGAAAAACTTGCGCTCATCTTCGAGATTATAGAAATACTGTCGAATATGAAAGAGAGCGACACACAACTGCCGCCGCGATTTTTCCGCGAAATTACCGACGATGTGATTTTCGACTACAAAGCGAAAATCGGTATTCTGAACAAGAACACAAAGTTTGTAACGCGGGAACTTATCAAAGATTTTCGCTTACTGCGGCGGGAGCAGAAACGGCGGCAAAACGAAGAACGGAGAAAGCGAAAGAGCGAAACGCTTATATACGTTTTGCCCGCCGATCTTCTGCTCCCGTAACCACACGGGCAACACACGGGCAACACACGGGCGGCGACAGCCGCCCGTGTGCGGGTGGACTTAGTATTACCAGTCCACCCCGTAACGTGTAACACATTTTCACTCTTTGCGGGGGTATTATGGACGA
>CALVHO010000039.1 GCA_944328445.1 uncultured Clostridia bacterium | reverse complement strand
GATAAAAGATTATTTCCGTTAGCGTATGTTAACGCCCCGCGTTTTCTCTTTACTTTTGCCGTAGAAAATAGTATAATCTATATTGTAAATGATATAAGGAGGTGCGCGCATGGCTATCAAGAGGACGAGAGAGTCGGAAGAAATGTATTTGGAGACCATTCTTTTGCTGCATAAAGGACAGCCGAACGTGCGCGCCGTGGATGTGCGGGACGAACTCGGTCTTGCAAAATCGAGCGTTTCGCGCGGCGTCAATCTCCTTGAAAAGAAAGGGTATATCCATATCGACCGCGAAACGGGAAATCTCAGTTTCACCGACGCAGGCAGAAAAAAGGCAGAGGGCATTTACGAGCGGCATCAGACGCTCACGAAGGCGCTTATGAAGCTCGGAGCAAAGCCCGAACTTGCCGAAGAAAACGCCTGCCGCATGGAACACGTCGTCTCCGACGAGATGATGGAAGTGTTTAGAAGTTATATCAAAGAGTAAGGAAAAAGGAACGCCGCGCGCGTTCCTTTTTTTGTGCAGGCAAATTTTCGGAAAAATTTAATTAACCGCAGTAAATATATTTGACTTGCAAGGCGGAAATGATTATACTATATATTGGTTCGCAATAGGGAACTTGAAAGGCGGATTTTTATTTAGCTCGTAAGTTCGCCACTGCGTACCTAATTTTTTGCCCGTGAGTTAGTGTATGCGAACTTGTGTGCGGCGAAACAGAGGCAAGAAGTGAAGGGAACAAAAACACAAAAGACGCCCAAAGAGCTCAAAGCGTGGGAGAAGGAGAAGAAGCTCATCCCCGTGATGATACGAAAGTATTGCCACGGCAAGCACAAGGCGAAAGGGGAGGAGCTGTGCGAGGAGTGCAGGGCGCTCACGGAATACGCCCTCTTTCGCCTCGAAAAGTGTCCTTTCAAGGTCAATAAAAAGTTTTGCTCCTTTTGTCGTGTCCATTGCTATAAGCCGGATATGCGGGAGAGGATAAAGGACGTGATGAAGTGGGCGGGTCCGCGGATGATCTTCACGCACCCAATATTCGCATTCAGACACGTCTTTCAGATGATAGGCTACAAACGGAAATTAAGAAAAGAGGCAAAGGCGAAAGCAAATGTTTGATAAAGAACTCTTAAAACTCATTGGCGGAAACAGAAAGTACGTCGTCTATACCGTCCTTGTGATGGTGCTCGGTATGCTCGCCAACATCGGCATCACGGCAAGTGTGTGCTGGGCGGTGTATTTCCTTATCGAAGGGTACGAGCCGCTCGCATACATATATCCCGCGATAACGGCGGTCGTCGCCATTGTCGTGCGCTATGTCGCTTTCCGCTGCACGGGGAGCCTGAAAGATATGCTGGGGCGCAAGGTCAAAAAGGATCTGCGCGAGCGCACCTATGATAAGATACTGCGCCTCGGCGTGCGCTCCACCGACGGCATGAGCATGGCGGGCTTGACGCAGGTAAGTATGGAGGGCATCGAACAACTTGATTTATACTATTCGACCTATTTGCCGCAGTTCTTCTTTTCGATGATAGCGCCGATCCTTTTATTCTGTATCTGTGTGGGCATTGATTGGAGAACTTCGCTTGTGCTTTTGGCGTGCGTGCCGCTCATTCCCGTCTCCATCGTGGCGGTTTCAAAATACGCCAAAAAGATATTTGCAAAGTATTGGAGTAAGTACACCTCGATGGGCGATGCATTTTTGGACAGCGTGCAGGGCTTGAAAGAGCTTAAAATTTTCAAAGCAGACGCCGCCCGCCATAAAAAGATGAACGCGAGCGCGGAGGAGTTTCGCAAGATCACGATGAAAGTGCTCGTCATGCAGCTTGCAAGCACGACCATCATGGACTTGGTCGCCTACGGCGGCGCGGGCGCAGGTATCGCGCTTGCAATCGTCGGGCTGATAAACGGTCTCGCTCCCGCGGCGGCACTCTTTTTGGTGCTCGTAGCGGTGGAATTTTTCCTGCCGCTCCGTTCGCTCGGCTCCGCCTTCCACGTTGCCATGAACGGCGCGAGCGCGGGCAGAAAGATCATATCCCTTCTCAATCTTCCCGATCCCGTATGGGGCAAAGAAGAAGTGACGGGAACGCAGCTTCAATTAAACGGCGTCACTTTCTCCTACGACGGCAAGCGCGATGTGCTGAAAGACGTTTCCATGACTTTCCCCGAAAAGGGAATGACCGCCATCGTCGGGGAGAGCGGCTGCGGAAAGAGTACCGTAGTCAATATGCTCATCGGGGCGTACCGTCCGAAAGCGGGCGAAGTGACCGTGGGCGGAAAACCTTTGGAGAGCGTAACGCGCGAATCGTACTATTCGCATATCGCGTCCGTTTCGTACAACACCTATATCTTCAACGACAGCGTGCGCGCCAACTTCGAGCTTGCAAAACAGAACGTAAGCGACGAGGAGATCTGGGCGGCGTTAGAGGCTGTCAATCTCGCAGACTTTATAAAGGAGAACGGCGGGCTGGATAAGGTCATCACAGAGGATGCAAACAACGTATCGGGCGGGCAAAAACAGCGGCTTGCACTCGCGGTCAACCTTGTTGCAGACAAAGATATTTATGTCTTTGACGAGGCAACGAGCAATATCGACATCGAGTCGGAAGCCATCATCATGCGCAATATCAAGGCGATGAGCGCGGAAAAATCCGTCATCGTCATTTCGCACCGCCTTGCCAACGTCGTCCCCGCGGACAATATCTATTTTATGGAAGAAGGGGAAGTGAAGGAGCACGGCAGCCATGCGGAGCTTATGGCAGCAAGCGGCGGCTATGCAAAACTGTTCAATGCGCAGAAAGAATTAGAGGAAGGCTATAAAGAAATGACGGGCATTGCCGCGGAGGTGAGCGTATGAAAAACATTTATCGCGCGATACTTTGTCGCGCTTGCGCTCTCCTCGGTCATGTACATCTTTGTACACTCCCTTCGTCGCTTACGCGCGCTCCTCGTCTGGCGCGCAACTGTTTTCCATACGGCGCACATGTAAAGGATAAAGGAGCGTGAATTATGAAAACCAAACTTCGCAGAAGCGGCGCAAAGATCATGGCAAGCCTTATTGTTTTGCTCGGTTCTTTATCTTACATAATGATACTTGCCGTTATCAACGGCTCGGTCGGCTTTATCGCGGCAATGGGCGTGACCGTCGCGGGGGCAACGGGCGTTGCAAAGGCTTTGGGAGTCCTCGGCTTGTGTGCGGAGATCCCGCTCGCGTGGGGCTGGATCATCGGCATTGCCGTCGGCTGCGGCGTCGTGCGCGGCGGTTTGCGGTATCTGGAACAATACAGCAACCACTATATTGCTTTCAAATTGCTGGCGGTGCTACGTGACAAGATCTTCGGCGCGCTCCGCGTACTGTGCCCCGCCAAGCTCGAAAGCAAGCAAAAGGGCAGCATCATCGCTATGATCACTTCGAATATCGAAACGCTGGAAGTGTTCTACGCACATACGATCAGCCCCATCTGTATTGCCGTTTTGGTGTCGCTCACCGTGTTCCTGTTCGTGGGATTTGTTTCCTCGTGGTATCTCGCGCTCATGGCGCTTGCGGGCTTCCTTGTCATCGGCATTGTCGTGCCGCTCCTCTCGTCAAAGGCGCTCAAAGAATCGGGCGTCAACTACCGCAGGGAATTTGCTTCCTTTAATTCCTACTTTCTCGACAGTATCAAGGGCATTAAAGACATTGTTCTGAACAACGCCGAAAAGGACAGGGAGGGGGAAGTTGACCGCCGTTCGGACATCCTTTTGAAAGAGACAAAGAAGATGAAGCACGGCATCACAAAGGCAGGCGCGGCAACCGAACTGATGGTAACGCTGTTCATTGCCGTATCTCTCATCGTCGGCATATTACTCGTACATTTTGGTATGCTCGATCTCGGCAGGATGCTCATCGGTGTGGTGACCATCTTCGGCAGCTTCGGTCCCGTGCTTGCGGTGTCGGCATTGCCCGGGAACCTTACGCAGACCTTTGCGAGCGGCGACAGAGTTTTGAACCTTTTGGCAGAAAAGCCAGCCGTCACGCCCGTTGAAAACGGCAAGACTTTCGATTACGAAAATCTGAACGTCAAAGACCTGTCCTTTGCCTATGAAAGTAATACGCCCGTTCTCAAAGACGTGTGCATGAACGCCAAAAAGGGCGAGATCATCGGCATTGTCGGCGAGAGCGGCTGCGGGAAATCGACTTTCTTAAAACTCCTGCTCCGTTTCTGGGAAAAGGACAGGGGCGAAATCAACTACAACGGCATTGACGTGGATAATATCGACTCGGATAACCTTTTGGATAACGTAACGATGGTTCCGCAGACGACCTACCTCTTTGACGAGAGCATAGAGGAGAATCTGCGCATCGCAAAGCCCGATGCCACGCAGGAAGAAATTGAAAGAGCCTGCAAAATGGCGTCGGTGCACGATTTTATCATGTCGCTTCCCGACGGCTACAAGACGCAGGTCGGGGCGATGGGCGACAACCTCTCCGCAGGCGAAAAACAGCGTATCGGGCTTGCACGGGCATTCTTAAAGGGCAGCGAACTTATCTTGCTCGACGAGCCTACAAGCAATGTCGATTCCATCAACGAGGGCATGATCTTGAAGTCCCTCGCCGAACAGAAGAGCAAAAAGAGCATTATCCTCGTATCGCACAGGGAATCCACTATGGCGATTGCGGACAGGATTTACCGTGTGGGCAGCGGAGTAATGCAAGAAGTAAAGTGATATATGGAAAACACGAGCAAAATCACGACACAAAATCCGGACGTCGCCGCGCTCATTGAAAACACGCTTGCAATGCAGGCGGAAATCGCCCCCAAACAGGCGGCGTTTGAGGAAAAACTCAAAAAGCGCGAAGCGCGCGACAGGGACGAGAGCAAGATGTTC
>CALVHO010000038.1 GCA_944328445.1 uncultured Clostridia bacterium | reverse complement strand
ACGACGGCCAGCAGCAGGATGAGGATCTCGGCGATGTTGCCCGCCACGAGGAACTGGATGACCTTTTGGATGTTGCGGTACACCCTTCTGCCCTCGCGGATGGCGTATTCGATCGTGGTGAAGTTGTCGTCGAGCAGGATCATGTCGGCGGCGTCTTTGGCGACGTCCGTGCCCGTGATGCCCATGGCCACGCCGATGTCCGCCTCTTTAAGGGCAGGCGAATCGTTGACGCCGTCGCCCGTCATGGCGGCCACTTCGCCGCAGCGCTTCAAGGACTGGATGATGCGCAGCTTATCCGAGGGCGAAACGCGGGCAAAGACGACGCATTTTTCCACCGCCTTGTCCAGCTCCTCGTCGCTCATCTCGTCCAGCTCCTGGCCGGAGATGACGATGTTCCCCTCGCGGAAGATGTGCAGCTGTTTGGCGATGGCCATCGCCGTGACCTTGTGGTCGCCCGTGATCATGACGACGCGGATGCCCGCCTCGTGGCAGGTCTCCACCGCCTTGATGACTTCCTTGCGGGGCGGGTCGATCATGCCCGTGACGCCGATGAAGGTCATGCCGCTCTCGATGTCGGCCGCCTCGTCCTCGGGCACTTCGGTGTGCACGCGCTTGGCAAAGCCGAGCACGCGCAGCGCCTCGCTGCTCATGCGGTTGCAAAGTTCCAGGATCTTTTCGCGGTCGGCATCCGTCATGTCGCGCACGCCGTCCGCCGTCTGGTAGCGGGTGCACAGGGGCAGCATCTCGTCCACCGCGCCCTTGGTGTAGGCCACGAGCCCCTCTTCCGTGCGGTTGAGGGTGGTCATGCGCTTGCGGTCGGAGTCGAAGGGCTGCTCAAAGACGCGCTCGTGCGCCTCCTCGTAGTCCTCGGCGTCGATGCCGAACTTTTCGGCCAGCAACACCAGCGCGCCCTCGGTGGGGTCGCCGAGGATGTTGCCGGGGTCGTCGGGGTCCTTTTTGGCGTTGACGCACAGCGCGGAGGCGGCGAGCATGTCGCGGTACACGGCCTCGGGATAGCGGGAAGAGAGTTCCTCCGTCTTGGTGGCGTAGCCTTCGATGAAGTCATTGCCCAGCGCCACGTGGGTGACCGTCATTTTGTTGAGGGTGAGCGTGCCCGTCTTGTCGCAGCAGACGACGGTGGCGCCGCCCAGCGTTTCGACGGCGGGCAGGCTCTTGACGAGCGCGTTCTTTTTGGCCATGCGCTGCACGCCCAGCGCCATGATGATGGTGCTCGTGGCGGGCAGGCCCTCGGGGATGATGGAGATGGCCAAAGAGATGGCGATGAACACGTAATTGACCCAGGCGGACCAGCCGTCGCGGAGCAGGCCGATGGCGAAGATGACCACGCAGACGATGAGCCCGACGAGGCTGAGCGCCTTGCCCACCGAATTGAGCTTGCGCTTCATCGGGGTGTCGGTATCGTCCTGCTCTTCCAAAAGGCCGGCGATCTTGCCCACTTCGGTGTTCATGCCCGTGCCGACGACGATGCCCGTGGCGTTGCCGTACATGACGATGGAAGAACTGTACGCCATGTTCACGCGGTCGCCGAGGGGCGCGTTTTCGGGCAGGACGGTGGGGCCGTCCTTTTCGGCGGGGACGCTTTCGCCCGTGAGCGCGGCCTCCTGCACCTTCATATTGTTGTCTTCGATGATGCGGATGTCGGCGGGGACGATGCAGCCGTCTTCGAGGTACACGATGTCCCCCGGGACGATCTCGGAGGCGGGGACAACGCTCTCCTCCCCTTCGCGCAGCACGCGCGCGGTGGGCGCGGTCATGTTTTTGAGCGCTTCGAGGGCGTTGGCCGCCTTCTTCTCCTGGATGACGCCGATGGTGGCGTTCAGCGCGATGACGACGAGGATGACGATGCACTCGGCCAGGCCCTCGTCCTGCCAGAAGTGCATGACCAGCGAAAAGGCCGCCGCGATGAGCAGGATGATGACCATCACGTCCGTGAGCTGTTCCCAGATCATTTTCCAGACGCTTTTGGCCTTCTTTTCGCGCAGATTGTTCTTGCCGTACTCGGCAAGGCGTTTGGCAGCCTCGGCGTCGCTCAGGCCCTTTTCGGACGTGTCGAGCGCGCGCTCGACGTCTTCATACGACATCGCGTGCCAAGGCTTGTGTTGCTTGCTTTCCATAACTGTTGCGGAAATTCCTCCCTTTCTTTTTTATATATCGCTTGCAACGCAAAAAGGCATAGCCTGTGCGGTTATGCCTCGTTGGTCATCCGTTCCGTGGGCAGGGGCTTGGGTCGCCGTCGCCTGTCATTTCTTTACACTCCTTCGCGGCGGGTGCCGCGCAGCTGCTGTGCCGAATATAAAAATATTATACCCTATCCCGCGCGCCCTGTCAAGACTTTTTGCAGCCTCTCCATGCAAATACGCGGATTTTTCAAAAATACGCCGCCCGTTGCAGGGCGAACGCTTTGTCCCTTTTTATCGCTCGCCGTCCTTGCCCGTTTCCGTTTTGATCTCCAACGCGGGCTTATCCGTTGCATTCAAAGGCGAGATCACCGAACCGCCGAGCTGCGACTCTATGTCGGCGCGGGCATTTTTGGCGACATGCCCTCCGCGCTTTGCGACTTGTTTGTTTTCCTCAAATGTTTCGGGCCGTTCCCGCTTTGAGATCGCCGTCGTCGTGACCTCGGCAAGCATATTCAAGACCAGCTCGATGTTCGTCATATTGTCGCGCAAGTTCTCTTTTTTCAGGCCTTTCAATTCTTTGTATTCCTGCACGGACAATCCGCTCCATGCCTTCGTCATCTCGTTGGTGAGGATGGCATAGTTCTTGTCCCGCTCTATGCCGCGCGCCTTCCATTCGTCTGTAAGTTCTTTGCGCATCTCGATGGTCTGCAAACGCTGGTTGATCCAGCCTTCCGTATAGCCTTTGGCGCGGTAAAACTCCGCCCCGCGCACGATCGCCTTTTCGGGATCGGCGATCTCGTCGAGGCGGTCGCTGCCCACCTGCGCCAGCCACATCTTGAACGGCTCTGCCTTCGGGGACGGGACAGACTGCACGAGGCGCAGCACGCCCTTCGTGTCGAGGCAATCTGTTTGCCGCATTTTCCCGTCCGGCGCACGCATTTTCAACCCCTTACAAAATGTAAGGAGTTCGCTCCCTTCTTTTTTCAGACGGTTTTTTAGTACATACCAATAGTTCTTCGGATCTTCGCTGTCCGTCAAAACAGCAACAACGTCTGTTACGGAGAAATACCACTCCTCTTCCTCGGCGTTCCAGCTGGTGCGCACCTGCCTGTTCTCGAATACTTTGATCTTATTTTCCATGATCCACCTCTCCCCGCCATTATACCAGCAATTGAGCGGCTTTTCAAGGCTTTTCTCAAAAAAGCAGCCATCGGCCCGGCCGGTGGCTGCTTTTACTTGCTCTTTTGTACCGGTTCAACCGTAAACGGGTCTATATGCTGTTGATATGCCCGTCGTCAAGTGCTATTGTACCCTTACAAAAATTGTTCATGCTTTTTCAAAAAACATCTTTACAACCGGCCGTTTTGCCGTTATAATGAAATTGAAAGTAAGAGTTTCGGCCTCGGAACAAAGTCGATCCGTATTCGGCTCCATTCCACTTCAAGGAGGTTGATTCCAATGCATGTTTTACTTTCCGCTGCTTCTTTTGAACAATACGAAAACGATGAACGAGAGATCTCCGTTCCCCTCAAATTGCCCAAAAAACAATTTTTCGCCCTTCTCGAACTTTTGGGTCCCTGTCTGGAAGACCATCCGCACTACTATGTACAGCTTACAAACGATGAACGGCGGTACGTCTATCTTTGCTTTGATCTGATCGGCAAATAAGCGGCTTGCCCATTCCTTATCCATTAATTTAATGAAAAAAGCCGAATGCGTTTTGGCTTTGTCAAAGGGAGAATTTTGCGTTCTCCCTTTTCCTTTTTGCGGCACCGCCGCGGCACAACCGCCCCGCCGCTTCGCAAAATCAAAAAAATATAAAATTTGCGGAATGAAGGTTTCCGCCGCTCGAATATACAGTTCCGTCGCCAGTTTTGCTTTGTTCCCCGTCTCCCGCTATACAAAAAGCCGAACAGGTCCATCAGACCCGCCCGGCTTTTTGAGCCATCGATCCTTTCCGTACTAATAAAAAACGATCCGGACAACTTCCTTATCGCGAAGAAGTCCGGATCCTTTCCAAACGTGGCTGGGGTGGCTGGATTTGAACCAACGAATGATGGAGTCAGAGGCAAATTGCTTTTTCAAAAAAGTGCTGTTTTTGCCCGATTTTAGCCCAAAAACCGCTGTTTTTTGCACTTTTTCAGAAATCTTTTCCCCATTTTTCCCCAATTTAGTTTCCCCAATCGCTTGTTTTTGCTATACTGTATGTAATTGCAAAGACGAGGGATGAAAAATGATTTCGGAAAGCGCGACACTTCTTTATGCCGCAAAAAAGGAAGGCATTATAAAATCGAATGCGCATTTTTGGCGTGAATATTCTTCTGCGGACAAGCTAAAAAATATTTCGCTTGATCTGGAAAAATATGCACGGGAAATCCAAAATTTCGACGTCAATTTGATTTGCTCGTTCGATAGAGACTTTCCGCCTTTGCCTGTACCTAGCAGACTGAGCGAAAAACCATTTCTTTTTGCGTATCGGGGCGATATTTCTTTGCTCAATGAAAGAGATAAAAATTTTGCGGTTGTAGGTTCGCTTACGCCTACTGAAATAATTCTGCATCGCGAAAATGCCTCTGTTGCAAAATTGACAGAACGCGGGTATCATATTGTCAGCGGACTTGCCGCGGGTTGCGATACTGCCGCCCACATGACGTGTCTTGCTTGCGGCGGAAAGACGATCGCCGTTTTGCCTTCTACCCTTTCTGATATTTATCCCAAAGAAAACGCCAAACTTGCCGAGCGTATCGTAAAAAGCGGTGGGCTTGTTCTTACGGAATATATTACCGAACCTGCAACACGCTATGACAGGATCCGACGATTTATCGAACGAGATAGATTGCAGGCGATGTTTGCAGGGAAAATTCTTCTTATTGCAAGCCACCTTCCGGGACAAGGTGACAGCGGCTCTCGTCACGCAATGGAGAAAGCAAAAGAATATGACACAGAGCGTTTTGTGTTGTATAATCCTATGACAGACGATTCTGACCCTCTGTTTGCATTGAATCGAAACTATTTGCAAGAGGGATCATTACCTTTTACAAAACGGACGATCAATGATCAATAAACATAGAGCGGCGCATCGGATATCCGATGCGCCGCTCTAGATTTTCTCCCAACCAGTAACTTTTCTTGTAAATATAGCCAATTTTAAAAAAAATTATATCAGCATTATTGATATTAAGGTGAATATTGATTGTAATCAGACTATTCAATTTAGCTCATAATTATTCTGCGAAATGTTACTTACTGTAAAGTTACCCGTTGCGATTACTCTATCTATACCAGCATATATTTGCTCCATAATAGTTATGTATAAACCTAAATCTTGATCAAGCAAATTAATTGATTGATTCAGACTACGCGATATTCCTTTATTCCCTAAGTTGGCTTCGCGCATATTACTTACGCTTTCTTTTGATGTCGCTACAGCACTTCTTAGTTTTTTTAATCCATCTAAAAATTTAATAACTTGATCATTTTGATTTGTAATAAATTTTTGATTGGTTACCAATTCTAAAGAATTCTTTTCTATTTTTGACCATAATGCTTCATTAGTATTATTATGTTCGCGAAGTTGATTACTGAATTTATCCATAATATCAGCAACTTTTTTTGCTTGTTTTCTCACAAAAGCTACTGTTCCTTGCCCGCCTGTCTTGTTAGCACGTTGAAGTTCGTTTGTGGATTCTTGTATTCCTGAAACCATTTGCTGCATATTTATTGACATCCGTTGAATATTTTCAACCATTTTACATGAATCGGTTTCAATCTCGGCTATATTATCCAAAAAGCCATTCTCTTCTATCCTTAAATCTTTGGTCTCTTCGTTTATCCATGTACGACCATCAAGACCGTCAGCTGTGATAAAATCTTTAACAGGATTACTAAATGCAACAGTATTATCAACAGCTCCCCGAAAATTTTTATCTAGATATTCCAGTAACTCGTTAAACATTTTAAAATGTGTAGTATAATTTTTTGTACGATACGTTTTTAAATCAAAAGGGAGTCCGGACAACTCGTCCTGTGTTATAATAATAGTTTTCTTTCCGAAAGTATGAGCAACCCCTAATTCATACATTACGTTCGGATTGAAACCTGTTAAATCGGCAAGAACTAAATCTGCGTCATATAACGGTTGAATAATATCAGCTAAAATATTTTGTTGGTTATCTTCGACCGCAGCATTACTAAACTCAAACTTATCATTAAATTTGCTTTTGATCATTTCGTAGACTTCAAAGAAAACATCCTCGAAAGGCATTATCATAAATATTTTAGGCTTAACCATAACTTAATCTCCTTATTTTGCTTGTCTCTCATATTTTCCAAACAGTCTCGTCGCCGCAGATGTTGCGGATTTTCAGGCGGAGCGGCTTCTTTTCACTTCTAATAGTAGCGTTCCAAAGGTTTTTTGTTTTAGTCCCATTTACGCTGATATAACCGTTTTTATCGATCTTAATCTCACTATCGGAGTGCCATTCGCCATCAGCAGACGTAAAGTCTACGGAGAGCCATTCGATCAATTCCAAACCGTTGTCGCTGATCACAATCGAGTGAAATGCCTTCTTTTTGGAGTTCGCTTCGGTCTTTTGGTTAAACTCGTTTATTTTCTGAGTAAGCCTGTCGCTGACAAATTTTTTCAACGTGATCACAAAGCCGTCTTCCTGCCGTGCACAGGTAAACTCGGCATAGTCGTTCACAACAACGTCATCGAGAATCTCTTTCAAATCGCGCAGTTCGATCTGCACCAACGTGCTGTCGTCATCTCGAATGAACTTTTCAATAGCCGCCTTGTCTGTGATATCCACATAATAGACGATGACTTTTTTAACGGAAGGGTCAAGTTCGGGAATCGCCTCATGCAAAATACGATTCATCAGTACTTCATCCAAAAGTTTGGTCGAACTGTCCATCAAGTTCGGCACATAGACGGGAATCATGCCAAGTTTACTGTCTGAAATTGCACCTTCCCAAAAAGCGTCGAGAGAGTCCTCATTTTTTAGTCCCGGAATCAGTGATTTAATTTTGTCCATCGTCTGTACGGGATTGCGATAGAGGGAAACGCCGTCTTTAATTTCAAGCACCTCAAATTGCGCGCCATCGGTTTTTAACCTGTCGCGCATGGTCTGCACAGAATTGCTTCCGATATCACAGGTAATAAATTTTCTGTTGAGCTTATTAGCAACCGCCGCAGTTACTCCGCTGCCGCCGAAGAAGTCTGCAACCAACATATTTTCATTTGAAGATGCTTTAATGATACGCTCTAACAGTGCTTCCGGCTTTTGTGTCGCGTAATCCGCATCCTCTTTTGATTGTGGGCCCAAACCATTAATATCTTCCCATATATCTCTTAAAGGATCCCCAGGCATTTCATCCAAATATCTTTTTAATCCAGGAATTCCGTTTGATGAAATCACAATCTTGCCTGATTTAATACCTTCGTTAATCTTTTCTTGGCTCCAAATCCAATGTTTCCCTGGCGCAGGAATAATAAATTTTTTTCCGAAAAATTTCCCTTCCCCCTGACCATTTTGTGAAAAGTCAGAAATACGATAACGCCGCCCTTGTTCATCTGTATACCTATAAAATTGCTTTATGTATTCAGCGCTATAGGGCTTATATTGTTGATTAAAAACATAACCTTGATTAAGAGAATAAATAAAGATAGCATCATGTATATTTGAAAATTGTTTTGATTGAGCTTTTGGAGCAGTAGTTTTTTGCCATATTATTTCATTTATAAAATTATCTTCGCCAAAAATTTCATCCAACAGAATTTTTACATAATGACCAATATGCCAATCCAAATGGACATAAATAGAGGCAGTGTCGCTCATCACGGATTTTATAGCAACTAAATTTTCGTACATCCAGTTGAGATATTTTTCTTTATCCCAAACATCGCCGTACATCTTTTCTTCAAAGGCTTTGAATTCATCGACATCCAACTCTTCTTCTGCCTTTGCAATCGATTCTGCGACTTTCGGATTGCGACGAATATAGACTTTTTTGGCATAGTCGGCACCACTGGCAAAAGGAGGATCGATATAAACGAGATCGACTTTAATACTTTTTTCCCGAAGATAGGCGCAAGCAGAGATACATTCTCCGCGAATGATCATATTGCCGTCTGCATTTTTTCCGACGGTTTCTTGTTTTTCCACTTCATAATAGGGCATCCCGCG
This sequence comes from uncultured Clostridia bacterium, assembly GCA_944328445.1. Lineage (GTDB taxonomy): Bacteria > Bacillota > Clostridia > Christensenellales > Borkfalkiaceae > Borkfalkia. The sequence goes on along the minus strand of CALVHO010000038.1, from coordinate 386 downwards.
GCGCAGTTTTTCTTTTACGTCATAATTTCCCTTATACCGCAGTGTCCGTGTAAAATTATCTAAAATTGCCTGACCCTCAATGGGCTCCGGAAAATAGGGTATGTACTTAATCGGCATTTTTATTTTTCTCCTCTTTTGTATCAAACTTCTTGCTTACCATTTCATCTATACCTTTTTTCATTGCTTCACTTCCCATAATGCCGGTCATTAAAGATGAAAGGATTTCTCCGCCTATTTTTACTCCCGCTTCTTGTTCTTTTATTTTCTTTTCGTGTTCTTGCTGAATCTGAATTTTTTCAATTTCGAGTTTATATTGTTCGCGTAAAGTCTCCATTTCCTGTTTATGCTTTTCCGTCATTTGCTCTATTTCTTTTGCTGACTTTCGT
>CALVHO010000037.1 GCA_944328445.1 uncultured Clostridia bacterium | reverse complement strand
CCCGGATAGTACACGGTGGCTTGTTCTTCGGCCGAGTGGTTGGCCAAAAGCACCGTGCCGCTGTTTTCGTAATAGTGGCAGTCCACCAGCGGGTTGGTGCTGAAATAGGTGTGCACGTACTCCTCTTTGCGGCTCACCCACAGCAGCGCGCGGTATAAAAGGCGCGCGTTCGCGAAGGAATACGGCAGGCCCGTGACGTAAAAGCTGCGGCCCTTGCCGTATTCGTTCACCGCGGCCTTCACCTCCCCCACGTTCACGTTGCGCGTGAAGCGCTCGGAGAAGGCGATCTTCAACACCGTCGTGCCGCGCAGGGCGTAGATGTTCTTTTTGTCCTCGCCGTAGTCGGGCGCGGGCGTGTCTTCAAAGATGAAATGGCCTTCCTGCGCTTGGATATTGTACTTGTCGGTGTTGAGGGAAAGGCCCTTTTCCTCGTCCACGCCCAGAACGTCTGCAAGCTGGAAGAACCTGCCGTTTTTCGCGCATGCCGTCGGTTCGCCCACGCCGATGAACCCGCCGCCGCGGGCCACGAAGGCGCGAACCTTTTCCTGCACCTTCGCGTCCAGCCAGTTCTCCCCGCCCGACCAGGCCGTGTAGGCGTCTCCCGCGTTGATGACCGCGTCCACGCCGTCCAGCGCGCCCGCCTTCACGTCCTCGAAACCGATGAACCGCACCCCCACGGGCAGCCCCGAGAGCGCCTCCATGATCCCCTGGTACGAGTACGCCTGCTGGTACCAAAGCTCGTGCGCCGTCATGTAGCACTGCCAGCTACGGAGCTTGCCCCAGCCGTTGAGCACCGCCACTTGCAGCACGTCGAACGGTTTTTGGCCCTTCACGCAATCGTACACCGTGCGGAACTCTTCGCAGACCTGCGCCGCGCGCTCTATGAACCGCGGGAACTTCGCCGCCAATGACAAATACCCGCCGAACCCGATGCGGTCGAGCGGCGCGCGCAGCATCGCTCGCCGCGCCGTCAGCCAGTTCTTGTTCAGCTCGGCCACCGCGTTTTCTTCGTTCCCTTCAAAAAAGGTGTCGGGGAAAAAGTACGGCAGCATCCGCCCTTCCACGTACCGCAGCCCCTGCATGTCCGAGAGCATGCGCACCGTCACGCCGCCGCCGACGCTGCCTACCACCGCGTCCAGCCCGATGCCCGCAAAGTACTTCCCGTACGGCTCCGTGCCGATCCACGAATCGCCCAGAAACATCATCGCCTCGCGCCCGTGCGCGTGCACGATGTCCACAAGCTCCTTCACCGTCCCGGCTACGTAACGCATGGTGAAGTCCATGTAATCGAGAAAGGCTTTTTTCGGTACGCGGTGCGGAGAGTTGTAGTACCCCTCGTCCACGAAGTCCTCCGCCGTCAGGCGATAGCCGTACTCCTTTTCAAACGCTTCCAAAGCCCGCGGCGAGACCGAGGCGTTGTAGCCGAACCAGTCTACGATCTTCTCCTTCCCCTCCTCGTTGAACACGAGAAAGAAATGGTACAAAAAGGTCGTGAACCGCACCACGCTCACCTGCGGGTGGCTTTCCAGCCAGCGCACGAGCACTTCCTTGATGTGCGAAGCCGTCAGCGGGCAGCGCGGGTCGTACGGGCTGTGCTTGTCCGTGTTCCAACCGTTCGTGATGTAGTTGTACATCTGCGTGGAGTCCCATACGTTGTACGCCAGGAACGCCACGGTGTATTCGTGCCACGGCTGCGCGTGTTCGATGACGACGCTGCTGTCCTTTTCGTTTGCCCGCCATGCGGCATGCTCCCGGCCCGTCGTGCGGTCGATCACCTGCCAATGCCGCAAAGACTCCGCCGAAAAGTCGGGCCTGACCTGCTCGGCAAAGTACCCTTCGGCGGGGAACACGGTGAGCGTGCCGCCCTGCGCCGTCTTCCTTTCGCTCAGGAGAAAGAAGTGCTGCAATTCTTCGGGATGCGCCTTCGCCCACGCCACGTCGCCGCGGGTCACGAAATACGTCTCGTACACCTTGCCCGCGATCTCGCCCGCGTTTGCGGGGAGTTTGGTCCCGTCGCAGTCGCGCACCGCGTCCGCGCCCCACAGCGCCGCGATCTTTTTCGTACCCGCTTCGTACCCCTCTTCCGTGGGGATGGTCACTCGTCCTTTCATACCTCTTCCTCGTTGATCTTGCGGATCTCTTCCGTCGGGACTTTGGGCGTGCGATCCTCCTTCAACAGCCCGTTCACTTCCTGCTGCACGTCGGTCAATTGCGTGTAGCAGTACCCCGCGATCGGCATCTTCTTCGCCGCCGAAAACAGCGAACGCAGCCGCGCGAGGTATTCCGCCCCGTCCTTCACCGCGCTGCCGTACCCCCACGCTTCGCCCGCCGCGTCCGCACAAAACGCCGTGCCGCCGAACTCCGAGAGCATCACGGGCTGGCCCGCGTACTCCCAGCCCTTCGCCAGCGCGAACTGCGTGCCCGTACGCGCGTCGTCTTCGGTCATCTTTCCGATATCCGCGTACATCGAATACAGCTTGGCACCGTCCTGCGTGTACTGGTGCAGCGTCAAAATGTCCGTGAACGTGTGCGCCCAGCCGTCGTTCCCGATCACGGGGCGGCGCTCGTCGTACGCCTTCGTCTGCCAGTACAGCGACGAAACAAAGTTCTGCGTCCGCACATCCTCCGCGAGCGGGCGCACGCCCCAGCTCTCGTTGCAGCACACCCACGCGATCACGCTCGGGTGGTTGTAGTTCTGCCGCACGATCTCCTGCCATTGCGACGCGAGGCTCTGCGCAGCCGCGTCCGTTAAGGCGTACGAGGACGGCATCTCGCACCACACGCCCAGCCCCATCACGTCCGCGTAGTACAGGTACCGCTCGTCCTCGATCTTTTCGTGCTTGCGCACCGCGTTGAACCCCATCGCCTTCGTGAGCTCGATGTCCTTGACGATCGCTTCCTCGTCGGGCGGCGTGAAACCCGATTCGGGCCACCAGCCCTGGTCCAAAACCATCTTCAAATACTTCGGGATCATGCAGTGCGTGAACCCGCTCCCGCGCACCGAAAAGTCCGTCATCG
>CALVHO010000036.1 GCA_944328445.1 uncultured Clostridia bacterium | reverse complement strand
AAGGGCGTGCTGCTCGTAGGGCCTCCTGGAACGGGCAAAACGCTCTTTGCCAAGGCGGTCGCGGGCGAGGCGAACGTGCCGTTCTTCTCCATCTCCGGTTCGGATTTCGTGGAGATGTTCGTCGGCGTGGGCGCGTCGCGCGTGCGCGATCTGTTTGACGCGGCCAAAAAGAGCCAGCCGTGCATCGTCTTCATCGACGAGATCGACGCCGTCGGCCGCCAGCGCGGCACGGGCCTCGGCGGCGGGCACGACGAGCGCGAGCAGACCCTCAACCAGCTGCTCGTGCAGATGGACGGCTTTGAAACGAACGAGGGCATCATCGTCATGGCGGCGACCAACCGTGCCGACATCCTCGACCCCGCGCTTCTGCGCCCGGGCCGTTTCGACAGGCAGATCCACGTGAACCTGCCCGATGTGCGCGGCCGTGAACAGATCCTCAAAGTTCACGCGCGCAACAAGCCGTTGGCGCCCGACGTGAACTTCAAGATCCTCTCCCGCATGACCAGCGGTTTTTCGGGCGCGGATCTTGAAAACCTCTTGAACGAGGCCGCCATCCTCACCGCGCGCGCGGGCAAGCGGCTGATCGGCAACAAAGAGCTGTTCGAGGGCATCAACAAGGTGCTGCTCGGGCCGCAGAAAAAGAGCCGCCTCGTCACCGAAGCGGACAAACGAATCACGGCGTACCACGAAAGCGGCCACGCCATCATCGCCAAGCTGTGCAAACACTGCGACCCCGTGCAGGAGGTCTCCATCATCGCGCGCGGCATGGCCGCGGGCTACACCATGACCCGTCCCGACAACGACGACAACCACATGACCCGCGCCAAGCTGTGCGACCTCGTGTGCGAATTGTTGGGCGGCCGCGTGGCCGAAGAGCTGGTCATCCGCGACGTCTCCACGGGCGCGTCCAACGACTTGCAGCGCGTCACCGAGATCGCGCGCAAGATGGTCACCGAATGGGGCATGAGCGACCGCGTCGGCCTGGTCACGTACCGGTCGGACAGCCCGATCTTCCTCGGGCGCGACATGGAAGCGCACAACACGTACAGCGAAGAGACGGCGAACCTCATCGACGAAGAGGTGCACAAGATCATCGACGAGGCCCATACCCGCGCCGTGAAGCTGCTTTCCGACAACCGCAAAGTGCTCGACAACATGGCCCGCGTGCTCATCGAACGCGAGACCATCTACACCGAAGAGGTGGATATGCTGCTCGACGGCGCCACCGTCGACGAGGTGTACGCGCACATGGACAAATACGAAAAGCAGGAGGCCGAAAACCCCTTCAAGCGCTTCATCGACGCGCAGCAGCAGGACATGAACGCGCCGCAGGGCACGGACGGACCCGCCCAAGATGAACCCGCCGAAGAGCCCGCGCCCGCAGAAGGCGAAGGCAAGGACGGCGGCAAGGACGGGGACGGCCCCGCGGAAAAATGACCCCGCCGCCGCGGGCACCCTTGTACAGGGCCGCCCGCGGCGGGTCGCGGGGCGGCCCGCCGCGGCGCCGCGCCTTAAAAGGCCGCGCCCGTAAGATACGCACACGGCGCTTGGCGGCAAAAAAGTTTCACGACAAAGAAAAAGAGAGAGGATGAAAATGGGAAAGATCGTTTCGTTTTCCAACCAAAAGGGGGGCGTCGGCAAGACGACGACCTGCGTCAACATGGCGGCCTACCTGGCCACCTTCGGCAAAAAGGTCCTGCTCGTGGACATCGACCCGCAGGGCAACGCCACGACGGGCCTGGGCTTTTCCAAAAGCTCGCTGAAAAAATCGGTGTACAGCGTGCTCATCGACGACGAGCGCGTCTCGGACAACCTCTTGAAGACCGAGCTTGAAAACCTTGACCTGCTCCCGTCCAACATCGACCTCGCGGGCGCGGAAGTGGAGCTCGTCTACAAAAAGACGCGCGAAAAGGTGCTCAAAAACGCCCTCGCCGAGGTGCGCGCCGCGTACGACTACATCATGATCGACTGCCCGCCGTCGCTGGGGCTTTTGACCATCAACGCGCTGGCCGCGGCCGATTCGGTCATCATCCCCATCCAGAGCGAGTACTATGCGCTGGAAGGCTTGTCGCAGCTGATGAACTCCATTTCCCTCGTCAAACAGCACCTCAACCCCGCGCTCGAAGTGGACGGCGTGGTGCTGACCATGTACGACAGCCGCTCGCTCATCTCCAAACAGATCGCCGAAGAGATCAAAAAATTCTTCACCAAGCGCCTGTTCGAGATCGTCGTGCCGCGCAACATCCGCCTTGTCGAGGCCACGTCGTACGGCAAGCCCATCATGATGCACGACCCCAAGTGCACGGGCGCGCGCGCCTACAAGGCGCTCACGCAGGAATACCTCAACCGCGAAGAGGCCAAAACCAAATCGTAAAACGAGCCGCGCCCGCCGTGTGAAAACCGCAAGGGAAAAGCGCGCGGGCGGCGTTCACCCCGTGAAAAGCGCGGGCATGAACGCGCGGGCCGCAAAAACGCGCAAAGGGCGGGGATGGTCCGCAAAACGTGGGTACGTACCGCCAAAAACGGAACGCCGCGGCGACGCGGGCGGATACATAAGGAGGAGAGAACATGAAGACCAACCGAGGACTGGGCCGCGGGCTTTCGGCGCTCTTTTCGGACACGGAAGCCGATTACGGAAAGTCGGGATTTGCCGAAGAGGCGCTCGCCGAGGAGGAGCTCAAAGGGCTTACAGAAGTCGACGTCGACCTCATCCGTCCCAACCCCAACCAACCGCGCAAACATTTTGACGAGGAGGCCCTCGCCGAACTGGCCGCCTCCATCAAAAAGCACGGCATGATCATGCCCATCGTCGTCAACAACGCCGAGAACGGCCGCTACATGATCATCGCGGGCGAACGCCGCTTCCGCGCCGCCAAGATGGCGGGGCTGACGCGCGTGCCCGTCGTCGTGCGCGAATACAGCGAACGCGAGATCAAGGAGATCTCCCTCATCGAAAACTTGCAGCGCGAGGACCTCAACCCCATCGAAGCCGCCAACGCCATGAAGCAGCTGATGGACGAATACCGCCTCACGCAGGAAGAGCTCGCCGAGCGCATCGGCAAGAGCAGGCCCGCCGTCACCAACACGCTGCGCCTTCTCTCGCTCTCGCCCGAGGTCATCGCCCTCGTCTCGTCGGGGCGGCTCAGCGCGGGCCATGCGCGCGCGCTGGTCACGCTGCCCGAGGACGCGCAGTACAAGATCGCCACCGACGCCATCAAGGACGGCCTTTCGGTGCGCGACGTCGAGCGCAGCGTCCGCGACTACTTCGCCACCCCCGAAGAGCTCGCCGACAAAAAGGACAAGAAAAAGCAGCAAGTCTCCATCGAGCTCAAAGACCTCATCGAGCGCATGCGCCACGCCTTCAAGACCAAGGTCTCCCTCATCGGCAACGACAAAAAGGGCCGCATCTACATCGACTATTACAACACCGACGACTTGGACCGCATCAGCGAGATCGTGGAACTTGCCGACCGTGAACTGAAATAACGCCCTTCGCGGGCACAAAGAAAGAGCGCCGCAGCCGCGGCGCTCTTTTCCTTTGCGGCCGGATGGAAAGGGTAGGGCGGCCGAAAGGGCAGAACGGCCGCGGCCTTTTATATACGCGCGCACGCGCGCGCGACGTATATTATAAACAAAAAACCGCGGGCTTCTGCGTGCCGAATGTAAAATGTAAAATGTAGAATGTAGAGTTATGGAATAATTTTTAATAAAGCCAAAATTCTACATTCCACACTCTACATTCTACATTCACAAAAGCCCCGCAATGAGATCCCTCGACGGCGGCTCCGTACGAGGCCGCATGGTTTACAAAAACCGCGGGCTTCTGCGTGCCGAATGTAAAATGTAAAATGTAGAATGTAGAGTTGCGGATAATTTTTTAATAAAACCAAAATTCTACACTCTACATTCTACACTCTACATTCACAAAAGCCCCGCAATGAGAGCCCTCGGCGTCGGCTCCGTACGAGGCCGCATGGTTTACAAAAACCGCGGACTTCTGCGTGCCGAATGTAAAATGTAAAATGTAGAAT
>CALVHO010000035.1 GCA_944328445.1 uncultured Clostridia bacterium | reverse complement strand
GAACACAGAAGTTAAGCTCTCTTACGCCGAAAGTACTTTGGGCTCACCCACGGGAGGATAGGTAGTTGCCGCATCCAAAAAAGCACCCGATCATGTCGGGTGTTTTTTTCATGCCTTTCTGGCCGTTTTTTGGGCTCAGGCGCCCGTGCGCTGTTTTTTCGGGGCGCCGTCGCGGCGGCGCGGGAAGGGGAAAGGCGTGGTGCAGATCGGGTTCTGGCGGAAGGCGACGCGCGCCGTCTGCGCGTCGTTGCGGCGGGCCGTTTCGGGCCCGTAGCGGTAGTTGGCGAAGGCGAGCAGGAAAAAGGACAAAAACCCCGTGGCGGCGATGAGGATGACGGGCAGGGCGCTGCGGCTGAACAGCAGCGAGAGCGCCAGCAAAAAGCCCGCAAAGAGCAGTTCCTTGTATTGCAGCCGCAGGGCGCGCCAAGGGGTCATCCGTTCGGACTCTTTCGGCGTGACGACGAAGGTCGCCTTTTTGCCGAACATGCCGAGCAGCGCGCTGACGAGGGAGGTGTAGAGCATGGATCCGTACAGCACCACCACGCAGGGCAAATAGAACAGGAAGCGGAAAATATTGATGCGGAAGAGCCAGGTGAACACGTCGTTGAGCATGGGGGAAAAGAAGAAGATCACCGTCGGCACGATCATCCACGGCGGGTACAGCTTGCCGATGTCGATGCCCAGCGCGGGCATGAAGGTGATGTTCAGAAAGATATAAAAGGCGAAGACCGCCGTCAGCGGCAGGTTGTAGGTAAAGAGCACGATGTCCAGCTTTTCGTACCACGCCATCTTGGAGCGGAAGATCCTGCCCGTGTATTTTTTGATGAATTCGAGGTTGCCCTGCGTCCACTTGGAGTGCCGTTTTTTGAAGGCGGCGTAGTCGACGGGGTACTCTTCGCAGCAGACGATGTTGGGCGCAAAGGCCACGCAAAAGCCCGCGCCGCGCAGTTCGATGCTCAGGCACAGGTCCTCGGCTACCAGCGGCGGAAAGCCGCCCGCGGCCTCGTAGCAGTCTCTGCGTAGCATGGCGCCGTGGCCGAGCATCGAGCAAAAGCCGTAGCGCTGTTTCATGCTCTGGTAGGCGGGCCAATGCGAATTGACGCCGATGTGGAACAGCTTCATGAAAAAGTTGCGGTTGCGGGTGGCGATGTGGTTGGCCTGCACGATGCCGACGTTTTGGTAAGTGACGAAATATTTGAGGCATTCGGTGATGAAATTTTCGGGCACGACCTCGTCCGAGTCGAGGATGACGGCGTATTTGTAGTCGCTCTTTTTCACCTCGTCGGAGAGCAGAAAGTGGTTGATGTTGCCCGCCTTGAAGCCGCTGCGGTCCGCCCTTCGCACCACGCGCAGGCCCTTTTCTGCGGCAAACCCGTCCACGGCCGCGCGGAAGGCGGGGTCGGAGGAGTCGTCCAATATGACCGTCTCGAAGTTGCCGTAGCGCTGGCGCATGCACCGTTGCAGGCTCTCGCCGTCGAAGTCGTTGCAGGTGCAGTACAGGAGCAGCACCTTGTCATGAACGTGCGAAACGTCCGCCTCCGTCACGGTGCGCAGCCGCCTGGCCAGCGTGCTCTTGGCGAGGCGGTACCAGACCACGTACAGGAAATCTTTGACGCCGTTGAGCCAGAAATAGGTGATGAACACGCCGTTGAGGGCGACGAGCACGCAGGCGGCCGCGCGCAGCGCGGCCGAGGGCTGTACCCCCGCGCGGAAGGGCAGGGAGACGAACCCGCGCCCGAGGTTGTACCAAAGCCAGGCGCACAGCCCCGCCCAGGCCGCCAGCATAACGATGTACAGCGCGGGCGTCTTGCGCAGCCGTTCTTTGGGGGTCGTTTCGTTCATGGCACACTTCTCCGTTCGTTTGCAGGGTAGTATGCCGCGTTTTTTTCATTTTATAAAAAAAGGCGGGCGGGGGCGCCGTCCGTCTCTTTTGTCTTCGCCGTGGGCCGTGGGCCTGCGCTTTTTTCCGCGCGCGGGCCGTTGCCGCGGCGCTCAGCCGTCGTTTTGCCGCTCGACGGCGGCCACGGGGTCGAGGTTTTCGCCCGAGAGCGCGAACCCGTCGCGGATGCGCGCCAGGATCTCGGCGTCGGGCAGGGGGAAGTCGAAGGGCACGGCCACTTCAAACACGAGGTTGGCGTGCGCCTCGCCGCCCACCATGCGGAAGTCGTGCACGCGCAGCCCTTCGCCGATGCCCGCCACGATGCGCTCGGTCAGCGCGCGGCAGTGCTCCACCTTGGGGTCGCCGTACACCAGCGGGTCGATGTGCACCGTCATGTCGATGCCCTCGTCTGCGGCAAAGCTCTTTTCGATGGCATCGGCCAAGTCGTGCGCGGCCGTCAGCGCCATGCCCTCGTCCACCTCCACGTGCACGGTGGCGTACAGCTTCCCGCCGTAGTCGTGCAGCATCACGTCGTGCACGCCGCGCACGCCGTCAAAGGCGCACACGCGCTCTTTCAGCGCCCGCACCGTCTGCGCGTCGGCCGCCCTGCCCATCAGGCGGGATACCGTCTCTTTGAGGATTGCCCCGCCCGAAACGGCGATGAAGGCCGCCACCGCCACGCCCATGTACCCGTCGAGGTTGACTCCCGTCCACTTGGAGAGGAACAGGCATAAAAGCACCGCCGCCGTGGCCACGGCGTCCGAAAGGCTGTCCGTCGCCGTCGCCTTGAAGGTCTCGGCCGCATACCTGCGCCACAGCCTGCGGTTGAACAGGAACAAAAACACCTTCACCGCGACGGAAACGCCCAAAACGATGGCCAGGCCAGCCGAAAAATCCGTTTCCGCCGCCGAAAAGATGCGCTCGAAGGACTGCACCGCCAGCTCGGCCGCCACGGCCAGGATGACCACCGCGATGACCAGCGCCGCCACGCTCTCCGCGCGGCGGTGCCCGTAGGGGTGCTCCTTGTCGGCGGGTTTGGCGCTGACCTTGAACCCGACCACCGCCACCGCGTTGCTGCCGCAGTCGGTGAGGTTGTTCAGTCCGTCCGCCACCGCCGATACCGCGCCCGCCATCGCCCCGAAGGCGATCTTGCCCGCCGCCAGCAGCACGTTGAGGGCGATGCCGAGGTACCCCGCGCGCCGCCCCCACGCCGCCCGCGCCCGCTCGTTTGTTGTCTTTACGGTTGTATCGGGCATGTTTCACCTCCGCGCGCCGGGCGCCGATGTTTTTTTGTGCAAAGAGCCGTCAGAGCAGCTCTTTGAGTTTGGAGATCTCCGTGACCCATTCGTGGCGGCTCCTCTCGGCGTGGATGCGGTTCGCTTCTCCCAGCGCCGCGTGGTATTCGCTCTGCGTGCAGCCGTTCACCTTCATGAAATGCGCCTGCGCCTCGGGTTCATGCCCCAAAAGCGCCGTCCTTCCGATGTGGATGACGGCGTGGCAGGCGGGGCAGACGGCGATGACGTCGCAAAGGTGCTGCACGTGCGCCTCGTCGTCGTAGCTCCACACTTCGTGCGCTTCCAGCCGCCCCGCGCGGCCGCAGATGCTGCACCGCCCGCCCGCGCGCGCGTAGGCGGCGTGCCGCAGCCTGTCCCACACCTCTTTGGGGAGGGCGGAACGCAGGTTCACGCCCTGGCAGCCGTCGGGCACGAGCTGGAAACCGAGTTTGTGCCGTTTTTGCATGCGACCATTATACCACACCCGCCGCGTTTTGGCAACGCCCGCCCCTTCTCGCGAAAAAATAACGCAAATTTGTCCGCAGGTATTGCCGAGCGCGCCCGCGTATGGTATAATGCGGGCATAGGGAGGGAACGGACCATGGACTACGCCAACGCGGCCCGCTTTTTGAAGAGTTACAACAAGATCGAAAGCCAGCTCAAAAGCCTGTACAACGAGCGCCCGACGCAGAACTTTACCGACCTCGTCAAGCGCTGTTCCGACCGCAACATCACCGTGCGCCGCTACGAGGCGGAGCTCATCGACTACGGCAAGCTGCGCAACGCCATCGTGCACCGCGCGGGGGCGGCGGGGGAGACCTTCATCGCCAACCCGGGAGACGAGGTCGTGGCCAACATCGAGTACATCGAGCGCCAGCTTTGCCGCCCGCCGCTGGTCACCGACGTGTTCCGTGCCCGCAAGCTCTCGGCGGTGTTTGCCGATAAACCCCTGCTCACCGCCGTGCAGACCTTCGGCGAGAGCGAAAAAAAGACGCTCGTCGTCTACGACCACGGCAAGATGGCGGGGGTGATCAATTCGTACTTTCTGCTGCGGCTCATCCATGCCCGCGCCGCCGCGGGCGAGGACGTCACCGCCTTCCTCACCCGCACGACCTGCGGCCAGGTCCTCGACGAAAAGCTGTTGGAAAAATACTACCTCCTCTCGGGCAGCGCCACCGTGTTCGAGGTGTTCGAGGCCTTTGAAGTGCGCAAGGACATCTACGCCGTCATCGTCACCGAAAACGGCGTCCTGGGCGAAAAAGTGCTCGCCCTGCTGACCCCGTCAGACTTCCCCGCCATCAACCACTACATCGAAACGTACAACGCCAAGACCTTTTGACCTTGCGCCGCCTTCGGGCGGCGTTTTACGGCCGTGAACGGGCGGGCGCGGGGGCAAGAAGGGGTTTTTTGGCCGTGAACGGGCAAAGCGGGGCGGGCGGTAAGGCGTCCGCGCGGCCGCTATTTCGTGTTTTCGGCGGCGCCGCGCACACAATCGGTTGTGCTTTGCATACAATAAGAATGGTGATAACGTTCACCGAAACTGTAAGAGCGCAACAAAAAATTAAAAATTTTTTCAAAAATTTTGAAAAAGGGTCTTGACAAACCAAAAAAACGTGCTATAATAGAGGTACAAACAAGGGAACCCCAAAGCAAAGCCGAAAGGCGGGCGGGGTGGTCGGACAGTTTGCAAAAGTTTTCTTTGCCGCGACGGAACTGTTTTTTGGGAACGGACGGAAAGGACTTTGCGAGACCAAATCTGTACAGGGCTTTATTTTGAACGGCATCTTGCCGCAAGGAGCAAAGCAGGTCGACCAAAAGAATTTTCGGAAGCGAACAAAAAGCGGGGAAGGAGCACAAACAAAGCGTTTGTTCACTGCCGGGCAATCTTGAAGCATACCGACCCGGGAACGCAGCTTTGGCCGTAAGGCAGGGGCGCGGGTATGCAAAGGGATCTACCAAACGCGGGCAGCGCAAAAAGGTTTTCTTGGTTGTCGATTTTTCAAAACAACACTTTGGCTCGAAGCGACAGTACCCGTTTATAAGTTGTATAGGTTCGATTCTTTACGCAATACAACCACGATCGCCGTAAAAATTCAGCCGTAAACCTATAAGAGAACTGAAACGCAGAGACCGAAAATACCATTCGGCGAAGGCATGATTTGCAGAGAGTGAATTGTGAAGCAACGCAAAAGGTTTCGGACGGAGTGTTGGCTGCTCGGTAAAAAAAAAGAAAATTTTCGCGAACCGAAAATTTGACCGACGGAATGTCACAAAAAGGTTAAAAAGTGTAAGTCTCGGTTCAGAGGCGGAAAACTTTTTGGAATATCCGAAAAGCAATTTGAAAAGTCAGTAAAACGGGCGGCGTTCTTGGAACGCCGCCTTGGTTTACCGAAAGTGTAGGAGGGAAATCCGAACCGTTTCGGAAAAAAAAGGGCGCCGTCGGCGCCCTTTTTTGCCGCCCTTGCGGTCCCGGCGGTTTCTTTACAAAAACCGCGGGCTTCTGCGTGCCGAATGTAAAATGTAAAATGTAGAATGTAGAGTTATGGAAAATTTTTTAATCAAGCCAAAATT
>CALVHO010000034.1 GCA_944328445.1 uncultured Clostridia bacterium | reverse complement strand
GACGGGCTGACGGACAAGGGCGAGGTTTCGCAAGTTAGTGAAGTCAACAAGGAAGTCTATGCAAACTGCTGCCTTCCCAGACTGAATTGGGCGAATTACACGATCTCTTTCTCGTCCGACTATGCCGACGAGGTAGAGCCCGCCAACAACGGCACGGACGTCTGCTTTACGGCGATCAACGGCATTTCGCTCGGCGGGAAATTCATCACAAATGCAAGCGGCGAGCCGCTCATCCCGCAGAATGCGGTCATTTCCGGCGTGGAGGCATCCGTTTCGGAAAATGCGACGGTCGATAACGTTTCGGGCGATTACGGCGTGACCGTCTCCTATGACGGCGTTGCGCTCGGTTCGTTCACGTCGGACAAGATGTCGGAGACCCTCCTTTCGCAGGAGATGTACGCCCGCTCCATCGATTTTACGCAAGCGGCCGAACATACGCTGCATTATTCGTTTGCGGGCGCGGAGGCAAAAACGCAGGCTTTGCAGGTCGTGGACGCGCCCGCCGTCCTGAAATGGAAAAACGGCGTCGCGGCCGAGCAGACCGTCCTCGAAGGGACGAACCTGGTCATTTCGGCGGACGATCTGGAAGCGACGGACCGCGTGGACGGCGTGCTCGCGCTGACGGACGCAAACCTTTCCGTCACCCTCCAAGCGCCCGGCGAAGAGCCCAAGAGCGTGCAGCTCGGCGCCACGTACGCCCCCGCTGGCGTGGGAACGTACACGATCGTGTACACCGTCACGGACAACACGGGGCAGGTCTCTACCTTGACGAGGACGGTGAAGGTGACCGACGGCTACGCGCCCGTTATCGTTTTGGACGGGGAGTTGCCGCAAAGCGCCGTGCTCGGCAGCACGTTTGTCCTGCCCGCCGCGAGCGCCAAGGACGGGGAGGTGAGCATACCGTTCACCTGTTCCGCGGTGTTCGAGGACGCCAAAGGCAACACATCGGTGCTGGACGTGAGCGGCGGAACGCTGTCGTTTGACCGCGTCGGCACCTACACGGTGAGCTGGTTCGCCGTCGACGAGGACGGGCACGAGGCGTTGGAGTCGTTCACGGTCACGGTCGCCGAGGACAAGGAGCCGCCCGTCATCACCGTCGGGGAGCTCCCGTCCGAGGTAAAGATCGGAGACGTCGTCACCATTCCCGAACATTCGGCGCTCGACGCCGTTTGGGGCGCGTGCGAGGTGAAGGTGGAGGTGACGTTCGGCAACGAAAAGGTCGCGCTCAACGGCAATTCCTTCACGGCGGAAAAAGAGGGTATCTATGCGGTGCGCTTCACCGCCGTGGACGAGCTGGGCAACTACGCCGCGCTCGACCCCGTCTACATCCGCGTCACGGGAGACGAGGACGGCGGAACAAACGTCGGGCTCATCGTCGGGCTGAGCGTCGGCGGGGCCGTTGTCGTCGGCGGGGCCGCCGTTGTGGCGGTCTTGCTGGTCAAAAAGAACAAGGGAAAAAAGGCAAACGGCGCCGCTCCGCATAACGGAGGGGATGACGCTTCCGTACAATAAATAAGGAGGAGATCATGAAAGGAAAAGTATGTGCGGTGATCACCGCGGTGTTGCTTACGGCGGTGAGCGTGCTCGCCGCCACGGGCTGCAATAAGGTGCTGCGCGACATCGACGAGACCAAAACGCAGCTCTACGTCGGCGTCTATGACGGCGGGCTGGGGTACAGCTGGGTCGACGAGGTCGCCAAAGGGTTCGAGGAGCGCCACAAGGACTATGCCGGCGAGGACGGGAAGATCGGCGTCGAAGTCGTCCCCGTCGCCGAAGGCGACCACTTCCTCGGCGAAGAATTCCGTTCCTACCTGGCAAACGATACTTACGACTATGTCGACGTGTTCTTTACGGTCAACAGCCCGTCGGAACTCATCGAAACGGAATATGTTTCGGATATGACCGAGCTGGTCAACAAAAAGGTGTACGCCGCGGACGGCAACCTGCCCGACGCGGGGGAAGAGGCGACGCTCTCCCTTGCCGACAAGATGGGGTCGCTGCAAGTGCAGCGCTTCACGAACGGCGCGGGGAAGGTCGTCGGCATCCCGTACAACCAGTCCGTCTACGGGTTCGTGTACGACCATGACCTGTTCGAGGAAAACGGCTATTACCACAACGACCAGATCTGGTACGAAGGGCGGGACGGCGTCCCGGACACCGAGGACGACGGCTGGGGCCCCGACGGCGTGCAAGGCACGTATGACGACGGGTTGCCCGCCACGTACGACGACTACAAAGCGCTGTTTGAGGCGATGATCAACGACGGCGTCACTCCGTTTACATACAGCGCGGGCAATGCGCAGTTCTATTTCGAAGGGCTGTACAGCGCCGTCCGCGTGCAGGTGGACGGCAAAGAAAACGCAGACCTCCTCGCGACGTACGACGGGTACCTGACCTCCTCGCGCGATCCTGCCGTCAACAGCGCCAACGACGGAAAGGGGACCAAGATCACGCCCGAAAACGGCTACCTGCTCGCCGATACGAACGGTGCCTACCAGGCCGTGGACTTTATCCGCTTCCTGTTCGAGGACGGGCATTATTCGCAAAAGGCCAAGCAGCAGGGGCAGACCAACTTGCAGGCGCAGACGGAGTTTTTGAACAGCGTCGCCGCGGCGAAGGATTCGCAGACGGGGGCGCAGCGGATCGCCATGCTGATGGAGGGCGACTGGTGGGAGGCGGAGGCGAATTTGCGGTCCAACGCCTTCCAGAAGATGGTCACCTCTTTCAAGGACGAGAACTATGCTTACGGCAAGCGCGAATTCCGCTTCCTTCCCTTGCCGTATTTTGAAGGGCAGAAGAGCGAACACAGCGTCTTTACCAACCAGGAGGACGGCCCCATCGCCTTCATCAACCCCGAAACGGCGCACCGCGACCTCGCGGAGGACTGGATGGTGTATTCGGCGACCAACGACGCGCTCGTCATCTACGCGCAGCAGTCCGGGTCCTTCCGCCCGTACAGCATCACCATGACGGACGAGGACCTCGCCAAATGCACGCCGTTCACGCAGAGCCTGTACAGGCTGCGCACCGAAAATGCCGACAACGTATACGTCGCGCCCGTGCAGTCGGACTATGCCCGCCTCGCCACCGACCCCGTCAAGCTGGACGAGATCCCCGCGGCGGCGGTGAACAACCAGCAGGCGTTCGATTCGCCCGTGGCGGCGTTCTGCGGCACGGATTACTCCGTCTCCTCCTATTACGCACAATATCGGAGCTATTACAGCAAGGAGACGTGGAGGAGCAATTACGAAGCGTTCCTCAATATGTACCGCTAAGGGAAAGGGGGATCGGTGATGGAACAAAGAGAGTATCTCCGTGAGGCGGAGAACGCCGCGCCCGCTGCGGCTGCACAGGAAGCTGTGCAGCCCGCAGGCGAGGCGGTGCCCTGCGGCGGCAAACCGCGCAAGGGGAAAAACGCCTCCATTTTCAACGGAAGGGCGAGGATCTTTGTCATCTGCATGCTCGCCTACGCCGTCGTCAATTTTGCCATCTTCTATGTATGGATGAACATCGACTCCATCCTTCTGGCATTCAAAACGTACAACGGAACGACGGGCAAGCAGGAATATTACGGGTTTTCGCACCTGTTTGACAACTTCAAGGATTTTTTCGTAAACCTGTTCACCGCGTCGGGCACGCTGCCGTATTTTTTGCGCGGCGCGCTCTACCACCTGACGGGGTTCCTCATCGCCTATCCGATCAGCCTCATCTTTTCTTACCTCATCTATAAAAAATTGTTTCTGCACAATTTTTTCAAGGTGATGCTGTACGTCCCTTCCATCGTTTCGGCCATGGTCATTTCGATCATGTTCAAAACGCTTGCCGAAAACTTCCTGCCCGTCATTTTCCCGCAGCTGGGCAACGCGCCGCTCTCGGACAAGGCGTACGCCACGCCGCTGCTCGTCGCGTACAGCGTGTTCTTTGCGATGCCGGGGCAGCTGATTATCAACACGTCCACGATGTCCACCGTTCCGCAGGAGCTGATCGAATACGGGCGGCTGGAAGGGATCACGATGCGCAAGGAATTCATGCACGTCGTCATCCCGCTCGTCTACCCGCTCATCACGGTGCAGTGCCTCGGGCTCTTTGTGGGGCTGTTCACCGCCGCGGGCCCGCTGTATGCGATCTATGCCGAGATGGCGCCCGATTATACGGTAACGTACGGCTATTACATCTTCACGCGCGTCATCGGCAGGAACGCGAGCGAGGCGTACTACGGCTTCACGGCGGCTTCCAACCTGGCGATCGGGCTCATTTCCGTCCCCATCGTCTATCTCACCAAATGGCTGCTCGAACGTTTCGATCCGGAGGCGGAGTACTGAGATGAATGTTTTTCAGAAATTCGGGCACGACGTCCGCAACTTTTTTGAACCGAAAAATTTGAAGCGCAGGCTCAAAGCCAGGGGAAAGATCTTCCCCATCGTCACCTACACGTTGCTGGCGCTTTGGGTCGTCATCTTCCTCGCGATGCTCATCTGGGTATTTTTCACGTCGCTCAAAACCGACTACGACTTCATCTATTACCCGCTGAGCCTGCCGAAGCAGGAATGGCTTTGGAGCAACTACGCGGATGCGTTTTCGCAGCTCTCGGTCGAGGTCACGCGGGGCGGGAAGCTCATCCAGGTCGGCCTCGGCGAACTCCTTCTCAACAGCCTCTTGCTGTGCGTCGGCGTCCCGCTGTTTGCACTGTTCGACGTCGCCTGCTGCGCCTACGTCACGAGCCGCTACAAGCGCTTCAAGATCACGCGCGTCATCTTCGCGGTCGTCATTTTCGTGAACTACGTTCCCGTCACGGCGTCGCTCGCGTCCGGCCTGCGCATCATGAAAACGCTCGGCCTGTACGACCAGATCTGGGGGCAGTGGATCGCCGCGTCGGGCGGGTTCGGCGCATTCTTCCTGATCTATTACGCGAACTTCAAGTCCATCCCGTGGTCGTACGCGGAGGCGGCCTTCGTGGACGGCGCGAGCCACTTTACCGTGTTCTGGCGGATCATGCTGCCGATGACGCGCGGCACGTTCGGCGCGCTGTTCATCACGTCGTTCATCACCCAGTGGACGGATTACATGACCCCCATGATCTATCTGCCGACGCACCCGACCATCGCGCAGGCGGCGTGGGGCTTGCAGTTTTCCAACACGAGCGTTCCCTACATGCTGGCGGGCCTGTTCATTCTCGCCATGCCCGTGCTCATCCTGTTCTGCTGCTTTCATAAAAAGCTCATGGGCTCTATGACGATGGGCGGGTTGAAGGGCTGATTTCAATAAGGAGACGATTATGACAAAAAAGATCACCGCGCGGAAAGCCGGGCTCTTGTGCCTGCTCGCCGTGCTGTTGGCCGCGGTGTGCGTCTGTGCGGCGCTGGCCGTCTTTGCGAGCGAGCCTGCGGGCAAAGCGCGCGCGGCCGAGGCGGTATCGCCCTCCTCGCTGTGGGAGACGAGCGGCGACGTGACGCTGGCCGAAAACGTCGCCGCGGACGAGCGCTTTTCGCAGCCGGGGCAGGGGCTTTCGGCGACGTTTGCCCTCTCCAATTCCGCGCTGCGCTATAAAAATCCCATCGACGTTTCCAAAAACACCAAAAACGACGAACTTTTGTCCTTCACCTTCCTGCCCTCCGATATCGGGGTGCGGGACTACAAGTATCTGGAAATTTCGCTGACGGACAGCGCCGATCCCGACAACGTCGTGACCCTTCGCATGATGCGCACGGAAGAATTTATTTATGACGGAGTGAGCTATGACGAAATGCGCTGTACGCTTTCGTATCCGGGGTCGGCATCTTTGTGGCGCGCCGTCACCTGGGGCGCGTACGATGCGTCCACTCTCGACACCCGCCCCGAATACGGGCTGCGCGTCTACTATTCGATGGTGGGGCTTCCGCATCTGAATGTCGTCAATGATCCCACGCTGCAGGGCAAACAGCTGCCGTTCACCGTCCGCTACGACTGGAACGAGCGCGCCCTTTACGTCTGCAACGAATACGGCAGCCCGTACATGGTGCTGGATATGGACGATCCGCTTCTGAC
>CALVHO010000033.1 GCA_944328445.1 uncultured Clostridia bacterium | reverse complement strand
CAGACGGGCTGCTTCGGCCTGTGCGCCCTCGGCCCCATCATGATCGTCTATCCCGAAGGCGCCTTCTATTCGCAGGTCAAGGTGGAGGACGTCGATGAGATCGTCGACGAGCACATCATCAAGGGCCGCATCGTCACCCGCCTCCTCTACAAAGAGACGGTGGACGAGGGCGGGAACATCAAGGCCCTGAACGATACCAACTTCTACAAAAAGCAGCACCGCGTGGCGCTGCGCAACTGCGGCGTCATCAACCCCGAAAAGATCGAGGAGTACATCGCCTACGACGGCTACGAGGCCCTCGGCAAGGTGCTGACCGAGATGACCCCGCAGGACGTCATCGACGAGATCAGCAAATCCGGCCTGCGCGGCCGCGGCGGCGCGGGCTTCCCCACGGGCCGCAAATGGCAGTTCGCCAAAAATTCGCCCGGCAACAAAAAGTACGTCTGCTGCAACGCCGACGAGGGCGACCCCGGTGCCTTCATGGACCGCTCCATTTTGGAAGGCGACCCGCACGCCGTCATCGAGGCGATGGCCATCGCGGCCTACGCCATCGGCTCCGACCAGGGCTACATCTACGTCCGCGCCGAGTACCCGATCGCCGTGCAGCGCCTCACCCTCGCCATCAAGCAGGCGCGCGAATACGGGCTTTTGGGCAAGAACATCTTCGGCACGGGCTTTAACTTCGACCTCGACATCCGCCTCGGCGCGGGCGCCTTCGTCTGCGGCGAAGAGACGGCGCTGATGACCTCCATCGAGGGCAACCGCGGCGAACCCCGTCCCCGTCCTCCCTTCCCTGCGGTCAAGGGCCTGTTCGGCAAGCCCACGATCTTGAACAACGTCGAAACGTACGCCAACGTTCCGCAGATCATCTTGAAGGGCGCCGACTGGTTCGCCTCCATGGGCACCGAAAAGAGCCGCGGCACCAAGGTCTTCGCCCTCGGCGGCAAGATCCACAACACCGGCCTTGTGGAGATCCCGATGGGCACCACCATGCGCGAGATCATCTACGACATCGGCGGCGGCTGCCCGAACGGCAAAAAGTTCAAGGCGGCGCAGACGGGCGGCCCCTCGGGCGGCTGCATCCCCGCGCACCTCATCGACACCCCGATCGACTACGACAACCTCATCGCCATCGGCTCCATGATGGGCTCGGGCGGCCTCATCGTCATGGATGAGGACAACTGCATGGTCGATATCGCCAAGTTCTTCCTCGAATTCACGGTGGACGAGAGCTGCGGCAAGTGCACGCCCTGCCGCGTCGGCACCCGCCGCCTGTACGAGATGCTCTGCAAGGTCACCGACGGCACCGCCACGATGGAAGACCTCGACAAGATGGAAGAGCTGTGCTACTACATCAAAGAGAACTCCCTGTGCGGCCTGGGGCAGACGGCGCCCAACCCCGTCCTCTCCACGCTGCGCTACTTCCGCGACGAGTACGAGGCGCACGTGCGCGACAAGCGCTGCCCCGCGGGCGTCTGCAAAAAGCTGCTGCGCTACAAGATCGTCGAGGACAAGTGCAAGGGCTGCACCCTCTGCGCGCGCAACTGCCCCGTCGGCGCCATTTCCGGCGAGGTCAAGATGCCGCACGTCATCGACACCGAAAAGTGCATCAAGTGCGGCGTGTGCATGGAGAAGTGCCGCTTCGGCGCCATCGTCAAGGAATAACGGGAGGGTATCCACATGGTTAATTTGAAGATCAACAACATTCCCGTTCAGGTGAAAGAGGGTACCACCGTTCTGGAAGCGGCCAAGATCGCCGGCATCAACATCCCGACCCTCTGCTATTTGAAGGACATCAACGAGATCGGCGCCTGCCGCGTCTGCGTGGTGGAAGTCAAGGGAGCGCGCTCCCTGGTTGCGTCCTGCGTGTACCCCGTCAGCGAGGGCATGGAGGTGTTCACCAACACCGAAAAGGTGCGCAAGAGCCGCAAGACGACCATCGAACTGCTCCTTTCCAACCACAAGCGCGAGTGCCTCTCCTGCGTGCGCTCGACCAACTGCGAACTGCAAAAACTCTCGGCCGAATACGGCTGCGACGAGGCGCGGTTCCAGGGCTCCAAATCGGAATACGAGCCCGATACGTCCACCAACTACCTCGTGCGCGACAACGAAAAGTGCGTGCTGTGCCGCCGCTGCGTGGCGGTGTGCAAACACGTGCAGGACGTGGCCGTGATCGCGCCCGTGCGCCGCGGCTTCAACACCCACATCGGCTGCGCCTTCGAGGGCGGCCTGGGAGACGCGCCCTGCGTGGCCTGCGGCCAGTGCATCGCCGTCTGCCCGACGGGCGCCCTGCACGAGCGCGAGGAGATCGACGACGTGCGCGCGGCCATCAACGACCCGTCCAAAACGGTCATCGTGGCGGCGGCGCCCGCCGTGCGCGCGGCCATCGGCGAGGAGTTCGGCTATCCCATCGGCACCAACGCCGAGGGCAAGATGTTCACCGCCCTGCGCATGCTCGGCTTCGACAAGGTGTTCGACGTGAACTTCGGCGCCGACCTCACCATCATGGAAGAGGCGCACGAACTCATCGACCGCGTCACCAACAAGGGCGTGCTGCCCATGTTCACGAGCTGCTCCCCCGGCTGGATCCGCTACGTAGAGTACTACTATCCCGAGCTCATCCCCAACATCTCCTCCTGCAAATCGCCCATGCAGATGTTCGGCGCCACCGTCAAGACCTATTGGGCGCACAAGGAGGGGATCGACCCGAAGAACATCTACGTCGTCGGCGTCATGCCCTGCACCGCCAAGAAGTTTGAGAAGACGCGCGGCGGCGAATCGGCCTCGGGCTATCCCGACATCGACGCCGTGCTCACCACCCGCGAGCTGGCCAAGATGATCAAGGCCTCGGGCATCCTCTTCAACGAACTGCCCGACGGCACCTTCGACGACCCGCTCGGCGAATTCACGGGCGCGAGCGTCATCTTCGGCGCCACGGGCGGCGTGATGGAGGCGGCGCTGCGCACCGCGGCCGAAACGCTCACGGGCAAACCCCTCGGCGACGTCGACTTCAAGGAAGTGCGCGGCATCAAGGGCATCAAGGAAGCGGAGTACGACCTGAACGGCACCAAGGTCAAGGTGGCCGTGGCGTCGGGCCTGACCAACGCCAAGCAGCTTTGCGAAAAGATCAAAAAGGGCGAGTGCGACTACACCTTCGTGGAAGTCATGTGCTGCCCGGGCGGCTGCGTCAACGGCGGCGGCCAGCCCATCCAGAGCGCCTACACCCGCCGCCAGGTGGACCTGCGCTCCAAGCGCGCCAAGGCCCTCTACGACGAGGACAAAAAGTCCGCCATCCGCAAGAGCCACGAAAATCCCGCCATCCAAAAGCTGTACGCAGAATTTTTCGGCGCCCCCGGCTCGCACCAGGCGCACGAGATCCTGCACACCCACTACGTGGACCGCAAGAAGCGTTAAATCACAAATCGGCATATAAAACCCAAACCGGACAGCGCCCGCGCGCTGTCCTGTTTTTTTGCGCACGTGACCCAAAAATATGTGTATTTTCGCGAAAGTACGGACACGCGGCGTCAAATAGGTGAACGTTACCACCGCCAAAGTACGATAAATTCCGACATAGCACAATTCATCATGAGACGGGGGGGGGGTACATTTTTTGAAAAATATATGCGTAAAAACCGAAAAAACGTGGCGTGAAACTATTGACAAAAGGACTATTCCGTTGTATAATCGTCTACGTTCAGAGCATAGAATGTTTTTGGCGCGCAACCGAATACGCAAAGGCGCCGCGCAGAGGGCGCCGCAGTGACATCGGATGACGTGATACCCTTTCCCCGTATACGTACCGCAAAACGGGGAGGTATCTGCCTTTCGACCGCTTGGATGTGACCGCTTAGGTGTTTCTGTTTTTTTGCATGACCCGACGAGAAATTGCAAGGCCATCGTGAAGGAGTAGAGATCGAGAGCGGTCATTTTGCGTCTTTCGGGGCCGCCGCGCCGCGCTCCGCGCGCGCGTGGCGTTTGCGCGCGCGTGGCGCTTACCGCCACAGAAAGGACCCTATGGAAAAAGACAAAAAGACGCGCACCGCGGCGGACACCGCGCGCACGGTCGTGATGATCGTGCTCACGGTCATTCTCGTTCCCGTCCTCGCCGTGAACCTTACGCTCATCATCAAGGGCAGCCTGCACGAGGACGTTCCGCCCGATATCTTCGGCATCGCGCCGCTGGCGGTCACGTCCGGCTCGATGGACGGGGACCGCGACGGCAGCTTTGCAAAGGGCGCGCTCATCTTCGTGCGCATCCTCGACGAGGAGGGCAAAAACGCCCTGCAAGCGGGGGACGTGATCACTTTCCGCTCGGGCAACGCCTACGTGACCCACCGCATCACCGCGACGGACGTGGCGGACGGCGTGCTCCTGCACGCATCGACGCAGGGCGACGCCAACGACTACGGAGACGGCGCCATCCCCGCGGCCAACATCGTGGGCAAGTGCGTGGGCAGCGTGGCGGGCCTCGGCGGGTTTTCGATGTTTTTGCAGACGGCCGAGGGCATCCTCGTGTTCGTCGGCGTGCCCGTTCTGGCCTTCATCGCCTTCGACATCGTGCGCATCACCATGCAGAACCGCCGTGCCCGCGCGGCCGCTGCGTCCTCCGCCGCGCTCGAAACCAAGGACGAACAGCTGCGCGATAAGGACGCCGAGATCGCCCGCCTGCGCGCCATGGTGGCGGCGCAGCAGGGCGCGGCCCCCGCGGACGAGAGCGTGAACGATGAAGCCGCGAACGCGGAAAGCGTGAACGAAGAAGCCGCAAACGCGGAGACGGGCGGGCAAGACGGGAGCCAATGACTCCCCGCACCCGCACAAGGCGTTCCGCGCGTTCACGGCGCCCGTAAAGCGGGCAAGATCCCCGCAGGGGGATACGATACGGTCAAAACGCGGCGGCAGACCACACGGCCGCGCGTTTGGATAAAACAAACCAAGTATGAGGAGAATGAAAATGACCAAGAAGAGAGTAACGACCACTCTGTTCATCGCGCTCGTTCTGCTGACGCTCATCAGCTTCTGCTTTTTGGGCACCACCTTCGCGCGCTACACGAGCGGCGGGAAGGGGGCTGCGAGCGTCTCGGTTGCCGATTGGGCCATCGATTTTGGCGTGGAAGGCACCGAGGTCTCGGATGTGAAGACCGTTTCGTTTGGCGACCTTTCGCCCGCTAAGGAGGCCTATACGGACACGACGCGCACCCATAGCAGCGCCCTTACGCTTTTGGCGACCATCACGAATACCGGCGATGTGGACGCCCTGATCACGCTGACGCGCGGCGAGACCACCATCACGAAGGCGGTGGGTGCCCCCTCGTCTGCCAGCGCGCCCGAATATTACGACGATGATACGCTGAAAGCGCTGTTTGCGTTGGATCTGTATGTGCACACTGCGACGCTCTCCGCAGCGGACGAACAGTATCTGTGGAACGGCAGCGAGACGTATAATTTGCCCGCCACGAACGGCACGCTCTACATCTACGGCGTAGCGACGTGGAACACCGACGATACGGACAGCGCTTCGGACAAAGGCGCCGCCGCCGATGCGAAGGACACCTATGCCGGTAAGTATGTCGAAACCGTGAGCTGGACGCTCGGCTACAAGGCGGAGCAGAACTCGGAGAAGCCGGTATAAACGAAATAGAAGAACAGCCCCCGCGGCCCGCAGGCCGCGGGGGAAAAACGGGGCAGGGTGTGTGCCGCGCGGGGTGTGGGCGCGGGGCACGGCATCGGCCCGTAGCGCAGGGCGCGCCGCATGCGCGCCGCAAAGCAATAAAGGAAAGGGGAAAGAAAGCGGCACGCTTTTGTGCCGTGGGGAGTGAGTTTTCGGTCTGCCCCGCAGGCCCGCGCCGCGGGCGGCGGGGCACGCGGCCCGCGGGGCCGCGGGATAAGGGCCGCGGGCGCAAAGCGCGCCCGTGTAAGCGCGGCCGCCAAGGGGCGGGCCGCGGGAGTTATGGCAACACAGTTCGGAAATTATAGGGAGTGAGCGATGGAAGGGAACGATCGCGAAAAAACGGGCCTTACGACGGGCGTCGGCGTTTCCGGCGGCGCCTCCCCCGCGGAAGGGGGCGGGCAGGGGAGCATGTCCGTAACGCCCCCGCAAAGCGGCCATGCGGCGGGCCTGCCGCAGGCGGGCGCGCGCCACAACCCTGCCCCCCGCCCCGCGGGCGCCGGGGGCGCCGCGGGGGGGGGGGGCGGCCCCGCCCCCAACGCACACCCCC
>CALVHO010000032.1 GCA_944328445.1 uncultured Clostridia bacterium | reverse complement strand
GTCCAAAACCATCTTCAAATACTTCGGGATCATGCAGTGCGTGAACCCGCTCCCGCGCACCGAAAAGTCCGTCATCGCGAAGTACGAACCAACGCGGTCGGTCTCGCGCCCGCCTTTGCGGACCGTGAACGCGATGTCGTAGATGCTCGGCCAGTCGATATAGGAGATGCTCACCTGGTCCACCGCGCGCTCGGAAGAGACGCGCACGCGCACCTTCTGCTCGCTCGCGTCCGCCTGCACGCTCCCCGCGCAGATCCGCTCGCCGCGAAATTCCACCGCGTATTCCACTTTCACGCCCGGCGCGGGCGCCGTGACCGAGAAGATGAGTTCCAATTCCCCTTCGTTCGGGTACGGCGTCATGCGCAGCGATGTAAGCCGCACTTCGTCCGCGTATTCCATCCATACGCTCTTCCACAAGCCCGTCATCTGCGTGTAGTGGCAGCCGTGGTTGTGTGACGCCCAGCGCTGCTTGCCGCGCACCTGCAACGGCGTCAGCTTATCGTCGCAGCGGATCGCCAGAAGGTTCTCACCCGCGTGCAGAAGGTCGGTGATGTCCAGAGAAAAGCGCGCGTACGCGCCCTCGTGGCTGCCCGCCTTCTTCCCGTTCACGTACACCGTGGCGAGGTAGTCCGCGCCGTCTATGTTCAGGATGTTGCGCTTGCCCGCGCGCTTTGTGACCTTGCGCGCGTACCACACCGTCTCGTGCGGCGTCTCCTCACCGATCCCGCTCTTTTTTGTCTCGTACGTGAACGGCACCTCGATCCTGCGCGCAAGTTTGCCCGCGAGCGCTTCTCGCTCTTTCACCTCTTCCCCGAACGCGAACAGCCATTGCCCGTTCAGGTCCTCCCACTCGTCCCGCACAAACTGCGGCCGCGGATACCCCTTTTTATAACACTTTGCGTGGTTGATCATGCCGATCTCCTATCGTACTGCGATTTTTACGGGACGTACGGGGCCGCGGGCGGCGTCCTCTTCACACACGTCCGCGCCTTGAAAAAAGCGTTCGTCCTTCCCCGAGCGCAGGATCTCCGCAAACCGTATCCACGGATAGCGGCTCAGCCCGCTGTCCGTATGGCGCGGGAACCCGTACGCGATGCGGAACGCGACGTCTTCCGCGCGCACCGTTTCGCCGCCGCCCGTGATAAAGTCTGCCTGCCAGCAGGCATAGCTGCGGCCGTCCTTGCCGATCTTCGCGAAGTTGGACAAAAACCCGTTTTCGGCGCGCCGCAGGTAGCTTGCATCGTCCGCCAAAACGCCGTACCAATAATCGGCTTCCGCGCGCCATACCGTCCAGGCGTGCCCGCAGCAGAGCGCGGGGCCGTCCTTGTCCCCTTCCCAGATCGTTTCCCACCAGCGCACCGTGCTGTAATACTGCGGGGCGATCGGCGTGCGCATGACCCAGTGATCGTGCAGATCGAGGATCTCTTTGGCGCGGGAAAGGTAGGCCTCGTTGCGTTCGAGCTTGGCGCAATAATAGAGGAGCGAGAGAGCCGTGCAGGCGACCGAGCCCTCCTCCACCTCGCTCTCCGTCAGATCCGAGACCTCGTTTTCCGTCGGGAAACAGAACCCGCGCCGATAGAGATACTCTGCCAAAGCAGCCGCGGCGCGCGCATACCGCGCGGCGCGCGGCTCGTCCTTTCCGCGAAGTTCCAGCGCCATGTCGGCGACGGGGATCATCAGGCAGCAGACCGTCGAATAGTCCTCCCGCTTGCCCGTGGCGGCATGCACGCGCTCGATCCTGCCGTCCGCACGCTGGTAGCGGCGCAGCAAGCTGTCCAAAAGCCCGACGGCATATTCACGGTATACGCCGTCCCCGAAACGGCGATAGGCATCCCACAGCAGCGAAACGCCGAAAAAGCCTTCCTGGATCCTGTCCGAGCGGAAGACGCCGTAGCCTTCTTCCGTCTTTTCGACGGTGAGCCGCGGGATGCGCGCCTCGCCCGCGGCGGTGATGACGGACAAGATCTTTTTGAGTTTTCGCGCATACTCCTCGTTCCCGCCGAAGAGGGACGAATAGCGCAGCATGGCGGTCGCCCAGCATTGGTGTTCGCACAAGTTTCCGTCCGTGCGTCTGAGGTCCTCGGCCGACACGGTATCCATGCTCGCCTTCCACAAGGAGAGTTCGTCCCGGTACCCGTAGAGCACGGCGCCGGCGCCGCGCTTTCCGCGAAAGCAAGGAACGAGCGGAAAAAGCCCCTGCGCTTCGATCGCGAACTCCTCCGCATACGGCCGCAGCCTTCCGCCCGCTTCCAGCGCATCGCATGCGCCGTACACTTTGAGCCGCACGCGCTCCCCGATCCGCCCGCCGCATTTTTCGGGCAGCAGCACGGGAACTTGCAGGCGGTCGGAGACCGCGCGGAGCGCATCTTCAAAACTGTTTACGGGGATCAGGGATACGACGAGGGGCGGATGCTCCCCTCCCTCTTCCTTGTAAGCGGGGGCGAACCGCTGCAAACATTTCAGCCCGAGGAAGAAGTGCCCGTACGCATACGGCGAATACTCCATCATCCAGCCGTCGGCTTCGCTTTCAAACAACACGAGCAGGTGCTTCCCGTTCGGCTTCGTGAGATAGCAGTATTGGATCTTGCCGTCCGAAGAGCGGTACGGGGAATTGAGCAAAAACTGGTTGCGCCAGCCGCCGCCCCGTTTTTTGCCCATAAAGTTAAAGGGAAGTTCAAGCCCCCATTCGCCGATATCATCCTTCGGACAGCTCAAAGAAAACATGACGTCTTCCCCGCGCTCGGAAATGCGCACCGAAGCGCCCGTATCCCGCGCGCGCCATACGCCCTGCCCGGCATAGGCAAGCGCGTCCTTGCGCGCTATGTACGGGGTGAACGGCGGTTTTTCTCCCGTTTGGAGCCGATCGCCCTTCAACGTATAGCAGACCGACGGCATCCCCGCAAGGATCGCGTCGTCCGCCGCACGCCCGTCCTCGATCGTAAGCGTTCCCGCTGCGATTTTTAATTTCATATTTCACCCGAAAGCCGGATGCCGCGGTTTGAAAGGCGGCACCCGGCACAAAATTACCGAAAACGATCTCGTTCAGCCCGAAATATCGCTCTTGAAGGCGGCGATCGTATCGGCGATCCCGACGCCTTCTTTGGACCATGTGGCCCCGAGCGCGGAACTGTCCTTCTCCCATTGCAGCACCATCTCCTCGTATTCGGGAGCGGTGATGTCATAATACTCCCCGTAGTTGAGCAGGATGATGTAGCGCAGGCAGAAACTTTCCTTGGTGATGCGCGTCTGCATCTTTTCCCGCTCGACGGGATCTTCGATGTCCTCGTACGCGGCATAGGCACGGTCGAGGAGCCCCATCAGCTCTTCCACGAACGCCTTGGAATAGACCGTCGTGGAATACTGGTACGGGGTCGCATCGTACATGTCGATGTGGAAGGGCTGCCCGTTGGCGATAAACTCCTGTTCTTTGACCGCCATATTGGTGCGGAGCCTGTTGAAGTATTCCGTCATGTAAGGCGCCGCCTGCTTGTAGACGTTCGTCATGAAGTTTTCGATGAGCGCGGGCACGTCCTCGTACACGTTCCATTGCAGCTTCATTTCCAGATAGTTGCGAAGGTCGGACATGGAACTGAACTTCTGGTGGGTGGTGGAAGTGGTCATCACGCTCGTCACGCCGCTCTCGTAGTATACCTGGTACGTTTCCTGCCGCACGTTGAAGTTGTCGAAGAAGGGAAGGAAATTGCGGTAACAGGCCACGTAATCGTAGATCATGAAGTGCGGGTCGTCGTCATCCCAAAGCGCGTCGGCATGCCACTTTTCCCATTCGGCGGCGTAGCTCGCGTTCATCGAACAGTCGGCATCGAACAGGCTGTGGTAGAAGCACGCGCCCTGCGGGATGAACTCGATCATGATGCGCGGATCGGGCTTTGCCCATTCCGCCGCAAGCTGCCATTCGCCGTCTTCACCCGCCACGACGGGCGCGTATTGCGACGCGCCGTACGCGAGCACGATGTACTCGAACTCCCTGTCCTTGTACGCGGGCTGGCGGGCTTTCCACTCTTCCAGCATGGCGATGACGCGGTTGGCGAAGCGGATCCAGAGCGCCGACTGTTTGTTCCCCGCCTCGTCGAGCAGGGCGCTGCAAGTCGAACAGCCGCAATACCCGCGCATGTCGTTCTCGCCGATGCCGATGATGTACGCGCCGCGCGTATCCGCCTCGATGAGTTCGATGAGCCCTTCCACGTAGTTTTTGACGACGGAATCGTCGCTCGTTTCTTCCACGCTTTTCAGCACGATGTTCATGCGGTCTTCGTAAGAAAGGCAGATCTGGTTTGCCGTGTACTCATACCAGCCGGGGTGTACGGGCCGGTATTCTTTTTTCGGAAGAACGCTTTCGATGGCGTTGTCGCACACGAGCCCGCCGAAGGCGCGCACGGTCGAAGCCGCGTCGCCGAACCGTTCGTCCGTCGTCAATGTGTTCGTGGAGCGCATGCGGCCCGCGAACTGCGCCGAATCCATCACGAGGCCGTCGTAATTGCGGCCCAAAAAGTCGGGCTCGTCCGCGTAGTCGAAGTCTTTCAGGTAGGCTTTGTCCGTCTGTTCGAGATACACCTCGTCCGGCATGTACGCCTCGAAGCCGAACTCGTATTTGAGGAACTCGTAGACGCCGTACAGCGTGCCCTGCACGTTGACGCCCGCCACGACGAGCGTATTGCCGAAGCGCTTGATGCGGTAGCCGTCCGCGTTCAGACCGTCCTCCGCGACGTCCAGCCCGGAGCCTTGCTTGATCGTCGTCTCCCCGAGGGAGATGACCTTGGCGTCTTCGTCGAACGCCATCCCCGTATCCCGCACGACGGCGATGTCTGCGCCCGTCGCTTCCTCGAACAACAGTTCGAGCTCCTGCGAGGCATACTCCTCGCATTCGTCCGCGTTTTCGGGGATGACGATCGTATACTCGGTGGCGCCGTTTTCCGCGAGGACGATGTCGGTATCGACGATCTCGCTGCCCTTCTTCGCGCAGCCGGACAGCACGCACGGCAGCAGGCAGACGACGCCCAACAACACACAAAGAATTTTTTTCATGGATTACCCCCTGACGGAAATCGTGTACAGCGCGATGGACGTGTTCCCCGCGGCGTCCGTGACGGAATAGGTGACGGTATAGGTGCCCGCGTGTTCAAAGACGAACTTATCGCCCGCCTGTACGGCATGCATGTGCAGGAGCGGGTCGGTCACGAAGCACCATACGACCATATCCTCCTGCGCCGTCAGGTCGTCGTAGGCGGACGCGGACGGCACGGCAAACGATTTGCCGACGGACGACGTTTCCGGAATGCTCCCGCCGAGGAGCAGCTGCGGCGGCTCCTTGTCCACAACTTCGATAAACACCCTGTTGGAGGCCTCGTTGCCCGAAGCGTCGACGGCCGTATACGTTGCCGTGTAGAGGCCGTATTCTTCGACGCGGAAGGTGGTGCCTTCGGCGGCGTCGCCGTCGAACAGCACTTTCCCGCTCGGGGACGTCACTTTGAGCGAGACCGAAACATACGGATCGATCACGTCGCGCGCGACGGCGCCCGGAAGCGCATGGATGGTGTTGATGTCTCCTTCGCGCGAAACGTCGAAATCGTAGATGATGTACGGGGCGGCATTGTCCCGGAACGGCTGGCCGGGGACGCCGTTTTGCACGTTGCGGCCGTTGATCCTCTGGTTGTTGACATAGCTGACGAAGACGGAACTTGCGCCGTTGACGCCGTCCAAAGAGATCTGCATCCGCACGCTGCCTGAAAAGCCCGCAAAAGCCCTGCCCGCGTCGTCGTATTGCGCCGTAAGGATGCGCACGCCCGTCGCGTTGTCCTTCAAAACGCGGGTGCCGTTGTCGTAGGAAATATCGAAGGAGTTCGGCCATTGCGGGTTGTACCAGAACGTGCCGCTGACCTCGTAGCGCGTGCCGCCGAAGTACAGGTCGCACTTGGAATCCGCGACGGCGGGATCGTTTTTCACGATTTGAAAAGTCAGCGAGACCGTGGGGTCGGCGGCGTCCGTGAGGCGGACCGTCAAACTCTCAAAACCGTTTTCGCTGGTATCAAGGTAACCATCCTCCCCTTCCTCCGCCGGCACTTCCTCGTGCTGCGCGATCGAAAACACAAGGCGGAAAGGATCGACGGAGAGCTCGTTGACGAACTCCGCTTTGACGTCTTTGCCCGTATCCGCGGCCGAAAATTCCAGGTTCGACGAGCTGTACGTGATCGCCGCGTTTTCGGTCACGAAATAATCGCCGATCTGCTCCGCGTCGCGGACGGGGATATCCGCATAGGTCCGCTCCACGCTGTTGTCGTCCGTCTTTTCGTCCCCGCACCAGTATTCGTAGCGGATGCTGACGCTCTCTTTGGAGGCATCGGGCGTAAAGAACGCCCCTTCCAGCGGCGTGAACTCCGCTTCGTCCTTATATTTATAGGAGATCTGCCAGGAAGCGTCCCGCACGATCCCGGGCTGCGTCACGTAGTCGTCCGACGCAAAGACGGGAAGTTTTGTCCGCTTTCCGCCGATGAAGGCTTTGAGGAATTCCCCTTCCTCCGCAAAGGCCGTAACGGGCGTTTTGCCGCGCTCCGTCACGATGAAATGGTCGAACACCTTTTCGCTGCCGATGTAATCGGATACGGTATAGCGGATGCGGTACACCCCCGCGACGTCGGGGACGAACGCATTCTCCCCGATCGCGAACTCTTTTCCCGAGGCGAGGTGCGTCACCTGCCGTTCCAGCGTGAGCCCCGCCTCCGTTCCGCCCGAGGCCTGCGCCGCGGGCACGGGCACCGATTGCCCGAGCTGCCACGTCTTATCCTCGTCGATCGCGGAGGACAGTGCGAGGGACAGATCGTCCAGGCAGATGCGCGATTCAAACGAATATTCGGCGACGCTCTCGTTGCCCGCCCCGTCGCGCACCGCATACCGCAGCCGGTACTGCCCCGACTTTTGCGGCGTGAACGACTCGCCGCAAACCGTTGTCTTTCCGTCGGGATCGGTGACCGTCACCTCGATCTCGTCCGTCAGGTCGCCGTCGATCTCGTCCGAGGCGGTCGCCGCAAAGACGGGATACGCCTTGCCGTTCTGCGCGCAAGGCAGGACGGTGTACGCATCGGCGGCCACTTCCAAGGAAGGGGCCTTTTCATCCGCGACGGCATTGCCCGCCATGGAATTTCCGTTCACGCCGAAAAGGAGGATGGAGCCTTCCGTGGAGAGCATGTTGCGGACGGTGATGTCGAGATAGATATTCTTGCTCTTGAAGCCGCCCCATTCGTTGCCCGCGCCTGTCAGAAGCGGATCGTCCATATCCAGCACCATGTACGGGCTGCCGTATTCGTTGCAGACGTAAAGGGCGCGCTCGTT
>CALVHO010000031.1 GCA_944328445.1 uncultured Clostridia bacterium | reverse complement strand
CTGTGCTTTTGCCTCGGCCGCGGCGACGTTGCGGCGGCCGCCGCGGAGGGGGTACGGCTGGAAGGGCTGATCGGCTACGCGCCCGCCTACTACGCGGCGCGCCTGGCCGCCGACGCCCTCTTTTGCCGCTGCCTGACGGGGGAGCGCGCCGCGGCGGACGCCTTGTACGGGGAATGGAAGGCCCGCCTTGCCCGCGGCGGCGCGGCCGCCGCCCGCGCGCTGGCCGCCTACGCCCTCCTTTCGCGCGGGGAAGGGAAGGAGGAGCTCGCCGAGGCGCGCCGCCGCGCCGCCGAGGAGAGCACCGAAGGCGCCGCGCGCTTTGAAGAGGCCGCGCTCGCGCTGCTGGAAAGTGCCTTTGCCCGCCGCGCGGCTAAATAAACCAAACGCAAAAAGAGGGCCCGCACGGGCCCTCTTTTTGCATGCCGTTTTCTCGGCGGCCGCGTGCCGCCTTTGCGCGTTCGCGGCGGGCTTGTCACGCCTCAGCACAGGTGGACCAGCCGCCCGTAGCAGGAGGGGCAGACCGACCGCCCCTTATCCCCGCATTCGCCGCACACGAACGAGCCGCACTCTTCGCACACGAGCACGTCTTGAACGCCGCAGGGCCTGCCGCATTGCCCGCAGATAAGTTCTTCCATGGTCGCCTCCGTTTTTGTGTGGAGTATGCGCCGCGCGGGCAAAATTTATGCAGGCGTTTTGCAAAAAATTTTCGGCGCCTTTTCATGGCGTGAAAAAGCGCCCGTTTGTGCCGAATGCAAAATTTTCGCGGCGTACAGGGCCGAATACGGCCGTTAAACGCGATCGAACGAAAATTTCCTTTTGTGCAACGCGGCAAAACGCTTTCTTTTTTCGCGCAAATATGGTATAATATTTGCATAAAAAAGCGTTTAGGAACAGGAGTGCTTTCTTCATGGCAAACAAAGTCGAAGGCGTCTACGGCGAGGAGCAGATCCAGGTACTGGAAGGGCTGGACCCCGTGCGCAAACGCCCCGGGATGTACATCGGTTCGACGGACGAGCGCGGGCTCCATCACCTCGTGCAGGAGATCGTCGACAACTCCATCGACGAGGCGCTGGCGGGCTACTGCACGGCCATCCGCGTCGTCATCAACAAGGACGGGTCCTGCTCCGTCGAGGACAACGGCCGCGGCATCCCCACGGGCATCCACCACAAGGAGGGCATCTCCTCCGTCGAGCTGGTGCTGACCAAGCTGCACGCGGGCGGCAAGTTCGGCGGCGGCGGCTATAAGATCTCGGGCGGCCTGCACGGCGTCGGCCTCTCCGTCGTCAACGCCCTCTCCGAATGGCTGGAAGTGGAGGTGTACCAAAACGGGCACGTCTACAAACAGGTCTACAACCGCGGCGTGCCCCAGCGCGCGCTGGCCGTCGTGGGGGACACCGACAAGACGGGGACGCGCGTCACCTTTTACCCCGACGACGAGATCTTCGAGACCGTCGTGTTCAATTACGAAAATCTCAAAGTGCGCCTGCGCGAGCTGGCCTACCTGAACAAGGGCCTGACCATCTCCATCCGCGACGAGCGCGAGGAAAAACCCCGCTTCGACGAATTCTGTTACGAAGGCGGCATCCTGCACTTTGTCGACGACCTCAACAAGAACAAGGAGGTCCTCTTTACCCGCCCCGTCTATTTTGAAGAGACGCAGGACGACAGTGCCATCGAAGTGGCCATCCAGTACAACGACGGGTACAGTGAGACCATTTACAGCTACGCCAACAACATCCATACCGAGGAGGGCGGCACCCATCTCGACGGCTTCAAAGCGGCCCTGACCAAGGTCATCAACGACGCGGGCCGCCGCCTCAACATCCTCAAAGAGAACGACAAGCTCTCGGGCGAGGACGTGCGCGAGGGCATCACGGCCGTCGTTTCGGTCAA
This sequence comes from uncultured Clostridia bacterium, assembly GCA_944328445.1. Taxonomy (GTDB): domain Bacteria; phylum Bacillota; class Clostridia; order Christensenellales; family Borkfalkiaceae; genus Borkfalkia. The sequence continues at coordinate 6,967 of CALVHO010000031.1, read as the reverse complement.
GCTCACCGAACCGCAGTTCGAGGGGCAGACCAAGACCAAGCTGGGCAACAGCCAGATGCGCGCCTTCGTGCAGAAGGCGACCGTCGAACACCTCGGCACCTACCTGGAAGAGAACCCTTCCCAGGCCAAGGAGCTGATCCTGCGCTGCATCACGGCGCAGAAGGCGCGCGACGCCGCCCGCAACGCCCGTGAACTCACCCGCCGCAAGGGGATCCTCGAAAGCACGACGCTGCCCGGCAAACTGGCCGATTGCAGCGAAAAGCGGCCCGAGCTTTGCGAGATCTATCTCGTCGAGGGCGACTCGGCTGGCGGCACCGCCAAGCAGGGGCGCGACCGCAGGTTCCAGGCCATCCTGCCGCTGCGCGGCAAGATCCTCAACGTCGAAAAGGCGCGGCTCAACCGCGTGCTCGAAAACGAGGAGATCAAGAGCATGATCACCGCGTTCGGCTGCGGCATCCACGACGATTTCGACGAGAGCAAGCTGCGCTACGACCGCATTATCTGCATGACCGATGCCGACGTCGACGGCAGCCACATCCGCATCCTTTTGCTGACCTTCTTTTTCCGCTTCATGCGGCCGCTCATCGAAAAGGGGCACGTGTACGTCGCGCAGCCGCCGCTGTACAAGGCGACGCGCGGCAAGGAAGAAAAGTATATGTATTCGGACGAGGAGCTGGAAGAATACCGCAATTCCAACCCCGGCAAATTTGAATTGCAGCGTTACAAGGGCCTGGGCGAGATGAACAGCGCCCAGCTGTGGGAAACGACGATGAACCCCGCCACCCGCACGTTGCTGCGCGTGAACATGAAGGACGCCGTCGAGGCGGACGAAATGTTTTCGCTGTTGATGGGGGAAAAGCCCGAACTGCGCCGCCAGTTCATCGAACAGAACGCCAAGCTCGTCGCAGAACTGGACATTTGAGGTAGACCGCCATGGCAAAAAAAGAGACCAGCCCCGAACTTACCGAAGAATTCAAAAAGACGCTGGCGATGACCAACCTCATCGACGTGGAAGTGGACGATGAACTGAAAAAATCGTTCATTGCCTACGCGATGGCGGTCAACGTCAGCCGTGCCATTCCCGACGTGCGCGACGGCTTGAAGCCCGTTCACCGCCGTATCCTGTACTCCATGCACGAAATGGGCCTGTACAACGACAAAGCCTACCGCAAGTGCGCGCGCATCGTCGGCGACGTTTTGGGTAAATACCACCCGCACGGCGATTTGGCCGTGTACGACGCCCTCGTGCGCCTGGCGCAGGATTTTTCCATCAACTTCCCCCTCGTCGACGGGCACGGCAACTTCGGCTCCGTGGACGGCGACCCGCCCGCGGCCATGCGCTACACCGAAGCGCGCATGTCCAAACTGGCGGCCGAGATGCTGCGCGACCTCGACAAGGAGACCGTCGACTATTACCCGACCTTCGACGACACGGGCATGCAGCCGACCGTGCTTCCCGCGCGCTTTCCGAACCTGCTCGTCAACGGCAGCGACGGCATCGCCGTCGGCATGGCGACCAACATCCCGCCGCACAACCTGGCCGAAGTGGTCAGCGGCGTCATCGCCCAGATCGACAACCCCGACATCACCGTGGACGAGCTGATGGAGTACATCCCCGCGCCCGATTTCCCCACGGGGGCCATCCTCATGGGCAGGGCGGGCATTAAGCGCGCCTACCGCACCGGCCGCGGCAATTACATCCTGCGCGCCCGCTGCGAGATCGAGGAATACAACGCGGGCAACACCGCGCGCACGCGCATCATCGTCTCCGAGCTCCCGTACCAGGTGAACAAGGCAAAGCTCGTCGAAAGCATCGCCGACCTGGTCAAGGACAAGCGCGTCGAGGGCATTTCCGACATCCGCGAAGAATCCGACCGCGACGGCATGCGCATCGTCATCGAGCTGCGCAAGGACGCCAACGCGCAGGTGGTGCTCAACACCCTCTACAAGCACACGCAGTTGCAGACCTCCAACGGCATCATCCTTCTGGCGCTCGTCGACGGCGAGCCCAAGGTGCTCAGCCTCAAAGAGTGCATCCATTATTACATCGAACACCAAAAAGACGTGATCGTGCGCCGCACGCGGTTCGACCTCAACAAGGCCGAAGAGCGCGCGCACATCGTGGCGGGGCTCGTTCTGGCGCTCGCCAACATCGACGAGGTGATCGCCATCATCAAGCAGTCGGCGGACAAGAACGTGGCCGCCGCCCGCCTGATGGAGGCGTTCGAGCTCTCCGACAAGCAGGCCAACGCCATCCTGGAAATGCGCTTGCAGCGCCTCACTTCGCTGGAAGTGGAGAAATTGCAGGAAGAGCTGGCCGCCTTGGAGCGTACCATCGCCGACCTCAAAGACATCCTCGCGCACGAACAGCGCGTGCTGGACATCATCAAGGCCGACCTTACCGCCATCCACGAAACGTACCCCAGCGAGCGCAAGACCGAGCTTTCCTACGACTACGGCGAGATCGACGTCGAAGACCTCATCGAAGAGGAAGAAGTGGTCATCTCCATGACCCATTCGGGCTACATCAAGCGCCAGCCCGTGGCCGAGTACAAGGCCCAGCGCCGCGGCGGCATGGGCGTCACGGCCCACAGGCCCAAGGACGAGGACTTCGTGGAAAAGATGTTCATCGGCTCCACGCACGACAACATTCTCTTCTTCTCCAACTTCGGCAAAGTCTATTCCATCAAGGGATACGAGATCCCCGAGGCCCAGCGCCAGGCGCGCGGGCGGGCGATCGTCAACCTCTTGCAAATCGGCCAGGAGGAGAAGATCAATGCCGTCATCCCTCTCAAAGCGGATACCGACGGCTACATCGCCATGGCCACGGCGGGCGGGCTCATCAAAAAGACGGCGCTTTCGGAATTTGCCAATATCCGCAAAGTGGGCAAGATCGCCGTCAAGCTCAACCCCGGGGACGAGCTTATCTCCGTGCAGTTCACCACGGGGCATGACGAGCTGATCATCGCCTCCCGCGAGGGCAAGTGCATCCGTTTCAGCGAGACGGACGTGCGCCCGATGGGCCGCGATACCCAGGGCGTCAAGGCCATGGAGCTGGGCGAGGACGACCGCCTCGTCGACATGCTGGTCATCCGTGAAAACTGCGAGGTGCTCACGCTCACTTCCAAGGGCTACGGCAAGCGCTCGGACGTCGAGGATTACCGCTTGCAGGGCCGCGCGGGCAAGGGCATCAAGGCGGGCGTGTTCAATGAAAAGACGGGCTGCCTCGTCAACTTGAAGATCGTCTCCGAGGACGAGGACATCATGATCATTTCGGCCAACGGCACCATCATCCGCATGCACGTGACCGACATCTCCAAGATCGGCCGCAACACCCAGGGCGTGCGCGTCATGCGCCTCAAAGACTCCGAGGTGGCGACGGTGACCGTGGCCCCGCGCGAGGAAGACGAGCCCGAAGAGGGGGCCGAAGCAGGGGAACGGGGCGAAGGCGACGCACCCGCCGCGGACGGCGTCATGTCTGCCGAGACGGAAGGGGAAGGCGCGGAACAGCCCGCGGACGGCTCCGACGGCAATGAGGACGACCTGCTCTGAGCGCCTTGCAGGACTTACAAACGATGAAAAGCGCACCCCGCGGGGTGCGCTTTTGTCATGGTCGTTATTCAAAACGGTTCCGCCCGAAACGGCTCGGGCCGGGCTTTCGTTCCCGCTACATGAGTGAAAAACAGGTACGCTCCGAAAAAGGGGAGCCCCTTGCGCCCGCCGTTCAGCGCAGGTAGCGTTCGGAGTCGGCGCTCTTTTTTTGCGATCGCAACTTTTCGGAGATCTTCAAGAAGGCCGCCGAAAGGGGGAAGCACAGCAGGATGACGATGATCAGGTACAGCACCGCCACGAAGTTCAGCGCCGCAAACCCTTCGCCGAGGAACATGCCGGGCAGCAGCGTCAGCCCCAGCACGCAGCAGGCGACCATGGCCAGCATCAGCACGCCGCGGAAGAAGTTGAGCGGCTGGCAGACGCGGTAGAGCATGACCAGTCCCGCGAAGGTGATGACGACGACGGTCACGGTATCGTAACAGCTCTGGAAAAAGTCCGGCCGCGCCGCGGTGATGATGCTCACGCTCTCCACCGCCATGACCAGCACGACGGCGCATGGCACGGCTTTGGCCAGGACCGACGGCAAAAATTTTCCGCTCACGCGGTTGGTGTTGGGTTGCAGGGAGAGGAAGAAGGTGGGGATGCCGATGACGAAAAATTCCATCAGCATCATGTTGTTGGTCTTGAAGGGATAGCCCTGCCAAAGGATGAGGGAGATGACGGCGAAGATGGTGGTGAACAGCGTCTTCATCAGGTACATCGACGAGGAGTTTTGGATGTTGTTGATGACCCTGCGCCCTTCAAACACCACCTTGGGCATGGAGGAGAAGTTGTTGTCGAGCAGCACGATGTGGCTGACGTTTTTGGCCGCTTCGCTGCCCGACGCGACGCTGACGGCGCAGTCGGCCTCTTTCATGGCCAAAATGTCGTTGACGCCGTCGCCCGTCATGGCGACGGTATTGCCCTCCGATTTGATGGACTTGACGAGGATGGCCTTCTGTTCGGGGGTGACGCGGCCGAACACCGTGTACTTGTTGGCCGCCGCGGCCACTTCCGTTTCGTTCAGTCCTTCGAGGGAGATGTATTTTTCGGCGTTGTTCACGCCCACGCGGCGGGCCACTTCGGAGACGGTGACGGGGTTGTCGCCCGAGATGATCTTGATGGCCACGTCGTTTTCCTTGAACCAGCGGATGGTCTGGGCGGCGTCCTCGCGGATGTTGTCGGCGATGGAGATGATGGCCAAAGGTTTCATGCCCGCGGGGAGTTTGTCTGCTGCGATCTTGCCCGCCGAATGTGCCACCAGCAGCACGCGCAGGCCCATCGACGCATATTGGTTGACGATGCGGCCGATCTTTTCGGGCATGCTGCCGAGCACGAACTCGGGCGCGCCCACGGCGATGGTCCCCACGCCGTCGAGGGTGGCCGCGGAAAACTTGCGCTTGGATGTGAAGGGGATGGTGGCCACCGCTTCGAGCGCGCTGCTGTGGCCGAAGTAGTTGTATAGCGCGATGGACGTCTGGTTGTTGTCCTGCAAGGCCGCCAGGTAGGAGCCGATCAGCTCGTTCACCGTATAATCGGTGGGGTTGTTGAGCAGCATGCAGTCGTTGACTTTCATGCACCCGTCGGTGATGGTGCCCGTCTTATCGAGGCAGAGCACGTTCACGCGGGCGAGCATTTCCAGCGAATACAGGTCCTGCACCAGCGTGTTGTGCGTCATCAGGCGCAGGATGCCCACCGTCAGCGCCACGCTCGTGAGCAGCAGCATGCCCGAGGGGATCATGCCGATGACGACGGAGACGGTGCGCTGGATGACTTCGTTGAGTTCCGGCCGCCCGAAGACGCCGACTTCGGCCAGAATGTTGCTGCGGTTGACGAAGAACATGCCCGTCGCGATGGGGATGATCAGGATGCCGATGACCGAGATGATCCACTTCGTCGAGCGCATGAGTTCGGAGTTGGGCTTTTTGTATTTTTTGGCCTTCGCGGAGAGGGAATTGAGGTAGGTGTTCTTGCCCACCTTGTCGGCGCGCGCCTTGCAGGTGCCGCCCGAAATGAAGCTGCCCGCGTACAGCAGGTCTCCCGCTTCTTTTTTGACGGGGACGGATTCGCCTGTGAGCAGCGCCTCGTTGACTTCCACGCTGCCTTCCGCGAGGATGCAGTCGGCGGGGATCTGGTTGCCGAGGGTGAGCACGACGATGTCGTCGAGCACGATGTCCTTGGCGTGCACTTCCGCCTGCCTGCCGCCGCGTATGACGCGCGCGGTGGGGACCGTCAGCAGGGACAGCTTGTCGATCTTGCGCTTGGCGCGGATCTCCATGACGATGCCGAAGGCGATGTTCAGCGCAAAGATGACGACGAAGAGGAACTGCGAAAAGCTCGCACCCGAATAGATGAGGGCGACGGCCGCGAGCACGCACAGCAGGTTGAAGAAGGTGCAGAGGTTGCCGATGAAGATGCTCGCATACGATTTGGAGTATTTTTGGTTCGTGTCGTTGAACAGGAACTGCGAAAACCGCTCGTTGACCTGCTCGGCCGAAAGCCCTTCGTTGACGTCGGGCGAATAGCGGCGCACGTCTTGTCCGTCGGGAATGACCGTCTTCTTGCTGCGGAAACGCTTGCGGATGGCGCGCATGTCCGCCTCGGCGGTTTGGGCGGGCGCCTCGTCCTGCTGCCCGAGCCGCTCTTTGACGAATTCTTCCACATTTTGCGGCTTGGGGGCGTCTTCCTTGGCGATTTCGGCCGCGGTTTTTTTCCGCGCGGGGGAAGGGCTTTCCGCCTTGGGTGCGTCCGTTTTGCGCGCGGGCCGTGTTTTGGTTTGCGCGGCCGTTTTCTCTGCGGCGCCGGCTTCAAAAGGCCCCTGCGCCTTGGCGGGCTGTTTTTTGGCCGCGGGGCTGCGCTTTGCTGCGGCCGCGCTCCCCGTTTTTGCGGCGCGGGAAGCCGTGCCCGCGCTGCGGCGGGCCGTGGGCTTTGCGCCGCCTTTCGTGGCCGCGGCGCTTTCGGCGGGCGGCGTTTCGCCCTGCGCCGCGCCGCCTGTCTTCAATTCGGAAGAAACGGCCGTACGGCGGGGCCGTGCGGCCCGTTTTGTTTCTTTTTCGTCCATCGATGATTCTCCGATCCCCGCGCCTTGCGCGCGGCGGAAAAAAGGCGCGCCGCCCGTGCGGACGCCTACATTTATTATACCATATCCGCGGGCGGAATACAACCGATTTGTGCACTTTTGGGGCCGTTGCAGGGCAAAAGCAGGGCGGAAAAATTCCCGAAATTTGCGCCGCCGCGCCGCAATCTATTGCAAAATGCGGGCGATTGGAGTATAATAAAGACATTGAAACTGCGGAGGAGAGAGATGATCGACATCAATTTTTTGCGGGCTGATCCCGATGCGGTGCGCGAGAACATCAAAAAGAAATTTCAGGAC
>CALVHO010000030.1 GCA_944328445.1 uncultured Clostridia bacterium | reverse complement strand
ACGATCGCGTCTTTCGATTACTTTGTCATCAAGGCTCGTTTGCTTATGGATAGTGCAGCGACAAATACCAATGTGAATTTGCAAGTCAGCAATGTTACGGGGCGTCCGAGCTGGGGAGACTATGCTGCGGCAACCAGTGGTGATGGCACAGAATACAAATGGGTGTTCGACAAAGTGACCAATTCATTTGATTTCGACTCTACAACAAACAGTTTTACGGTCACATTTAAAAAGTGGGATGCGGCAAAACTGACGGTTGTCGTTACTGAGATTTCGGGCGGGTATTATGATATCGAAAGCGACGGCGCCACCGCGATAAACCTTGCCGAAAGGTACGGCGCGGGGCTCGTTCGGGCGGTCTACACCCCCGAAGGCGGCGAGGCGCAAACGCTGGAAGGCGAGTCGCTTACAAACTTTACGGGAACGCAAAGCGGCACGTTGCAGCTCGTGTTCTCGGTAAGCGGTTGCAAAACGACGACGTTTACGCTAAACTATACCGTGCAGGCAGCTGCACAGGGGTAAAAAACTTCGCGGGGGCGCTTTTGCGCCTCCGCGTCCCCCAAGGGAGCGTGGCATGAAAAAGGCAGAACTTTGGTCAAAGCAGACCACCGTCAAAGTACTTGCGGATAAAAGCTACGGCGCGTCGTACAAAAACGCGCCCGCGTTCGTTTTCCGCGCCGCCAAAAACGAGTACGAGAGCGCGCAGGTCATCCTTACCGCGGCGGAGGATATCCGCGAGTACCGCGTCGAACTTGCGCACATCCAGTCACAAGACAGGAAGTACTATATCTGGAAAGACTGCTTCACCGTCTATCATCAGAAGTATATCGAGGTAAAGCAAAATTCCGAAGGCGCCGAGCAAAAGGGCTTTGGCAAAGGCCTGTACCCCGACGCGCTCCTCCCGTTTGAAACGGCGGTCGAATACGGCGAAAACAGGGTGGAAAAGGGCAAAAACCAGGCCGTTTTCATTTCCCTGCACGTGCCGAAGGACCAGCCCGCGGGCAGGTACGCGGGAGAATTCCGCATTGTAGCGGACGGGGAGATTTTCTCCGTTCCCGTAGCGGTGGAAGTGTGGGACTTTACCGTGCCCGACGAGGTGCATTGCAAGTCCGATTTCGTCATCGGCACGAGCGGGCTGAAACTGGGCGAAAACGATTATTTCCCGCAGATGTACCGCAAATACGTGGAAAAGCTGGTGCAATTCCGCTTGGCGCCGCACCGCGTGATGCAGCTTTTGAACCTGCCGTACAACGAGGGCGAAGATTTCGTGCGCGAGGTGCGCTATTTCACGCAGGAGGGCAAGCCCTGCCTTTCCACCATCATGCTGCCCGTCTACCCGCATCCCGTAACGGGGATCGACGAGGCGAATTACAAAAAATTTGTCCTGGCGCTCGCGCGCGCCTGCTTGGAGGACGGCAAAGATTACTTCCAAAAGGCGGCGGTGTATTGCGGGTTTATCGACGAGCCGCAGTACAACGGCACGTGGGACGAAACCAACCGCGTCTGCAAGCGGTACGAGGACTTGAAAAACGAGACCGCCGACGAGTTCGAGCGGGAAGGCCGGCCTTCGGCGTTCAGAACGCAGGTGGCAAATTCGATGCGCGCGGTGGGGAATTTCGTGACCATCCACTTCGACGAGCGCATCACGGAAGTGAAAAACTGGTGCCCGCGCCTCGCGCACATGGCCACAAAGGAGCAGCGCGAAAAATACCGCCGTGCGGCAAACAACGGCGAAAACTGGTGGTACCAGTGCGGCGTGGCGGCGGAAACGCCCAACTACGGCATAGACCACAACTTGCTCGACGCCCGCCTCATGATGTGGATGACCTACGATTACGGCTTGAAGGGCACACTGTATTGGGAAACGGTGCAGTATTATAAATGGCAGTTCTGCCAGGAATCGCACACCAACCACGAAGTGATGATCGATTGCTACGCCGAGCCCGTGCGCTGCGCAACGGACAACGGCGACGGGTTCTTGTTCTATCCCGGCAGGCCGTACGGCATCTACGGCCCCGTGGAGAGCATCCGCCTGCACGCCATACGCGACGGGTTCGAGGAGTTTGAATACCTGTATTTGTACGAAGAACTGTGCAAAAAATGCGGCGCCGATTTCCGCAAGGAAATGCAGCCGCTGTTCGACGCCCTCTATGAAGGCGTGTGCGTGAAGGCGGACGCGGACGCCTTCGACGCGGTGCGGGCAAAGCTCGCCGAAAAGATCGTGCTTTTGGAAAACAAATTGCGGAGCGAAGAAGATGGCAACGGCAGAAATTAAAGACCTGAACGGCGCGCCCGCCGTGTTCATCGACGGAACGCCCTTTCCGTTCACGCAGGCGATCACCGTCAGGACGCATTCGGAGGGCGGGTTGCTGTTCGATAAAGAGTATTTCCGCGCGCTCGGCAGGGCGGGCATCCGCATTTTTTACGTCACCTGCGATACCGATTGGTGCGAACAAGGCTCCATGGAAAAATTCCGCGCCGAGTGCGAAATGCTCCTTGCCGCCGTGCCCGATGCCTACATCCTGGTGCGGATAGGCCTGCACCCGCCCGCATCGTTTACGGAAAAACACCCCGAAGAGTGCTTTACGTACGACGACGGCTCTGCGCCGCCCGTCGTCCTCGCCAACGAAACGTTTGTCAAAAACTACCCGCATCTGTATTCCGAGGCCTCGTCCGTATGGTGTGAGGAGGCGCGGCGCGCGCTTTTGGAAAGCTGCGACAAAATCGACGCGCTGCCCTTTGCGGACAGGGTCATCGGCTTCTTTTTTGCGGCGGGCGGCACGAGCGAGTGGTATTATCTTTTGGACCTCGAAGCGGGCGGGCGCTGCGGCGACCGTTCGGCGGCGTTCCGCCGCGCGTTTTCGGCTTATCTCAAAGAAAAATACGGCACCGACGAAAACCTGCGCGCCGCCTGGCGCGACGAAACGGCAACCATCGCCGACCCGAAGATCCCCCCGCTGCATGAGCGCTTTTTTGCCAAGCAGTTCGACCTTTTGTACCAGGGCGACTACGAAATGGAAGACGACGAGCTCAGCCGCGCCGCCTCCAACGGCACGAACATCGGCAGCTTTCTCGATGTCGATAAATATGCCGACGTGCTCGATTTTTACCGCGCATGGCACATCGCCACGGCAAAGAGCCAGGTGTTTTTCGCAAAGGAGATCAAAAAGCGGTATCACGGCACAAAACTGACGGGCGCGTTTTACGGCTCCTACGGCTGTACCGACTTTTTCAACGGCTCGACCGCAGGCGGCGTTTTGGAAATTTTAGACAGCGATGCGGTCGACTTTTTGGCGGCGCCGGGCGTATACGTAAACCGCGGCCCCGGCGGCTTCTGCGGGCAGCGGGAGATGTTCGACTCCTTTTCGCTGCGCAACAAGATGTTCATCGTGGAAGAGGATACGCGCACGCATTTGGAGAGCGAACACTTCCGCGCGATGTTCGATTGCTACACCGCCGAGGATAGCGTCAATATCCTGAAAAGAGACTTCGGCAGAAACCTCTGCGAAAACCACGCCGCGTGGTGGTACGATCACCACGTGGGCGGCGGCAGGTACAAATGCGAGGGAATATATCGGTTGTTTGCGCGGCAGGCGGAGATCGCAAAGCAGGCGCTTTTGCTTCCCGACAGGCGCAAGGGCAACGAGATCGCTTTGATCTACGACGAGGAGAGCATCCACGCAATTTCCAACCAATCGACAAAAGAACTTGTGGAGTATTTCCGCAATTACGAGGTTGCCCGCATCGGCGCGGGGTGTGATCAGTATTTTCATAACGACCTTGCAGACCCCGCCATGCCTGATTATAAGCTGTACATATTTTTCAATACCCTCGTTCTTACGGCGGCGGAGCGCGAAGCGATCTGCAAAAAACTTGCCAAAAACAATGCCGTGGCGCTATGGGTATATGCCTCCGGCGTTATCGATATGCAGGCGCAGGAAAGATTTTCGGTAAAAAATATCGAAAAGCTGACGGGTATCCGCATGAAAGCGGATTTTGGAAAGCACCACACGAAATACACGGTCTGCGAGCGTACAGGCGGTTTGTTTTCGCGGCTGAAACGCGATAAAATTTACGGCGTGAACGACCGCCCCGTTGCGAGCAATATTCTCGTTGCGGTCAAAAACATAGAAACATTTGCCGCCCCTCTTTTTTATGCGGACGACCCGGAAGCGGAAACGCTTGCAAAATTTTTGACCAACGGCCTGCCCGCACTTTCGTATAAGCAGACGAAAAAATTCCGTTCCGTATTCTGCGGCAGCAAGATCCTCAACGCCGACATCGTGCGCGAGGCCGCGCGCTTTGCGGGCTGCCATATCTGGCTGGAAAGCGACGACGTTCTGTATGCGAGTCAAAACTATTTGTGCATCCACGCGGCCGAGGCGGGAGAAAAGACCGTCCGCCTGCCGCAACAGAGCTCGCTCTTTGAGCTGTATGAGCAAAAAACGTACGCGCGGGGCGCCACGGAAGTGCGCTTTGCGATGAACAAAGGTGAAACAAAAACATTCGCCGTTTTGGGAGGAGCAAGATGAAAAAGGGCAGGATAACCATCCCCACGGACGAAAGTTTCGTAGAGGGGACGAAGAAGATAGCGGCATTATGGGGCGCGGACGCGGTGCGCGACTGCGACGGGACGGAACTTCCAAAGAATGTGAAGAAATTGGCGGAAAAGGTGTACAACACCTATTTCATCGTGCGGGGCGATAACGAATGGGCGGAAAAGCACCCGGAAGAGACGCACCGCACCTTTCTCATGAGCGCGCGCAATTTGGCGGAGGGCGATACGCTGCAAATAAACCCCATGCAGGGGTATTTCGCGCTGCAGATACAGCCGGATTGGGAGAACACCGCTTATTGGGAAGTGTACGACCGCACTTCGGGCGAAAGGCACGCCGATTGGGAGTGGAACGAAAAGAGCGGCCGTGTCCTCGTCAAAAACGCCCGCCCCATGCACGAATACACGGTCAACTTCATGGCGAAGGTCGTGTGGCACCCCGTGCAGATCTATAACTATCTCACCAACAACTGGACGTGCGAAAAACAGAAGATGTACGACCCCGCCTTCCCGCACACAGCCCTGTACATAAAGCGGCATATGGAGGAGTGGTGCTGTGAGCACCCCGAAACGGACGTGGTGCGCTTTACCACCTTCTTGTACCAGTTCATGCTCGTTTTCAACGAAAAGGGCAAGGAAAAGTACGTCGATTGGTTCGGGTACGGCCTGAGCACCTCACCCGCCATGCTCGAAGCGTTCGCAAAGGAGTACGGCTACGCGCTGTGCTCGGAGGACTTCGTCCGCGCGGGCAATTACAACAGCCCTTTCCGCAACCCCGATAAAAAATTTCGCGACTGGACGGACTTCGTGCAGCGGAAGGTGAGCGGCACCGTCAGAGAGCTCGTCGACATCGTGCATTTCCACGGGAAAGAGGCGATGATGTTTCTGGGCGACGACTGGATCGGCGCGGAGCCGTACGGCAAACACTTCAAGGATATGGATCTGGACGCCGTGGTGGGCAGCGTCGGCGGCGGCGTCACCGTGCGCATGCTCTCGGAGATCCCGCACGTGAAGTACAGGGAGGGCAGGCTTTTGCCTTACTTTTTTCCCGATACCTTCTTTGCGGGCAACGAGGAAAACGCCGTGGCAGAGCTCAACAAAAACTGGATGACGGCGCGCCGCGCGCTGCTGCGCAAGCCGCTCGACCGCCTTGGCTTCGGCGGGTATCTGTCGCTCGCGGCGAAGTTCCCGCAGTTCGTCGCGCGCGCGGGGGAGATCTGCGAGGAGTTCCGCACCATCGCGGAAACGGCGGGCAAGGCAAAGCCCTATTGCGGGCTCACGGTGGCGGTGCTCAACGCCTGGGGCAGCCTGCGTTCCTGGCAGAGCCACATGGTGGCGCACGAGCTTTGGTACCAGCAGATCTATTCCTACCAGGGCATTTTGGAGGCGCTTTCTGGGCTTGCCGTGAACGTGCAGTTCCTCTCTTTCGACGACGTCCTGCAAAAGGGGATAGAGAAAGATATAGACGTCATCATCAACGTCGGGGACGGAGGCACCGCGTATTCGGGCGGGGAATATTGGGCGGACGAGAAACTGGTGGAAAAACTGCGCGCGTGGGTGCGCGAAGGGCACGGCTTTCTCGGCGTGGGCGAGCCGACGGCATACGCCAAGGAAGGCAGGTATTTCCGCCTCGCCGACGTGCTGGGCGTGGATAAGGAGCTCGGCTTCACGCTCGGCGAGGACAAGTACAACATCGAAAAACAGGCGCACTTCATCACCGCGGACGTAAAAGGGGAGATCGATTACGGCGAGGGGATGAAAAACGTGTACGCGCTGGACGGCGCGCAAGTGCTCGACATAACGTTCTCGGACAGGTTCAGGCGCAGCGTGAACGTGGGCGAGGTGAAGCTCGCGGCAAACGATTACGGCAAGGGCCGCGGCGTGTACATCGCGGGGCTCCCGTACAGCGCGCAGAACGCGCGGCTTTTGTACCGCGCCATGTTCTGGGCGGCGCACAAGGAGGAGGCGATGTTCACGATGTTTTCCTCCGATCCCGATACCGAGTGCAGCTATTACCCCGAAACGGGCATGTGTGCCGTCGTCAACAACGGCAGCGAAAAAAAGGCGACCGTCCTCACGGACGGGAAGGGGAACCGCACGGAACTGGCGCTGCAAGGCGGCGAACTGATCTGGCGGAAGGTGGAACGATGAAAAGCAGGACGGCGATACAGATCCTGCCCGGCGAGCATTGGTGGGGCGGGGCGTGCTTTGACGGCATCCGCATGCCGTTCGGCGAAGAAAGCGATCTTAGCAGAAACCTGGACCCGAATTCGACGATGAACCAGGCCGCCCCGCTCCTGCTGTCCGATCGGGGCAGGTACATCTGGTGCGATAAGGGCTTTTCGTTTTCCGTAAAAAACGGCACGATCGTCATAGAAAACGAAGGGGACGTCAGCCTCTGCGAAGGGCACGGCACGCTGCGCGGGGCGTATCTCGCCGCGATGCGGGCGCATTTTCCGCCCTGCGGAAAGCGCCCGCCCGACGCCTTTTTCACGAAGCCGCAGTTCAATTCCTGGATCGAACTGACCTATGCGCAGTCGCAGGCGGCGTTGGAGAAGTACGCAAAGGATCTGCAAAAGGCGGGCTACGGCTGCGGCGTTTTGATGATCGACGACGGCTGGTCGCCCTATTACGGCAGGTGGGAATTTGACGCGGCGGCCTTCCCCGATCCCGCGGCCATGGTACAAAAGCTGCATTCGTACGGCTTTAAGGTCATGCTGTGGATATGCCCGTTCATCTCCCCCGATACGGCGGAATTTCGCCACCTGCGCGACCTCGGCGCGCTGTTGCAGGGGAAGGACGGTTCGCCCGCCGTCGTGGAATGGTGGAACGGTTTTTCCGCCGTGCTCGATCTTTCCGCCCCCGCGGCGGTGCGCTGGCTGCGCGCGCAAAACGAAAAGCTGATGAAAAAGTACGGCATAGACGGCTTCAAGTTCGACGCGGGCGACGCGATGTATTATGAGGGGCTCGTTTCGTCCGTACGGGAGACGGATGCGAACGGACATTGCGGGCTCTGGGCAAAGTTCGCGGAAGGGTATGCGTACAACGAGCTGCGGGCGTGCTGGAAGCACGCGAACGAGCCGCTCGTGCAGCGCCTTTGCGACAAATCGCATGCGTGGGGCGAAAACGGCCTCGCCGCCCTCGTGCCCGACATGTTGGCGCAGGGGCTCCTTGGGTATGCGTACGGCTGCCCCGATATGATCGGCGGCGGCAATTTTGCCGATTTCACGCCCGAAAAGGTCAAAAATCTGGATACGGAGCTGGTCGTGCGGTATGCGCAGTGCTCCGCCCTGATGCCGATGATGCAGTTTTCGGCCGCGCCGTGGAGGGTGCTGCCGCAGGAAGAAAACGAGATCTGTTTGCAGGCGGCAAAGCTGCATGAGCGGTTCGCGGAAAAAATTATCGGGCTGGCGGACGAAAGCAAAGATACGGGCGAGCCGATCGTCCGCTGCATGGAATACGTGTTCCCGGGGCAGGGGCTTGCCTGCTGCGTCGACCAGTTTATGCTGGGAGACGACGTGCTCGTCGCGCCCGTTTTGGAAAAAGGGATGCGCCGCAGGGCGGTACGCCTTCCCGCAGAGCGCTGGAAATTTGTGAACGGAACGGTGTATGACGGCGGGCAGACCATAACAGTGGATTCCCCGCTGCACGTGTTGCCGTATTTTGAAAAATGCGGAAAGTGAGGAAGAAATCATGAAGATCAAATTAGGTTTTATAGGTCTCGGACAGCGCGGTCAGGTCCTGCTGAAAAATGTTTTGGGTAATTTTCCCGACGCGGAAGTTGCGGCGCTGTGCGACGTATATGAGGACCGCATTGAAATTTGTGAAAAGCTCCTTCGCGAAAAATGTCGGCGGCCTGCTGCGGCATATCAAAATTATACAGATCTGCTCTGCGACGAAAATGTAAACGTCGTGATCATATCGGCGTCATGGGAGGCGCATATCCCCATGGCGATCGCGAGCATGCAAAGCGGAAAGATCACGGGCTTAGAGGTCGGCGGCGCGTACAGTGTGCAGGAC
Organism: uncultured Clostridia bacterium; assembly: GCA_944328445.1. Taxonomy (GTDB): domain Bacteria; phylum Bacillota; class Clostridia; order Christensenellales; family Borkfalkiaceae; genus Borkfalkia. Next base: position 3,078 of record CALVHO010000030.1, on the reverse strand, counting down.
TGTATCGATCTGGTGCACACATACCGTTCGACGAAAACGCCGTTCATGTTTTTGGAAAACTGCTGTTACGGAAAAAAGGAGCTCTTGGCGGCGAACCTCGTCAAAGCGGGCGTTCTGGGCGAGGTCGTTTATTGCCACGGGGCGTATAGCCACGACTTGCGCGAGGAGATCGCGGGCGGGTACGTCAACAGGCATTACAGGCTGCGCAACTACATCGCCAGGAACTGCGACAATTACCCGACGCACGAGCTGGGCCCGATCGCCAAAATTTTGAAGATCAACCGCGGCAACCGCATGACGAGCCTGGTTTCGGTTTCTTCCAAAGCGCGCGGTATGGCGGCATTTGTCGGGTCAAACGATAAATACGCTTCGCTGCGCGGCGAAACGTTCAGGCAGGGAGACGTCGTGGAAACGCTCATCACCTGCGCGGACGGCGCTCTGATCTCTCTGAAATTGGATACGACGCTCCCGCATGCGTACAGCCGAGAACTGACGGTCAGCGGAACGAAGGGGATGTATTCGGAGCAGGGCAATATCGTTCTGGAAGAGGGTACTCCGTTCGATCACGAAAAGGACATGAGCGAGTATTACAATGCGGCGGCGAAGTACGAAGAAAAATACCTTCCCGACATATGGAAAAACATCACCGAAGAAGAGATCGCGGCGGGGCACGGCGGCATGGATACGCTGATGCTGCGGGACTTTTTCGATGCCGCCGCAAAGGGGAGGGAAATGCCGATCGACGTGTACGACGCCGCGAGCTGGATGGTCATCTCCTGCCTGTCCGAAATGTCCGTGCAAAACAACGGGCGCCCCGTCGATATCCCCGACTTTACGGGCGGGGAATGGCTGCTGCGCAGGTAGGCGCCGCGCTCGCGCGCGGGGAGGTCATGCATGCAAGAGGATACTTTGGAGTTCGGCGCGCTTTGCTTTTCGCTCGGCGGCGGCAAGATCGCCTTGAACGGCGCCCCGTTTGTGGAAATTCAGATCGCGGGGCAAAATAAAGATAATCATCTCGGTGCAAAGCACGTATGCCTTTCGGAACACGCGGGCCTGCGATACGTCTCGCACGAGCGGGCGGGCAACGTGCTCCGCATCGTGCAGGAAAGCGCCCTCGTTCGGGCGGTCTCCGTGTTCACGTCCTTTGAAGACAGTTCGGCGATCGCCGTCTATACGGAGGTCACGAACATTTCCGCCGAGGATATGACCGTCGAGTCCGTCTCGTCGTTCGTGTACCCGGGCCTGGCACCGACGGACGAACTTTCCGGAACCTACCTGTACCGCTTTTTGCAGAGCCACCACGGGGAATGCCGCCCGCGGAAAAATTCGCTCGCGGAGCTGGGGCTGGAAAAAGTGACGCAGGCGGGGCAATATCGGGTGGCGCACGTGAACGTGGGCAGCTGGTCCACCAAAGAGGCGTTGCCGCAGGGGATCGTGGAGCACGGCGGAAGGTTCACGATGTTCCAGATCGAGAGCAGCCATTCTTGGTACTATGAACTGAGCGACGAGGCGCAGCAGGTGTATTTGTACCTCGGCGCGGCCGACGAAGATTTTTGCGGCTGGTCGAAAAACCTCGCGCCCGGGCAGACCTACCGCACCGTAACGGCGGCGCTCTGCTTTGCCGAAAGTGTAGGACAGGCGGTCGCGGACATGACGCGCTACCGCCGCCGCATCGCGGGCAAACACGAGGAGGACGAGTCCCTGCCCGTCATCTTCAACGAATACATGCACCTGTCGTGGGACAGTCCCGATCCGGAGAGGACAAAAAGGGTCGCCCCGTACGCCGCCCGCGCGGGCGCGGAGTATTACGTCATCGACTGCGGCTGGCACGACGAGGTGCCGGGCAGCGAGGTGTATCCGTACGTCGGCGCATGGCGCGAAAGCAAGGCGCGCTTTCCGGACGGGCTGCGCAAAACGACGGATTTCATCCGTTCCCTCGGCATGAAGGCGGGGCTTTGGATCGAGCCCGAGGTGGTCGGGTACAAATGCAAAGAAATGCTCGGCTATTACGGAGACGAGTGTTTTTTGCACCGCCACGGAAAAAAGATCTGCGTCATGGGCCGCTATTTTTTGGATTACCGCGCGCAGAGGGTCCGCGGTTATATGACGGAAACCATCCGCCGTATGGTCGAAGAATACGGCGCGCAATACATCAAATTCGACTACAACCAGGACCTGGGCGTCGGCACGGATTCGGCGTCGGGCGGCTTGGGGGAAGGCTTGGAACAGAGCGCCGCGGCTTTCTTGTCCTGGGCGGACGAGATGCGGGGGCGCTTCCCGCAGGTGTTGTTTGAAACGTGCGCTTCGGGCGGCATGCGCATGGACTATGAAACGTTGAAGCATTTTTCCATCGTTTCCACGTCCGATCAGACCGACTACCGCCAATACCCGTATATTGCGGCGAACGTCCTCGCGGCGGCGCTCCCCGAACAGGCGGCCGTTTGGAGCTACCCCGTGGCGGGCGTCCCCGCCGCGCTCGGCGGGGCGGAGGCCGCAAGGTGGGCGGAAGAGCACATCGGCGAGGAGCGGGCCGCGATGAATATGGTCAACGCCATGCTCGGCAGGATGCATCTGGCGAGTGACTTGTCCTTGCTGACGCCCCGCGGGTTTGCGCTGGTGCGCGAGGGCGTCTCGTATTACAAAAAGACGGCCGCGGCGAAAAAGAGCGGCGTGCCCGTCTTTCCGGACGGGTTTGCCTCGTTCGGAGACCGCCGGGCGGCGGCAGGGTACGAAAGCGGCGGGCGGCTCTATCTTGCGGTTTGGGCTTTGGGCGCGGACCGCTGCGTGCGCGTCCCCCTGGGCGGCGGGTTTTCGCGCGTGGCCGTGGGGTATCCGTCGGGCGCGTCCGTGGCCGCCCGCATTGCAAAAGGGCAGCTGTCCGTCCGCTTCACGGGCGCCATACGCGCGTGCGTTTTGGAAATAGAACGATGATCGAGGAGTATGCCATGAACAGAGAATACGATTTTGAGACGATCGTGGAACAATTCGCCGTGGAAGGCGCGCTTGCGGACTGCGAGCGCTACGGCGAAGGGCACATCAACGACACCTTCAAGGTGACGACGAAAGCGGGCGGCAAGG
>CALVHO010000029.1 GCA_944328445.1 uncultured Clostridia bacterium | reverse complement strand
GCCGGCCGGGCGCGCGGCGTAGGAGGCGGGCGGGCAGCCGATCAGCCCTTCCAGCCGTACCCCCTCCGCGGCGGCCGCCGCAACGTCGCCGCGGCCGAGGCAAAAGCACAGGCGCAGGTCGCACAAAAGAAGAAAGTTCACGTCGTCCTCGGGCAATTCTGCGGGCGCGAAAACGAGCTGCGGGTCGAGTTCGCACGGCGTTTTCCCCGCGTACAGGCCGCCCTCGGCCGCCAGCAGCCGCAAAGCCGCGCGGGCTTCGGGGCGGCGCTTCGCGGCGTCGGCAAAGGCCGCGCCGTCCGACCCGACAAAGAGCGGCAGCGCGTTGCGGAAAAACAGATACAGCGCCGCGGGCAGCGCCGTGCAGAGCAGGGCGTACGAGGCAAAATGAAGCCTCCCTGCCAACGCGAAGCCGAAGGCCGTGCCCGTTCCCGCCAAAAACAGCAGCGAAAAAAGCGGCCCGCCCGCCGCGAAGGCCATATACCGCCCGCGCAGGCCTTCCGTACGCACGGGCACCATCTCCGCGGCGCCCGCGAGCCCGTACGAGGGCGCGATGAAAAGGCGGAGTTTTTTCCCCGCGCGCGCCAGCCGCAGCGGGCCCACCGAAAGCCCGGTGAAGCGGAACCCTGCCGCGCGGCCGAGCGCGAGGTGGCCGAGTTCATGCCAGAGCGCGCAGACAAAGGAAGAGAGCACGCCGCCGAGCAGCAGCGAAAAGAGCAGAAGCACGGCGTGGTAGTCGCGGTAATAGAGCGCGTAGCCGAAGTAGAGCACGGCGGCCGCGGCGGCGGCCGCCACCACCGACAGCACGGCCGAGACCGCCCGCGCGCCCCCGTTCACAACCGCACCCCCGCGACGGTGTGGAGGTAGCCCTCCATGTTGTCGCTCTCGCTGACGGTGACGGAATCCGCCCCCGCCCGTTGCATGGCGGCGGCCAAAAGCAGCGCCCCGCCACCGAGGATGTCCGCGCGGCGCGGGTCCATGCCTTTGAGTTGCAGGCGCTCGGCCGCGGGCATGGACAAGAGCCTGTCCGCCCAGGCGCGCACGCAGTTCCAAGACAGCACGGTGCCGTCGATGATCGCGGGGTCATAGGGTTCGCATCCGGTCTCCAACGCCGCCAGCGAGGTGGCCGTGCCCCCCACCGCGCACAACAGCGGGCAGGGCGGCACTGCGCCGAACACGGCCGTCTTTTCGGCGATGATCTCCGAAAGCCGCGCCTCGTCCTCGCCGCACAGATCTTTGAGGCGGACGGCGCCGACGTCGGCACTGACGGCGTATTCGATGCGCCCGCCGCGGCCGACGGTGATCTCGGTGCTCGCCCCGCCCACGTCGACGATGCCGCCGTCGCGGCCGCGCAGCGCGCCGTACCAGCCGCAGGCCGCCTCCTCGCGCCCGCCGATCACGTCCACGGCGAGCCCGCATTTTTGGCGGACGAGGGAGACGAACGCCCCGCCGTTGCCTGCCCCGCGCACGGCAGCGGTGGCGAAGGCAAAGACGCCGCCCGCCCCCGCGCGCACGCCCTCTTCGGCAAAGGCCGCCACGGCGGCGGCCGTGCGCTCCATCGCCGCTTCGTTCAGCGTGCCCGAAACGGCCAAGCCCTCGGCAAGCCGCGTCGTGGATATTTTTTTGTAAATAGAACGACCGTCCGCCCACAAAAGCAGGCGGACGGAGTTGGATCCGATGTCGATTACCGCGTATTTCATGCGTCCCCTCCGGGAAGGTAAATGTCGTCGTCGTAGCCGTACAGTTCCAAGAGCCAGGCGGCCTGTTCCAGCCAGGCCTGCGAGCGGTACACTTCGAGCGCATCGTTGGAGGTGGCGATGATGCGCTCATATTCCGCGATCTGCGCGGTCAGCTCCTCGATGCGGCGGTTCTTCACGCCGATGGAGATCATCTGGCCGATCCAGAAGGCGACCAGGATGACCAGCAGCAGCACCGCCGCCACCGTTCCGCCGACGATCAGCTTTTTCTTTTTGCTTTCTTCCATGAACGTTCCCGGCCGCGCGGACAAGCCGCTTCGCGCCGCTCCTGCATACAGTATACAGCTTTTTTGTGCAAAAAGCAAGTATTCTGTGCAAACTTTCATGGTACAGCCAAAAGCCCGCGGCCATGGCGGCAAACATGAACGGGCGCACGCGGGGCAGGCAAAACAGCGCCGAAAAGGCGGCAAAGAGCAGCGCGCAGGCGAGAAAAAAGGCGACGTCCGCCGCCACGGCGAACCACTTGCGCGGGCAGAGTGCGCGCGCGCAGGCAAAGGGCCCGTACAGCGCCCCCGCCGCCGCGCCGCAGGCAAAGCAGGCCGACAGGACGGAAAGCGCCTCGGCGGCGTTCAACCGAACAGCCTCTTGGAGATCTTTTCGCGGCGGCCGCGGAAGCGGATGCCCGCCACGTTGCCCTCGGCCGTGAAGGTGTGCGACGCCTTGGAAAAGCCCGAAATTTTCAGCTCGCTCCCCTCGATGACCGCGCGGCCGTCGGATAGGGTGAGCACGATCTGCTGCGCCGAAAAGGAATCCACGCTCTCCACGCCCGTCACGCTGATGCGCTTGCGCTCCTCGATGAGCGCGCTCTGTTTGGCATGTTCTTCCATAAAAAAATTCCCTCCGAGCAAAACTCTTCGGGAATAATGTATGAAGCGTGCGCGCGGCTTTATGCCTTCTTTTCTTTGGCGCGGGCCTTGGCGCGCAGCTCGCTGTCGAGGATGCGCTTGCGGATGCGCAGCGATACGGGCGTCACTTCCAAAAGCTCGTCGTCGTTGAGAAATTCCAGGCACTCCTCCAAACTCATCTTTTTGGGAGTGTTGAGCCGCATCGCGTCGTCGCTGCCCGCGGCGCGCGTGTTGGTCATGTGCTTCTTTTTGCAGACGTTGACGTTGATGTCCTCGGTCTTGGGCGAGACGCCCACCACCATCCCCTCGTACACCTGCGTGCCCGGGTCGATGAAGAGAACGCCGCGGTCCTGCGCGTTGAAGAGGCCGTAGGTGACGGCTTCGCCCGTTTCAAAGGCGACGAGCGAACCGGTATCCCGCCGTTTCAGGTCCCCTTTGTAGGGCTGGTATTCAAAGAAGACGGAGTTCATGACCCCTTCGCCGCGGGTCTGCGTCAAAAACTCGCTCTTGTAGCCGAACAGGCCGCGCGCGGGGATGAGAAATTCGAGGCGCATGCGCGAGCCGACGGCGCTCATGTGCACGAGCTCGCCCTTGCGCTCGCCCATGCTCTGGAACACGGCGCCCGTGCCGTCTTCGGGCACGTCGACGATCAGCCGCTCGACGGGTTCGTAGAGCGCGCCGTCGATGGTCTTATAGAGCACGCGCGGCGTGCTGACCTGAAATTCGTAGCCCTCGCGGCGCATGGTCTCGATGAGGATGGAGAGGTGCATCTCGCCGCGGCCGCTGACTTTGAAGGCTTCGGCGGTGTCGGTATCCTCCACTTTGAGGGAAACGTCGCGCAGCAGTTCGCGGTACAGCCGCTCGCGCAGGTGGCGAGAGGTGACGAACTTCCCCTCCTTGCCGGCGAAGGGGCTGTCGTTGACCGAAAATGTCATCTCCACCGTCGGTTCGCTGATCTTGACGAAGGGAACGGGCTCCGTCTTTTCGGGCGCGCAGACGGTGTCTCCGATGTTGATGCCTTCCAGGCCCGAAAAGCAGACGATGTCCCCCGCCTTGGCGCTCTCGGCGGGCACGCGGGAAAGGCCCTCGATCTGGTAGAGGTTGACCAGCTTCCCGCGGCGGTTGACGGAGGGGATGTTGTAGTTGCAGACGGTCACTTCGCGGTTGGCAAAGACGGTGCCGCGCTCGATGCGGCCGACGCCGATGCGGCCGACGTAGTCGTTGTAGTCGATGGAAGAGACGAGCAGCTGCGCGGGCGCCGTTTCGTCCACCTCCATGGGCGGGATGTGGTTGAGGATGGTATCGAACAGCGGCGTGAGGTCGGTGCCCTCCCGGTCGGCATAGCGGGACGCGGTGCCCGCCCGCCCCGAGCAAAAGAGGATGGGACTGTCGAGCTGGTCGTCGGAGGCGTTGAGGTCGATCAAGAGTTCCAAGATCTCGTCCTCCACCTCGGCGATGCGCGCGTCGGGGCGGTCTACTTTGTTCACCACGATGATGAGCTTGTGGTCGAGTTCGAGCGCCTTCTGCATGACGAAGCGCGTCTGCGGCATCGGACCCTCGGCCGCGTCCACGAGCAGCAGCACGCCGTTGACCATCTTCAAGACCCGTTCCACCTCGCCGCCGAAATCGGCGTGGCCCGGGGTGTCGATGATGTTGATCTTCACGCCGTGGTAATGGACGGACGTGTTTTTTGCGAGGATGGTGATCCCGCGTTCGCGTTCGAGCGCGTTGGAGTCCATCACGCGCTCCTCCACCACCTGGTTTTCGCGGAAGGTACCGCTCTGCCTGAGCATCTGGTCCACGAGCGTCGTCTTGCCATGGTCTACGTGCGCGATGATCGCCACGTTGCGTAAATCGTTCCTGATCAAAATGCAGTCTCCCGTAACACTTGTATAACGCTATTATTTTAATACTTTTTGCGCCGATGGGCAAATATTTTGCGCGAAAAAAGGGCGCCCGATGCAAATTTTTTGCTTCGGGCGCCCCCGCTTCGCCTTGCGGCCTTGCAAGAGCGCGCTCAGGCGGCCCAGGCGGAAGGCATTTTGCGGTTGGCGCGGAACCATTCGGTGTCTTTGAGCAGCGCGTCGCTCGCCGAACACTGCACCGTGACGCTGCCGCGGTCCGAGGTCACAACGATGTTTCCGTTCATGGACTTGAAGCCGTCTCCGCCGTCCGTCTGCGAAGTGACGTACACGCGGTCGGTATAGGCGGAAACGCGGTCGATCATGGCCTGGGTGGGGAATTGGTTTTCGGGATTTTCGGTGTATTCGTCGGTGCCCGCACAGCAGCACACGCAGACGATCTCCGGCTTGATGACCGAGAGCAGGCAGTCGTTGGAAGAAGTCTTGGAGCCGTGATGCCCCGCCTTGAACAATTCCACTTCCGGCAAGTCGTTGTACTGCACGAGGTACTCTTCCCCTTCCTCTTCGAGGTCGCCCGTGAACAGGAAGTGCTTGTCGCCCTGGTTGAACAGCAGGCAGACGGAGTAGTTGTTCTCGTCCGCGCTGCGGTTTTCGTAAAAGTGATTGTACAGGATCGCCATTTCGATGCCGGGCGCGAGCTCAAAGACGCGCCGCGCGCCCGTCTCGCTGTCGCCGCCTTCCCAGCATTCGAGGGCGGTGTAATGCACGGCGCCCGCGGCCACCTCGGCGTCGCGCTGCTGCACGTAGCGCTCGTAGGTCTGCGTGTCCTTGTCGGTCAGAGGGAAGTCGATGATGACCTCGCATTCGTAGCGTTCAAAAATGGAAGGAGACGAACCGCTGCCCGCAAAGCCCGCGATGTGGTCCTGGTCGGCATGGGTGGCGATGACGTATTCGAGCACGCCGTCCTCGCAGAACTCATCGATGTAGGCGGACGTCGTGTCCGTGCTGGACGCGCGCGAACCCGCGTCGATGAGGATATCCGTATCCCCCGCCTTGATGTAGACGCAATCGCCCGCGTATTCGTTGCCAAGTTCCAGGAAATGAAAAGAGATCTCCCCGCTTGCGTACACGTCGCCGCCCTTGGGACGCTTTATGTAGGTATAGGCGATGAAGGCGGCGAGAAAGCCGATGACCAGCGCCAAAAAGCAGGCGAGAGCGGCCTTCCCGCGCGAAAACTTTTTCTCAGCCAACGATGTAGTCCTCCGCCCCTGCGGGGTCACCCACGATCACCACGCGCACGCGGCGGTAATCGCCCCAGCGGATGTCGTCCACCGTGTACACGATCTGGTAGATGCCCTCCGTGTTCACGTCGGGCACGTCTCCGCCCGTCTGCACTTTGGACGAGATGTCCCGCCCGAAGGAGAGAACTTTCGCGCCCTCGTCGGCAAAGGTGCCGCCCACCTCGATCTTCACGACGCGCGCGCCGTTGAGCTCGAAACAGTCGTTGCGGGTGAGGTGCCGCGACAAAAAAATGCCCGCCGCGATGCCCGCCGCAAGAAAGAGCAGCGCCAAAAAGAGCGTGAGCGGATGAAACTTTTTCGCCGCGCGCGCGGCGCTCCGTTTCGCCATGCCTGCCTCCTTTTCCGTTTTTTCCCATTGTAGCACATGCGGCGGGAAAAGTAAATTGCGTGCGCCCAAAAACCAAAAAATCGCGCGCGCCTTCACAAGCGAACAAAATTGGCTGCGTGAACGGGCGGCGCGGCCGCGGCGCCCCTCGCCGCAAGCCATGCGGCCCGTCGGCGCGGCAAAAAATAAGAGGAAACGCATAATCGCTTACGCCTTTCCTCTCGTTTTGCCCCGCACACATATGCGGGTGCATTTTTTCATACATGCCCTGCCGCCCGTGTTTTGCGCGGACGCAACGCTGCACAAAGAATTTTTACCGCATACCGTGCTCGGCTTTATTTGAAAGCAGCCGCCGTTTTTCCGACATACCTTTCGTATAAATCGCTTATGCAAACCGTCTGTCACGGCCGCTGCCGACAGTCACAGTATCTGCACTTTTGCGCGCGGTATGCACGGCGCGGAAAAAATTTTTCAGCCGCGGACCTGCCCGTTGCCGCGGATGCGGTAGTTGTAGGACGTGAGCTCGCGCAGCCCCATCGGCCCGCGCGCGTGCAGCTTTTGGGTGGAGATGCCCATCTCGGCGCCGAGGCCGAATTCAAACCCGTCGGTAAAGCGCGTGCTCGCGTTCACGTACACGGCGGCGCTGTCCACCTCGCGCAAGAACTTTTCGGCCGCGGCCTCGTCCTCGGTGACGATGGCGTCGCTGTGGTGGGTGCCGTACTTGTTGATGTGCGCCACCGCCTCGTCCACGCCCGAAACGATCTTGACGGAGATCTTCATGGCAAGGTATTCGGCGTAATAGTCCTCCTCGCCCGCGGCGGGCAGCGAAGGCAGGAGCGCGCGGCACTTTTCGCAGGCGACGATATCCACCCCCGCCGCTTGCAGGGCCAGGACGGTCTCACGAAGGTGCGCCGCCGCGTATTGCTCGTCCATGAGCAGGCTTTCACAGGCGTTGCAAACCGAGATGCGCTGCGTTTTGGCGTTGAGCAGGATAGGCAAAGCCTTTTCGGGGTCGGCGCTCTTTTCAAAATAGACGTGGCAGTTGCCCGTGCCCGTTTCGATGACGGGAACGGTGGCGTTCTGCACGGCGTTTTGGATGAGCGACGCGCCGCCGCGCGGGATGAGCACGTCGACGATGCCGTTCATGCGCATGAACGCGGACGCACCCTCGCGCGAAGTATCTTCGATGAGCTGGATGAATTCGGGATCGAAACCCGCCCCGCGGATGGCGTCCTTGATGACCGTGCAGACGGCGACGTTGGAGCAGATGGCGTCCTTACTGCCGCGCAGGACGATGGCGTTGCCGCTCTTAATAGCCAGGCCGATGGCGTCGGCCGTGACGTTGGGCCGCGCCTCGTAGATGATGCCGAGCACGCCCAAAGGCACGCGCACGCGCTGCAAGAGCAGCCCGTTGTAAAGGGTGCGCTTTTCGAGCACCTCGCCGACGGGGCAAGGCAGCTCGATGAGCTTTTCAAGCCCCTTCGCAATGCCGTCGATGCGCTTTTCGTCGAGCATGAGGCGGTCGGCGAACTGCGGGCCGCGCGTCAGCGCCTGCATGTCCTTCCCGTTTTCGGCAATGATGTACGCCGCACGCGCACGCAGGGCCGCGGCCGCCGCACGCAGCATGGCGTTCATGTCCTCTTCGCTCGCCAACGCGATGGCCCGCGCGTGCTCTTTGGCCAGCAGGCAGGTCTGCTTCACATCCTTCATGGTGCCCCTCCTTTTTCCGTAAAGCGCAGTCTATGCCTGGCATAGTACTTCGCAAACCGTAAAAATATGCCGTTTACTCTTCCTCATCGTCGTCAGGCAGTTCTACGTTGTGGTACACGTCCTGCACGTCGTCGAGCTCTTCGAGCTTGTCCAAAAGTTTGAGGAATTTTTCGGTGTTCTCTTCGTTCAAGGTGATGCGGCTCTGCGGGATCATGCGCACGTCCGCTTCCAAAAAGTTCAGGCCCTTCCCTTCGAGGTACTTGCGGACCTCCGAAAAGGCCGCGGGCGCCGTGTAGATCTCGAACACGTCGTCCAAAGTGACGACGTCGTCCGCGCCCGCCTCGATGGCGTATTCGGTGACCGTATCCTCGTCCAGATCCACGGTGCGCTCCACGACGATGAGCCCCTTGTTGTCGAACATGTACGAGACGCAGCCCGTGCTGCCGAGCTCGCCGCCGCACTTGGAAAGGGTGCTGCGCACGTCGCCCGCGGTGCGGTTTTTGTTGTCGGTCAGCGTGCTGATGATGACCGCCGAACCGCCCACGCCGTAGCCTTCGTAGGTGAGCGTTTCAAAATTGGCCGCGTCCGACTCCCCCGCCGCCTTCTTGATGCAGCGCAAGATGTTGTCGTTGGGCATGTTGTTCGCCTTGGCCTTGGCGATGGCGTCGGCGAGCTTGCTGTTGGTGTCGGGGTTGGGGTTGCCCTTGGCCGCCACGGCGATCTCGCGCCCGCGTTTGGTGAAGATGCGCCCGCGCGCCGCGTCCGCCTTGCCCTTTTTGGCCTGTATGTTGTGCCATTTGCTATGTCCTGACATCTTAGTATATCTCCTTCTGCTTGCGATTTTTGAACAAACTTGGTCTTTTGCGGCCGCTGCGCCCGTTCACGCGCCGCGCCCCGCCAGGGCGTACATGAGGATGCCCGCCGAGACGGCCGCGTTCAGGCTCTCGCAACAGGGGCGCATGGGCACGCGCACCGTGTACGCGCACCGCTCGCGCACGGCCGCGCTCACGCCGTCGGCCTCGTTGCCGATCACAAGAGCGAAGCGCCGCGGCGGCGAAAAGGAAAACACGTCCTCCCCGCCCATGTCCGCACAGATGAGCGGAAGGCCCGCAAGGGGCCCGCCCACCCCCGTCAGCGCGTCCAAGGAGGGCGCGGCGTGCAGGCGGACGAAGAAGTGCCCGCTCATGGCGGCGCGCACGCATTTGGGGGCGTACGGGTCGGTGCAGCCGAGCAGATAGATATCCTCGTAGCCCGCTGCGTTGGCGGTGCGGACGATGGTGCCGAGGTTGCCCGGGTCCGAAACGCCGTCTAAAAGCAGGCATTTGCCCGCGGGCGGCGCGAAGGGCGGCTCGTGCAGCTTCAACACGGCCAGGATGCCCTGCGGCGCGGCCTCGCCCGAGAGTTTGGAAAACACCTCCGCGGAGACCTCGACGCACCCTTCGGGCCGCTTCCCCGCATAGGCGGAAGAGACGACGATGCTGGAGATCTCCTTGCCCGCGGCGACGGCCTCGCGCACCTGCTTGGCGCCCTCGGCGACGTATTCGCCGTACAGGCGGCGGTACTTTTTTTCTTTGAGCGACGCGACGCGCTTGACGAATTCGTTTTGCCTCGACGTGATCATGGGAAAATACGCAAAAACCTTCTTGACGTCAAGAAGGTTTTTTGTCGGTTAAGCGATCGCCGCTTTGGCCTTTTCGGCAAGGGCGGTGAAGGCGGCGGCGTCGTTGACGGCGATATCCGCCAGGACCTTCCTGTTGAGCTCGATGCCCGCCGCTTTCAGGCCGTGCATGAACTTGCTGTACGAAAGCCCGTTCTGGCGCGCCGCGGCGTTGATGCGCGCGATCCACAGCTGGCGGAAATCGCGTTTGCGGTTCTTCCTGCCGATGTAGGCATACATCAGCGACTTCATCACCGCTTCGCGGGCGATGCGGTACGACTTGCTCTTGGAACCGAAGTAGCCTTTGGAAAGTTTTAAGATCTTCCTGCGCTTTTTGACTGCGTTGACACCTCTTTTGATACGCATGACCGTTTCTCCTTATTCTCGAATTTACTGTTTGTAGGGAATCATGCCCTTGACCGTGGCTTCCTGCGTTTCGCTGACGAAAGCGGTCTGGCGCAGGCTGCGTTTGCGCTTCCTGTCCTTCTGGCCGGTTTTATGGTTCTTTCCCGATTGCGCCCTCTTGACCCTGCCCGTTCCGGTGATGTCGAAACGTTTTTTGGAGCCGCTGTGCGATTTCTGTTTAGGCATAGTTGTCTTCCTCCGAAAATTATTCGCTGCCCGCGCGCGGGCGTGCGGTATTTATTGTTGCTTGACAGGCGAAAGCAGCATCGTGATGTTGCGGCCCTCGCTGGTCGGCTTCCTGTCCATGACGGCCTTCCCGCCGAGCATTTCAAAGAACGTGTTCATGACGTTCACGGCGAGAGAGGAATGCGCGAACTGCCGCCCGCGCAGGCGGATGGAGACCATGACTTTGTTGCCCGCCTCCAAAAATTTCTGCGCCTGGCGCGACTTGATGTTGAGGTCGCCCGTGTCGATGGTCATCGACAGGCGGACTTCCTTCACCTCGACGATCTTCTGGTTGCGGCGCGATTCCTTTTCCTTTTTCCCCTGTTCGAACTTGTACTTCCCGTAGTCCATGATCTTGCAGACGGGCGGGTTGGCCATCGGCGAGATCTTTACGAGGTCCAGATCCTTTTCCTCGGCAAGACGCAGCGCCTCGTACGAGCTCATGATGCCGAGCTGCTGGCCGTCGTCCCCGATCACTCTCACTTCACGGTCGCGGATCTCTCCGTTCACCTGATGCTGGTTTTTGATAGGTGTATACCTTCCTTATATTATTTTAGACTGTCCGAGAAGGCCCCGCGCGGAACGAAAAAGGCGGGCCCGCAAAAGGACCCGCCGAACACTTACCAAACATGCCGCGCACGCGGCGCGGAAAATGTACGGAACGATTCGTGGCTCTTGCAGGCACGTAAGCCGCAAGGCGAGAAGGGTCACTTCTGCTTTACCCGCCTATTATACCCGCTTTTTGCCGCGATGTCAAATCATTTTGCAATGTTCCGCCGCAAAAATTTGCTCAAAAGACCGTTTTTTCGTCGTTTTCTTTCTTGACCTTGGCCACGAAATCGCCGAGGGGCATGGCGCCGACGTCGCCCTTTTCGCGCATGCGCACCGAGACCGTCCCATCCTCCTTCTCCTTGTCGCCGAGGATGAGCATGTACGGCAGCTTTTCCAGCTGCGCTTCGCGGATCTTGTAGCCGATCTTTTCGTTGCGGGTATCCGTTTCGGCGCGCAGCCCCGCCGCTTTGAGTGCTCCCTCCACTTGCAGCGCGTAGTCCATCGACTTGTCCGATACGGGCAGGATCTTGACCTGCACGGGCGAGAGCCATACGGGGAATTTGCCCGCATAATGCTCGATGAGGATGCCGATGAACCGCTCGATGGAGCCGAATACGACGCGGTGGATCATGATCGGGCGGTGCTTCTGCCCGTCCTCGCCCGTGTATTCTGCCTCGAAGCGCTGCGGCAGCTGGAAGTCGAGCTGGATAGTGCCGCACTGCCAGGTGCGCCCGATGGAGTCGGTCAGGTGGAAGTCGATCTTCGGCCCGTAGAAGGCGCCGTCGCCCTCGTTCACGACGTACGGCAGGCCGAGCTCGTCCAGCGCGGTGCGCAGTGCGTTCGTCGCCTGTTCCCAGTCCTCGTCGCTGCCCATGCTGTTTTCGGGGCGGGTGGAGAGCTCAACGTGGTATTTGAAGCCGAACAGCGTATACACCTCGTTGATGATGCGCACGACGCCCTTGATCTCGGCCGTGATCTGCTCGGGCAGCATGAAGATGTGCGCGTCGTCCTGCGTGAAGCAGCGCACGCGCATCAGCCCGTGCAGCTGGCCGCTCTTTTCGTGGCGGTGCACGAGGCCCAGTTCGCCCATGCGGATGGGCAGGTCCTTATAGCTGTGCGGGTTCATCTTATACACGAGCATGCCGCCGGGGCAGTTCATGGGTTTGATGGCGCAGTCCTCCCCGTCGATCTTGGTGGTGTACATGTTCTCTTTGTAGTGATCCCAATGCCCGCTCGTCTCCCACAGGCTGCGGTTGAGGATGATCGGCGTCTGCACTTCGACGTAGCCTTCGCGGGTGTGGATCTGCCGCCAGTAATCGACGAGGATGTTTTTGAGCACCATGCCCTTGGGCAGGAAGAAGGGAAAGCCCTTGCCCTCGTTCATAAGAGCGAACAGCCCCAGCTCCTTGCCGAGCTTGGTATGGTCGCGCTTTTTGGCCTCTTCGAGCATGGCAAAGTAGGCGTCCAACTCCTCTTTTTTGGCGAAGGCGGTGCCGTAGATGCGGGTGAGCATCTTGTTCTTCTCGCTGCCGCGCCAATAAGCGCCCGCGATGCTCGTGAGCTTGAAGGCCTTGATCTTGCCCGTGGAAGGCAGGTGCGGGCCGCGGCAGAGGTCGGTGAACCCACCCTGCTTATAGAAAGAGATCTCCTCCCCTTCGGGCAGGTCCTTGATGAGCTCGACCTTGTACTTTTCGGAATACTTGCTCATCAGCTTGACCGCCTCGCTGCGGGGCAGCGTGAAACGCTCGACGGGCAGGTTGCTCTTGATGATCTTTTTCATCTCCGCCTCGATCTTGGAGAGATCGTCCTGCGAGATGGGCGTCTTGAAATCGATGTCGTAATAAAAGCCGTTTTCGATGGTGGGGCCGATGGCCAGCTTGCAGGTGGGATAGATGGCTTTGACGGCCTGCGCCAGCACGTGCGCCGCCGTGTGGCGGTACACGTCCAGCCCTTCGCGGTCCTTCAACGTGACGATCTCCACTTCGCTGTCCTTGTCCACCACGTGCGCGAGGTCGACGAGCTTGCCGTCCACCTTGGCGCAGACGGCGGCGCGCGCCAGCCCCTCGCCGATGCTCTTGGCGATCTCCATGCAGCTCACGGGGCCGCCGAATTCCCTCTTTTCTCCTTTGAGTGTGACGATCATATCCTTGCTCCTTCCGGGCGCCGTGCCCGCATTTTTCCTGCCGTATGGCCGCGCCATAAAAAAAGCGCCCTCAAACGATCCGTTTAAGGGCGCGATGCTCGCGCGGTTCCACCTTAATTGCCGCTCGCACGGCCGCTCTGCCGCTTGTTTTGAAAAGAAAGCGGAAAAAACTTTCGCGACAAAAGAGCGGTTTCGCCTGCTGCGGGTGCGCGGGGCTTGCAGCCTTGGCCCCGCTCTCTGCGACGCATTGCCGCCGCAAACTACTTGTCTCTTTCCCTGTGCGATGAAGTTGCCTCTATTGTAATGCGCGCGCGCCGCTTTGTCAACGGTTTTGCGGCCGCTTTGCGAAATTTTCCGCCGCGCCCGCCCGCGCCCGGCCGTCAGCGCGCGAAATACACCCTGCCCGCGTAGTAGCTCTTCAAAAAGCTCTCCTGCGCGGCAGAGACCGCGGAGAGGCATTCCACCCGCCCCGCGCCGCTGAGCACGATCTCGCGCAGGGCGTTGAGCTCGGAGCGGCCCTCCTCGATGAGGCGGGCGCGGCGCAGGCGGCGGCAGCGGCTGTCGAACACGTCTTCGCCCTTCAAAAACACCCGCCCCGCCCCCGCGCGCAGCAGGTATTCCAAAAAATCGTGAAGCTGTGCGGCCGTAAAGCAAGGCGGGATGACGGCGGCCACCTCCC
>CALVHO010000028.1 GCA_944328445.1 uncultured Clostridia bacterium | reverse complement strand
TTGCCCAATATTCCCCACTGCTGCCTCCCGTAGGAGTCTGGACCGTTTCTCAGTTCCAATGTGGCCGATCACCCTCTGAGGTCGGCTACCCATCGTCGACTTGGTGGGCCGTTACCCCGCCAACTATCTAATGGGACGCGAGCCCATCCATATCCGATAAATCTTTTACCGCAAAGCGATGCCGCTTCGTGGTCTTATGCGGTATTAGCACAATTTTCACTGTGTTATTCCCCTGATAAGGGCAGGTTGCTCACGCGTTACTCACCCGTCCGCCACTAACAAAAGGGGCAAGCCCCTTTTGTCCGTTCGACTTGCATGTGTTAAGCACGCCGCCAGCGTTCATCCTGAGCCAGAATCAAACTCTTGAGTTTAATTGCTTAAAGCCGTTCCCGCGAGCGGGAACAACTGCTCTAACGTTTTTTGCTGACTGTTCTTTGAGTACTTGTGTACTAAAAGTTAATTGACAGAAACTTTCAAACATCTTAAAAAGATATTTAATTCATTTCCTTCTATTCAATTTTTAATCTGCGCGTACACCGAACTCCGTTCGGGGCTCTCTCGCGAAGAGCTTGACCATCATACCACACCGGGAGAAGTTTGTCAAGGCTTTTGCAAAAGATTTTTGGAATTTTTTTCAAAAACTTTCGCGGCCCCGCAAACGGCCCGGCCGTGACGGCCTTCCCGCAAGACAGCTTGCACATAATACCATAGCTTTTGGCAAATGTCAACCGTTTTTTTCAACTTTTTTCGGCTTTTTTTACTTTTTTTCGGCGAACGCGCCCGACGCGCCGCGGACGGCGAAAAGGGGCGGAAAAGTGAGCGATGTCCGTCCGCAAAGCGGGGCAAAGGCGGGCAAAACGGCGGGGCGGCGGAAACGCGGACGGGCGCGGGCGATGGCCGCAGGCGGAAACGCGGGCAAAGGCGAGGCGCGGGCGATGTTCGGGCGGGGCGGGCGCGAACGGTTGCGCGCGCGCACGTTTTATGGTATACTGACAGCAAATACAGGGGCGGCGCGCGGCGCCGCCAAGGAGACGGAGCGATGTATAAATGGTTGCGCGCGGGCTGCGCCGTGGCCGCGGCCGCGTGCTGTGCCGCCTGCATACCCGTGGCCATCGTGCTGCATGAAAATTTGATCTGGTTCTGGCTGTGCCTGGCGGGCACGCTGGTGCTCTTTGCCCTCAGCATGCTGTTCAAGTACCTGCAAGAGGAAGCGGAAGGCCGCACCCGCGGCGAGGACGCGCCCGGAACAGGCGGCGCGGACGAAGGCGGACGCGCAACGGACGAAGCGCCCGCCGCTGACGGCGAGGATGAAAGCAAGGACGAAGAGAACGGCACGGACGGCGGCTGATTTAGAATGTAGAGTGTAGAATGTAGAGTGTAGAATTTTTGTTTATTAAAAAATCATCCATAACTCTACATTCTACATTTTACATTTTACATTCGGTACGCAGAAGTCCGCGGTTTTTGTGAACCAAGCGGCGAAGCCGCCGAGGGACCTCATGGCAGGGCCTTCGGAATGTAGAGTGTAGAATGTAGAGTGTAGAATTGCGGTTGTTTCCTAAAACTCACGAAAATTTCTTTCATCTCTTTTGAAAGAAATTTCGTGCCCCCTATTTATTTATTATAATAATGTTAGCCCCGCGGCGCCTTCAAAGGCGCCGCAGGGAGGCAAAAGCGCCCGCGCAAAATGCGCGGGCGCCGTTTGTTTTTCGGCCGCGGAGCGGCAGCGTTCCTGCTTATTCCGCACCGACGGAGACGGTGGTGTGCAGCGCGTAATAGTGCGGCACCGTTTCCTCCCCTTCCCGTACAGACAGGCCGACGAGGGTGCAGTATCCGATGCCGGAATCTCCCTCGCTATACACCGTGCCGCAATAGGCGGGCACGCTCGACAGGGCCTTGTTTTCGAGCAGCGGCTGCACGGCGCCGTCCTGCCCCACAAAATACACCGACGCGGTATCCTCTGCCGTGCCTTCGGTCAGGTAGAGGTACCCGACGCCAAGGTTGCTTCTATACCTCACCTCGGCGGACGAGGTGGTCTGCTGCGTGGCCAGATCGTACACGTAGCGGCGGGATACGGAGAGGTCGTCCTCCTCCGTTTCCATGAAATAGGCGATGGAGCCGTTGTAGACGGTGATATTTTCCATGTCCTCCGTGGCGGTGAACACGGCGTTCCCCTCGGCGTCGTAATAGACGTCTCCGCGGGAGAACAGGCCGTAGCCCTCGTAATCGACCTCGGGCGCCAACTCGACCTCGGCAGTCTTTTCCCCGTCCTTAAAGACGACGGCTTTGCCGCGGCCCGCGAGCAGGTAGCCGCTGCCCGCGGGATCCGCCGCAAACTCGGATGCCCCGGGCAGCTGTTTTTGCAGGTCCGCCCAAACCGCGCCGTCCTCGCCGAAGGCCTGCACGCCCGTATAGGCGATGTGCTTATCCTCGATGACGCCGACTTTGAGCACGGCATACTCCGCGCCCGATATAGTCCAAGCAGTGCCCTCGGCCACGTAATCGAAGCCGTTCACGGCCTTGAACTCGCCGCCTTCGACGTCGTAACGGTAGGTGCGGAGACGGTATTTCGTTTCGTTGCTGCTGAGCGTGTAGGAAGAAGAGCCGTCTGCCCGTTCCGTCGTCTGCACGAACAGCGTCTCGTTCACCTGCCAGACGTGCTGCACATCGGTCGACTCCGTCCATACGAGGTGCGCGCGCAGGTCGATGACGCGGTCCTGCCCGCCGTTTGACCCGTACACCTCGAAGCGGGAGACCCCGTATTCATTTTTCAGGCAGAAATATTTTTCGCCGACGGCGAACACGCTGCCGCTGTTCTTGCCTTCATAGGTGAGAAATTTGTTGAAAGCGCTGTTGTGCACCGTTTGCAGCGAGCCGTCGGGCGCACAGTAAACGATGTTGTCGTCCTCGAACAGGAGGGCGTCCGCCACCGTTTCTTCGGAGAGTTTGCCCGACTTGGCTTGCCCGCCTTGGCCGTAGCAGGTGACGGTCACTTCCTGCGTGGTCTCGTTGACTTCTTCCACATAATACAGCCCCACCGCCTTTTGTTTGAAGGCCTGCCCTGCGGTGAAATTTTCCCCCGTGAGCACGTTGTAGAGGATGTATTCGTAAGAGCCGTCTTCCTTCGCGCGCGAGCCGGTGACCCAGCCCAGACCGTCGGCGCTCCCGCGGACGGTAAAGCCGCGCAGGGCCTCCACTTCGGCCACTTGGGTGGCGGACGTGAACGAGCCGAGGTCCTTATTTCCGCCGCAGGCCGCGAAGGCGAACGACGTGCCGATGAGCAACAGGGCGCAACAGAGCGCCAGGATCTTCTTTTTCATGCCTTGCCTCCTTTACGCCAACGGCGGCGTGAGCTTGCACACGTACAGCGACGCATTTCCGTCCGCATCCACCGCCCGGATGAACGCATAGCGCACTCCGTCTATTTCACGCTCGTCGACAGAAAAACTGCTGCCCCGCGCCACCTCCGCGCCGTACGTGGAGTTGTAGAGGAAAAGCTCGCCCTCGGCGTTGCGCACGGTCCAATAAATGCCCGTGCTCCCGTTGTACGCATTTCGATTTTCGAGCGTGCCGATGTTGTCCAGGCTGCCCGTGGCCGCCGTGAAGCGGAAAACCTGCCCGTAGGTGGAAGACTCGCTGTCCCGATCCGTGGCATAGACGAGGCCCGTTTCGACGACGTGATCAAGATACTGCATCGTGTCCGCGAAGACCTCTTTGCCCTGCGCGTCGTACGCCTGCCTCTTTTCGTAATTGACGAAGTAATTTTTCCCGATGTATACGAAATCGATCTCCTGCGTGTAGACCTCCTCGCCCGAACCGTCAATGACGCGCTGCTGCACGCCGTTGTCCAGCACGATGTTGCTGCCCGCAAAATACAGGGTATTTGCGCCCGGCAAAAGCTCCTGCAAGTCGGTATAGTTTTTGCCGTCCTCGCCGATGGTCTGCACGATGTCGGGCCCGACGGTCTTGTCTTTGAGGACTTCGTTGCCGTAGATCACGGCATAGGCGCCGTTCGCGGACTTCTCGACTCTGCTGATGAAGAAGGGCACGCTCACCTCGGAGATCTTGTCCGCCGCGGCGTCGTATTTATACGTTCGGAGGTCGTAGGCCGTGCCGTTTTCGTCGGTAAAGGTGAACGCGCCGTCGACGGGCACGGGGAGCGCGAACTGCACCCAGAACACGTTTCCGAAAGACCAGGTTTGGGCCCTGCCGAGTTGGAAAATTTGCTGCATGTCTTGGTTGAAGCCGATCTCCTCGTGCAAGTCTACGGTGCGGACAAAGGAGCCGTCTGTGCCGTAGACGACCGCGACGCCTTCGGCGTCGGAAAAGTCGAGAACGTAATCGTCCAGCACGAAGGTATATGCGTCCCTCGTCACGCCGTTGTCGTAGCCGAAGCCCGCCTGCCCGACGTGGCCGTTGCCGTCGGCGTCGAGGTAGAGATAGGTGCCTCCTTCCAGCTGCAACGTGTTGCCCGACAGGTTCATGTCGAGGCCGTCGACGGCGGAGACCGTCACCGAATGCACCTTGCCGTTTTTGGCGTAAAAGTTGTAGGTCTGCGTGCCAACGTCCGCGTCCGACGCCGCCGTGTACTCCTTCGTGTAATACAGGCCGCTCAAAGCGGTGTTCCGTATGCTCGTTTCCGCCGTGACGGAGGAATCGTCGACGATATTGTACAGCATGTACGAGGGAGCGGAGCCGTCCTGCGCCGCACTCTGCAACACGACGTTGCCGTACGCATCGATCGAGGATTGCGCGTCGTAGCCCTGCGCGACGGACTTGACCTCGAACGAGGGGCTGCCCGCTTGCAGCGCCTGTTTGCCGCCGCCGAAGCCGCTTTCGCCGCAGCCCGCGGCGCCGAGGGCAAAGGCAGCCAGCACGAGGCCGCACAGCAATGCGGCCAAAGCTCTTTTCATCCTTTTTCTCTCTCCTTATCGCAAAGATTTGCGGGCGGGGAAGGGCAGAAACCCCTCCCCGCCCGTATGCAGATACAGTATAACACTCCCCCTCGAAAAAATCAAGTATTTTCACAATTTTTTATGAAAAAACTTGTCCCGCAAAGGGGCGGCGTATGCGGACGGAAAATACGGCCCCGCCGTCATCCCGGGCTTGCCGAGGGATCGCACGGCGGGGCTTTGCCGAATTTAGAATGTAGAATGTAAAATGTAGAATTGAGGATGTATCCTTAAAATCACGGAAAGTTCTTTCATCTCTTTTGAAAGAAATTTCGTGAACCTATCAGTTTCACATTTCGCCGGTCGAGTTCGAGCACGCCCTCGTCGGAAAGGCGGCGCAGCTCGCGCGCCATGGCGCTGCGGTCCACGCAGATGTAGTCGGCCAGGCGCGTCTGCGAAAAGGGCAGGGTGAAGTACGAACTTCTGTTCTTTGCGGCCAGCAGCGAAAAATAGGCCAAAAGTTTTTCGCGGGTGGTGCGGCGGGTGAGGATCTCCAAATGTTCGGAGAGGGCCTGCGTCTTTTCGCTCATCAGCCGCACGAGGTTGGCCACCACCGTGCTGTGGTGGGTGCAGGCGTTGGGGCAGCGCTTGACGATGTGCTCGTAGTCGATGTACAAAACGTCGCTGTCCTCGTCGGCGGTGAGGAAAAAGCTCGCGTCCGCCCAGGCGTAGCCGAGCATGTCCCCGAACACGCCGCCCTTGCCGAGCTGCTCGAAGATGGTGCGCGTGCCGTCGATATCCGTCTTGATGAGGCTGAGCGCGCCGCGCTGCACCACCCCCACCCGCGCCGCGGGCATGGGCACCTCCTCCCCTTTGCGGTGCGTTTTGACCTGCGCCTTGAAGCACGTTTTCATGGCCGCGTATTCGGAAGGAGAAACGCCGTCAAACAGCGATGTGGCCACGCTTTCCATACCCTGCCCCCTTTTTGTGTTGCTTTTGCAACATAGTATAGCGTGAACGGGCGCGTTTGTCAACGCCGCGGCGTAAAAAAATCCGCGCCCGCAGGCACGGAAAAATTTGCATCGGACGTTCCGCCGCGGGCGCGGGGGCAAAAATGCTCAGACCTTTGCGTCGCGCGGGGGCGCGGGGCGGTCGAGCGGCTTGCCCGTACGGTTGTCGCAGAAGGCGGAAACGCCCTTTTTGCGCAGCGCCGCCACGCCGAAGTACAGCGGCACGCCCAGGGCGAACACCCACACGGACTGCGTCAGCGCCAGGCCCGCGAACATCACCCAATACCCCGCGTAGGCAAACCCGCTGAGGATGAGCACGGCGGGGATGCCGAAGGCGTTGACAAGGACGGGGAACAGCCCGCCGACGACGAGCTTTGCGGGCGTGTTTTTGATGATACGTCCCGCAAAAAAGGTGCCCAAAGCCGCGACCAGCGAGCACAGCGCGCCCAGGCCCACGTCCCACAGCGTGCCCGTGACCAGGTTGGCCAGCAGGCAGCCCACGTACAGCGCGGGGATCGCCTCCGCGTAAAAGAGCGGGAGCACGGTCAGCGCCTCGGCGGGGCGGATCTGGAACCCCAGCGCGCCGAAGGCCAGCGAACCCAAAGGCAGCGTCAGCGCCGCGTACAGCGCGGCAACGATGCCCGCGCGGCACAGCATCTTGGTGGAAAACCTCTTCATTATGCAGTTACCTCGGTTGTTTTTAGGTAGTGTTGTCCGAAAACCTACCGCGGGAAAGGATAGCAGAAAACGGCCGCCACGTCAAGCGTTTTTCCGCCCCCGCGGGGCGCAAAAACGCCCGCAAAACCGCCCGAAAACGCCGCGCACCTTCACGAAAACCCCGAAAACCGCACGGCAGGGCCGCGCGGCCCGTTCATGCGCCTATACGACGATGTTTTCGAGCACGAGCGCGTCGAAGTCTACGCTTTCCACAAAATCGCGCGGCAGAAAGCGCACGTGGTTGAATTTGGCGAAGTTGAAGATGTGCGTCTTCAACAGCACGGGGGTGGGCACGTCGAGCTCGCGGCAGATGTCGAACAAATAGTTCAGAAAATGCGAATAGGTCAGCTTTTCCCCGTCGTTGCGGTAGACGAACTGGCGGACGATCTTGCCGCCTTGCATCACTTTGGCCCAGATGCGGAACATGCCCTCCTCCTTTGCCGCGGGACGCGCCCGCAAGCCAAGGCCATTATAGTTTTTTTGCGGCGAAAAGTAAAATAGAATTGACAGGCGGGTGCAAAAAACATACAATAGTAGCAAACGCCGCGGCTCGCGGCCGTCCGTGCCCGCGCCGCGGGCGCGAAAAGGGGAACGCCATGGAAAAATTTCAGACGGAAATCTTGAAGATCTTGCAAGAGGACGGGCGGTGCACGCCCGCCAAGATCGCCGTCATGCTGGGAAAGACGGAGGCCGAAGTGGCCGCCGCCGTCCGCGGCATGGAGGAAAAGGGAATCATCGTCAAGTACACGGCCATCGTCAACGGAGAACGGCTGGCCGAGGAGACGGTGCAGGCGCTCATCGAGGTGCGCGTCTCCCCGCAGAAGGCGAGCGGCTTCGACGCCATCGCCGAGGAGATCTACCGTTTCGACGAGGTGAAGAGCTGCTACCTCATGAGCGGGGGGTACGACCTGGCCGTGTTCATCGAGGGCAAGACGCTGCGTGACGTGGCGCGCTTCGTTTCCGAACGGCTCTCCACCCTCGACGACGTGCTCTCCACCGCCACCCATTTCATTTTGAAAAAATACAAGATCGAAGGGACCATCACCGATAAAGAGGATGAAAATCGGCTCCGGTTGTCGGTACAGGCATGAGGAATTTCGTCAACCACCGCGCGGAAACGCTCAAACCGAGCGGCATCCGTAAATTTTTCGACATCGTGTCCGAGATGAAGGACGCGATCTCCCTCGGCGTGGGCGAACCCGACTTCGTTACCCCGTGGCACATCCGCAACGCGGCGGTGCGCTCGGTGCAGCGCGGCTACACCCAGTACACGGGCAACCGCGGCCTGCCCGCCCTGCGCGAGCTGGTCTCCCGCTATTTGCAGGAGCGCTTCGGCGTGCAATACCCGCCCGAGCACATCATCGTGACCGTGGGCGCGAGCGAGGGCATCGACCTGGCGATGCGCGCCGTGTGCGAGGCGGGCGACGAGATCCTGGTGCCCGACCCGGGCTACGTTTCCTACCTGCCCGCGGTGCAGCTTTCGGGCGGGACGCCCGTGCCCGTGCACTGCACGCAGGAGAACGGGTTCATCTACACCCCCGCCGCGCTGGAAGCGGCCATCACCCCTAAAACCAAGGCGGTCATCCTCCCCTACCCCAACAACCCCACGGGCGGGATCATGACCGAAGAGCAGCTCAAAGCCATCGTGCCCGTCATCGAAAAGCACGACCTGTTGGTCATCTCCGACGAGATCTACGCCGAGCTCACCTACGGGAGCAAGCACGTATCCTTTGCGGCGCTTCCCGGCATGAAGGAGCGCACCGTGCTCATCAACGGCTTTTCCAAGGCGTTTGCCATGACGGGCTGGCGCATCGGCTTCATCTGCGCGCCGCCCGCCATCGACGACGCGCTGTTCAAGATCCACCAGTACGTGATCATGTGCGCGCCCACCGCCTCGCAGTACGCCGCCCTCGAAGGGCTCAAAGACGGGTTTACCGACGGGTTCGCCGTGGTGGAGAGCATGCGCGACGAGTACGACAAGCGGCGGCGCTTCATGGTGGACTTTTTCAACGGCTGCGGCCTCTCCTGCTTCGAGCCGCGCGGCGCCTTTTACGTGTACCCCTCCGTGAAGGAGACGGGGCTGACGGGCGAGCAGTTCGCCAACGGGCTGCTGCGCGCCGAAAAGGTGGCCGTGGTGCCCGGCGACGCCTTCGGCGAGGCGGGAAAGTACCACGTGCGCTGCTCGTACGCGACGAGCATGGCCAACCTCGACGAGGCCACCGCGCGCATCGCTAACTTCGTGCGGCGCGGCTGCCGCTGAACGGGCGCCGTACGGGCAACGCGCGCGCATTATAAGTTGACAAATGCGGCAAAATACTGTATAATGACCGACGTACGGACCGGCAAAGGTGATCCCGCAGGGTTGCGGGGTCACTCTTTTCACCGCCCGTAGGAAGATACGGCGGGGCCGCCGCTTTTTTCGGCCCGACAAATTTCAGGAGCGTGATCATCATGGCGGAAGAATTCATCATGACACAGAAGGGGTACGACGAGGCGGTGGAGCGCCTGCGTTACCTGCAAACGGAGAAAAAGCGCGAGATCACCGAGCGCATCAAGGTGGCGCGCGGCTTCGGCGACCTGTCCGAAAACGCCGAGTACGACGCGGCCAAAAACGAGGAAGCGCTCAACGAGAGCGAGATCCGCGAGCTCGAAAACAAGATCAAGAACGCCAGGATCATGGAAGAGAGCACCGACAACAGCAAGGTGCACTTCGGCAACGCCGTGACGGTGTACGACTTCGACCTCGAAACGGAGGTCACCTACACCGTGATGGGCAGCACCGAGGCCGACCCTTCCAAAAACATCATCAGCCTCGATTCGCCCGTCGGCGCGGCGCTCGCGGGCGCGCACTGCGGCGACCGCGTCACCGTGCACGCACCCAACGGCTACGACTACGATTTGGAGATCCGCAAGATCGACTGAACCTTTCCCGCGCGGGCGGCTGCGCCGCGGCGCGGGGCTTGACCGAATTTATGGACGCAAAAATCACGAAAAAACGGTTGGGGCACCTGCTCTCCTACGACTGGATCAAGATCGCGGGGCTGTGCGCGCTCGCCGTCGTGGTCTGGATGCTCATCTTCACCTCCACGGCCACGCGCGCGACTTCGGGGCAGGTCTTCGACATCTACTACTACACGGGCGTGAGCTACGATCCCGACGAGATCGCCGACCTCGACCGCCTGCACAGCCGCGGCGCCCTCTCCTATGACGTGCTCGACCTCGTCAACTACGAGGTACCCAGCGCTTCGCTGGGCAGCACCGTTTTCCCCGCGCGCTTCGCCGCGGGCGAAGGCGACGTGCTCATCGCCCTCGACGGCGGCGGCACGCAGGCCGAGGACGGCACCTACACCGCCATCGAAGGGCTCAAACAGTTCCTGTACGGTTACCGCGGCAACTGCCTCAGCCTCGACCCCTCGGGCGAGGCCTATTCCGAGGGCGAAGGCGGCGTGCAGTGCGCCAACTACTTCGCGCTCTGCGCGGAGTACCTTTCCCGCTTTTTCTTTGACGAAAACGGCGAGGCCGACTGGCGGAACGGCACGCTGGATACCGCCGCCGCCCGCGCCGCCTTCGACGAGCGCATGGACGGGGACAAGCGTTACCGCACCGCCGCCAAGCGCGACGCGGCCTTCCAAAACGAGATCGCGCGGCTGGAAAACCTGCGCACGGCCTACACCTTCGTGCTCGACGAGGTGCAAAAGGAGAACGGCGTCATCTCCGTGAAGGAGCTCGCCTTCTCCTACACCGACCCGCTGACCAACGCCTCCTACGAGTTCGACTGGCCCTTCGCCTTCGACCTCAGCGGCATCGCCGACATCACCGAGGTGATCCGCGGCGAGGGCGAGGACGCGCGCAGCGGGCTTTCGATGTGCATCCTCAGCACGGGCAACTACCAGTCTCCCGACCTGCGCTACGAACAGTTCACGCTGCTGCACTACCTGGCGACGAACTTCAACTGAGGCCGCGCCCGCGGGCATCTTCCGCCGCGGCACAAGGAGGATCGCATGAAGCTGCACATCTACGGCGCGCTGACCGCCTATAAAAAGCGGCGCCCCGCGCGCTTCCATATGCCTGGGCACAAGGCGAACGGGCGCTGGTTCCGCCCCTTCCGCGACGCCGCGCTCGACGTGACCGAGCTTTCGGCCACCGACTGCCTGGAAAATCCCGACGGCCCCATCGCCGAGGCGCAGGCGGACATCGCCCGCCTTTTGGGCGCGGGGCGCAGCCACATCCTCACCGACGGAGCCTCTTCGGGCGTGTTCTGCCTGCTGTACATCGCCAAGCGGCGGGGCGGCAAGGTGCTCATCTCCCGCAATTCGCACAAGAGCGTGTACAACGCCTGCGGGCTTTTGGGCGTGGAACCGCACATCGTGCAGAACACCGAGCGCGACGGCGTGCTGCTGCCGCCCACGGCGGCGGACATCGAGTCTGCCCTGCAAAAGGACCCCAAGATCGGCACCGTGCTGCTGACCTCGCCCGATTACTTCGGCAACGTGGCCAACTACGGGGCCATCGCCAAGGTGTGCAAGCGCTACGACAAGCTGCTGTTCGTGGACGGCGCGCACGGGGCGTACCTGCGCTTCGACCCCGACGAGGAGTCCTTGTACGCGGGCCGCTATGCCGACGCCTGGGTGGACAGCTCGCACAAGACCATGCCCACCCTCACCCAGGGCGCGCTCCTGAACGTGAACAAAGAAGAACTGTACCCCCTCGCCGAGGAAGCGCTCGGCGTGTTCCGCACCACCAGCCCCTCCTTCCCCGTCATGGCGTCCGTCGAATACGGCGTCAAACTGCTCGACGAGCAGGGAACGGAGCTGATCGACGTGGTCAAGCGCGAACTGGCGCTGCTCAAAGCGCGCTTCAAAAAGCGGGGCATCGCCTTTTACGGCGGGAGCAAGACCCTCGTTCTGGCCGTCGACTTTGCCGCCGCGGGCATCTCCGCCCAGGCCGCGCAGGACGCGCTGGAACGCCGCGGCATCTTTGCCGAGCTCAACGACGGGCGGTATGTTCTGTTCTACTTTTCCCCGCTCACCCCGCCCCGCCAGCTGGCCAGGCTGGAACGGGGAGTGCGCGCCGTGCTGCGCATGCGCCCGCTGCGGGGCAGCTTTACCGCCGCCCACGGCTTTGCCTGCGGGCTGAAAAAATTCGGATACCTGACCGCGCTGTCGCTGCCCAACGAAAAGGTCCCCCTCGCCGAGGCCGTGGGCCGCGTGGCCGCGCGCAACGCGGGCATCACCCCGCCCTGCTACCCCGTGGCCGTGGCGGGCGAACAGATCACCGCCGAGGCCGCGCGCGAGCTGGAAAACGCCCGCCACACTTTCGGCGTCGAGGACGGCTGCGTGACCGTCATCCACATCGGCGGCCGCGCCTGAGGCGGCTTCTTTGCAGGCGGGCGGGACTTTGCACACCCGCCGCAAGCGCGCGGTTTTTGCCGCGAGGTACCTTCATGAACGGAAAATTCATCGCCTTTGAAGGCTGCGAAGGGGCGGGAAAGTCCACCCAGATGCGCCTTTTGTCCGAAAAATTGCAAGAACGCGGCGTCGCGCACGTGGTCACGCGCGAGCCGGGCGGCGGGCCCATCTCCGAGGCCATCCGCACCATCATCCTCGACGGAAAAAATGCCGCCATGACCGACGAATGCGAGGCGCTGCTGTACGCGGCGGCGCGCGCGCAGCACCTTTCCGAAGTGATCCTGCCCGCCCTGGCACGCGGGGAATGGGTGCTTTGCGACCGCTACTTTTTTTCCACCCTCGCCTACCAGGGCTATGGCCGCGGGCTGCCGCTCTCCTTTTTGAAGCAGATCAACGCCTTCGCCGCCGAGCGCTGCATGCCCGACTGCACGCTGTTTTTGGACATCCCCCCCGCGCGCGCCTTCGAGCGCAAGCACGGGCGGGACGAAAACGACCGCATCGAGACGGCGGGCGAGGCCTTCCACCGCCGCGTGTACGAGGGCTACCGCGCCCTGCTCGCCGAATACCCGCAGATGGTCGCCGTCGACTGCTCGGGCACCAAATACGAGACGAGCGCACGCATCGCCGCCCTGCTGCAACAAAAGGGCTGGCTGGCCTGAACAAAGCGGCATTCCTGGCCGCGGGCCGCGGGGCGATAACGTCCGCCGCACCGCCGCACAAAGCGGCAGAAACACCGTTCATCACACCGCCGCGATACGCGGCAGAAACACCGTCCATCACGCCGCCGCGATAAGCGGCAAAAGACGCAGGGAAAGCAAAGGGGGCGCCTTCATGGAGATCTTCCGCCAAAGCAGGGCTTACGGCGCCGTCGCCGAAGACGCGGCCGCGGGCACGCTGTCACACGCCTACCTGCTCCTCTGCCCCGACGCGAAGAACCTGCGCTCCTTTTTGAAGGAGCTGGCCGCCTGCATCGCCTGCGCGGGCATGAACGAAACCGAGCGGGCACGGGCCGGACGGCTCATCGCCGCCGAGCGCTACGCCGACTGCCGCGTGTTCCCCGCCGAGGGAGAGCGCTGCGGCGTGGACGAGGTGCGGTCGCTTTTGGCCGACTGCATCGTTAAGCCCGTCGAGGCGCCGCGCAAGGTGTTCGTGCTCGACGCCGTGCAGAACATGCTCGAAGCCGCGCAGAACAAGCTGCTCAAAGTGCTCGAAGAGCCGCCCGAAAACGTACATTTCGTGCTCGGGGCGACGTCGGCGGCGGCCGTGCTGCCCACGGTGCTCTCGCGCGTCAAAAAGCTGGAACTCCTCGCCTTCCCCGCGGAGGCGATCGAACGGTATCTGCAACGGGCGTTCCCCTCCCGCGAAGGCTGCCATGAAGCGGCCCTGCTCTCGGGCGGGGTGTTGGGCCGCGCCGAAGAACTGCTCGCCGAGGGCGGCGGCATGCTCGAAGCGGCGGCGGAAATGGCGCTGACCCTTTCGCCCGCGGGCATCCCCGCCATGGCGCGCAGCGTTTCGGGCCGCGCGCAGGCGGCGGCGCTGTTGGAGGCGCTGCGGCTGGTCTTCCGCGACATGCTCATGCTGCGGCTGGGCCGCGGCGAGCTGCTCACGGGCGGGCAGGCGGCAGAGGCGGTGCGCCGCGCCGCGCCCCGCTACACGGTGGCAGGGCTGTTGGCCGCCGAGGACGCCGTCGGCCGCGCCGAGCGCAGCCTGCGCGGCAACGCACAGCCCGTCATCTGTTTGGAAACACTCTTGTACGGAATTTTGGAGGGACGATGAAAGTCATAGGCATCACATTCAAAGACAGCGGCAAAGTGTACTGGTTCGCCCCCAAAGAGGGCGAAACGTACGAGGAAGGCGCCGAGGTCATCGTGGAAACGAGCAAGAGCGTCGAGTTCGCGAAGGTGGCCTTCGCCCCGCGCGAAGTGGACGACGCCGAGGTCACGCAGCCGCTCAAACCCGTCTTGCGCATCGCCACCGAACGGGACCGCGAGCAGGCGCGCCGCAACGCCGAACGCCGCCCGCAGGCCATGAAAACCGCGCAGGAGAAGATCGAAAAGCACAAGCTGGACATGAAGCTCGTCGACTGCGAATTCGCCTTCGACGGCAGCAAGGCGGTGTTCTACTTTTCCGCCGAGAACCGCGTCGACTTCCGCGAGCTGGTCAAGGACCTGGCGGGCACCTTCCGCTGCCGCATAGAGCTGCGGCAGATCGGCGTGCGCGACGAGGCCAAACTGCTCGGCGGCATCGCGCCCTGCGGCCGCGAGTGCTGCTGCGCCGGGGCCATGCCCGATTTCCGCAAGGTGTCCATCAAGATGGCCAAGGTGCAGGGCCTCTCCCTCAACCCCGGCAAGATCAGCGGCCTGTGCGGGCGGCTCATGTGCTGCCTCTCCTACGAAAACGACTATTACAGCGAAGCCTATAAAAAGATGCCCAAGCTCGGCTCGGCCGTCCTCACCCCCGAGGGCACGGGCACCGTGGTGTCCAACAACATGCTCACCTTTACGGTGCGCGTCAAGATCGAGCAGGACGGCACCCTCGTCTACAAGGACTTCCCGCTGGACGAGATCGGCAAGGCCGCCCGCCCCGAAGGGCAAAAGCGGGCCGACGAGGGCGAACCCCGCGAGGGCGGGCACGGACAGGACGGGAACGAACGCGGCCGCGCGCCCGAAGGCGAACGCCCCCGCCGCGAAGTCGGCCGGGGAGACAGAGGCCGCCGCGCCCCGCGCGACGCGGAGCGGCGCGAAGACCGCCGCGAACAGGGCGGACGGGACCGCCGCGAGCAGCGGCAGGGCCGCGGACAGGGGCAGGAACAGCGCCGCGCGCCCGAGGACGGGCAAAACCGCGAGCGGCGCGGTCCGCGCCGCCACAAGGGCCCCCGCCGCGACGAAAACCGCCCCGCGCAGGGCGGCCCCGCGGACAAGGGCGACGGGAACGGCGAATGATCCCCTCCCCTTCCGCCGCGAAAGGCGCAGGGCGCGTTCACGGCCGAAAAATTTTTCAAAAAAATCGCAAAAAAAGCGGCGTTCATCTTTACTAATGCAAAAATTTGTGCTATAATAGAGCAACGGAATGACCGTGAAGAGAAAGTTTGGAGGAAAATACCATGGCTCATATCATTACGGAAGAGTGCATCTCCTGCGGCGCCTGCGCCGATACCTGCCCGGTCAACGCGA
Source organism: uncultured Clostridia bacterium (assembly GCA_944328445.1). Lineage (GTDB taxonomy): Bacteria > Bacillota > Clostridia > Christensenellales > Borkfalkiaceae > Borkfalkia. The sequence continues at coordinate 1,119 of CALVHO010000028.1, read as the reverse complement.
TCTCGCAGGGCGATACGCAGTATCAAGTCGATCCCGACGCCTGCATCGATTGCGGCGCCTGCGAAGACGGATGCCCCGTCGGCGCGATCAAGGCCGAATAATCCGCGCAAACAAGAAGGCATGAACCTGCGCGGAGCACGTCTCCGCGCAAGTTTTTCGCCCGCCCGGGCACACAACCGAATCATGGGGATATAGCTCATCTGGTAGAGCGCTTGAATGGCATTCAAGAGGTGGACGGTTCGAGTCCGTTTATCTCCACCAAGCCAAAATAATCCGAACCTTTTGGTAGCAACCGATTGGTTCGGATTTGTCTTTTATCTGAAACAGTAAAAAAAAGAGGGGCTTGCGGTTTTCCGCAAGCCCCTCGTGCCGTTGTTCAAGGTTTGTGATATTCGGCGCAACCCTGTCTGATAATATGGAAAATCATATACTCAATCCGCTTTATGTTTTGTACGGATTTCCGTAAACCGTCAGAGCGGTCATCCCGTGAAAATCAATGGGACGTTTCCTTATTCTTTGATATTCAATTGTCTTTGGGCGCGTTGAGCCTTCCATTCTTCAAATTCACGCTGTCCCTCATCGCTGTTAAAATAGTTCAGAATTGCCGGGATAAAGGCACGAGCCAGCGAATCAATCTCGTGCTGTGGTATCCCTGTGTTGTTTTTCTTTCTCGCCATCCCCCGTCGTTATGTAGTCTATTCGATAACTTTCCTCCTTTAAAGCGTTTATTCAGTTTTACTTGCCCCAATGATTGCCCGACGACTTGAAGGTCTTGGGGCGATACTTGTCCTGCTTGCGCTGCCTGACCGTTTCCATTACTTCTTGAAGCTTGTCGGGCGCGTGTTCTCTTATCTCGCGAAGAACGTCGGCATCACATTGAAGTGCCTGCTTTTCGCGTTCTGTCTTTTGATAGAGATTGAACACGTCGCTTTGGTCGCGTGCGCTGATTTGCAGCCGTTCTTCGAGCTGACCGTTCTCTGCTTTGAGCTTTGCGGCTTCTGCTGCGATGACGGGCAAGTCCCTTTTGTTGAGCTTGCGCCTGCCGTCCGAGTATTCCAGCAAAATTTCGGCGGCAGCTTGAAGAGGAGCAGTGTTCTGTTGCAATTGCTTTTGTCTATC
>CALVHO010000027.1 GCA_944328445.1 uncultured Clostridia bacterium | reverse complement strand
ATTAAAAGCGGTAAAAATCATTCCAAAAGCATCGCTACGGAACCAAAGGTTAGGGATTCGAGCTCCTTAGGGCGCGCGCTCGGCGTATGGGGGGGGGTGGCGTGCCCGCGCCTTTTTCGTTATACCGAAACGCCCGCGGAAGGCACAGCCTTCCGCGGGCGTTTTGCGCAGTTTGTATGCGCCTTGCGCGCCTTTGTGCGGTGGCGCGCTCAGTAGATGCCGCTGCCGCTCGGCATCGGCTTTTCGGGGGAGAGCAGGCAGAGGTTGCCGTCCTCGTCCTCGGCGCAGAGGATCATCCCCTCGCTGACGATGCCGCGCAGCTTGGCGGGCTTCAAGTTGGTGACGACGATCACGTCCTTGCCCACCATTTCCTCGGGGGCGTAGAACTTGGCGATGCCGCTCACCACCGTGCGCTCTTCCTTCCCGATCTGCACGCGGCTCTTCAACAGTTTGTCGCTCTTTTCCACCTTTTCGCAGGCCAGGATCCTGCCCACCTGCATCTTCACTTTGGCAAAGTCGTCGATGGCGATGGCGTCGGGGTATGCGGGCGCGTGGCTCTCTTTTTTCGGAACGTTCCCGCTTTTTTGCGCCTTTTCGGCCTCCGCGTGCATGGCTTCGTAGGCCGCCTCCACGTCCTTGTAGTTGCGGCGCTCGAACAGGTGCAGCGCACCCTCGTTCACGCGCGTGCCGTTTGCCAGCAGGCCGAATTTGTCCAGCTCGCCGTAGCCGCGGGGGGCGGTGTTGAAGTGCGCGAACACCGTTTGCGCCGTCTCGGGCAGGAAGGGCGCCAGCAGCGACGTGGCGATGACGATCCCCTCGGCCAGGTTGTACAAGACGGTGGAGAGCCTGCCGTGCTTGCCCTCGTCGCGCGCCAAGACCCAGGGCGCGGTCTCGTCGATGTATTTGTTCAGGCGGCGCAAAAAGGCGAAGATCTCGCCCAGCGCGTCCGAAATTTTGAAGGCGTCCATCGCGGCGGCCACCTTGCCGCGCAGCGCTTGGGCCATGGCTTTGACCTCGGCGTCGCAGGGTTCGGCGCAGCCCTTGTCGGCAAGTTCGCCGCCGAAGTACTTCTGCGCCATCGCCGCCGTGCGCGAAACGAGGTTGCCGTAGGTGTTGGCAAGGTCGGCGTTGACGCGCTCGTTCACCAATTCCCAGGTGAGGTTGCCGTCCCCTTCAAACGGCATGTCGTTGAGCACGAAGTAGCGCACCGCGTCCACGCCGAACACCTTGACCAGCTCGTCCGCGTAGATGACGTTGCCGCGCGACTTGCTCATCTTGCTGCCGTCCATCAGCAGCCAGGGATGGCCGAACACCTGCTTGGGCAGGGGCAGCCCCAGCGCCATCAGGAAGATGGGCCAGTAGATGGTGTGGAAGCGGATGATGTCCTTGCCGATGACGTGCACGTCGGCGGGCCAGTATTCGTCGAACAGCGGCCCGCTCTTTCCGTTCGCGTCGTAGCCGAGGCCGGTGATGTAGTTGGTCAGCGCGTCCAGCCACACGTACACCACGTGCTTGGGGTCGAAGTCCACGGGGATGCCCCAGGTAAAGGAGGTGCGCGAGACGCAAAGGTCCTGCAAGCCGGGCTTCAAAAAGTTGTTGACCATCTCGTTTTTGCGCGAGAGGGGGGCGATGAACGAGGGGTGCTCGTCGTAATAGCGCATGAGCCTGTCCGCGTACTTGCTCATGCGGAAAAAGTAGGCCTCTTCCTTGGCGGGCTTCACCTCCCGCCCGCAGTCGGGGCACTTGCCGTCGACCAGCTGCGAGGGCGTCCAGAACGATTCGCAGGGGGTGCAGTACATCCCCTCGTAGGAACCTTTGTAGATGTCTCCCTGTTCATAGAGCTTGCGGAAGATCTTCTGCACCTGCCGCTCGTGGTCCTCGTCGGTGGTGCGGATGAATTTGTCGTAGGAGACGTTCATCAGGTCCCAGATGCCGCGGATCTGCGCGGCCACGCCGTCGACGAACTGCTTGGGCGTCACGCCCGCGGCGGCGGCCTTTTCCTCGATCTTCTGCCCGTGCTCGTCGGTGCCCGTCTGGAAGCGCACCGCATAGCCCTGCATCCGCCTGAACCGCGCGATGGCGTCGGCCAGCACGATCTCGTAGGTGTTGCCGATGTGCGGCTTGCCCGAGGTGTAGGCGATGGCCGTGGTGATGTAGTAGGGTTTTTTAGCCATGAAAGTTCTCCGTTTGCTTCTCTTTCGCCCATTATACAGCTTTTTTTTGCCGATGTAAACTTAATTTTGCCCGTCCGTTTGTCTTTTCGCGTTTTGCCCGCGCGCGGGCGCGGCTTTTTTGCGGCCGCGGAAGGAAAGGGCGGAAGGACGGCCTGCGGGGCGGCGGCCTTGCGGCGGCGGGCTTTGGGGCAGACGCGGAAGGAAGGCGGAAGGAAAGGGCGGAAAACTTTGGCAAAAAACCGCCGCCGAACCGTTGACATTCGGGTGCGTTTGCCGTACAATGTTGCCGTCAAAAAAATAAAGCCGCGCGCCCGCGCACCCGCGGGCGGGGGAGTTTTGCATGAACAGCGAAGAACTGATGAGGTTGGTCAAAGAAAACCAGACCTACCACCCTTCGGGGGAGCGTTACAAAACGATGGAATACCGCCGCGCGGGCAAGAGCGGGCTCAAACTGTCCGAAGTTTCGATGGGGCTTTGGCAGAATTTCGGTTCCACCAACCTCTTCGAGGTGATGCGCAACCTCATTTTCACCGCCTTCGACAACGGCGTCACCGTCTTTGACATCGCCAACAACTACGGTCCCGTGGCGGGCGCGGCCGAGCGCAACTTCGGCGCCGTCCTGGCGCGCGACCTCGCCGCCTACCGCGACGAGATGATCATCACCACCAAGGCGGGCTACGGCGCCTGGCGCGGCCCGTACGGCGGCGGAGACGGCAGCCGCAAGCACCTCTTTGCCAGCCTGGACCGCAGCCTCAAAAACATCGGCGTCGATTACGTGGACATCTTCTACCACCACCGCCCCGACCCCGCAACGCCGATCGAGGAGACCTGCTACGCCCTCAAACAGATGGTGGACGCGGGCAAGGTGCTCTACGTCGGCATTTCCAACTACGACCTCGCCCAGACCAAGGCGGCCGTCGCCTGTCTGCGGGAGCTGAAAGTGCCCTTCGTTCTGAGCCAGATGAGCTATTCCATCTTCGACCGCTTCGTCGAAACGAGCGGGTTGAAGGCCTTCGCGCACGAAAACGGCTTCGCGCTCACCGCGTACAGCCCGCTCGCGCAGGGGCTGTTGACCGACCGCTACCTGCACGGCATCCCCGAAGACAGCCGCATGAGCCGCGGCGCCTTCCTCAAAAAGGACCGCCTCACCGACGGCATGCTGCAAAAGATCGCCCGCCTCAACGAGATCGCCGCGGCCCGCGGGCAGACGCTGGCGGCCATGGCCCTTTCCTGGGTGCTCAAAGACGAGGACGTGGCCAGCGTCATCATCGGCGCGTCCGGCCCCGCGCAGATCCGCGAAAACCTGAAACTGAACACTTCGTTCACCGCGGAAGAACTTGCGAAGATCGACGCCGTATCGCTCGGCTGAGGAGGGGAAAGCATGTTGCAGGAAACGATCGACCTCTTTGCCTATTACAATTTCCCGCGCGGGGACGCGAAGGGCGGGTATCTGCGCTGCTTCCGTCATAGTCCCATGCCCGAGATGTCCCGCACGCTGCTGCGGCCCGCCATGCTCGTGTTCCCGGGCGGCGGGTACAGCGCGCTTTCCCAGCGGGAGGAGGAGCCCGTCGCCACCGAATTTTACGCCGCCGGCTACGACGCCTTCACCTTAAAGTACGACCTCGCCCCCGCCTGCTATCCCTTGCAGTTGCAGGAGGCGGCCATGGCCGTGGCCTACCTGCACGAAAATGCGGAAAAGCTCTGCCTGCTGCCCGATAAGATCGCCGCGGCGGGGTTTTCGGCGGGCGGGCACCTTTTGGGCTGCGTCTTCGCCCTGTGGGATGACCCCGCCGTGCGCGCCGTGCTCGGGGACCGCTGCGCGGCCGCCCGTCCCGACGCCGCCGTGTTCGGCTACCCCGTCGTCACGAGCGACCCGCGCGTGTGGCACGAGGGATCTTTCGTGAACTTCTGCGGCGGGAAGGTGAACGCGGACGACTACTCGATCGAAAAGAAGGTGCGCCGCGGCTGCCCGCCCGCCTTCATCTGGGGCAACACCCCCGACGACTGCGTGCCCGCGCAGAACTTCGTGCGGCTGTACGCGGCCTGCCTGGAACAGGGCGTGCCCGCCGAACTGCACATCTTCCGCGACGGCTGGCACGGCATGTCCGTCTGCAACGAAGAGGTGAGCGGCCTGCCGCTGCCTCCCGCCTGTACCTATTCGCAGCCCTGGCTGCCGCTGTGCAAGAATTTTTTGTGTACCTTGGGTTTTGCCGTGCGCGAGCGTGCGTGACGCGGCCGTATCAAAAGGTATAAACTTTGCGCGCCCCGCGCCGCCCGAAAGCGGCGCGGGGCGCCTTTTGCTTGGAAGAAACGCGGGCGGGGATGTGTGGCGTGAGGGCGCGCGTTCAGGCCAAAAAGGGCGCGAGCTCCCGCACGATGGCGGCGTTCCCTGCGCGGTAGCCGCTCTTGCGCAGGGCGGCGGGCAGGGCGGCGTCCGCTTGCAGCGCTTGCAGGGCGGTTTGCAGGGCGGCGGGAGAGAGCCGGCGTTCGCGCAGCACATGCACGAGGCCGCGGCGGGCAAAGTAGAGGGCGTTTTCCACCTGGTCCCCGCGTGAGCGCCTGTTTTCGAGGGGTACGAGCAGCGCGGGCTTTTTCAGCGCCAGCAGCTCGAACACCGTGTTCGCCCCCGCCCGCGCCAGAACGTAGTCCGCCGCGGCGTAGGCTGCGGCCATGTCGTGTTCAAATTCCGTGCATACGTATCCCGGTTTTGCGGCCGCGCCTGCCGCGCGGCCGCGGATGTGCAGCACGTCGAAGCGGGGCAGCAGCGCGGGCAGGGCGGCGCCGAGCGCGGCGCTGAGCGCCACGCTGCCGCTGCCGCCGCCGAAGCAGAGCAGCACGGGCTTCGCGCCCGAAAATCCGTACCGTCGCAGGGCGGCGGCGCGGTCTGCCGCAAACAGCTCCCCGCGCACGGGCGCGCCCGCGTACTTGGCGCGGGGCAGGCGGGCCGCCGTCTCGGGGAAGCCCGTCAGCGTCAGCGCCGCCCGCCGCGCGATGACGCGGTTGGCAAGCCCGGGCGAAAGGTCGCTCTCGTGGGTGACGACCGGGATGCCCAGCCTGTTTGCGGCCAGCGCCGCGGGCAGGGCGGCGTACCCGCCCTTGGAAAATACGAGCGCGGGCGAAAGTTTTTGCAGCACGGCCTCGGCTTCGGCCACGCTCTTTCGCAGGCGGTGCCAAAGCGTCAGGTTGCGCCACGGCGCGCCGCGCACCAGCTTGGGCGCGTTCACGGTGTAAAAGGGGATGCCCGCCTCCCGCACCAGGCGGCGCTCGATGCCGTCCGTGCCGACGTACGCCGCGCGGCAGAATTTTTGCAGCGCGGGCAGCAGGGCCAGGTTGGGCACCACGTGCCCCGCACTCCCGCCGCCCGTCAATACGATGGTCTTCATGCCGTCCTCCCGCGGGGCCGCGGCCCCGCAGCCTTAGTATATGGCAAACCCCCGTCCGCCATGCCCGCCGCGGAGGTCCGCGCCCGCCCCCGCCGCGAAAAATGCGGCCAAAGCGCTTTACAAACGCGGCCGTTTGGGCTACAATGGGTACAAAAAGCGGAGGACGTTCATGGTCTTTACATCCTTTGACGGCAAACAGATCTTCGTGCGGGAGTGGGCGGACGTGCCCGAGCCCGTCGGCGTGGTGCAGATCGCGCACGGCATGAACGAGTACGCGGCCCGGTACGAGCGCTTTGCGCGCGCCCTCAACCGCTGCGGCTACATCGTGGTGGCCGACGACCACCGCGGCCACGGCGATACAGACGCCGACACCCTCGGCTACGCCGAAGGCGACATGTTTGCCGATACCGTCAAGGACATGGCGGGCATCGCCAAACACTACGGCGAAAAGTACGCGGGGCTCAAATACGTGCTGTTCGGCTTTTCGTACGGCTCCTTTCTGACGCAGGCTTTTTTGGAACGCTACCCGCGCTTTCTCGACGGCGCGGTGGTGGCGGGCAGCGCGCGGCAAAACGGCGCGGCGGTGCGCGCGGGCAAGCTGCTCTCGGGGCTGTGCGGCGCATGCAAGGGCAAGGACGCGCCCGCAAATTTCGTGAACGGGCTCGTGTTCGGCGGCTACGACAAAAAATTCAAGGAAGGGGAGTGGCAGTGGCTCAGCTGCGACCGTGAAAACAACGAGCGCTACCGCGCCGATCCGTTCTGCAACTTCGTGTGCAGCAACGCCTTTTTCCGCAGCTTTTTCAAGGGCATGGCGGGGCTGTACAAAAAGAAGAACGCCGCGGGGCTGGATAAGTCTTTGCCCGTCCTTCTCATCGCGGGCAAGGACGACCCCGTCGGCGGCGAAAAGGGCATGACCCGCCTGTACGAATTTTACCGCAAACAGGGTTTGAAGGACGTGCATCTGCACCTCATCGAAGGTTCGCGGCACGAATTTTTGAACGAGCGCGAACACTTCGACGCGGCGTTTGACGCGATCGCGGGATTTATCAAGCGCATCCCCGCGAGGAAGCGTTGAACAAAGGCACGGGCGCCCCGCAAAACGCGGGGCGCCCGCGTTTTCTTTTGTCTGCAAAATTCGGATTTTTCGGCCGATTTCCTTGAAAAAAAGCGCAAGATATGGTATAATCGAACATAATATGGGGCGATATGCCCGCATTTTTCAATTTACGCAAGCGGAGGAGAGCATGGCGGGAAACAATTACAGCGCCGAAGACATCAAGATCCTCGAAGGGCTGGACGCGGTGCGCCTGCGTCCGGGTATGTACATCGGTTCGACGGGCGTCAAGGGCCTGCACCACATCCTGTGGGAGATCGTGGACAACTCCATCGACGAGGCGGCCAACGGCTTTGCCACGCGCATCGAGGTCAAACTCTACAAGGACGGCAGCGCCTCCGTCGAGGACAACGGCCGCGGCATCCCCACCGACATCCACCCCAAAACGGGCGTTTCGGGCGTGGAGGTGGTGTTCACGCAGCTGCACGCGGGCGGCAAGTTCGACGAGCACAACTACTCCTTCTCGGGCGGGCTGCACGGCGTGGGCGCGTCCGTCACCAACGCCCTTTCGGAGTGGCTCCGCGTCGAGGTGTACCGCGGCACCGTGTTCAAGATCGGGTTCCGTTCGTACAGGGACGAAAAGACGGGCAAGATGCTCTCGGGCGTGCCCGAAACGCACCTCGTCGACACCAAGCAAAAGACGGACAAGCGCGGCACCTTCGTTCATTTCAAGCCCGACGCCACCGTGTTCGACACCGTTTCGTTCAGCTTTGACGCCGTCTCCAAGCGCCTCAAAGAGCTGGCTTTCCTGAACAAGGGGTTGGAGATCGCCCTCGTCGACGAGCGCGTCCCCGAGGACAAAAAGCCGATCGCCGTCACCTACAAATACGACGGCGGCCTGCACGACTTCGTCGAATACCTCAACGAGGGCAAATCGCCGCTCTATCCCGAGCCCGTCGGCTACAAGACCGAAAAGGACGGCATCCTCATCGAGTTCGCCATCCAGCACACGGGCGACTTCACCGAGAGCCTCTTCTCCTTCGTCAACAACATCCCCACCCCCGAGGGCGGGTACCATGAAACGGGCTTCCGCGCGGGGCTGACCAAGAGCCTGAACGACATCGCCCGCGCCACGGGCGCCCTCAAAGACAAGGACGCCAACCTCATGGGGGAGGACTTCCGCGAAGGGCTGACGGCCATCCTCTCCGTCAAGATGAAGAACGTGCAGTTCGAGGGCCAGACCAAGACCAAGCTGGGCAACCCCGAGGCGCGCGTCCCCGTCGAGGCGGCGACCGTCGAGGGCATCGCGCAGCTGTTTGCCGACCCGAAGAACAAGGCCACCTTCGACGAGGCGATCAAAAAGGCGCAGGCGGCGGCGCGGGTGCGCATCGCCGCGCGCCAGGCCAAGGAGGTGGCGCGCGCCAAAAACTCCATCGAAAACCTCACCCTCGTGGGCAAGCTCGCCGCGTGCACGGGCAAAAAACCCGAACTGAACGAGCTGTTCATCGTCGAGGGCGATTCGGCGGGCGGCACCGCCAAACAGGCGCGCATGCGCCAGACGCAGGCCATCCTGCCCCTGCGCGGAAAGCCGCTCAACGTCGAAAAAAAGCGCATCGACCAGGTGCTCGCCAACGAGGAGATCCGCACCATCATCTCCGCCCTCGGCGCGGGGTACGGCTCCGATTTCGACATGGACGAGCTCAAATACCACAAGGTCATCATCCTCTCGGATGCCGACCAGGACGGCATGCACATCCGCTGCATCCTGCTGACCTTCTTCTTCCGCTACATGCGCGAGCTCATCAACAACGGCAACGTGTACATCGGCATGCCGCCGCTGTACAAGGTCTACAAAAAGGACGTCGTCGAGTACGCCTACGACGACGAGGAGCTGCAAAAAAAGATCGAGATCGTGGGCAAGGGCTACCAGATCCAGCGCTACAAGGGCCTCGGCGAGATGAGCGACGAGCAGCTGTGGGAGACGACGATGGACCCCGCGCGGCGCAACTTGATCCGCGTGAACATCGAGGACGCCGCCGAAGCCGAGCAGATGGTCACCGCGCTGATGGGGGACCGCGTCGAGGCGCGCAAAGAGTTCTTGGCGCAGAATGCCAATTTCAACAAGATCGATACCTTCATCGACCGCGTGAACATCTGAAAAGGGGAAGAACATGGCTAAAAAGAAGAAGAACGAGCAAGAAGGGCTTCCCCCGCAAGAAGCCAAGGGCGAGGTCTTTCTCTCCCCGCTGGAAGAGGTCCTGCCCAATTCCATGCTGCCGTACGCCGAGTACGTCATCCTCGACCGCGCGCTGCCGCGCGTGGAGGACGGCTTGAAGCCCGTGCAGCGCCGCATACTCTATACCATGTACGACATGGGCCTCACCCCCGACAAGCCGCACAAAAAGAGCGCGCGCATCGTCGGCGAGTGCATGGGCAAATACCATCCCCACGGCGACACGTCCGTGTACGACGCGATGGTGCGCATGGCCCAGCCCTTCAACATGCGCATGACCCTGGTCAACGGCCACGGCAACTTCGGCTCCGTCGACGGAGACCCCGCCGCGGCGATGCGCTACACCGAGGCGCGCCTCGAACCGCTGGCCCTCGAACTTTTGCGCGACATCGAAAAGGACACCGTCCGCTTCACCTTGAACTTTGACGACAGCCTGAAAGAGCCCGAGACCCTCCCCGGGCGCTTCCCCAACCTGCTCGTCAACGGCGCCTCGGGCATCGCGGTCGGCCTGGCCACCAACATCCCGCCGCACAATCTTGGCGAGGTCATCGACGGCGTCGTCGCCTTCATCGACAACCCGAAGATCAAGCTCTTCGAGATGGTCAAGCACATCAAGGCGCCCGATTTCCCCACGGGCGGCATCATCGTCGCGGGGGAGCTGATGCAGGCCTACGAAACGGGCCGCGGCAAGATCGGCATGCGCGCCCGCTACAACATCGAAGAGGGCGAAAACGACAAGCGCCTCATCGTCATCACCGAACTTCCTTACCAGGTCAACAAGGCCAAGCTGCTCATGCGCATCGCCGACCTGCGCGAGGAGAAAAAGGACCTGCTCGGCGGTATCTCGGAGATCACCGACGAGTCCGACCGCAACGGCATGCGCGCCGTCATCAAGGTCAAAAAGGACGCGGATACCGACAAGATCTTGCAGGCGCTGTTCAAGTACACAGACCTCGAATGCTCCTTCGGCATCAACATGGTGGCCATCGCCGACGGCAAGCCGCAGCAGATGGGCCTGCTCGACATCATCCGCCACTACGTCGCCTACCAGCGCGAGGTGGTGCTGCGCCGCACCAAGTTCGACCTGGCCCAGGCCAAGGAGCGCTGCCACATCCTCGAAGGCCTCATCATCGCCGTGCGCAACATCGACGAGGTGGTGCAGATCATCAAGACGAGCGAGTCCGTCCCGCACGCCCGCCAGCGCCTGCGCGAGCGCTTCGGCCTCTCCGAGCGGCAGGCCCAGGCCATCCTCGACCTGCGCCTCGCGCGCCTGACCAAGCTGGAAATTTACAAGCTCGAACAGGAGCTCGAAGAGCTGAAAAAGCTCATCGCCCGCCTCACCGCCATCGTCGAGAGCAAAAAATTGCAGATGGACGTGGTCAAGAGCGAACTGCTCGAAATCAAAAAACAGTACAAGAGCGAGCGCCGCAGCGAGCTCGTGTTCGACGTCAACGAGATCAAGGTGGACCGCTTCGACAGCGTCCGCCCCGTCGAAAAATGCGTGCTCTGCTACACGGCGGACGACAAGGTCAAAGTCGTCACCGAGAAGAACTTCAACATGTCCGACAAGACCCTCGGCGAGCGCTCGGGCCGCGGAGACGTGTTCGTCTCCTTCCTGCGCACCGCCACCGACAGGGTGATCTATTCCTTCACCAACTTCGGCAACTGCCACAAGATCACCTTCGACGATGTGGAACCGGGCAAGCTCAAAGACAAGGGCATGAAATTTTCCGACCTCTGTCCCGACGCGGTCGAAGGGGAGCGGCCCGTCGCCTTCTACGAAGTGGGCGAAAAGCTGCCCAAGGGCAGTCTGCTCTTCTACACGAAGATGGGCTACGTGAAAAAGACGGAGTGGAAGGAATACGGCATCATCAAGTCCTTCTTCCAGGCCGCCAAGGTCAACGAGGGGGACGAGATCATCGGCATCGAGACGGACGACCCCGAACCCACCACGACCCTCTTTTTCGTCACGGCGCAGGGCATGTGCCTCAACGCCTACAAAAACGACATCCCCAAGCAGGGCCGCATTTCGGCGGGCGTGCGCGGCGTGGCGCTCTCGGAAGGGGACTACGTGGTCTACGCGGGGCAGATCGACGGCGAGGGCGAGATCATCGTCGCCACCGACGGCAACACCTGGAAAAAGGTCATCGTCTCGCAGATCGACCCCATGGCCCGCTACCGCAAGGGCGTGAAGATCGTGGACCTCGGCAAAAACCGCCGCGTTTTGTACGCCGATTACGTGACCGAGCCGTACAAGATCGCCGTGGAAATGGAGGACGGGTCCTTCGTCATGGCCGATTCCGAGGAGGACATCTCCATCGAGGACCGCACCACCAAGGGCAAGAACATCAAGCTCAAAAAGGGCTGCAAGGCCGTCTCCTTCCGCTCCATGAAGTACATCAAGGGCTGAAAAAGCCTCCGCAAAACGAAGCGCCCGCAGGCTTTCGGCCTGCGGGCGCCGACGGTTTTTTTGCGGCATTTTTGCCGTGGCCCATCAAAAAAGCGCCGCCCGCGGGCGGCGCTTTTGTGGGTTTTCGGGGGTCACATCGCCCGTTTGCAGGCCTTGATGCGCTTTTTCACGGGGTGGCAGAAGAAGATGGAGACCACCCACATCGCCAGGTAGCAGATGCCCGAGATGAAGGTCAGGCTGCCGAAGCTCACGGCGCTGAAAATGGAAGGCAGGTCGCCGAGTACCTTGGGCAGCAGCGAGGTGGCCGCCATCGGCAGGACGAAGAAGAGCAGGCAGGGCAAAAAGCCCGTCAGCTTCACGTACCACATGGCCACTTTCTTGTTGGGCAGCAGGATGTGCAGCAGCGCAAACACCGCCAGCACCGCCCACAGCCCCGCGCAGCCGTACACGAGGATGGTCAGGACCAGCACCATCGTGCGCAGCATGGAAACGGTGCTCTCGTCCATCGTATCGACGGTGGAGGAGATGGCGGTCAGGTCGGAAAAGATGTTTTCCTCTCCCTGCGAGGAGGCGAGGTTGCCGAAATCGACGGTGCCGTCTTCGCTGCGCATCTGCGCCACGAAGTTGTCGAACTGCGAGGATACCTCGCCGAGCTGTTCGGCGGTGAGCGGGGCGTGCAGCTGGTTGGCCGCAAAGTCGGCGCTGGCTTGCAGGAAGGAGGCCTTGGCCTCGTCCGCCTTCTGCTCTTCGAGCAGGGTAACGGCCTGCGCAAAGCCCTGGGTATCCAGCGCGGCGTAGTCCACGCCCTCGGCGCTGCTCTGCTGCACGATGATCAGCGCCAGCGTGTTGGGTGCCATCTGCGCGAACACGCTTTGCAGCTCCGCAAAGCCGCTTTCCGTCACCCCTTCAAAAAAGGTCTTCAAGCCCGCACGCTTGTCTTTGTTGGCGGCGGCCGACAGCAGCGCCTTGGGTTCGATCTTCAATTTGAGGTCCATGCTGATGCCTTTGAGCATGAACGCCATCATGTCCTGCGTGTAGCCTTCGTCGGCGTTTTCCTCGCCCGTGCCGTCCGTCTCGGTGCCGTCGGCGTTTCCGCCGTCCGTCTCGGTTTCCGTACCCGTTTCCGCATTGCGCGCCGCGAGCGAGGCCGTGCCCTCGCCGTTCATCTCCTCCATCAGCGAGGATACGATCTCCTCGTCGATGTGCACGCGCAGTTCGAGCGTCGTGCCGAAGAGCAGCGAAAGGGCCGCCACGACGGCGATGGCCAAAATGAGGATGTTGGGGAAGATCAGTCTGCGGTGCAGGCTTTTGTATTCCTGCTGCCGGTCCGAGGCCCCCATGGCCGCATAATCTTTCATAGTCTCTCCTTTTTTTGTCCGCGCGTTTCGGCGGACGCGGTTCATGACATTATTATAGATATGCGCCGTCGCGTTGTCAAGCCCGCGGCGGCGGGCGCTTTGAAAAAATTTGCCGGACCCCGCTTTTTGGCTTGACAAAGCCCCGCCCGATATATTAAAATATCCCCGTTACGGAAAATAACGGAAATAAGTGCGATGGCGAAGGAGGGTAGAGAGGAATGTCCACGATCAAAGTCGGAGAAAACGAGTCGATCGACAGCGCGCTGCGCCGCTTCAAGAGAAAATGCTCCCGCGACGGCATCATCGGCGATCTTCGCCGCAAAGAGCATTACGAAAAGCCTTCCGTCAAGCGGAAGAAAAAGGCGGAAGCCGCCCGCAAAAGAAGCAACAAAAACTGATGCACGAAAGCCTGTTATTGCAAGATAGCAGGCTTTTTGCTTGGGCGAAAATTGTCGAAAGGGGCGGGAGCTGCCCGCCACGGGGGAGGATATGAAGGAGCGCACGTTCAAAGCCGTCGCCAAAGAGGCCAAGGCCCGCCTCAAAAACGGGTTCTGGGAAAATTGCCGCCACGAATTGGAGGGAGACATCGCCCGCGCCCGCGACGCGGGCGTCTCCGAAAGCCGCGCCTGCCGCTACTTTGCGGGCAAGGTGACCTGCACCATCCGCGGCGGCGAGGACGACGCCTTTTACGAAAAAGTCAAGGCCCTGCTCTCCGCCCACGGCGAGGTCTCCGACGCCATCGGGCGGCTGACCGACAAGGAGTACTTTGCCACCCTCTCGTACGAGGAAAAGCAGCGCTACACCCTCAACCTCTCCGAGCGGTATTTGAAGGCGCTCGAACGCTACCGCCGTGAACGGGAGTTTGAAAAATAGGCCCGCGCTTTGCCGCCGCGGCCGCAGTTTTTTGCCCCGTGTATACGGGCGCGGGCATTCCGCGCATCGTTTTCCCGCCCGCGGCCTTTGCCGCGGGCGGTTTTGCTTGTTTTGCTCGCGGACGGCGGGCGGGGGAGGGGATGCAAAATTCCGCCGCACCCGCCCGCGCGGCTTGCGGTTTTGCCCTCGTTGTGGTATAATGCTCCTTGCGGCGCCCGCGGCGCCGCGAGGACGAAGACGATGATCAAAGACATTCTCGCAAAACTCAACGACGAACAGATCGGCCCCGTCACCGACACCGAGGGCCCCGTCCTGGTGCTCGCGGGGGCGGGCAGCGGCAAAACGCGCGTTCTCACCTCGCGCATCGCCTACCTCGTCGAGGAGAAGGGGGCGTACCCCTCTTCCATCCTGGCCATCACCTTCACCAACAAGGCGGCGGGCGAGATGCGCGAGCGCCTCTCGCGCATGGTGGAGGGCAGCGAAAGCATGTGGATCTGCACCATCCACAGCATGTGCGTGCGCATTCTGCGCACCTTTCCCGAAAAGCGCGGCTACACCAAAAACTTTTCGATATACAGCGAGACCGAGCGCGCCGCCATCGTCAAAAAGTCCTTTGCCGAGTGCGGGTTTACGGACGAAAAGCTGCTCAAAAACGTGAAGTGGCACATCGCCAACGCCAAGATGCTCGGGCAGCCGCCCGCCGTCTACGCGCACGATAACCGCGGCGTGCGCGGCATCGAGGACATCTGCCGCGTGTACGCGGCGTACTGCGACCACCTCAAAAAGAACAACGCGCTCGACTTCGACGACCTTCTGAGCGAGACGCTCGCCCTGCTCGAATCGGACAAAGAGGCGCTCGACTACTTTGCGGGGCGCTTCAAATACATACACGTGGACGAGTTCCAGGACACGAACCGCATCCAATACGAGATCGTGAAGCTGCTCTCCTCCGTTCACGGCAACCTCTTCGCGGTGGGGGACGACGACCAGAGCATCTACGGCTGGCGGGGCGCCAAGCTGGAAAACATCCTGGGCTTTGAAAAGGACTTCCCCGGGGCCAAGGTGTACAAGCTCGAACGCAACTACCGCTCTTCCAAAAACATCTTGCAGCTCGCCAACGCCGTCATCCGCCACAACGGCCGCCGCAAGGACAAAGTGCTCTGGACGGAGAACGGCGAGGGCGAAAAGCCCCGCTACGAGTGCTGCGAGACCGAAAACGACGAGGCGCTCTTCGTCGCCCGCACCGTCGCTTCGCTGGCGGCGAAGGGCGAACCCTATTCGGGGATGGCCGTGCTCATGCGCATCAACGCCCTCACCCGCGCCTACGAGCAGGAATTTGCCAAGTACGACATCCCGTTCAAGGTCTTCGGTGGCTTCCGCTTCTTTGAACGCAAGGAGATCAAGGACCTTTTGGCGTACCTGCGCGTCATCTGCAACCCGCTCGACAGCGAGGCGGTGGTGCGCATCATCAACGTGCCCAAGCGCGGCATCGGCGGCAAAACGGTGGAAGCGCTCGAACGCTATGCCGAGGAGGAGGGGCTTTCCGTCTACGACGCCGTCGTCGACGTGGACGCGCTGCCGCTGCCCGAAAGCAGCCGCCGCAAGGTCAAAGAATTCGGCGCGTTGCTCAACCGCTTCGTGGTCAAGGGCCAGGAACTCAGCCCCGACGAGCTCATCCGCGACGTCATCAACGACACCGCCATCCTCTCCATGTACGCCGACGATTCGGACGAGAGCATCAACAAAAAGGCCAACATCGACGAGTTCGTCAACTCCGTCGACGAGTTCTGCAAAATGAACCGCGGCGCCACCTTGGCCGACTACCTCAACCAGGTCACGCTCAGCTCGGATACCGACGAGATGGACGAGAGCGACTACGTCACCCTCGCCACCGTGCATTCGGTCAAGGGGCTTGAATTCGACACCGTGTTCGTCGTCGGCATGGAGGAGAACATCTTCCCCGTTTCGCGGGCGGTGGACGGCGACCTCGAAGAGGAGCGGCGGCTGATGTACGTGGCCATCACCCGCGCCCGCAAGCGGCTGTACTTCACCCGTTCACGCAGCCGTTACCTCTACGGTGAACGCAGCCTGACCCTCCCTTCCCCCTTTTTGAAGGAGCTTTCGTCCGTGTTGAAGATCGCGCCCGAGCGCGCCGATCCCTTTGCGGGCTCGGGCTACGGCGGCTACGAGCGCCGCTCCTACGGCGGGTACAAGAGCGCGCAGCGCTACGGCGGCTACGGCGGGTACCGCTCCGCGCGCGACCGCGACGCCGAGGAATACGGCTACCACAGCGACCTGCCCGCAGAGTCTTCCCGCGGCTTTTCGCCCGCGGCGTCGTACGCGCAGCCGCCGCGCCAAAACGCCGCGGCGGGCAAAGATTTTTCCGCCCTGCGCGCGGGCGTGAAGGTGCGCCACCCCAAATTCGGGGACGGCGTCATCGTCTCCACCCGCGGCGAAGGCAAGGCGATGGTGGTCAACGTCAGCTTCGCGGGCCTGGGCATCAAGTCTTTGTCCGCGCAGATCGCGCCGTTGAAAATAATATAAAAAAGTATTTCGCGCAAACCTCGCAAAAGAGATGCTGCGGTTTGCGCGAATGGGAGAGACAACCCGATGTTCGCCTTGCCTTTGGCAAAGCTCGGCATCGGGTTTTCTCTTTGCGGCGCGCTCTTTGTGGCTCTCATCCATAACGCGCGCCGCATTCACTCTTTCCCCTTAGCCGAACGTTTTCGGCAAATTGAGGGCGCTTGCAAAAAGTGTGATTTTTGCGCGCGCAGTAGGTTATAGTATTTGTCCAAAATTCTACATTCTACATTTTACATTCTACATTCCGAAAAGCCCGCCATGAGATCCCTCGGCAGGCTCGGGATGACAGGGAGAGGGGTGCCCCTTTGTCATCCTGAGCGGAGCGAAGCGCAGTCGAAGGATCTCATGCCCGCCCACTGTTGAGCCCGCCAATGAGATCCCTCGGCAGGCTCGGGATGACATAAGGTGTATCCTAAATTCTACATTCTACATTTTACATTCTACATTCGCAAACGCCCGCCAGGGCGCCTTGTATCAGGCTCGGGATGACAGGGAGAGGGGTGCCCCTTTGTCATCCTGAGCGGAGCGAAGCGCAGTCGAAGGATCTCATGC
>CALVHO010000026.1 GCA_944328445.1 uncultured Clostridia bacterium | reverse complement strand
GGAGTCTTTTTGTCATCCTCATCGGCTTAGCCTCCACTGAACCCCGCGACTATCGCGGGGTTTTCGGTAGACAAAAAGGAAAAACGCGGCGCAAAGCCGCGTTTTTCCATGGGTTTCGTGAATAAAAATACTCCCCTCCAAACCGAGCAGAAGGGTCGCAGATCGCGCGCTTGCAAATGCGAGAACGAGGGAGTTTACTAAAACGTAAATGACCGAATCCCGAGACATGAAGAAAGGGTGCGAGATGCGCCCTTATCCTCGGTTTGGCGGAAGGTGAGGGAATCGTAAGGAGCGGCAGCGCCGCGACGGAATAGCGATCGTTCACCGCAAGGCGCGATCGCGTCACGTTATTTCGGCGATCCCT
The DNA here is from genome assembly GCA_944328445.1 of uncultured Clostridia bacterium. Classification (GTDB taxonomy): domain Bacteria; phylum Bacillota; class Clostridia; order Christensenellales; family Borkfalkiaceae; genus Borkfalkia. The sequence continues at coordinate 24,579 of CALVHO010000026.1, read as the reverse complement.
CATCTGCAAGCATGGAAACGGGGACGCATTTTTGCGTCCCCGTTCTGGCGGAAGGTGAGGGAATCGAACCCCCGGAGGCTTTCGCCTCAACGGTTTTCAAGACCGCCGCAATCGGCCGCTCTGCCAACCTTCCGTGATCGCCGCATTTTGCGGCAATTTTTTTATTAAGGCGCGCGAAGAAGCCCGCGCGCGGCCCGCCGTGCGGCGGTTCATGCCTCCACGGGCACGAAGCAAAACTTATCCACGTCAAACAGCCCGCGGTCGGTCAGCTTCAAATGCGGGATGACGGGCAATGCCAGAAAAGACAGGCTCATGAAGGGATCGAACCCGGGCAGCACCCCCATTTCGCGGGCGCGGGCGCACAGCGCCGACTGGCGGGCGATGAATTCCTCCGCGGGCAGGCTGCTCATCAGCCCCGCGATGTCGAACGGGAGCGAATCCGTCCTGCCGCCGCCGCACACGGCCATGCCGCCGCCGATGCGCGCCAGCTCCGCCGTGACGGCGGCCATGTCCTCGTTGTTGTCCCCCAACACGATGATGTTGTGACTGTCGTGCGCGACGGTCAGCCCGATGGCACCGCCGTGCAGGCCGTAGCCCGCCAGCAGCCCGAGCCCGATGTTGCCCGTGCCGCGGTGCCGCTCGACAACGGCCAGCTTCAACAAGTCCGTGCCCTGCAACGCGACGTCATCCCCGCGGCTCTGCACGGCGCGCACCTCGCATTCCGTGACCAGGCTCCCCGCCCCGATACCGATGACGCGGGCCCGCCCGCTTCGCACGTTCAGGCGGAATTTTTCGGGCGCGGGCGCCTCGACGTGAACGGTACCGCGCACGCAGGCGGGCAGCTCCTCCGCGGAGGAAAAGAGCGCCTTTCCCCCTTCGGCGACGACGCGGCCGCCCTTCACCGTCATGGCGCAGCGGAAGGAGCGCAGGTCGTCGAACACGGCGATGTCCGCATCGTAGCCGGGCGCAACGGCGCCCTTGCCGCGCAGGCCGTAACACTCGGCGGCGTTCAAGGTGGCGCACGTCACCGCGCGCACGGGGTCCATCCCCGCCGCCACGGCGACGCGCAGGGCGTTGTCGATGTGCCCGCCCTCTTGCAGGTCGGCCGCGTGGCGGTCGTCCGTGCAGAAGAGAAAGCGGCGGAAATTGGCCGCGGTGACGGCCTTGCAGTTGGCCGCAACGTTGCGCGCGGCCGAGCCCTCGCGCAGGTGCACGTACATGCCCTTGGCCGCCTTTTCGGCCGCCTCGGCGGGGCCTTCGCTCTCGTGGTCGGTGGAGATGCCCGCGGCGATGTAGGCGTTGAGTCCCTTGCCCGTGGCCGCGGGGGCGTGGCCGTCGACGATCTTGCCCGCCTTGCGGGCCGCGGCCAGCTTGCAAAGCGCCTCGGCGTCCTTGTTCAACACGCCCGGATAGTTCATGAATTCGCCCAGGCCCCAATAGCGGGCCGTGGCTATGGCGGCCTCGGTATCCTTGCCCGTGATGCAGGCGCCGCTCGTTTCAAAGGCGGTGGCGGGCACGCAGGAAGGGAGCATCATCTTCACTTCGAGCGGGGTGGCGGCGGCCGACGCGGCCAGATACTCCACGCCGCCGAGGCCGCAGACGTTGGCGATCTCGTGCGGGTCGGCCACGGCGCAGGTGGTGCCGTGCGGCACGACGAGCTGCGCAAAATGCCCGGGAGAGAGCTGCGAACTCTCGATATGTACGTGCGCGTCGATCAGCCCCGGCACGGCGATCTTGCCGCCGATGTCGATCTCGCGCTCGCCCGCGTACTCCCCCGTGCCGACGATGACCCCGTCCTCGACGGCGATGTCCCCGCGGCAGATCTCGCCCGTGAACACGTTGACGTACCGCCCGTTCTTCAAGACCAGGGCGGCCTTGCGCCGCCCTGCGGCGGCATCGATGCGCTCTTGCAGCATACAAACTCCTCCGTGTGCGTGCGCCCGCCGCGGCACGGCCGCAGGCGGGGCGCCGACCTTTCCGAACCCCCTCGGTCCGTGAACGGGCACCGTTCACGGCGCGGACCGCTTATTCGGGGACGACGCTGACGACGATCTTTGCGGAAACGCCCTCCATCAGGCGCACCTCGACGGGGAATTCCCCCACCGTTTTGAGCGCCTCTTTGAGGACGATCTTCTTTTTGTCGACGTCGTAGCCCAGGTCGGCAAGGCGGGCGGCGATCTCGCGGGAGGTGACGCTGCCGAACACTTTTCCGTTTTCTCCGCACTTGATGGAGACGGTGACTTGCGCCTTGTCCATCCGTTTGGCCAGCTCGCGCACGGCGCGCTCTTCCTCGGCGCGGCGGCGCGCCTCGGCCTCTTTTTGCAGTTTCAGGCTGTTGACGGCCACGGCCGAGGCCTGTTCGGCCAGGCCCTTTTTGAGGAGGAAATTTTTGGCGAACCCGTCGCTCACGTCGAGGATATCCCCCTTTTTGCCCGTTCCTTTGACGTCCTGCTTCAAGATCACTTTCATGAACAACACCTCGCTCGCGTATTTTGCTTTCGTCCTTTCATTGTACACCAATCGCACGCAAATGTCAATCGGCGATCGGACAAAACACGCGGACGGGTCGCACGCGCGGCAAAGCGCGGCGGGGCCGCCGCCTTTGGCGGGGCAAAACGGCGTATAACGCGGCGGGCGGCGGGACATACTGCTTGCAGGAGGTGGACCGCTATGGAAAAAATCAACCACTCGATCGGCTGTGAAGTTTCCGACTGCATGTTCAACTGCGACGGAAAAAACTGCACCCTGGACCACATCATGGTCGGCAACGCCTGCGACTGCGACGCGGACTCTTGCACCTGCTGCGAGAGCTTCCAAAGCAGGCACTGAGCGAAAATGAGCGAAGAGGGCGGCCCCGCGGGGCCGCCCTCCTTGCTTTATGCCGCCTTTTTTTGCGGACGTATGCGCGTTTTGTGTACCGCGACAGCCTTGCCCGCGCCCCTTTTGCGCCGCGGCGATGCGGCCCCGTTCCCGCCCTTTTTGCGCCGCGCGGCCAGGCGCAGGGCGGCCTTGTAGAGCTCGGCCAGGGGCACGATCGAAAAGGAAGCGGCAAAGACGAGCGCCCACTGCCCTGCCGTAAGCGGCACGACGGAAAAGGCCGCGCGCAGGGGCGGGAAGGCACACAGGGCGAGGTTGACCGCCACACCCAGCCCCACGGTGACGAAGAGCATCTTGTTCTTGAAAAAGCCGCGCCCGAAGGCCGAACCGCGCTCGGAGCGGATGTTGAAGGAGTGGAACAGCTCCAAAAAGGAGAGGACAAAAAAGGTGACGGTGACGGCGACCGCGTTTCCGTAGGCGTGCAGGCAAAAGAGGAAGGTGCCCACGCAGACGGCCGCCTGCATGGCGCCGTAGACGGCCACCGCGCAAAGGGACGCGGGCGAGAACAGGTCGGCCGCGCGGTCGGGCGGGCGGGCCATCACGTCACGCTCGGCCCCTTCCGCGCCCAGCGAGAGCACGGGCAGGCTGTCTGTGATGAGGTTGATCCAGAGCAGCTGCGTCGAGGTGAGAAAGTCACACGAATACAGCGCCAGGGACACGGCGAGGATGGCCAGGACCTCGGCCAGGTTGGTGGCGAGGAAAAAGCGGATGGTCTTTTTCACGTTGGCAAAGACGTGCCTGCCCTCGCGCACGGCGGCGACGATGGTGGTGAAGTCGTCGTCGGCGATGACCATGTCGGCCGCGCTCTTGGTCACGTCGGTGCCCGAAAGGCCCATGGCGATGCCGATGTCCGCCTTGCGGATGCCGGGCGCGTCGTTGATGCCGTCTCCCGTCATCGCCACCACGTGCCCCGCTTTTTGGAAGCGGCCCACGATCATGCTCTTGTGCCGCGGCCCCACCCGCGCAAAGACGCGGCCGCGGGGCACCCGCGCGTCCAGTTCGGCCTCGTTCATGGCGTCCAGCTCGGCGCCCTCGATCACCTCGTCCTCGCTCTCGGCGATGCCGAGGCGGCGGGCGATGGCAAAGGCCGTCGCGCGGTGGTCGCCCGTGATCATCACGGGAAGCACCCCCGCCGTGCGGCAGGCGGACACCGCCTCCTTCACCCCCTTGCGGGGCGGGTCGATCATGCCGCACAGGCCCAAAAAGACGAGCCCGCTCTCCTCCGCCCGCCCGCGGTAGGGCGAATACGCGAAGCCGAGCACGCGCAGCGCCCGCGCGGACAGCCCCGCCGTGGCCGCCAGGATGCGTTCGCGGTCCTGAACGGTCATGGGCCGCACGGCGCCGTCGAAGACGCGGTCGCAGCGGGAAACGAGGACGTCGGCCGCGCCCTTGACGTAGTTGCACCGCTCCTCCCCCACGGCCGCGGCAACGGTCATCATCCTGCGCTCGGAATCGAAGGGGATGCAGCCCAGGCGGCGGACGGGGCGCGAAAAGTTTTTGGACTGTAAAAAGCGGACCAGCGCCACCTCGGTGGGGTCGCCGAAGGGCTTGCCGCCGCGGCTGCGCACGCTGTGGCAGGCGAGCATGCAGGCGCACAGCGCTTCCGCCGAGGCGGGCGCAAAGGCGGAAGCGGCCTCCTCCCCCGCCGCGGGCGTCCACAGCGCCTCCACCGTCATGCGGTTTTCGGTCAGGGTGCCCGTCTTGTCCGAACAGATGCAGCTGCACCCGCCCAGCGTTTCCACCGCGTGCAGCTTGCGCACGATGGCGCGTTCACGGCTCATCTTCTGCACCCCGAGCGCCATGATCACGGTGACGATGGCGGGCATGCCCTCGGGAATGGCGGCCACGGCCACCGCCACCGCCGCCATGAAGTTGTGCAGCAGGGGCACGTCCTTGAAAAAGACACCGAAGAGGAAGATGACCGCCGCCACCGCGACGACCGCGGCGGTGACGATCTTGCCAAGCAGGGCGAGCACCTTTTCCAGCGGCGTTTTTTCCGCCTCGGTCTCGCGCAGCAGCCCCGCGATCTTGCCGATCTCGCTGGCGGCGCCCGTGTGCGTGACGACGGCCTTCGCCTGCCCGTGCACGACGAAGGTGGAGGAATAGAGCATGCAGCGCCGCTCGGCCACGGGCGCGTTTTCGGCGCAGGGAAGCTCGGTCTTGGAGACGCTGTGCGATTCGCCCGTCAGCGCCGATTCGTCGCAGCGCAGGCGGTCGCATTGCAGCACGCGGCAGTCGGCGGGGACCATGTCCCCCTCTTCCAAAAGCACGATGTCCCCCGGCACGAGCTGCGTGCCGTCCAGCAGCAGTTCCTTCCCCCCGCGCACCGTCTTGGCGCGGCAGACGGACAGCTTTTTCAGCTTTTCCACCGCGCTGTCGGCGCGGTATTGCTGGATAAAGCCGACAAAGGTATTCATGAGGATGATCAGCAGCAGGATGCCCGTGTCGGCGAGCTCGCTCATGTCCTCCGTGAAGAAGGCGACGGCGGCCGAGACGGCGGCGGCACAGATGAGGAGCACGGTCATGAAGTCCTTGAACTGCGCCAAAAAGAGTTTGAAGGCACCGCCGCGCTTTTTTTTGCCGAGCGTGTTTTCGCCGAAGCGGCGCAAGCGCTCGGCGGCCTCCTCAGCGGGAAGGCCGCGCGCGCTCGTTTGCAGCCGTGCCAGGACGGCCTCGGCGGAAAGGGAATGGAACATGAACACCTCGAAGGGTGCCGCGCGGCGGCCGCGCGGCAGGAAAATACACGGTATTGTATTCCGCTCCCGCCGCCGATATGCCGCCCGCACGGCGCCGCCCCGCCGCCGCCGAAAAAAATGAAAAAATGCGGCCAATTTAATTGACAAACCCGCCCCGAAAATGGTATCATGACAAAGTACCGCAACGGGGGCGTAGCTCAGTTGGTTAGAGCGCATGCTTGACATGCATGAGGTCATAAGTTCGAGTCTTACCGTCCCCACCAGCAAAAAAGACAGGTCGACAGACCTGTCTTTTTTGCTGGCGGGGGTGTAGCAAAGATCTGAGCTGCTGCGGCAATAGCCGCAGCTGTTCGTGCTCGCGCAGCGAGCTTTGCGGCGCAGCCGCAAGCCCTTACCGTCCCCACACCGTACCTTTTTACAGGGGTGGGGGTGTAGCAATGATTCGAGCCGATGCGGCAATAGCCGCAGCAGTTCGTGCTCGCGAAGCGAGCTTTGCGGCGTAGCCGCAAGCCCTTACCGTCCCCACATTACACCATTTTACAGGGTGCCTTTTGCGTGGTGGGAACGTAGCAAAGATCTGAGCCGATGCCCGCGTATGCGGGCATCGGTGACGCGATTGCGCCTTCGGCGAACGATCGCTATTCCGTCGCTTCGCTCCTTACGTGCTCGCGCAGCGAGCTTTGCGGCGCAGCCGCAAGCCCTTACCTCCCCCGCTCCTTTGTGTGAGAGCGGTTTTTTTGTAAAAAATTTGAAGCCCGCCCCCGCGCCGAACGGCGCGGGGGCGGGCAAAAAAGCAAACCAAACAAGGGCGGATGCGGCGGGCGAAGCGCGGGCGGTCAGTCCTTCGGCAGTGCGGCCGAAAAGGAGGAGACGAATTCGCGGCCGTCGAGGTAAGCCAGCGGCCCGCCCGCGAAAAAGGACAGCCGCTTGGCCACCAGGATCTGCCGCCGCACCCTGTATTTCTTGTTCAGGGCCTCGTTGCCGTACTTTTCGTCGCCGACGACGGGGTGACCCAAAAAGGCCATGTGCGCGCGGATCTGGTGCGTTTTGCCGCTGTGCAAAAGGATGTGCACGCGCACGACTTCCCCCGCGCCTTCGGCCGTGTATTCGGTGACGATCTTTTCCCGCCCGCGGCCCGCCTCGGCAAACACGCGCACGCGCGCCGCGCGGGCGTCCTTTTGCAGGTAGGCGGTGCACACGGCGTGGCGCTCGGCAAAGGGGAAAAAGCAGAGCGCCTCGTACTCCTTGTGCACGCGGCGGGCGCGGAAGGCCGCCAGCAGGGCGCGTTCGGCGGCGTCCGTACGGGCAAAAGCCATCAGCCCGCAGGTGTTGCGGTCGAGGCGGTGCACGGGCCGCGCGCCCCGTTCCGCCAGGGCGCGGGCCAGGGCCTCGGCGTTCACGCCCGCAAACTTATCGGCCACCAGCACGTTTTCGTCCTCGTACACGACGGCGTAAAAGGGCCGCGCCTCCTCCTTGGGGGTGGTGAACCAGGTCACCTCGTCCCCCGCGGCCAGCGTGACGTTTTTGTTGACCCGCGCGCCGTTGACGCGGATCTCCCCCTCGCGCAGCAGGCGCGAAAAGGCGAAGGAGCCCTGCGCGTAATTTTCGTCGGTGAAGTCGCGCAGCGGCTGCTCTTTTTCGGCGGTGAGTTTTTTCATGACGGGCTCCCCCAAACAGGACTGCGGCCGCGGCGAAGGGCGCCAGCGCGGCCAAAAGGACGGCGCAGAGGGCGCCGTGCACCAAAAAAGCATAGACGGTATACGAAAACGCGAACGCCGTGGCCGTCTGCAAGGCGGCCATACCGAGGGCGCGGGCGGTGCCCGTTTCGCGCGCGGCGGCGGCGATGGCGGAAACGCAGGGCGAACAGGTCAGCAAAAAGGCGGCAAAGGCGGCGGCCGAGGGCGCGCTCATGGCCGAAGCCAGCCCGTCCCCGAAAAAGAGGGCCAGCGTGCCCGCCACGCTCTCCTTGGCGGCAAGGCCCGTGAAGGCGGCCAGCGCCACCTCCCAGCGGGTGATGCCCATGGGGTAGAACAGGTACACAAGCCCGCGGCTGAGCACGGCCAGCATGCCCCGCCCGCTCTCCGCGCCCACGTAGGCGAAGGAAAAATCGAAGGAGAGCAGCAGCCACACCGCCGCCAGAACGGCGGCCACCACCGTGCCCGTTTTGGCGAGAAATCCGCCCAGCGTGCAGGCGAGCGAGCGCCCCACCGCGCGCAGCGGCGGCCGTTGCAGGCGGGCCATCTCCATGGCGAAGGTCTCCTCGCCCCGCCCCGCGGCGGCAGAAACGGCCGCCGCGATGAGCACGCCCGCCAGGTACAGCCCCAGCAGCGCGAAAAAGCGCCCGCCGAAAAAGGCGGAGACGAGCATGAGGTAGACGGGCAGCTTGGCGCTGCAAGGCAGGTACGGGAGGATGGCGACGACGCGCCGCTGCAAGCGCGCGTTTTCCAGCCCGCGGGTGGTGCAGACGGCCGCCGCCGTGCAGCCAAAGCCCATCAGCAGCGAAAAGACCGCCCGCCCCGTCAGCCCCACGCGGCCGAACAGGCCGTCCGTATGAAAGGCCAGCGCGGACATGCAGCCGCTCTCTTCGAGCACAAACAAGGCGGCATAGAGGATGAAAAGCTGCGGCAGGAAGGACAGCACGGCCGCGATGCCGCCGGACAGGGCGCGCACGAAGGCCGCGGCCGCCGCGCAGGACGGCGCAACCAGGCGGGCGAGGCCCTCCCCGCAGACGTCGGCCACCAGCGCCTCTATGCCGCCTTTGAGCAGGGTGCCCGGCATGCACGGCCCGAAGGCGAGGAAAAACACCGCCAAAAAACAGGCTGCGAACAGCGGCAGCGCCGCCGCGGGCGTGTACAGCAGCTTTTCGAGCCGCCCGCCTTCCGCCCGCCCCGGCTCCCACACGCCGCGCAGCAACTCCCGCGCGGCGGGCGTTTCCCCTGCCCCGTTTTCCCCTTGGCGGGGGCATGAACGGGCGGGCGCTTTTTCTCTCTCTTCCCCTTGGCGGGGGCATGAACGGGCGGCTTCCTCCGTTCCCCGGCCGCGGCGCGCGGGGGCAAGGCCTTGCAGGGCTGCGCGCAGAAAGGTGCGGAGCCGCGCGACGTCCTTGCGGCGGTGCGCGTTCACGGCAACGGCGGGCACGCCCAGCCGCCGCGACAGGGCGGAGACGTCCAGCCGTCCCCCGCGGCGGGCGAACACGTCCGCCATGGTCAGGACCAAGACGGCGGGCTTGCCCGCGGCGCGCAGGGCGTTCAGCAGCGGCAGGGCGCGCGGGAGCGCGGACGCATCGGCCACGCAGACGGCGAGCTCGTACTCCCCCTCCACGGCCGCGCGGGCGGCCTCCTCCTCGCGGGTGTATGCCTCCGCGGCGTACAGGCCCGGGAGGTCGAAGACCTGCGCGCGCAGCCCGCCGAGGTCGGCCGTGCGGGCGGCGACGCGCACCGTGACGCCGTGCCAGTTGCCCGTGTGCGCATGCCCGCCCGTGAGGGCGTTGAAGAGGGTGGACTTGCCGCTGTTTGGAAGACCTGCCAGCGCCAGGCGGGGCAGGCTTTGCTCAGCGGGACGCGCGGCGCCGCAGCCGCGGCAGAGCGCGCACTTCATGCCCCGTCCTCCGTAAGCGGCCGCACCTCGATGCCCGCGGCCAGCGAGCGGCGCACGGCCACACGCACGCCCTCACAGTCGAGCAGAAAACCGCCGCCGAAGGGCGCGGCCCGCAGCAGGCACACCCGCCGCCCCGCGGCGATGTTGAGCATGCGCAGACGGCCCGCGAGGGCGCCTTCGGCGCGCACGGATACGATCTCGGCGGGCTGCCCCGCCGCCAGTTCGGGCAACTTCATGGTTTAGCCTATGAACCCGCCCGCCCGTTTAGACCACGCAAAAATCCCGCGCGGAAACGCCTACCACGCGCCCGCACGAAAACGCGCGCCCGCGTTCGGGCGGCCGCATTGCCCGCGGCCGCCGTACGGCAGCGCCGCCGCCCGCGGGCGCGGGCGGCGGCGCTGCTCATTTTTGCGAAACGAAATCCAGCACGGCGGGGTAGAGGCCGGCGCTGTCGCTCACGGCGGAAAAGCGCACGGGCTTATCGCGCAGCTTGGACAAATTGGCGGGCACCTTCATGGCGGTGGCGATGTTCAGGTGCTTGATGGCCTTGAACGAATCCTTGATGTCGTTGCCCGTGATGGCGTACATCACGGCCTGCGGGAATTTGTACGGGCTGGCCGTGGAGACGACGACCATGGGCGCGCCGTCCTTTTTGTGCTCGTTCATGTAATTGGAGGCGGCGAACATCGCGCAGGCGGTGTGCGTGTCCATCGGGTACTGGTACTCTTCAAAAAATTCGTAGATGGTCTCCACCGTCTCGTCCTCGTCGCAACAGTCCGCCCAGAATTCCTTCTGCACCGCCTCGATCTCGTCGTCGTAGAGCTGGTAGACGCCGTCCTTGGCCAGCTTTTCCATGCGCATGGACACGCGCAGCGGGCTGCGGCCCGAAAGCTCGAAGAGCAGCCGTTCGAGGTTGCTCGAAACGAGGATGTCCATCGAGGGGGAAGTCGTCTTGTAAAATTCGCGGCGCTTGTCGTACACGCCCGTGTCGAAAAACTCGGTCAAAACGTTGTTGCGGTTGGAGGCGCAGACGAGCTTGCCGACGGGCAGGCCCATGCGCTTGGCGTAGTAGGCGGCGAGGATGTTGCCGAAGTTGCCCGTGGGCACGGCAAAGTTGACCTTGTCCCCCATGGCGATCTGCGAAGAGGAGACGAGGTCGAGATAGGCGGAGACGTAGTAGGCGATCTGCGGGGCGAGGCGGCCGAAGTTGATGGAATTGGCCGAGGAGAGCACGTACCCCCTCTTTTTGAGTTCGGCCTTGCAGCCCTCGTCGGTGAAGATGGACTTCACGGCCGACTGGCAGAGGTCGAAATTCCCCTTGACGGCCAGAACGTTCACGTTGCCGCCCTCCTGGGTGGCCATTTGCAGCTTTTGCATCTTGGAAACGCCGTCGTTGGGGTAAAAGACCATGATCTTCACGCCCGGGGCATCCTTGAAGCCTTCGAGCGCGGCCTTGCCCGTATCCCCGCTGGTGGCGACGAGGATGAGCACCTGTTCACGGATGCCGCAGATGTCGCACCCCGTGCGCAGAAGGTAGGGCAAGAGGGTGAGCGCGAGGTCCTTGAAGGCGCAGGTGGGGCCGTGGAACAGTTCGAGCATGTACAGCGAAGAATCGATCTTGACCAGCGGCGCGGCGTCGCCTTCCTCGAACTTGGCGTAGGCCTGTTCGCAGGCGGCTTTGAGGCCGCCGAAGTCGTAGTCGTCGAGGTATTTGGAAAGGACGAGGGCGGCGCGCTCGGCATAGCTCATGGAGAGCATGCTTTCCAGTTCGGCCGCCGTCAGCTGCGGAAAGCGCTCGGGCACGAACAGGCCGCCGTCGGCGGCGATGCCCTGCACGATGGCACGCGCCCCCGTGACGCATTCTCCCCCGCGGGTGCTGATAAAGTTCATGGTCTGCCTCCTGCCGATCCTCCGCCCTGCCGCGCAGGGCACGCAAAACCGCGCGGCTTTTTGCCAAAGCCCGCGCGCGGACCGTAATTGTACATACTTATTATAATAAAATCTGCCCTTCCCGTCAAGCGGGAAGGGCAACCGTTTTTTTGCCGTACCGCCCGCAAAGGCATGCGCACGCCTTCGGCGCGCGCCGCGCAAGGCAACGTCCCGCAAGGCGCCCCTTGCAGGCTGTGCCGTGAACGGGCAGGGCGTTCCGCCCCCGCAAAGGGGCGCGCTTTACAGGTACTTTGCCACGAAGTCTGGCAGGTCCTCTTTCGCGCAGCTGCACGTGACGTAGACGGTCAGGCCGTTCTCTTCGGAGAGCTTTTCGAGCATGTAGTAGAAAGCGGCCATATCCTTGATCTCTTTGCCCGCAATGCGCGCGGCGCCGTCGATGAAGAGGTATTCGTTGTCGTTGTTGGCGGCCACGACGCCCTTCACGAAGCCGATGAGGGCCTCTTCGCCGGCGATCTGAAAGTCTTGTGTATCGATGAAACGAATGTCCCTTTGCAGATCATACATGTAGCGCTTGGTGTTCGAGAGAAAGATCATGTGGCCCTTCGCCACCGGGACTTTGGCGTTCGCCTCATCGATGAGGATCTTCGTCTTGCCGGTGCCCTTGGGGCCATAAATAATTTTGATCATGGAAACCTCCGTTCGATAATCTTTCTGTGCTTCTATTCTATACCATTTCGGCGAGACTTTCAATAGCTTTTTGCAAAAATTTTCGGAAAATTTTTGCGACGTCTCCCCTGCCCGCTCCGGATGCGGCGGGATGCGGGCGCCCGCCCCTCAGCTCCTGCGGCCCGCGCGGCCGAAGGCGAGGAAGGTGCGGTGCTTTTCGCTGTCGAGCATGCGCACCATGTTGTCCAGCTCGTCGTCGCCGAAGATGCTGTTGCGCCCCGCGGCGTACTCCTTGTCGACGATCTCCTTCATGCCCGCCACGAGCGCGTCGCGCTTGTCGATCTTGTAGGCATCGGGCAGGGAATAGTAGTCGTTGACCCAATAAGCGATGCCCGCCAGGCCGCTGGCGTTGTTGATGGATACGCGCGCGGGGCGGCCGAGCAGCTTTTCGGTGTCGAAGATGTTGTAGATCTCGGGGTCTTTGAGCATGCCGTCGGCGTGGATGCCCGCGCGGGTGGCGTTGAACGCGCGGCCGACGAAGGGCGTCTGCGGCGGGATGATGTAGCCGAGCTCGCCTTCGAAGTAGGCGGCGATGTCGGTGATGGCGGTAAAGTCCATGCCGTCCGTCGTGCCGCGCAGCGAGGCGTATTCGACGGCCATCGCTTCGAGCGGGCAGTTGCCCGTGCGCTCGCCGATGCCCAAAAGCGAACAGTTGACCGAGCTCGCGCCGTACAGCCAGGCCGTGGCGGCGTTGGTGACGACCTTGTAAAAATCGTTGTGGCCGTGCCATTCGAGCAGGGCGCTGGGCACCTCGGCGTGGTGGTGCAGCCCGTACACCAGCCCCTGCACGCTGCGCGGCACGCTCGTTCCGGGGTAGTTGACGCCGAAGCCCATCGTGTCGCACATGCGGATCTTGATGGGGATGCCGCTCTCGCGGGAGAGCTTCATCAGTTCGTTGGCAAAGGGCACGACGAAGCCGTAGAAATCGGCGCGGGTCAGGTCCTCGAAATGGCAGCGAGGCTTGATGCCGTGCGAGAGCGCGCTCTTGACGATGCCGAGGTACTTGTCCATCGCCTGCGAGCGGGTCAGGTTCATCTTTTTGAAGATGTGGTAATCCGAACAGCTGACGAGGATGCCCGTCTCGGCGACGCCCGCCTCTTTGACGAGCTCGAAGTCCTTTTCGTTGGCGCGGATCCAGGTGGTGATCTCGGGGAATTTCAGCCCCAGGTCCTGGCAGGCGTGCAGCGCGGCGCGGTCCTTTTCGCTGTACAGGAAAAACTCGCTCTGCCGCACGATGCCCTTGGGGCCGCCGAGGCGCGCCATCAGTTTGTAGATGTCGACGATCTGCTTGACGGTGAAGGGCGAGGTGGACTGCTGCCCGTCGCGGAAGGTGGTGTCCGTGATCCAGATCTCGGCGGGCATGTCAATGGGGACGTGGCGGTAGTTGAACACCACTTTGGGGATCTCGTCGTAGGGATAGATGTCGCGGAAGAGCTCGGGCTCCTTCACGTCCTGCAATTCGTAGTGGTATTTATCCTCTTCGAGGAGGTTTTTGCTCTTGTCGAAACAGATCACCGCTCAAAAAACCTCCTTGACAAAGGATTCGATGCGGTCGAGCCCTTCGGCGATGTCCTCTTTGGAGATCGCGTAGGAAAGGCGCACGCACTCGTCGTCGCCGAAGGCGATGCCGGGGACGACGGCCACGCCCTTTTCGAGCAGCATGTCCGCAACGTCCAGCGAGCCGCCGATCTTGCGGCCCTCGAAGCGCTTGCCGTAGAGCTTGTCGACGACGAGCATGATGTAGAAGGCGCCGTCGGGCTCGATGCAGCCGAGGCCTTCGATCTTGCGGATGCGCTCGATCATGAACTTGCGGCGGTCGTTGAAGATGGCGCGCATCTTTTCCAGCTCCTCCTCGCTGCCGTTGAGGGCCGCGAGGGCGGCGTACTGCGAAACGGTTGCGGGGTTGGACGTGGCGTGGCTCTGGAAGGAGTCGATGGCCTTGGCCACCTCCTTGGGCGCGGCCAGCCAGCCGATGCGCCAGCCCGTCATGGCGTAGGTCTTGGATACGCCGTCCACCACCACGGTGTGCTCCTTCATGTATTCGCCCGCGCAGGCGATGGAGAAGTGGCTGACGCCGTCGTAGATGAGTTTGGAGTAAATTTCGTCGGAGAGGACCCAGATGCCCGCCTCCTCGCAGACGGCGGCGATGGCGCGGATCTCTTCTTCCGTGTACACCGCGCCCGTGGGGTTGGAGGGAGAATTGAACACGAGCAGCTTGGTCTTGGAGGTGACGGCCTTTTTCAGGTCGGCGGGGTCGATCTTGAAGTGGTTCTCCTTATGGCCCTGCACGAACACGCTCTTGCCGCCGCAGACCTTGACCACTTCGGGATAGGTGAGCCAGTACGGCGCGGGGATGATGACCTCGTCCCCCTCCTCCACGAGCGCGAACATGGCGTTGAAGATGGAGTGCTTCGCCCCCGAAGAGACGACGATCTGCGAAGGGTCGTAGGCCAGCCCCTGCTCTTGCAGGAAGCGCTCCGCGATCTTTTTGCGCAGCTGCGGCAGTCCCGAAGAGGGCGTGTACTTGGTCTGCCCCTCGTCGAGCGCCTTTTTCGCCGCGTCGATGATGTGCTGCGGGGTGTTGAAATCGGGCTCGCCCGCGCCGAAGCCGATGACGGACTTGCCCTCCGCCTTCATCGCCTTGGCTTTGGCGGTGATGGCAAGGGTCAGCGAGGGAGAGATGGATGCGATCCTCTTGGTGGTGTTCATGTTTTTGACCTCTGTATATGAAAAGTGTTTTTAACGGTATCCGTTTGCCGCACGGCCCGCAGGGCCCGCGGGGCGGGGCGCTCAGTCCTCGGCGGAGGCGAGCAGCTTTTCGCGCTCGGCGATGGCGAGGCTTTCGAGCATGCCGCCGATGTCTCCCGCCATAAAGGCGTCGAGGGAATACAGCGTAAGGCCGATGCGGTGGTCGGTGACGCGGTTCTGCGGGAAATTGTAGGTGCGGATGCGCTCGCTCCTGTCCCCCGTGCCGATCTGGTTTTTGCGGTTTTCGGCGTAGTCGCTTTGGTACTTGCCGTTGTAATGGTCGTACAGGCGGCTCTTCAAGACCTTCATCGCCTTTTCGCGGTTTTTGATCTGCGAACGCTCGTCCTGGCAGGTGACGACGATGCCCGTGGGCAGGTGGGTGATGCGGATGCAGCTTTCCGTCTTGTTGATGTGCTGGCCGCCCGCCCCGCCCGAACGGTAGGTGTCGATCTTCAAGTCCTTGTCCTCGATCTTCACTTCCACGTCCTCGGGTTCGGGGAGCACGGCCACGGTGACGGTGGATGTGTGCACCCTGCCCTGCGATTCCGTTTCGGGAACGCGCTGCACGCGGTGCACGCCGCTCTCGTATTTGAGCTTGCTGTACACCCCTTTGCCCGAGACGGTGAACACCGCCTCCTTCATGCCGCCGAGCTCCGTTTCGTTGCAGTCGATGAGCTCGGTTTTCCAGCGCATGGATTCGGCATAGCGGCAATACATGGCGTACAGCTCGGCCGCGAACAGGTTCGCCTCGTCCCCGCCCGCGCCGCCGCGGATCTCCATGACGACGTTGCGGTCGTCGTTCTTGTCCTTGGGCAAAAGCAGCACGCGCAGCTCCGCGTGCACGGCGGCCAGCTTTTCCTTGCAGGCGTAGCCCTCATCGCGCAGCAGCGCGCCGAGCTCGCGGTCCGCCTCCGTTTCGGCGGCGGCGAAGGCCTCGTTCATCTCCCGCTCGATCTTTTTGTATTCGCGGTACTTTTCGGCCGTTTCGGACAGCTCCGCGTGCTCCTTGGCACACTGCGTCCAGCACTCGGGCCTGGCGATGACGGCGGGGTCGGCCATCTCGGCCGAGAGCGCCTCGTAGCGGGCGAGGATGTTTTCCAGTTTATCGATCATAGGCAGCCCCGTGAACGCGCCTCACAGCACGGCGCGGATGTACCGCTCGACGCCTTCGAGGTCGCGCGAGACGATGGTGTAATCGAACTTTTGCAGCAATTTGGCCACGGCCTGGGCCTGGCCCTGCCCGCATTCGAGCA
The DNA here is from genome assembly GCA_944328445.1 of uncultured Clostridia bacterium. GTDB lineage: Bacteria > Bacillota > Clostridia > Christensenellales > Borkfalkiaceae > Borkfalkia. The sequence goes on along the minus strand of CALVHO010000026.1, from coordinate 8,792 downwards.
GGAGGGTGCCGCCGCGCACGAGGTGTTTGGGCGCCTCGGCTGCCAGGCGGCGGTAAAAATCGAGGCCGTCCTCCCCGCCGTCGAGGGCGGAAAGGGGCTCGTGTTCGCGCACTTCGCGCTGCAAGCCCGCAAGGTCGCCCGTGCGTATATAGGGCGGGTTACAGACGATGACGTTGAACTTGCCCTTGACGGCGGAAAACAGGTCGCTTTGGATCAATTTGATGTCCGCCCCGCAGGCCTTGGCGTTTTCGGCCGCAAGTTCGAGGGCGGGGGCGCTGGCGTCGGCGGCGGTCACGGAGATGTTTTTGCCCCGCGCGGCCGCGGCCACGGCGCAGGCGATGCAGCCGCTGCCCGTGCACATATCCAGCACCTTGTCCCCCTCCTCGGCCGTCTTGGCGGCCATTTCGGCCAGCATCTCGGTCTCGGGGCGGGGGATGAGGGCGCGTTCGTCCGTCTTCAATTCCAGGCCGCAGAACGAGCAGCTGCCCAGAACGTACCAAAGCGGCCGCCCCGAAAGGCGCTCGGCGGCCAGCGCTTCGAGCGCGCGCATGCGCGAGGGGGCCAGGACGGTATCGCACGAAGCAAGGGCGCTGCGCGCCACCCCCGTTTGCAGGGAGACGAGCCACTCGGCGTCGCTGCGGTCGATGCCCGCGGCGGCAAAGCGCGCGGCGAGCTCCTCGGTGTATTTACGCACGGACTTGGAGACGACGAAGTCGGTCTCCGGTACGCCCGCGTCGGCGTCCATCTCCGCGACCTTTTGGAAGGCGGCGATGGCCACTTCGAGCATGTCGTCGGTCGGTTCGCGGGTGGTCAGAAGCTGCAACGCGAGCCCGGGCGCCTTGATGGGCAAAAGGATCTTGCTCTGCGATTTGGCGAGGAGTTTGAGCACCTCGTACGAGAGCCCCGCCACGAGGGGCAGGAACAATAATTTCACGCCGAACTGGGCAAGATACTGCAAGACGCCGTTTTCAATGCCCGAAAAGGCGCCGCGCAGCAGCCAGTTGACGACGGAAAAGACGACGATGCTGACCGCCATCACCAAAAACAGGAAGGTGGTGCCGCAGCGGTCGTGCAAGCGGGGGCAGGACTTCGCGTTTGCGGGCGTGAGCTCCATCCCCCGCTCGAAGCAGGTGATGGTCTTGTGCTCGGCGCCGTGGTACATGAACACGCGGCGGATGTCCTTCATGGCGGTGATGAGCACGATGTAGAGGACGAAGATGGCCAGCCGCAGCCCGCCCTGGGCGAGGTTGTAGCCGATCGTCCACCAGAGCCGCTCGGGGAAGATGAGGTTGGAAAGCCACAGCGGCAGCGCCACGAACAGCACCACCGCCAGCACCACCCCCAGGAGGGTGGCCAGGAAAGAGACGGCCGACATCACGTTGACGTGCAGCTTTTTTTCGCACCACTTTTCAAAGCGGGTGGGCTCGCCCTCGTCCCCGTACACCTCGGCCGAGCGCATCAGGATCTTGGAACCGGTCACCAAAGACGCGACGAAGTTGACCACGCCGCGCACGAGGGGGATCCTGGATACGACGCGCATCCGCTTGGAGGTGTTGAGGCGGCGGCTCTCCACCTGGATGTGCCCTTCGGGATCGCGCACGGCGGTGGCGTACGCCGTTTTGCCGCGCATCATCACCCCTTCGAGCACGGCCTGGCCGCCGATGTAGGTGCGCTTGTTTTTTTCTTTTTTTGTCTTTTTTTCCTTCATGACCCTTTCATGTCCCCGCAAAAGAGCGGAGGCAGCCGTTCCTTTCGCCCGCTCCGCCGCGGGCGCTGCGCGCGCGTCCACGCGCGCGTATAAGAAAAATCAGCCCCAAGCAAAGCCTCGGAGCTGACGACCCGGTCAAATGCCGTATCTTTTTTTGAACTTATCGACCCTGCCGCCCGTATCCACGAGTTTCTGCCTGCCCGTAAAGAAGGGATGGCACTTGCTGCAAATATCCACTTTGATGGTATCGCCTTTTTTTGTGGAACCGGTCTTGAACGTCGCCCCGCAGGCGCACGTGACGGTCACCTCATGGTAATCGGGATGAATGTCAGTCTTCATAATATTCACCTCTGCTGCGTACTCTCTTACGATCAAGATGCTGACCCATTATATATCATTTCTTTCCGCAAGTCAAACGGAATGGGGCGCGTTTCGCAATTTTGCAAATTTTTTTTGCGGGGGCGCGGGCGGGCATTTTTTTCCGCAAACGGCGCGGTTTGCGGCGCGGGCGGGGCGGTGCGCAATCGCTTGCAAAATTTTTCGCTTTGATTTATAATGGGCACGAAAATGGGGGCGCTTTGCTCGCTCCCCCGCAACGGAAGGAGTTTTCATGAAGATCTGGAAAGTGCTCTCCCCCGGCGTTTTGGCCGAGGAAGAGAAGCCGGAAAGCATCCAAACGCCGACGCAGGCCAAAGTCAAGGTGACCAGGCTGCTGCTCTCCCCCGCCGAGGTGCGCGTGTTTGACGGCAGCGCGGGCGTGGCGTACCCCGTCGTGCCCGGGCGCTTTGCCGTGGGCGTGGTCAGCGAGACGGGCGAAGGCTGCCTGAGCGTGGAAAAGAACACCCGCGTCTACATCCGCGACGTGGCGCCCTGCGGGCGCTGCGAACAGTGCGTGACGGGCCGCCCCGAAAACTGCACGCACCTTGTCGCCGCGGGCGAGGGGCGCGACGGGGCGCTGCGCGACTTTCTGGTGGCGGACGAATCCGTCCTCTCGCCCCTGCCCCCTTCCGTCCCCGACGACAAGGCGCTGTTCATCGGCATCGTTTCCATGTGCGAGGCGGTGGTGGACGGGCTGAACGCGGCCAAGGGCATGCACATCGCCGTGTTCGGCGCCGACGCCGTCGGCACCCTCCTTTGCCAGCTGCTCATCTACCGCCAGGCCGTTCCCATCCTCATCGACGCCGACGAGGAATTGTTGAAGCGGGCGCAGGGCTGCGGCGTGTACTACACCGTGAAGGCGGACGAAGGGCTCGAAGAGCACGTTGCGCGCATCACGGGCGGGCGTATGGCCGCGGGCAGCGTGTACACGAGCTACTGCCCCGTCCCGCCCGAGACCGCCTTCGCCACCACCGCCGCGGGCGGCACCGTCGTATACACGGGGCTGGGCTTCCCGCCCGTTTCGGTGCCCATGAAGGCGGCCCAGGACAAACGCCTGACGCTGACGACCATCTCCAACGACTATTCCAACTGCGCGGCGGCCATCAACCTGCTCGTCAACAACGCCGTCGACCCCGCGCCGCTGATCGCGGCGCACCGCCCCGCGGCCGAGATCGCAGACGCCCTCGCCGAAGGCGCCAAGCTGCGAAAAGAAGGCGGCCGCGTCCCCTGCACCGTCATCGACCTGCTCTGACGGCGGCGGCATCGCTTTCCTCCCCAAAACCGCGGGCTTTTGCGGGCCGAATGTAGAATGTAAAATGTAGAGTGTAGAATTTTGGATACACCTTATGTCGTCCCGAGCCCGACGCAAGGCGCCCTGGCGGGCTTTGCCGAGTGTAGAATGCAGAATGTAGAGTGTAGAATTTTGGATACACTTTATGTCATCCCGAGCCTGCCGAGGGATCTCATGGCGGGGCATTTCGAAATGTAGAATGTAAAATGTAGAGTGTAGAATTGCGGTTGTCCCCTCAAAATCACGACTTTTTCTTTTGTCAGCTCAAAAGAAAAAGTGTGAACCTTTCAGGCACCCTGAAAAAGCGGAAACCGCGCTTTTCGCTTTTTCCCCTTGCGCCGCAAAGCGGCGAACGGAAGGGGTGAACGCGCGCGATTCTATGGCTTTTGAAGCCGAAACACATCGCGCGCGGAGGGGAAAACCGCTCGGGTTTCCCCTCAAACTCACGGAAAAAAGTTTTGTCTCTTTCAAAACTTTTTTCGTGAACTTGTACTAGGTATTCCCATGCGATTTCGTAAACTGTTCCGACTGCTGACGAGCAAGTTTTTGCTCGTTTGCCTGCTCCTCCTCATCGAGCTTGCATTGTTGCCCGCCGCCTATTATTTTATCCTCTTCAACGCCAACACCGTCGTGTTCATCGTCATGGTGGCGGCCGTCATCGTGTTCGACTTTTTCCTCATCCTGTACATCGTCAACGCCGAGATCAACGCCGAATACAAGATCGCCTGGCTGGTGCCCATCCTGTTTTTGCCGCCCGCGGGCGGGCTGATGTACCTCTCGCTGCGGCGGCGCAAACTGCCGCGCCGTTACCGCCGCACCCTCGTAGACCGTTTCAGCGGCATGAGACCCGTGTTCTACGGCCAAAACGAGGACATCCTCCGCCGCTACGAACAGCACGGCGCCTTTGCGGCCCAATGCGCGGCCATAACGCACGAGGCCAACCGCCTCCCCGCGGCGGACTGCTACGAGGCCGAATACTTCCCCACGGGCGAGGCCTACGCCGCCAAACTGTGCGAGGAGCTGGAAAAGGCGGAAAAGTTCATCTTCCTCGAATACTTCATCATCGCGCGCGGAAAGTTCTGGGACGGCATCGCGGACATCCTGCGCCGCAAGGCGGCCGCGGGGGTGGACGTGCGCGTCATCTACGACGACATCGGTTCGATGTTCAAAGTCCCCTCCAACTACCCCGCCGAGCTGGAAAAGGACGGCATCCGCTGCCTGTGCTTCAACCGCTTCCGCCCCGTTTTGGACGTGGCGCAGAACAACCGCACCCACCGCAAGATCGCCGTCATCGACGGCGTCACCTCCTTCACGGGAGGCATCAACCTGGCCGACGAATACGTCAACGAGACCAAGCCGTTCGGGCATTGGAAGGACACGGGCGTGATGGTGCGCGGCCGCGCGGCGCAAAACTTCACGGCGATGTTCTTGCAGCTTTGGTCGCTGTACGCCGAAAAGGAGGATTTTTCCGCCTTCGCCTGCGACGCGCCCGCGGGAGACATCCTCTGCCTGCCCTTCTGCGATTCCCCCTTCGACGACGCCAACGTCTGCGAAGACCTGTATTTGAAGACCATCTACCGCGCGAAAAAGTACGTGTACATCTTCACGCCCTACCTCATCCTGGACGGGGAGATGAAGCGCGCACTGGCGGGCGCGGCCAAGGCGGGCGTGGACGTGCGCATCGTCGTGCCGGGCACGCCCGACAAAAAATACGTCTATGCCGTGACCAAGGCCTTCTACTCGCAGCTGGTCAAGGACGGCATACGCATCTACCGCTACACCCCCGGCTTCGTGCACGCCAAGGGCATCGTCAGCGACGGCGAATGCTGCATCCTCGGCTCCACCAACATGGACTTCCGCAGCTTTTACCTGCACTTTGAATGCGACGCCGCCTTTTTCGACGCGCGCATCGCCGCGCAGGTGGAAGAGGACTTTTTGCAGACCTGCGCGCTCTGCGAAGAAGTGGGCATAGATGCCATCAAGGACAGCCTGCCCCGCCTGTTGTACCGCGCCCTGCTGCGCATCTTCGCGCCGCTGATGTGAACGCGCGGGCGCATTTTTCTGGATACGTATACAAAAAAGCGCGGCCACGGGCGGGCGCGGAAGCGGCTGCACGCCGCGGACGGCGCGGCCTGCGGCCGCCACGGAAACGCTTATGATACGACTGGTTGCAAGCGATCTGGACGGAACACTTTTAGACCCTGCGGGGAACCTCCCCGACGGGGTTTTTGACGCGATCTTGCAGCTGCACGCGCGGGGCGTTCTGTTCTGCGCGGCGAGCGGGCGGCAGCTGTACGCGCTGCGGCAGATGTTCGCGCCCGTGGCGGACAAGATCCTCATCATGGCCGAAAACGGCGCCCTGGTCGCGCAGGGCGAAGAGCTGCTGTACGCGCGGCCCGTCGCCGAAGAGCACGTTTTGCGCGCGCTGGACGCCGTGCGCCCGCTGCAAGGCGCGCACGCGCTCGTGTGCACGCCGCGCTGCGCCTATTACGAGGAGGAGGCCGAACCCTTTTTGCAGTACGTGCGCGCCTCCTACCTCTGCAACGCCAAGGAGGAGCTCCGCGTGGCCGCGCGGCGGGAACAGGTGTGCAAGGTGGCCGTCTACGACGGGCTCGGCCCCGAAAACAGCGGCATGAAGGTGCTGCCCCGCGCCCTGCCGCAGCTGCGCGTCATCCAATCGGGCGGCAACTGGCTGGACATTTCCGCCCCCGACGCGCACAAGGGCAACGCCATCCGCTTTATCCTGGACCGCTTTCACATCCGCCCCGAGGAGTGCGCCGCCTTCGGCGACCACATGAACGATTACGAGATGCTGCTCGCCTGCGGCCACCCGTACGTGACCGAAAACGCCTTCGGCCCCCTCAAACGCAAGATCGGCAAAGTCATCCCCTCCAACGAGCGCGCGGGCGTGCTCTCTTCTCTTCGGCTGATCGCGCAGGGCATCCTGCCGTGACCGCCCGCACTAAACTTTTTCGATACACAAAACGGGCCGCCGCGCGTTGGCAAACGCGCGGCGGCCCGCTCTTTTGCGATCAAGACCGTTCACGGCGGCCTTACACGACGTCGATCTGGCAGGCCTGCATCGCCTGCAATGCGGTTTCATGCCGCTGCGGCGTGACGCCCGCGCAGCAGTCCACGCGCACCGAGATCTCCGCCTCGGGGCAGAAAGCCTTGCACAGCACGGCATTGGAGAGCACGCACATGTCCGTGCACACGCCGACGAACTCGATGGCGCCGAACCCCTCCTCCGCGGCGTAGGCGGCCAGGGCGCAGCTGCCGAACGTCGGCTTGTCGAATACGCGGCAGCCCGCGCTCGGCAAAAACGGGTCGATGTCCCAACCCTCGGTGCCGCGGATGCAGTGCGGCACGGGCAGCCGCCGCCCCTCCTGCGTCTGCATGTAGCCGTAATCGTGGGTGTCGCGCGTGAAGACGACGGTCTCCCCCGCCGCCGCGGCGACCTCGATGCGGGCGCGCACGCGCGGAAGGAGGGACTGCGCCGCCTTGCTGCCCAGCGCGCCCGTCAGAAAGTCGCGCTGCATGTCGACGACGACGAGCAACTTCTTTTCCCTGTTCATAACAAAGGCCTGATCTTTTTGATGACGTTGTCCGCGATGAGGCGGGACGCGCGGTGGGTGGGATGGATGCCGTCCGCGGAGTAGGCGGAGATGCCCACGCTCTGGCTCACGCCCGCGAACATCTCGTCCAGAGGCACGAAGGCGTCGGCATAGCGGGGCGCCAGCGCGCGGATGATGGCAAGCTCCTTGTCGAACAGGCGGCGGAAACGCTTTTTGTCCGGCACGTCGAAGAGGAAGGGCTCGACGACGATGAGCTTGGCGCCGCAGGCCTTGATCCCCGCCAGGATGCCCTCGTAGGCGGCCGCAAAGCCTTCCTCGTCGAAGGGCAAAGAGAGGTCGGCGCACCGCCAGGTGTCGTTGATGCCGACGAGCAGCACAGCGATGTCGGGCTTGTGCGCGGCGACGTCCGCCTCCACGCGCTTTTGCACGTCCGCGGCGCGGTCGCCCGAGACGCCCGCGTTCACGAACGTGAAGGAAATGTCCTCGTAGAGGTTGCGCAGCTTTTCGTAGAGAATGGCCACGTAGCCGTTGCCCAGCGAGGAAGAGTCGGCGCGGTCACGCCCCGAATCGGTGATGGAATCTCCTATGAATACGATCTTCTTTTCCATTTACTTTCCCCCGAAATCGCGTTTATAGTTGTCGATGCAGCCCTGAACGATCTCCACGGCGGCGTCGCGGCCCATGATCTCTTTGACCGAAGTCGTCTTATGTTCGAGGACCTTGTACACTTCAAAAAAGTGCATCATCTCGTCGAAGATGTGGCGCGGCAGCTGCGAAATGTCGTTGTAGATGTTGTACGTCGGCTCGCGGAACGGGATGGCGATGATCTTTTCGTCCTTTTTGCCGTCGTCGAGCATGTTGATGACGCCGATGGGATAGCACTGCACCAGCGTGGCGGGCAGGATGGGCTCGCTGCACAGCACCAGCACGTCGAGCGGGTCGCCGTCGTCGGCATAGGTGCGCGGGATGAACCCGTAGCTCGCGGGGTACACCGTCGACGTGTACAGCACGCGGTCGAGGCGCAGAACGCCCGTCTCCTTGTCGAGCTCGTACTTGCTCTTCGAGCCCTTCTGGATCTCGATGTAGCACATGAAATCGTCTTTGCGGATGCGTTTTTCGGAAATATCGTGCCAAATGTTCAATGGCCTGCCCCCTTCGCGCAGCGTCCTGCGCCTTTATCCCGTTTATTTTACCACAGAACCCGCCCCCTTGCAAGACTTCTTGAAAAATTTTTGCCGCAAAACCACAAAATTTTGCGCATGTTTTTCCATCCGCCGGCGGTTGCGGCTCCGCCCGAGGCAAGTTTCTCACGGCCGCCTGTGCAGGCGGCCGCTCGCTTCCGCCTCGGCTCCGCCGCTTTCTTCACAAAAATCTCGGGCTTCGCCCGAGACTTTTCGTGAGAGCTATGGATTTTTCTTTTTATATGAAATCTCTCGCCAAGCTCGGGATCGCATAAGATTTTTCCTCAATTCTACATTCTACATTTTACATTTTACATTCGCCCCTCTGTCATCCTGAGCGAAGCCGAACGAAGTGAGGCGCAGTCGAAGGATCTCACTCGCTCGCCCACAGTTAAGCCAAACAATGAGATCCCTCGACAAGCTCGGAATGACAGTGGTTGATTTTATGTCCCCAGACTCGCAAAAACGTATTTGGGCACAAGCCCAAAACTTTTTGCGAAAGACGGCGCAGGCGGCAAGCGCCAAGACGAAGGCACGGGCCGAATGGCCCGTGCCTGTCAGACGGCGCTTTGCCCATAATATCCACCTTGAAAAAAACTAAAATAATACTTTTTGTCCCCAGACTCGCAAAAACGTATTTGGGCGCAAGCCCAAAACTT
>CALVHO010000025.1 GCA_944328445.1 uncultured Clostridia bacterium | reverse complement strand
GTTTTCCAGCACGGTGAGGTTGTTGAAGAGGTTGAAGTGCTGGAACACCATGCCCATTTTTTGGCGGCATTCGTTGATGCGTTTGGTGGTGACGATGTCCTCCCCGTCGAAGAGCACGGAACCCGCCGTGGGCTCTTCGAGGCGGTTCAAACAGCGCAAAAAGGTGCTCTTGCCGCTGCCCGAAGGGCCGATGACGGCCACCTTTTCGCCGCGGCGGATGACGGTATCGATGCCGCGCAGCACCTCGTTCTGGCCGAACTGCTTTTTCAGCCCCGTAACTTCCAATAAGACCTCGCGGTCCCGTGCGTTTTGCCCGTTCATGCCTCTTTCCCCCTCGCCGTTTCCTTTTCAAAGGCCGCGTCGATGGCGGCAAGCCGCCGCACCATGCGTTGGCGGCACTTTTCCGCCTTCTTTTCGTCGATGTGCTGCTCGCTCTGGCGCAGCTTGCGCTCGATGGCGCGGATGCCGAAGATGAGCAGGTAGACGACGGCCAGGTAGAAGAGGGCCGCCACCACCATCGGCGCCAGATAGGTAGCCATCTCGTTGCCCGCGCCGATGATCTTGGCCGCGTTGGTCAGATCGACGATGCCCACCATGCTGACGATGGACGTCTCCTTCAACAGCGCGATCAGCTCGTTGCCGATGGCGGGGATGACGTTTTTGATGGCCTGCGGGATGACGATGGCGAGCATGCTCTGCCCCTCGCTCAGGCCGAGGGAACGCGCCGCCTCCGTCTGCCCCGCGTCCACCGACTGGATGCCCGCGCGCAGGCTCTCGGCCACGTAGGCGCCCGAATTGATGCCGAAGGTCAAAATGGCCGTCAGTTCGAGCGGGAAGCCGCGGATGGCCAAAATAGCGAAGGCCATGATGAACAGCTGCAACGCCACGGGGGTGCCGCGGATGACCGAGACATAGAGGTTGCAGATGAACTCGGGCACGCGCAGCCAGCGGTTGCGCCTGTTCTTCTGCGCGGCGATCTTGACGACGGAGACGACGGTGCCGAGCAGCAGCCCGAGCGCCGACGCGCCCACCGCGATGATCAGCGTCGTGCCGAACCCTTCCAAAAAGAGTGTGATGTACTTGCCTGTGGAAACGGCTTCCCACAGCTGACGGAAAAAGAGCATGTTCCCCTCACAACGCGCGAAGGCAGGGCGCCCGCCCTGCCCCGTACGCTCTGTACGATGTTGTTTTGGTTATGTACGCCGAGGTGCGGCGGCGCTTGCCCGCGCCGCGCTTACGCCCCGAGGCCGAGGTGCTGCGAAACGAGCCGATCGATCTCGCCGTTCGCCTTCATTTCGGCCAGCACTTCGTTGATGGCAGTCAAAAGTTCGGTGTTGCCGGGCGTGACGCAGATGGCGTACTGTTCCTCGGTCGCCGTTTCGGCGTCGTAGTAGAGCGCCGCGCACTGCAAGGAATGGTTTTTGGTGTTCTGCACGAGGTACTGCGCGGGCAGTTCGTCCACGACCACGCAGTCGAGCGCGTCCGAACCGAACATCGCTTCCACGGCCAGCTGCGCGTTGTCGTACGGCTTGCACACGGCGCCGCTGCCGTAGAGCACGCCGTCGTAGCCCTCGTCTTTGTTGATCTCGCCGCTGACGTAAAGGTTGCCCGTCGTGTCGAGCTGCACGCCGATCTTTTTGCCTTTGAGCTGCTCCCAAAGCACCATGTCGGTGGTGCCGTCCGCGGCCTTGGAAGTCGCGAAATCTGCGTTGCCCGCCTCCCAGATCACGTACTGCACGGAGGTGTAATAGGGATCGGAAAAGTCGACGTACTGCTTGCGCTCTTCGGTGATGGTCAGGCCCGCGGCGCCCGCGTCCGCCTTCTTGCCCTGGCTGACGACGTCGATGATGACGGCGAATTCGCCGTCGACGAACTTCACCTTTTTGCCCATCTTTTCGCCCACTTTGTTCATGATATCCACGTCCACGCCGACGATCTCCTTACCGTCGTAGTACTCGAACGGCGCGAAATAGGCGTTCGTCTGCACGATGATCGTGTTGTTGGCGCAGGCTGCCGCCGCGGTGCCGACGCAAAAGAGCGAGGCCAGCGCGAGCAGGATGCCGAGAACTTTTTTCATTTTTCTGCACTCCTTTCGTAACATGAATTTGCCCCGCGGCAGGCACGCGGCCCCCTGCGGGAACATACGGGACGATTATATACTTTTGCCGCCGCTTTGTCAACGGATTGGGGCGCGCCGCCCGCCATGAATTTGCTTTTTTATGCGCCGCAGCGGAAATTATACGTATAGTTATACCGTTTATGCAAAACGGTGCCCCTGCCATCCTCCGTCCCGCGAAGGCGCGCAAAGCCGCCCCGCGCGAAGGCGCGGGGCGGCGCGTACCGCATTTGTTGGCCGCGGGCCGCCAAAAGGCCGCGGGGCGCACCCGCTCAGGCCGCGGGGCGTGCGCCTTTACGGGGCCTTGGCGGACTTGCTCTCCTTTTGCAGCATGTCCCCGAGGGCGCCGTTGGGATGGTAGCGGTGAAAGTCTTCGCGCGTGAACCCGCGCGCTTCGGAAACGGCGCAGGCGAGCGCGTCTCCCAGCACCAGCGCCAGCGTGGATGAGACGGTGGGCGCGAGGTGCAGATGGTCGGCCTCCTCGGCCTTGGGATACAGGAGCACGTAGTCGCACCCGCGGGCGAGCGGGCTGTCCTTCCCCGCCGTGAAGGCGACGGTGGTACAGCCGATGGCGCGCAGCGGCGGCAGGTCCTGCAACACTTCGCGGGTGGTGCCGCTGTTGGAGATGAGCACGGCCACGTCCTCGGGGCGGATCATGCCGAAATCGCCGTGGCAGGCCTCGGCGGCGTGCACGAAGATGGCGGGCGTGCCCGTCGAGGAGAAGGTGGCGGCCAGCTTGGCGCCGATGTGCCCCGATTTGCCGATGCCCATGAACACGACGCGGCCGCGGCAATGCAAAAACAGCTCGGCGACGGCGTCGTACTGCCCGCGCGTATCCTCGATCATGCGCGTGACGGCGTCGCGTTCGGCCGTCATCGCGCGCAGCAAAGATTCGTTCATGTGCAGCCTCCTCAGGCAAGTTCCAGCTTCATGAGCACGGATTCATAGTCCCACCAGTAGGACATGATGAAGTAGACCGTTTTTCCGCCGTCTTCCATGTATTTTTCGTGCATGAACCCGCAGTACATGGAGTTGAAGTCGTTGTAATCGACGAGCTTGACGGGTTCGCTCCACGCGCCCCAGGGCGACGAAGCCGAACGGAACACCATCCTCTGCCCTTCCTGGTAGATGGTCATGTATTTTTGCAGGTACTCGTTCCAGACCACGCACATCTCGCCCGCGGGGCCTTCGATGACGAGGGAGGACGCATTCCCGTCCGCCACGGCTTTGAGGCCCTCTTCGCCCGCGGCGAAGACGGGGTCTTCGCCCTGCATGCCCGTGTAGTACTCGTAGGCGGAGAAATCTTCAAACTCGTCCGCCTTGACCCGCCCGAGCCGCACGCCGCCGAAGCGGCCGCCCTCGATGCCGTAGATGTACACGTACTCGCCGTCACGCATGGGCCAGATCTGCGCAAAGCCGGGGGCGTAGCGGTCGCGCACCTCGGCGGGTTGCATCCCCGTGAGCGCCACCACCGTCTCGTCCTTGAAGCCCGTCCAGGTCAGGTCCTCCACCCGCGTATAGGTGTTGCCGCCGTCGGAAGACTTGACGACGCCGCAGTAGTTGACCCACCACTCGCCGTTGGCGCCCCACTCGCGCACCGACATGTAAAAGACGTAGATGTTGCCGCCGATCTCGATGGCGCCCGTGGGGATGGTGGTGATCTCGTAGCCGTCCGTCTTGATGCTGCGGATGATCTCGCGGGCCATCGTGCGGCTGCCCTGCGTGAACCAGCCGTCGATGGTCAGCCCATCGGAGAGGTCGAAGTCCTTGGAATAGGCGCAAACGTTGCTGCGCCAGTTGCCCGTGCCCGAGCCCTCGCCGTTGACCTGCCCGCTGTACGTATCGCCGAAGTAGAGCAGCATGCGGTCGTTTTTGGAATCGTATACGGGGATGCCGAGGTCGGTGCCCGCGACGAGCGCTTCGGTGACCGTGTCGTTCCACTTTGACTTGGCGCCCGTGATCGAGCCCGTGAGCGTGACCGATTTGACCGCCCCGCCCGTTTCCGCGTAGTTGCTGCCGCCCTGGGAAGAAGGCCCCGAAGGGCCCTCCCCCTTTCCCGTCTGGTCACAGCCCGCGAACAAGAAGCATCCGAATACGAGAGCGAGCAAGACCGTAAGAATGCGTTTCATGATCTTATTTCCTCTTCCTGCGCACGGCCAGCAAGCCGCCCGTGCCGCACACTACCGCCCCGCCGAGCAGGGCGCTGCCGCCGACGGCAAACCCGCCGCAGCCGCCGCAGCCTTTTTCCGTGCCGCCGTCGTCGCCGCCGTTGTTGTCACCGGTGGTCGTTCCGTCGCCGTCGGGCGCGGGGGCTTCGGCCGTCCATTTGCCGAACTTCACGTCGTCGATGTACAGCTTGATCTCTTCCTGGCAGTTGTTGTAGTTGAGGAAGCGGATGCTGTCCACCTGGCCGAGGAAGGAAGAGTCCATGCGGAAGGTCAGCGTGACCGTCGTCCAGCCGTCCTCGCCCGTGACCGCCGTGAACGGCCATTCGTTGGTGTTGACGCCGCTCGTCTCTTTCAGGTCGTCGAGGTAATTGAGGTACTGCACGCAATGCTCGATGCCCGTGGCCCCGATGAAGGTCGTCTGGAAGCCGATGCCGGGATCGAAGCCCTCTTTCCCCTCGTATTTGTAGCGGTAGGAAAGGGTGAACACGTCCTCGGTGTTGAATTTCTCGGGGTCGAGGAACACGAAGGCGCTCGCCCACTGCTTGCCCTCCCCTTTGGCGGGGTCGTAGGCGATCTGCAACACCTTGTTGCCGTCCAGGCTGACGATCTTGCCGGGCGAATCGAACTCGGCGCTGCCCCAGAAGTAGGTGCTGTCGTCGGGCAGCGGGACGAAGGTGTAGCCCTCGTTCAGGTACTCGAAGTCGCCGCCGAGCACCAGATCGGTGTAGACGAGGCCCTCGGTGGAAGGCGTCGTCTGTTTTGTGACGCTGCCCTCGATCTTGCGGACGGAGATGTTGTCGATGGTCACGGTGCCGCCCTCGCCCGAGAACATGGTGTACAGGCTCAGGATGTGCGGCTCCATGAAGTTGTTGACCAAAACCGACGTGGTGTAGTGGTAATACCCGTCGCGCTCCGCCTCGTCCAGGAAGTCGAAGTCGCTCTTTTTGGCGGCCACGCGGGTGGTGGCGGAGTTGTAGACGGCGTCGGGCGCGGCGAAGAAGAAGGAGAGCGTGCCCGCGTAGTCCTGCGAGGGTTTGACGTCAAACTCCACGGCGTACTTGGCGGGGCCGTCGACGTCGAGCACGGTGTTGAAGGCGCTCGTGCCCGCCATTTCCAGCGCGATGTTGCCGTCCGCTTCCTTGACGACGGCGGCGCCCGCCGCGTCGTTGAAGCCGAAGGAATCGCCCACTTCGGTGCGGTTCGGGTCAACGTTGAAGGCGGCGGAGAAATCGTTTTCGTACACCGTTTCCTGCGTGTCGCGGTCGACGATGCGCACGTCGTACAGGTGCAGCTCGCGCACACTGTCGTTGGCATGGTAGAACCAGATGTTGAGCGCGTTGAACTGCTGGGCCGTATCCAGCGTGTAGTCGATGCTGACCCTGCGCAGGCCGTTCTCCGTCTTCGGGAGGTCAAACAGGGCCTGGCCGTTCTCGATCTTGACCGTCTTTCTCCCTTCGCTCGTGTTGTCGACGTTGAACTCGCAGTACTGCGCCGCGTTGTTGCCTTGGATCTCGAAGTCGAAGGTGACGGTGTAGTCGCCCGCCTCGATGGTGCCGGGCTGGATCCAGAAGTTCATCGTGTCCTTGGTGCTGTTTTTATCGTTGTCGTAGAGGCGGGCGTAGGTGTCCGTCGTGCCGTCCACGCGGCGCTCGCGCACCACCTGGCCGTAGCCCGCAAAGAGGTCGCTGTCGGACGCGGGGTTCATGCAATAGATGCCGCCCCAGTCCCTGTCCTCATACTGGCCGTAGGGCATATCCCTGCGGGCGGTCGCCGCAAAAGGAGCACTGAAATCGTTCTCATATACGACATTGTCTTCCGCGTCGCGGTAGGTGATGCGGTAGATGTGCGCCTCGATGCCTTCCGATTTTTTGTGGTACAGCCAAAACATGGCCGCGGGGAACTCGTTACCCTCTGGCAGCGTGAACTGCACTTCCACCTTTTTCAGCCCGTCGATGTCGCTGTCGGGAAGCTGTTCGTATTCTGCGGCGTTGAACACCTCTTTCTTGATGTCCTCTCCGCCGTTGTATTTGAGGGCGAAGCAATCCCCCGTGGTAAAGCCGATCAGTTCGACGTCGGCGGTGATCGTGTAGGTGCCAGCGGGCAGCCAGCCGGGCTGCACCCACATGTCCATGGAATCGTTCGTGGCCGCGCCGTCGTAGTACAGGCGGGCGTAGGTATCGCCCTGCTCCGTCTTTACGTACTGGCCGCGCCCGCCGTTGAGGGTGGCCGTGTTGTAGCAGTCGAAAGTGCGGTCTTCATACGCGCCCGACGCCATGGGTACGGGCGAGGACGGCACCTCCTCCTCGACGGGCTTGCCGAACGAATTTGCGTAGGCGTCGAAGCTGCCGTTGGCGACGAGCTCGGCGCCGTACGTGAGGGCGGACGCACGCCGCACGCCGAGAAAGGCGAACGACGATGCGAACAACATCACCGCAAGCAGGGCCGCCAGGGCCCGCTTGCTCTTAGCCAAAGCCTTCATAGTCATTTCCTCCTTATCGTGAAAATACGATCATTGCTTTTTTGCGGGGTCGGTTTTGACCACCCTCCCCTCCCAGCGCAGCACCTCCTCGTCCACGGGCAGCCGCTCCGTTGCGGGCGGCAGCGGCGGGAAGGCGGCGTGCGGCTCGGTCTGGTACCAATAGGCCGTGCTGCTCCAATCGTCGCTGCGGTGGTTGCAGTGGCCGTGTTCGATGGTCACGCGGATGCTCTTTTCAAAATTGACGGGGTCGGCGATGTGGTAACGGTAGTAACTGATCTTGCCCTTCCAGTTCTCGCGGCCACCCAAAAGCAGGCCGTGGTAGGGCGCGCAATATTCCTGCTGCGGGCACCAGGCCATGTTGACGTAGTCCTCCGTGCCCGTGCCGTTGAGGGTGGGTTCTTTGTCCCCGTCGATGAAAATCATGTCGTCCCCTTCCCCCGGCCAATCCCAATAATTGTCGCCGTTGAGGTTGTGGATATTGATGTTGGCGCCGCAGTAATGGCCGCGGCCCTCGGCTTCCAGGAGGACGTAATTGCCCTCCCCGCCGAGGTTTTTGCCGCCGAAACACCATTCGCGGCGGTCCATCGACGCGGGCTCGACGCCCTGCGTGGGGCATTCCCTGCGCCATTGCGCGTGGAAATACAGCGCGTCCTGCGCCACGGGCTCGGCCTGGAAATCGACGTAGAAGTAAAATTGCAGCGGGATCTCGCAGCCGTTCTCGATGCTGAGGCGGAAGCCTTTGCGGAAGGGCATCGGCCACCAGCAGTTGAGGCCTTTGCCGTCCTCGGGGCTCATTTGCAGCGGCGCCGAGACGAAGTTTTTGCTCATGGCGTGGCCCATGCCGAAAAAGTCGCCCACGGGCACCTCGACGCTGGGATCGCTCTCGCCGTCCCAATAGGCGCGCAGCACCGTTTTGCGCAGCAAAAACTTGTCCTCTTTGCCGAAGTTTGCCATCGTGATCCAGATATGGCGGATGACGCCGCTGCCCGAAAACGAGGCGAACTCCCTCTGTTCGTGCGGGGCGATCTCGAACCAGTCGGCGTTTCCGCCGCTGCGGTCGTAACTGGAAATGCGCCCTCTCTTCCCCTGCATCGGCGAGAACAGTTCTTTCCCGCCCCTTTGCATAAACATACTGCCTCCTATTTGATGCCCGAAATGGTGATGCCTTGCACGATATACTTCTGCGCGGCCGCGAAGATGAGCAGCGGCCCCGTGATGGAGATGATCGTGCCCGCCACCACGACGCCGTAATCGCCGCGGTAGCGCGAACGCAGGATCATGATGACCTGCATGATCTGCTTCATGCCGACGTTGTCCGTGACCGTAAGGCTCGGCCACAGGTAGCTGTTCCAATACCCCATGAACACGCTCGCGCCGATGATGATGAGCGGCGTGACCGCCAGGGGCAGGAAAATTTTCAGATAGATGCCGAAGCGCCCGAGGCCGTCGAGCTGGGCGGCCTCCTCGTAGCCGCGCGGCACCGAGAGGAAAAACTGGCGGAAAAAGAAGGTGTTGTAGCCGTTCGCCACCCCCGGAAGGACGAGCACGAAGAAGGAATCGAGCAGGCCCAGGAAGGAACAGACCTCGATGGAGGTGATGAGGATGGATATGCCCGGGATGAACATCTGGAAGATGACGAAGCACCAGAAGAACTTTTTCAGGCAGAAATCCAGCCTGGCGAAGGCGTAGCCCGCCATGGAATTGACGATGAGCGAGAGCAGCACCCCCAGCGCCGCCACGCCCAGCGTGGAGAGATAACTGTAAAAAAAGTTGATGTCCGAATAGACGGTGAACACCTTGGCGAAGTTGTCGAAATGCCATTCCGAAGGGAGGATGACAAGCCCCACGGGCAGCACCTCGCTGCGGCTCTTGAAGGCGGAAAGCACCATCCAAAGCAGCGGTACCAGCACCAGGATGAGCACGAATACGGCGGCGGCGTACATGCTGCCGCGGAAAATTTTAGCGCGCATGGGCCACCTCAGTCGTCGTTGGATTTTTCCGAACGGATGATGCGGAAGATGACCATGTTCACCACGGCGATGGGGATCATGATCAGCACCGCCGCGGCGATGGTCAAAGACTGCGTCGCCGCGTTGTCGCGGTAGCTGTTGTACACGTACAAAACGGGGGTGTACGTCTTGTGCAGCGGGCCGCCGCCCGTCATCATCATGGGCACTTCAAACATCTGCAAGTTGGCCGCGACCAGGTTGACGATGATGAGCACGAAATAGTTTTTCATGTTGGGCAGCGTGATGTACCAAAGCCGCGCGCCCGCACCCGCGCCGTCGAGCTCGGCCGCCTCGAAGTACTGCGACGGGATGTTGATCAGCCCCGCGTACAGCACCAGGCAGTTGTAGCCGAAGCTCAGCCACACCGTGGGATAGATGACGGATACGTACGGCCAGATCCCCTGCCTGTCGAAGGCGACGGAGTCGAGCCCCAGCTCGAACAGCACGCCGTTGATGAGCCCGCCCGAGAGATTGGTCAAAAACAGGAAGATAATGCCCGCGGCGATGCCCGAAATGAGGCAGGGAATGTAGATGATCGACTTCACCGCCCGCGCGAAGCGGGGCGCGATGTTGGCGATGACGTGCGCGAAGAAGAAGGCGCAGACCACCACCAGCACCACCACGCACGCGGCCAGCAGCAAAACGTTGCCGAAGGAGCGCACGAACAGGTCGGTCGAGAGCACCTGCCAGTAATTTTTCAGCCCCACCCACTCCTGCACTTCACTGTATACGCGGTAATCGAACAGCGAACGGTACAGTGCCAGGGCCAGCGGGATCATGACGAAGGCGGTGATGCCCAGCACGCAGGGGGCGATCATCAACAGCCCCGCCGCGTTCTGCCGCTCACGCCTGCGTGGAAGGCGCACCGCTTATGCCTCCCCGCCGTGCGGGTTTTTGCCGGCGAGCTCGTAGACGGCGATGATGTTTTCGACCTTGTCTTTCAGCTCCTGCGTGATCTGCACGGTGGTCTGCGTGGCGCCCTGGATCATGTTTTCCATGCTCCACGCCATTTGCAGCGAGATGTTCCAGGAATAGATGGGCTCCATCACCGCGTGCGAGCACACGTCGCCGATGACGGCGGCAAAGTCCTTGTATTCGCTGCTCTCGGCCAGGGCGGAGGCGGCCTCGTCCACCGATTTTAAGGCGGAGATGCGGCTGTACCCGCTCATGGTGTAAAATTCCACGTTCTTTTCGGTGTTGGTGTACAACAGCCGCTCGATGACCTGCCCGGCGAGATCTTTGTGGCTGCTCTTGGCGTCGATGCCCAGGCACCAGCCGCCGTTGGTGGCCGTCACCGCTTCGGCGTTGCCCGATTCGGTCGGCATGACGGCGATGCCCACGTCGCCAAGCGTGTCGGGGTATTCCTGGATGAGGGTGCCCAGCTGGCTGGAAACGGCCAGCGTCATCGCGTATTTGCCGTCCGCCCAGGCCGAGATGATCTCGTTGTAGCCGTTGGCGTGCAGCGCACTGACGGGGGTGTAGGCGTTGTCGTACAGCTTCCCGTAAAAGTCGAGGAAGCGGGCGTAGTCGCGCACCTTGTCGGCGTCGTCGAAGACGGAGCGGCTCCAATCCTCGGTGATGGGCCAGCCGCCGAGCTGGTTGTAGATCATCCCCCACGTCGCCCAGCCGATATCCCCGCCGAGGGGCATGCCCAGGGCGTAGGTGCCGCGCGGCATGGCGCTTTTGAGCTTTTCACAGGCGTCCAAAAGCTCCTGCCACGTCTTCGGCGGCTCGGCGATGCCCGCCTGCGCGAATTTGGACTTGGAGTAAAAGAGCACGGTGCTCGCCTCGGTGTACCACGGGTAGGCGTACGTCTTGCCGCCGAACTCGATGGCTTCCTTGACCTCGTCCTTGATGTCGCCGAGGGCGGCCTCGCTCACGTACCCGTCCAGCGCGGCGATGTTGCCGTTGCTCATCTGGGTATAGATGTGGTTGTAGCTGTACATGATCACGTCGGGCGCGGTGCCCGTTTCGCGGGCCGTTTCGAGGCGGTCGTTGAAGTTCTCCTCGATGACGAATTCCAGCTCCACCTGGATGCCGTCGTTGAGGTCCTCGTTGATGGAGCGCACCAATGACGTGAAATGGTCGTTCCTCCATTGCTCGAACTCGCGCGCCATGATCTTGACGACGGTGGCGCCCTCCTCCACGGGCATGGTGTCGGCGGGGGCACAGGCGACGCCGAACAGAGAAACTGCCAGAAGGCAGGCGCCGCAAAGCGCCGCGGCCAAACGTTTTCCTCTCATTGCGATCCCTCCTCGGTTCATTTGTATTTGTTGTTTGTGGCGGTGCGGAATTCCAGGGGCGAGACCCCTTCCGCCCGCTTGAAATAGCGGCTGAAACTGTACAGGCTGTCAAAGCCGAGCTCTTCGGCGATGTCCGACATCGAAAGGTTGGTCATGAGGATGTAATTTTTGGCCTTTTCGATGCGGAGCTGGGCGTGGTAGTCGACGGGGCTGAGCCCCACGATCTTTTTGTAGACCTGCGCGAAGTAGTTGGGGCTGTACCCCACGTAGTCGGATACCTCGCGCATGGACAGGGGCTTGTCGCAATTTTGCTGGATGAAGCGGTTTGCCTTGTTCACCAGCTCCATCATCTTGTCCTTCTCCCCCGCCCCGCCCGACGGCGCGAAGCGACGGCTGAGCAGCAGGTACAGGAGGTCGAACAGCAGCGACTTGCAGCGGATGGCCTTCAACGGGTCCAGCCCCGCGCACTCGGCGATGATGCGCGAGATGAGCTCATCCGCCTCGTACGGGTTGGAAAAGGTGGTCTTGGTCGGGATCTTCAAGGACGGGTAGTCGTTGAAGACGTTGCGCCGCATGTGCTCGTTCGGGTGCGGCATCTTGATGGGGACCTCCAATCCCTCGCTGTACTCGTCGAAAAAGAAATCGAAATGGATGTGCGGCTGCCAGACGCGCTCGCTCCCCACGCTGCGGATGCTGTGCAGCTGGCCGGGAACGAAAAAGAACACGTCTCCCGCGCGGCCCTCGTACAGCGTGTCCTCCGCCCAGACGTTGACGGTCCCCGCCTTGATGAAGCAGATCTCGTAATCGTAGATAAAGCGGAGCGGGATCTCCCAATCGACGGGCATGCGCGCGTCCCACGCCCTGCGGATATACGGCGACAGGCTGTTCAGAAATTTTTGGATATCGTCCATCTTTCCTCCGTATTCGCCACCATTATAAGCGGCCTTACCCGAGAATAAAATAGCAAAACCAACCGACTTGTTTGTCAATTTCAACGATTGCGCGGTGCTAAATTGCCCTTTGCAACGGCCGCGGACGCGGCGCTGCGGGCAAAAAACCGACAAAAAACGGGCATCTCAGACGCTTTGCGGGGAAAACGGCCGCCGCAAATGCCACGAAACAGTTTGCGTTTTTTTTGCAAAAATACGCCCGCCCGCCGCACAAAAAGCGGGCGGCGGGCGAAGGGCGGAAGGCGGCCGCGCGGCGCAAAGGGCGCAAAAAAAGCGCAAAAAGGCCGCGGCGGGCCCATGTAAAGAGCCCGCCGCGGCCTCGCCGCGCGGTGTGCAAACCGTGCAGATGATGTTGTTATGTGCTAAAAAATATACCCCCTCCCCGACATGCGGAGGGAATGCAGCCCCGGCCCTGTTCATGAAAAGTCCTTCTCCGTTGCCTTGCCGAAATCCTGCCACGATTATAGCACGCCGCGCGCGCCTTGCCAAACATATCCCGCCGCAAGAATGCGCAAACGCCTTTCTTTGCCGAAAAGTGCGCCCGCGCCCCGAAAGGGCGGGCAAAACGAAAAGCCGCCCCGCGCGAAAGCGCGGGGCGGCGCGTACCAAAACGCGGCCGCAAAGCGGCAAAGGGCCGTCAGACGGGCGTTTTGCCCGATGCGGACAGGCCCTGCCCCCTGCCCGCGGGCAGGGGGCGGCAGCCGAGGCTGATGAGCAGGGCGCCGTCCACCTTCCGCATGGTGGACGTGGGC
Source organism: uncultured Clostridia bacterium (assembly GCA_944328445.1). GTDB lineage: Bacteria > Bacillota > Clostridia > Christensenellales > Borkfalkiaceae > Borkfalkia. The sequence goes on along the minus strand of CALVHO010000025.1, from coordinate 18,635 downwards.
AGGGCGCCGATGCGCTCTTTCAGCCGCCGCTTATCCAGTGTGCGGATCTGTTCGAGCAGGATCACCGAATCGCGCTGCAAGCCGAAGGTGCGGCCGCTCAGTTCGATGTGCGTGGGCAGGCGCGCCTTGGTCAGTTTGCTCGTGACCGCCGCGGCGATGACCGTCGGCGAATATTTGTTGCCGATATCGTTTTGCACCACCAGCACGGGGCGCACCCCGCCCTGTTCGCTGCCCACCACGGGGCTCAGGTCGGCGTAGTACAACTCCCCTCGCTTGATCTCCATGGACCCGCCTCACTGTTTTTTCTTTCGGAAAAGCGATCCCTCCCCCTTTCATTGTATGTAACGGGGCGCGCCGCCTGTGCGGCGCCTTTGCCTTTCCGCGTTGCAGTATGGCCGAAACGGGCGCGCTTTATGCCAAAGCGCGCCCGTTTGCAAGGCGGTATCCGAAATTTTATGCAGGGCGCAAGGGCGCTGCCCGTTCACGCCGCTCCCCTGCGGGCGAAAGCGGCGCTCACGCGCCCGCCAGCTCGGCGACGGCCGCGGGGATGGCGGCGATGACGTCGGAAGCGGTCACGGTGTACTCGTTGCCCGCGCGCTCTTTGGCGACGGCCCCCGCGCGGCCGAGCAGGTGCGCCCCGCCCACGGCCGCCATATACGGCGCGGCGCCGCGCGCGGCCAGGCCGCAGACCAGGCCCGAAAGCACGTCTCCGCTGCCGCCGCGCGCGAGCTCGGGCCCGCCCTCGGCCACCAGCGCGAGGCGGGGCCCGCCCGCCACGACGCTCGCGCAGCCCTTCAAAAGCAGGGTCACGCCGTATTCGGCCGCGAACGACCGCGCGAAGGCGGGGCCGCCTTCCTGGACCTCGCGCACCGTTTTGCCGCACAGGCGGGCGAGCTCGGCGGGGTGCGGGGTGAGGATGACGTGCGCGCGCCGCTTTTTGAGCGGGCCCGTGCCATAGGCGGCCAGGGCGTTGAGCGCGTCGGCGTCGAGCACGAGGGTGCCGCCGTAATTTTCGAGCAGCCACACGGCGCAGTCGTACACGCCGCGGGTGCAGCCGCAGCCCATGCCGAAGGCGACGGCGTCCGCCCCCGCGCAGGCGGCGGAAAGCGCCTCCTCATCGAGGCGGAAACAACCCTCCTCTTCGGGCAGGGAGCCGAGGAGAAGTTCGGGGAATTTGCCCGCGTAGAAGCCGAACACGGACTCGGGGCAATGGAGGGCCGTGTAGCCCGCGCCCGCGCGCAGTGCCGCGCCCGCCGCCAAAAGCCCCGCGCCCGTGTAGCGCAGGCTGCCCGCGAGGATGACCGCGCGGCCGTAGCTGCCCTTGTGGCTGTTGCGGCGTTTGGGCGGGAACAGGCAGGCAAGGTCCGCCGACGAAAAGCGCACGCCGTAGGCGGCCGCGGGCAGGTCGATGCCGATGTCCGCCCGTTCGATGCGGCCGCACAGGTCGGCGCCGTCGTTGAGGTACAGCCCCCACTTGCGTTCGCCGACGGTCACGGTGAGCGAGGCGCGGACGGCGTCACCCTGCGCCAGGCCCGTGTCCCCGTCCAGCCCCGCGGGGATGTCGGCCGCCAGCACGAAGGCGCCCGCCTGCCCGCACTTGTTGACGAAGGCGACGGCCTCCGCCGCCCTGCCCGCGGGCGCGCCGTGGAAGCCCGTGCCGAACAGCGCCTCGATGACGAGGGCAAACTCCCCCGCGGGGGCGAAGCCGTAGGCGGGCAGACCCGCCGCCAGGTACAGGGAGCGCTGCTCTTCACAATCTTCCGAGCGGTGCTCCGCCGCATCCCACACGGCGACGGAAAAGCCGCGCGCGGCCAACAGGCGGGCGGCGCACCAGCCGTCTCCGCCGTTGTTGCCGCCGCCGCACACCGCCAACACTCTACCCGTGCGGCCGTGCATGGCCGCGGCGGCCGCGTCGGCGATGGCTTCCCCCGCGCGCTCCATCAGCGTGCGCGAAGAGATGCCCCGCTCGCGCATCGTGTACCCGTCCGCCGCCCGCATCTGGGCGCACGTCAAGATCTTTTCCATGAATTTTCCCCTCCTTGTTTTCCCGTTTATTCCCCGTCCTCGCCGTCCCCGTCCTCGCCGAAGGCCGCGAGGGCGTCCTTGGCGGCGTCGTACCCGAAGCCCTTGGAAAGCAGGTGGCGGTAGGCCTTGGCCAGGTTTTCGCGGGTACGCGCGCGCGTGCGCATGTACTTTTCCAGCACGGCGCGGGCGGCCCCGTCCTCGCCCTGCAACCCTTCGAGCGCGGCCTCGATCTCCTCTTTTGGCGCGCCGCGGCGGTACAGTTCGGCCGCGATCAGCCGCGGACCCTTGCCCCTGCCCGCCGACTGCACGTACTGCGCGCAATAGGCGGCGTCGTCCACCAGGCCGTAGCCGCGCAGCTTATCTAAAACGTAGCCGCACACGGCGTCGACGTAGCCCTTCTTTTTCAAAAAGTCGCGCATCTGCTTTTCCGTCTTCATGGTGGCGGAAAGATGGGTCATGGCCTTGTCCAGCGCCTGCGACTTTTCGTTTTCCAGCTGGATGGCGTCGAGCGCGTCGGGTTCGACGTGGTCCCCCGCTTTGAGGCGGAAACGCAGCACCGTTTCCAGCTTCATGCCGCAGTAAAAGCGGCCGTCGACGTAGATGTTGCAGCGCTCCTTGTCCTTGGCCTGCGGCTCGATGGCCGTGATCTCGGGCATGGCATGACCTCCCGCGGCGTGCGCCGCTCACGCCCGCCGCGCGCGGGCACCCTCCGCAAGGCGCGCGGTCGCGCCCGCGGGAAAAAACATCCGCGCCCGGAAAGGACGCGGACGTACGTTCACGATTCCGCCACGCAAAAGGACAGCCGCCCCTGCAATGCGGGCGGGAACTGCGCGGCCAGCGCTTCGCCCGCCGCCAGAAGGTAGGCGTCGCCGCGGTGCTCGAACACCAGGCGCACGGGCTCGCGTTGCAGGTCGAAATGGAAGGCGGGGGGCATGATGCCGCAGGGCGCGCAGCGAAGCAGCGCCTTGCCCACCATGCCGCAAAGCCAGAGGTAATCGTCCGACTCCTCGTCGCCTTCGGCGAGGATGTCGAAGTACAGCTCGGCGCGGTCCTCGAACTCCTTCCAGAAGGCGGAAACGCGCTTGGGGCTGATCTTTTTGATCTTTTTGGGGCGCGGCCCGAACGCGGTCACAGCTTTACGACCCAGCCGAATTTATCTTCCAGGCGGCCCGTCTGGATGCCCGTGATGGTGTCGTACAGCCATTTGGTGATCTCGCCCATCTTGCCGCCGTTGACGACGTAGTCCTGCCCCTTGTACTCCATCATGCCGACGGGCGAGATGACGGCCGCCGTGCCCGTGCCGAAGGCCTCGTCGAGCGTGCCGTTTTTCTGCGCTTCGATCACCTCGTCGATGGAGACGCGGCGCTCGCTCACCTTGTAGCCGTGGGCGCGCAGCAGCTCGATGGAGCTCTTGCGGGTGATGCCGGGGAGGATGGAACCGACGAGCGCGGGGGTGACCACTTCTCCGCCGATGACGAAGAACATGTTCATCGAGCCCACTTCTTCGACGTACTTTTTCTCGTTCGCGTCCAGCCAAAGGACCTGGTCAAAGCCCTTCTTTTCCGCCTCTTCGCCCGCTTTGAGGGAGACGGCGTAGTTGGCGATGCACTTGGATTCGCCCGTGCCGCCGACGGTGGCGCGGGTGTAGTAGTCCTCCACCAAAAGGCGGGTGGGCGCCAGCCCGTGCGCGTAGTAGCTGCCGACGGGCGAGAGGATGATGAAGAACAGGTACTCGGTGGCCGCGTGCACGCCGAGCATCGCGTTGGTGGCGATGATGGAGGGGCGGATGTACAGCGCCGTGCCCGGGGCCGTGGGGATCCAGTCCTTTTCCACCTTCAACAGCTCGAACAGACCGTCGAGCACCACCTTTTCGTCGATGGCGGGGATGCACATGCGCTCCGCCGAACGGTTCATGCGCTTGAAATTTTCTTCGGGGCGGAACACGCGCACTTCGCCCTTTTCGTTGCGGAAGGCCTTCAAACCCTCGAAGATGCCCTGCGCGTAGTGGAAGACCGTCGTCGCGAGGTCGAACGGCACGGGGCCGTAGGGCTCGATGACGGGCTCCTCCCACTTTCCGTCCCTGTACTTCATCGTCAGCATGTAGTCGGTGAAGATCTTGCCGAACCCGAGCTTGCTCTGGTCGGCGGGTTTCTCTTTCAAAGATTTTGCCCGGATGAATTTCATATCTTTCCTTCCTTACTATAAAACGGGCGGCGGTACCGCCTTTTTTCTGAGTTTTTCCGCGACAGGCGCCCCTGCCCGCAGGCACGTGAACGGACCTTGTGCTCCCTGTCTGTTTTGCCCGCCCTTTTGCGGGCGGCGTTCACTCCTCGGCGGGGAACGGGAACCAATACCCCTCCCCTTCGCGAACGGAAACGCGCCCCGCCATGTGGTCGGAAAGCGCCGCGCAAAACCGCGCGCAGCCCTCCTCTTCCACCGCGACGGCGGCCGTCACCTTGTCGGTATAGGCGACGTCTTTCACCGTCGCCCCGCTGCCTTGGAGAAATTTTTTCAAGGCGTCGAAATGCTCATACCCGACGGTGCAGAAGAGCTCGCGGCAGGGCTTGTACCGGCAGATCTGCGCCCGCGCGAGCACCTCGGCCGCCGCGCCCGCGTAGGCGCGCACCAGCCCGCCCGCACCCAGCTTCACCCCGCCGAAATAGCGGGTGACGCACACGGCCGTCTCCTGCAATTTTTTGTTCCGCAGCACGTCCAGGATGGGTATGCCCGCCGTGCCCTGCGGCTCGCCGTCGTCCGAAAAACGCAGGACGTTGCCGAGCTTATCGGCCACGAAGGCGTAGCAATGGTGGGTGGCAAGGGGGTGTTCGGCCCGCACGCCCGCCAAAAAGGCGCGCGCCTGTTCTTCGCCCTCGCAGTGTGTGCAGCGGGCGATGAAGCGCGAGCGCTCGATCACGGCCTCGTATTCGCAGGGGGCGAAGACGGAGAGGTAGCCGCTCATCGCAAGAGCACGCGGATGTGCACCTTTTTGCCCTTGTGCAGGACGAACTCGCCCGCGGCTTTCGCCTCCGCGGGGATGGCGGCGTTCACGTCGGCAACTTTTTCCTCGCCGATCTTCACCCCGCCCCCTTCGATGAGGCGGCGCGCCTCGCTCTTGGACTTGGCCGCGCCCGCCGCCACGAGGGCGTCGGCCACGGCGGCCGTGTCCGCGGGAATGGTGACGGAGGGCATGTTTTCGGCGTCTCCGCCGAAGGCCGCGCGGGCCTGCGCCAAGGCCTGTTCCGCCTTTTCCTGCCCGTGCACCATCTTCGTCAGCTCGAAGGCGAGGCGCTCTTTGGCGGCGTTCACGTCCCCTTCGCACAGCGCGGCGATCTCTTCGAGGGGCAGGAAGGTCAGCAGTTTGAAGCACTTGCCGACGTCCGCGTCGTCCACGTTCCGCCAATACTGGAAAAATTCGTAAGGGCTCGTTTTGTTCTCGTCCAGCCAGACGGCGCCCTTCGCCGTTTTACCCATTTTGCGGCCGTCCGAGGTGGTCAGGAGGGTGAACGTCATCGCGAACGCGGGCTGGCGCTCCTTGCGGCGGATGAGGTCCGCGCCCGCAAGGATGTTGCTCCATTGGTCGTCCCCGCCCAGTTCGAGCTTGCAGCCGTATTTTTTGTAGAGCACGAGGAAGTCGTACGCCTGCATGAGCATGTAGTTGAATTCAAAGAAGGAGAGCCCCCGCTCGAAGCGCGATTTGAAGCACTCCGCCGTCAGCATCTTGTTGACCGAAAAATGCACGCCGATCTCGCGCAGGAAATCGATGTAGTTGAGGTTTAAGAGCCAGTCGGCATTGTTGACCATGATCGCGCCGTTTTCGCCCTCGAAATCGATGAAGCGCGCCATCTGCTTGCGGAAGCATTCGCAGTGGTAGTCCACCGTCTCGCGGGTCATCATCAGGCGCATGTCGGTGCGGCCCGAGGGGTCGCCGATCATGCCCGTGCCGCCGCCGATGAGCACGATGGGCTTGTGCCCCGCCTGCTGCATGTGCTTCATGGCGATCAGCTGCATGAAGTGCCCCACGTGCAGCGAATCGGCCGTGGGGTCGAAGCCGATGTAAAAGGGAACGCTTTCCTTTCCGAGCAGCTCGTACAGCTCGTCTTCGTACACCGTCTGTTTGATAAAGCCCCTCTCGCGGAGGGTGTCCATCACGTTTTTTGCCATCGTAACGTAACTCCGTAAAACGGCCGCACTTTTCCTTGCGGCGGTAACGGCTATCATTTTACCATATCCGCCCGCTTTTGTAAACATCTCGGCGCGGTTTTTGCCCGTTTGCAAAATTTTTTTGTGTTTTTCCCGCGCGGCGGGCCGATTATTTCCCGCCAAAATCTTGAAATCTCGCCGCGGTTGTGGTATAATCGGAAAAGGTAGAACCGCTGCGTCGGCAGCAATCATTTCAAATGGAGGAAGAAACATGCAATATTCACGCGAAGTGGAAGAGATGATCTGCGTTGCAAAGGGCCCCAACCACGGCCCCGCCCCCATCCCCGAAGAGGGCAAATGGGTGCAGGCAAAAGAGATCAAGGACATCTCCGGCCTCACGCACGGCGTCGGCTGGTGCGCCCCGCAGCAGGGCGCCTGCAAGCTCACGCTCAACATCAAACAGGGCGTCATCCAGGAAGCGCTCGTCGAAACGCTCGGCTGCTCGGGCATGACCCATTCGGCGGCGATGGCGGCCGAGATCCTGCCCAAAAAGACCATCCTCGAAGCGCTCAACACCGACCTCGTGTGCGACGCCATCAACACCGCCATGCGCGAACTGTTTTTGCAGATCGTTTACGGCCGCAGCCAGAGCGCCTTCTCCGACGACGGCCTGGTGATCGGCGCGGGGCTGGAAGACCTCGGCAAGGGCACCCGCTCGCAGATCGGCACGATGTACTCCACTGCCGCCAAGGGCGTGCGCTACCTCGAAATGACGGACGGCTACGTGCGCCGCCTCGCCCTCGACAAGAACAACGAAGTCATCGGCTACGAATTCGTCAACTTCGGCAAGATGATGGACTTCATCAAGGGCGGCATGGACGCGAACGAAGCGCTGCAAAAAGCCACGGGCCACTACGGCCGTTTTGAAAAGGCCGACGGGGCGGTCAGCTACATCGACCCCCGCAAACAGTAAGGAGGTACGCTGCAATGAGCATCACGTTTGAAGGATACGAGAGAAGGATCGGCCAGATCAAGCCCGTCATGGACAAGTACGGGATCAAAGATTTTGAAGACGCGAAAAAGATCTGCAACGACAAGGGCTTCGACCCCTATGCCATCGTCAAGAGCGTGCAGCCCATCGCCTTCGAGAACGCGGGCTGGGCGTACACCCTGGGCGCCGCCATCGCCGTGAAAAAGGGCTGCAAAAAGGCCGCCGACGCGGCCGAGGCCATCGGCGAAGGCTTGCAGGCCTTCTGCATCCCCGGCTCGGTCGCCGACCAGCGCAAAGTCGGCCTCGGGCACGGCAACCTCGCCGCCATGCTGCTGCGCGAAGAGACGGAATGCTTCTGCTTCCTGGCGGGGCATGAATCATTCGCCGCGGCCGAAGGCGCCATCGGCATCGCCAAAAACGCGAACAAGGTCCGCAAGAACCCCCTGCGCGTCATCCTCAACGGCCTGGGCAAGGATGCGGCCTACATCATCTCCCGCATCAACGGCTTCACCTACGTGCAGACCAAGTACGATTACTACACGGGCAAAGTGACCATCGTCAAGGAGACCCCCTACTCGGACGGCGAACGCGCAAAAGTGCGCTGCTACGGCACCGACGACGTCAACGAGGGCGTGGCCATCATGATCATGGAAAAGGTCGACGTTTCCATCACGGGCAACTCGACCAACCCGACGAGGTTCCAGCACCCCGTGGCCGGCACCTACAAAAAGTGGGCGGTGGAAAACGGCAAAAAGTACTTCTCGGTGGCCTCGGGCGGCGGCACGGGCAGGACGCTCCACCCCGACAACATGGCCGCGGGCCCCGCGAGCTACGGCATGACCGATACGATGGGCCGCATGCACTCCGACGCGCAGTTTGCGGGCTCCTCCTCCGTGCCCGCGCACGTGGAGATGATGGGCCTGATCGGCGCCGGCAACAACCCCATGGTCGGTATGACCGTTGCCTGTGCCGTTGCGGTACAGGAAGCCATGGCGAAGTAAAAAAAAGCAAGTTTTTTAAGGAACTTCCGCAAAGGGAGTTCCTTTTTTTGCGCAACGGTCTGCACAAGCAACATGGTCCGCTCCGGACCGCTGCTTGTGCCGTTGCGGTGCAGGAAGCCATGGCGAAGTAGATCAATACCTATTATAATAGAAAAGTATAATAGAAAAGGCCTCCCGCGGGGGCCTTTTTTGCGTTGTCTTCTCCTCGGCGTCCCCTCCCGCCATCCCGGGCGGAGCGAAGCGCAGCCGAAGGATCTCGCACGCCCGCGCACGAAAAAGCCGTGCAATGAGACCCCTCGGCAAACTCCGGATGACGGGAGCCTGCCCGCAACGGCGGACACTCTCCTCATTTTTTTACGATTTTCTTCTACCCCCCCCCGCGTTGACAAAGGCGGCGCGTTCATGGTATGATACAGGCAGACGCGCAAGGCGCGGCGACGGGGCAAACGATACGCGGCCCGCCGCGGAGGGAAGCATGGGACCCGTTTTGCAGATCGAAAACCTGACAAAGCGCTACGGAAAGAACAAGACGGCCGTCGACGGCCTTTCGTTGGAGGTGTGCGCGGGGGACATTTACGGCTTCATCGGCCAGAACGGCGCGGGCAAGACCACCACCCTGCGCGCGCTGGCGGGCATCCTCGCCTTCGACGAGGGCGAGATCCGCATCTGCGGCCATTCGGTGCGCAAAGAGCCCGTAAAATGCAAGGCGGAGATGGCCTACATCTCCGACGATCCCGACCTGTACGACTACCTCACGGGCATCCAGTACATCAACTTCATCGCCGACATCTTCGGCGTGAACGAAGAGGTGCGCGCGGAGCGCATCGCAAAGTATGCGGAGATGTTCCGCATCGCGGGGGACCTCGGCTCGCTGATCGGGAGCTATTCGCACGGCATGAAGCAGAAGACGGCCATCATCGGCGCGCTGGTGCACGATCCAAAACTGCTCGTGCTGGACGAACCCTTCGTGGGGCTGGACCCCGAAGCCGCCTTCAAGCTCAAAGAGGTGTTCCGCGAGATGTGCGCGCGGGGGGCGGCCATCTTTTTCTCCACGCACGTATTGGACGTGGCCGAAAAGCTTTGCAACAAGATCGCTATCATCCGCGAAGGGAAGCTGGTCGCGAACGGGCCGATCGAAGAGGTGCGCGGCGGCGAGGGGCTGGAAGCGGTGTTCATGGAGGTACTCGGAAGCGATGCGCGCTAAATGGGCCCTGCTGTTCAAGATCCAGTGGATGGGGCTGACGGGCATCAACAAGGCCCGCCACGCGGGCGGGCGGACGGGGCGGCGCCTCGCCCTCACGGCGGCGGCCGTGGGGCTGGTCGCGGCCGTGCTCGTTTTTTTCGTGGCCATGCTCGCGCTCTCCTTCTGCCGCGCGGGGCTCGGGGGGATGCTGCCCGCCTTTTCGGTGGCGGCGGCGTCGCTGGCCGTGTTCGTGTTTTCGCTGCTGCGCGGCCCCTCCCTGCTGTTTGCCGCCAAAGACCTGGACTTCACGCTGGCCCTGCCCGTGACGCGGCGGGCGGTCGTCGCCGCGCGGCTGCTGTGCTCGTACGCCGTGAACGCGCTGTTCACGCTCATCGTGGCCCTGCCCGCGGCCGTCGTGTACTTCGTGTGCGAGGGCTTTTCGTGGACGGTTTTGGGCACTCTCGCGCTGGCGCTGCCCTGCGCGCCGCTGCTGCCGCTGGCCGTCGCGGCGGCGCTGGGGACGGGCGTCGCCGCGCTGAGCGCGCGGCTGAAACACAAAAACCTGCTGCAATCGGTGCTGGGCATCGCGCTGTTTTTCGGCGCGATGGCGGCGTCCTTCGCCTTCTCCTTCGGCGCGAATGCCGATACGGGCGCGCTCTACAACGCCCTGGTGAAGTTCTACCCGCCCGCCCTGCTCGTTGCCAAGACCGCGAACGAGGGCGCCGCCTGGGGCGTGTTCGCCTTTGCGGGCGCCTCCTTGGCCGCGGCCGCGCTGTTCGTGTGGGCGGCGGGCGCCTGCTTCACGCAGATCGCCTCCGCCCTCGCCGCCCGCGCCGCGGGCGCGGGCTACAAGCGCGGAGACGTGCGCGCCTCCTCCGCCTTCGCGGCGCTCGTAAAGCGCGAATTCAAGCGGCTGTTCTCCTCCTCGGCCTACCTGCTCAACGCCGCCGCGGGGGTGCTGCTCCTGCTGCTCGGCGCCGTGGCGCTGCTCTTTTTCGACATCGGCGCGATGGCGGGAGAGCTCCCCGTGCCGCAGCGCGGCGGGGCGGGAGACCTCTTCGCCTGCATGGGCGCGGGGGTCATGGCCGTGATGCAGTGCATGAGCTGCCCTTCCGCTTCCGCGCTGTCGTTGGAGGGGAAATCGCGCGGGCTGCTCTTTTCCCTGCCCCTTTCCGCGGGGCAGATCCTGTTGGCCAAGGCGGTGCCCACCTTCGCGCTGGACGCGGGCGCGGGGCTGCTGTTTGCGGCCTCGCTCTGCCGCAGCTGCGGCGCGGGGGCGGCCGTTTGGGCGCTGTGCATGGCGGGCGCCGTGCTGTTTGCCGCCATGGCGGCCGCGGGCGGCATATTCCTGAACGCAAAATTCCCCAAATACGACTGGAAGCAGGAGGTGCAGGTGGTCAAAAACAGCCTGCCCGTGACCGTTACCGTGTTCGCGGGGATGGCCTTCGGCATCGGCGTGGCCGTGCTGACCGCCTTTGCGGGCGTTTGGGCCCTGGCCGCCGCCTGCGCCGCGTCCCTGCTGCTTTGCGCGCTCGCCCTCGCCGCCCTGCCCCGCAGGGCGCTGCATTGGGAAGCGTGAACGGGCCCGCTCCTCCGCCGTATTTTTATAGCGCCGCACGCCGAAGCGCGTGCGGCGCTTTGTTTTAGGCGGCCGCGAAACAAAAAGCGGCCGAGCCTGAAAGGCCCGGCCGCCGGGAGGATGTGCCCCTGCGCCGCAAGGCGGCGCAGGGAAATTTGTTTGCTTTGCTCAGACCGCGAACAGGAGGTACGCGGCGGGGATCCAGGTCTTATCGAGGAAGTCGCGCCCGCGGCAGACGACCGCGTTTTCGTACACCTCGACGATCCAGCCCTGGTGGGCGCCCGTGTTGTCCTTATACTCGTTGCCGATGTAGGCCGTGCCGCCCGTCTGCAAGAGGTTGATGCGCAGCTCTGTGGACGCGAAACAGGTGACGCGGTAAGAATCCAGGTCCTTATGGTTGTGGCCGTTGAACATGATGGCCTGCGGGTACTCGTTGAGGATGTTCTTCAAGCGGATCTCGCCGTAGGTCTCATCCCCTGCCACCACGTGCGCCCAGCCCTGCCCGTTCAGAGAGCCCGCCGTGGTATCCGTCAGCGGCTGGTGCACGTAGACGAACACGGGCGCGGTCGGGTCCGCGGCGGCAATGGCCGTAAGCTCGCTTTCCAGCCAGTCGAGCTGGTCTTTTTTGAGCACGCAGCTGACCTTGTCTCCCCACGATTCCTGGCTGCCGAGGATGAGGTGGTAGACGCCGTCTGTTTTTACCTTGCACCAGACGGTGCTGCCCGTAAGGCCCGTCACGTCCTGGTACGGCTTGACGACTTGCGCCCAATCGCCCCGGTCGTTATTTTTGTACAGGTCGTGGTTGCCGAGGGCGTAATACACCTCGCCGAGGCCTTGCTGCCCGTTCACGATGCTTTCGATGTACTCCCACTCGACCTCGGGCCCGATCTTGTCGTTCTCCTTATCGTCCGGCGCGGTGCCGTCGATGCCGTCGCCGTTGACGAAGACGCTGCCGCCCGGGATGACTTCGGCGATGTCTGCCAAGGTCTTTTTGAAGTTTTCGGTGTACCGGGGCTGGGTGGGCGAAACGTGGTTATCGCTCACCACGGCAAAGGACGTGATCTTTTCGCCGCGGTCGAAGCCGTATTCTTCGGGCAGATCGAGGCGGGCGTAGGTGCTGCCGAGCCCGTTCCTGTTTTTGCCGTAGAAGCGCAGGTGCGTGGCGCCTTCGGGCGCGGTGACGTTTTCGAGCCTGTAATAGTTCATGATCTGCCCCGTGACGTACTGCTCGCCGAAGGGCGCGTAGCCTTCGAGGCGGCCGTTTTCATCCGCCCAATAGGCCACGACGGCATCCGCGTTCATGCGGCCGGGCGCAAAGGCGAGCTGCACGGTGCCGCTGAGCGTGCCGTTTGTGAGGTCGTCGGCGCTGTAATACACGTACGAGGGCGCGTACGCCTCGCCCGCGGCGCCGTATTCGACGGCGAACTTCGCCACGCTCACGGGGTCGTTGTAGCCGCTGTCTCCGAAGAGCACGAGGTCGTAGCTGCCGGGCTGCAAACTTTTGATGCCGAGCTCGTCTCCGATGGTGTAGGCCACGCCGCAGATGTAGGCGCGCCAATAGTAGCCCGTGTACTTGTACGCATTTTGGATGTAATCGCCTCCGTAGGTACGGCCATCTTCGTCCGAGCTCTTGTAGAGGGCGAACCACATGTCGTTATCGGTGGCCACGTCGGCAAAGAAGCGGAAAACGATCTCCTCGTCCTGCTTGTAGGCGGCCTTGCTCGTATAGATGCCGCTCTCGACGACGGTGAACGAAACCTGCTTGCGGGGCTTTTTGGCCGCGGCGTTTTCAAAGAGCGCCGCCGTGAACGTGCCCGCGCCGAGGTCGGACGCCTTCACGGCGTACCGCAAGCCCGCGTTTTCGGCGACGGAATACTGCACGAGCGGGTCTTCGCGGGCCGCGTCGGCCTCGGCGAAGATCTTGACCACGGCGTCGCTGCCGCCGCCCGCGGTGATGTAGATCTTTTGCGAATCTTTGTGGTACATGTCTCCGTCGGTGCGCAGGTACCAGGCGGACGCGGCGTTTACCGTTTCCTGCCCCTCTCCGGCGCCCTCTCCGGCGGGCGCGTCATCGGCCTGCCCTTCGGCGGGTGCGGCGTTTTCGGTCAAACTCTTAGTACCTCCCCCCGAGACGGCGGGGCTTTGGCTGTTGTTCATGCTCCCTCCTTGCGCGGCGACGGCGGGCGCGCCCGTAACGGGCACGAGCAGTACGCACAGCGCCAATACCAGCAGCAGCGAAAGCGCCGCCTGCAAAAACGTTTTTACTTTCATTTTTTTACTCCTTTTTGGCAGAAAAGGCCGCCCGCCGGATGCGGGCGGCCCGTTCATTGCTGCAAATTTTGCGGTTTAGCTCCTCTTTTTCCTGCCGAGGAACAGCCCGCCCGCCGCGGCCAGCACGGCGCCCGCCAGCAGGACGGAAACGCCCGCCACCGAAACGGCGCTGCCGCAGCCGCCTTCGTCCTCCGCGGCCGCGGGGTCGGCGGCGCCGCAGACGGTGCAGACGCCGTTTTCATACTTGTGGCCCGTGGCTTTGAGGATCATGGACGACTCGTCGATGTTCATCTCGCCCTTGCTGTCGGAATAGCATGCGCCGCAGTTCTCGCACTTGTAATAGCCGCTGTTGCCGTCTTCCGTGCAGGTCGGGGCCTTGCCGTCCACCTTTTTCACGTTGTGGCCGAGCGGTTTGAGCGCGCATTTTTCGGCCGTGGTCTCGGTTTTGCCTGCGGCGTCCTTGAACTGCTTGTGGCAGACGGAGCACTCGTAGTATTCGGAGTTGCCGCCCGCCTCGCAGGTCGGGGCAACGGCTTCCACCTTCTGCATGTCGTGGCCCTTGGCGGGGATGGTCACGTCGGCCATGGGCTTCGTGCCTTCGGCGTCCTCAAAGGTGGCTTCGCAGCTGTTGCACTTGTAGTGCGCCTTGACGCCGGCTTCCGTGCAGGTCGCGGCCTTGCCTTCGACGTGAACGAGCGTTGCGTCATGCGCATCGGGATCGACGGGGATCTCCTCGGTTTTCTCGTTGGTGTACTGCTGTTCGCCAAGGGTGACCGTCGCCGTGTAGGTGCGCACGCCTTCCGTGGTGCAGGTCGCGGGCGTCGTCACCGCACTCGTGATGGCGGTGCCTGCGGCCTCTTTGGTCTCCTTGTGGCCACAACCCTTGGTGCAGGTAAAGGTGGCCGTGGCCTTGGCCACGCCTTCCCATGCCCATTCGGGCTGCTCGCCATAGGTGTGGCCCGTGGCGGGGATGGTTTTGACGATGCTGTGATCATGTACACAGGAGAACCAGCCTTCGCCGTCGGTGGTGCAGGTCGCCTCTTCGAGGACCGTGCCGGGGGTCGTATAGTTGCAGGCGTGGAAGGTGACTTCCTTCACGAAATCGACGCCCAGCGCCGTAACGGTGTAGCGCACGACGTAGTCTCCGCCCTCGCCCGTAACGGTGAACTTGTTGTCCGTGACGGCCGTCATGTCGCCGCCGACGGGGCCCCATTTGATGTCGCTGACGGTGCCGGTGGTGCCGCCGTAGGTGGTGTAGCCGAGCGCGGGGACGTTCACCTCGGTGCCGAGGACAACGTCTGCAATGCTCTGCACTTCGCCAAAGACGGGGATCTGCTTGCCTTGCGTGTAGAAGGCGGGTTCGTAGTTCTGGCTTTCGGCCGCGAACGAGGTCGTTTCGCCGCCCGTCGTCACGTCGAAGAGCATGAACATCGCGTTCGACGTGACCTCGACGGAGATGGTGTAGCCGTGTTCAAACGTGAGTTTGGGCAGATTGTAGTCGAGCCCTTTTTTGGTCTTGGTCGTTTCCGTATCCACGGGCACGAAGGTTTCGGGTTCTTCGCAGAAAGACGCCATGACGGTGCGGCTACCCATATCGTTGAGCGCGACGATGTTGAGTGCGCCGTCTTCGGTCCATTCCAGGCTCAGCAGGCCGGGGGTGCGCTCCGACACGGTATTCCAGGCGCCCTTGTAGGGTTTGAACTTCGCGAAGTAGTTGTCGCCGATGCGGCCGAACTGCGTCTCGTCGGCCCCCTCACCCGGGCGGGTGCCGTCATACATCGCGTACGAAGTGTCCGAGCCGTTGGAGACGCGCAGGAGCTGCTGCGTGTCGCCGTTGCTGTCCGTATAGTTGTAGCGGACGTACGCGGGCGACTGGTTTGCCCCCGTCCAGATGACCTGGAAGCTGTTGGAAGGGTCTGCCACGTCCGCAATGGTGAAGATCACGTTGGAAGCGGTGTCCCAATTTTCGCCGGGGACGGACCATTCGATGGCGGTGTTGCCCTCGAACACGCCGACGAGGTCGACGGTGTAGGGATCCTGCGCTTCAAAATTGTTGGGGGTGACGAGCAGGCCGGGGTCGCCGATGGGTGTGTCGACCTCTTCCGGAGCGAGCGTGTCATCGGTCTTCTTCGGGTCGCTGCCGACGATGTACTGCGCGTTGGCTTTGGCCGTGGCGTTGTCGCTGACGCGGACGAGGTCTGCAAGCTGCGTCTCGGCAAACGTGACGTCGTCACGCACGGTGATCTCGATCTGCGCGCTGTACACACCGTCGACAAGGTAGCGCACCGTGTACACGCCCGCCTGGTCCGGCGTGAACTTGCTGTCCGTTGCGGGCTGCCATCCGCTGTCGCCGAATTTGTAGGAAATGTCGGTCACGGCTTGCGGCTTGTCATTCACCCGCGTGGTGTAGGTGGCTTCGGGGAGAATGATCTCCTTGTTTACGGGCCGCACGGCGTCAAAATCGTCGTCCGCCACGGTGATGACGGGGACATTCTGCCAACGGGTGTAGAAGTCGGGAACTTCCGAAAGAGTCGTAACGTCCATGCGGTATTCGTTTGCGGGGGTTTCGGAAATGACGCCGTTTTCAAACTTCATGTTGTACGGGTCGCCGTTTTCGCTTACCGCAATGCCGTCGATGATCATATCGAAGCTCTTTTGGTCGTTCGTGTCTTTCAAGCTGAAACTGACGGTGTAGCCGTCGTTCAGCTCGATCCTCGGAAGGCTCGGATCAGTGCCATTTCCTTCCGTTTCCGGAACGAACGTTGTAGGCTCGTTGCTGAATTTCGCGATCTTCTTCCTGCGCCCGCTCAGCTTCGTGCCCCTGCCCGAATACATTACGGCGTACCACACCGTTTCGTCGGCGGGATCCTGTTCGATGCCGATGTAACCGGAAAATTCGCGGTTGAACGAATCCTCTGCGTCAAAATTTCCGATGACGGGCAAATAGATCAGATTATAATCCGCGCACGCGGCGTAGCTGTAATGATATTTTTCGTAGTCAAAGTAACCGGGGTACCCCCAGTCCGTCCTGTCATACGTATCCGCCGTGCGGTACAGCGTTTGCCCGGCCCACTCATACGTGACGTATGCGTACTGCTGCCAGGGCCCGCTCAAATGGATCTGAAAGCGGGAAGCCGGATCGGAGACCGACGCCACCGTGACAATGACTTCTTTGCTGCTGTCATTCCACCAGCCCTCGCCGGGGAAGCGAACCTTGAAGCCAGCCGAACCCGTGAACACGCCGTTGATATCGACGTTGTAGCCTCCCGCATTCGCTTCGGGTACGTCGATATACAGCCCCGCACCGCCGACTTCCTCGCCCGCCTGCGCCGTATTATTCGTGGAATTTGCAAGCATGGTGTACTTCTTCGCGGGCGTGACCGTCGAAGGATCCGAAACGGTGACAAGATTTGCGGTAGACATATTCTCCGCACGCGCACCGATGAAGAGGACGCCGCACAGGATGGACGCAAACATGGCCATAGCCAAGGCGAAGACCGTTAGGCGCTTCTTCATGCAGGAAAAGATGTTCATTTTTCCCTCCTATCATGTGATATTTTTTCTCGGGGGCGGACCCCCGTTTTGCCGTATGGAACATACCGCGCACGCGCGCCCGCGGAAAATTTTGCCGCGCGGCCGCGCCATTTTGTGCGGAATGCACGAAAAATGAAATAAGTTTACGTTCACCACAAGTCTACCATTGCTTGCGCGCGAAGTAAATGGAAAGGTTTAACCGATTTTATGGAAATATGTTATTTATGTTTTAAGCAAATTACCGCTTTGATTTTTCCATGTACGCCGCCGCGGAGACGGGAGAGCACGGGCGCGGGCAAAAACGCGGGGGCGGCGGGGCGAAATTGCGGGGATCTGCCGCCGCGCAGGCGCGGCGGAGAGCGCAAAAACGGGGCCGCGGGGCTTGTTCGGGGCCGAAACCGCGCAAAAGAGACGGATTTTTTGCGCGCGGCGGCCCGCGGGCGCAAAACGGGGCGCGGGCGGGCTGTACGGGCGCGCGGAAGGATATGGGAAAATCTTAGCAAATTTTACAAAGTTTTATGGCAAAAACCTTGGTTTTTCACCCTATCGCGGGGGCGGCAGGGTGTTGACAAGCCCGCCCGCAAGGAATATAATAATGCGCGAAACGGGCGGAACGTGCGGTAAAAATCATGGCCGTGCCGGCCGCCGCCACAAAGGAAGAAAACGCTGCTTCATGGACATGTACGAATTTGAAAGAAAAACAACTTCGCTCACCGTGATGAACAATTCTTCGGGCAATATCGACATCGGCATCGGGCATTACGGGTACGAAAACACGCAGCCGGACAAGGACTTTGTCGGGGCGAAGGGGTACCCTACCTTCCGCCTGCACTACATCATCCGCGGGAGCATACAGCTGTTCGTCGACGGCAAAAAGACGGCCGTCAAAAAAGAACATTGCTTTTTGCTGCGGCCGGACAAGGACATCGGCTACAAGACCAACCCGCAAAACCCCGCCAGCTTTTACTGGGTGTCGGTCAGCGGGCAGAAGTGCCGCGAATTTTTTGCGGACATGGGCTTTACCGAGGGCACGCACTTTTTGCCCGTGCCCAAGGAGGCGCGCCGCGTCATCCACCGCGCCTTTTTTAACAACTTCAACGTCGAAGAGCCGCTCAAAGACGTCATCGGCACCGTCTTCATCGAGAATTTTATCAAGATCTTCCAGCAGATGTACATCGCCGCGCACCGCGGCCAGACGCACACCGCCGAGACGGGCGTCAAGCGCAACGGGTACATCGAGCAGACCCTCGAATACATCAACCGCCATTACGCGGAACCCGACCTGACGCTGCGCGGCATCGCCCATGAACTGCACCTGCATGAAAATTACCTTTCGCACATTTTCAGCGTGGCCATGGGGCTGCCCTTCCGCGAGTATTTGACGCAGAAACGCATCGAAACGAGCTGCGCGCTCATGGAACAGGGGTACACCTCCATCGGCCGCATCGCCGAGGCCGTCGGCTTTGCCGACGCGCTGTACTTTTCAAAGGTGTTCAAGCGCTACAACGGCATCGCGCCGTCCGAGCACCTGAAAAAACTTCAAAATAATAACACCCCCCCCCGCTAAAATAATTTGGTTTGCAATATTTTCCCTCGCCTTGCTGCAAGCGGCCGCCCTCACGCGGCCGCTTGTTTTGTTTGCGGGCGCCGCGGGCCCCTGCGGGCGCGTGCGTGCCGCGCTCGGGGCGGTTTCGGGTGTTTGGGGTGGAGATAGCCCCGGGGCGCGTTTGGGGCGCTACGGGGGCGTTTGGGGGGCAGAAAAGCCGCATGCAGTTAAGGCTGCATGCGGCGGATCTCCATGGGCGCGAGGGTGACGCGCTGCGGCGTGCCCTTGCCCGGATAGTACACGGTGGCTTGTTCTTCGGCCGAGTGGTTGGCCAAAAGCACCGTGCCGCTGTTTTCGTAATAGTG
>CALVHO010000024.1 GCA_944328445.1 uncultured Clostridia bacterium | reverse complement strand
GACGCGGGCTACGTTGCGGGGCGGCGGTACGACGCCGTCAAAAACGCATTCCTGCGCTACAAGCCCGCATCCAAAAAGGTGCGGCCGCTGCGGGCGCGCATCACGCGCGGCGGCGAAACGTTCGGCTGCGGCCGCAAGGTCATCGCCAAGCTGTGCCTGGTGGGCGGGTACCTGCGCCTCTACCTGGCGCTCGATCCTTCGGCCTACAACGCGCAAAAATACCACCACAAAGACTATTCGGGCGTGGCGCGCTACGCGAAGCTGCCCTTCATGATCAAGCTGTCCTCGGGGCGGCAGGAGCGCTACGCCGTCGAACTCATCGACGACCTGCTGCGCGCCAACGGCTACGTTCCCGACGAAAATTACACCCCCTCCGACCAGGCGGGCGTCTTCCAGCCGAAGCGCCGCCGCGCGCGGGTGGTGTACGTAGACCGCGCCGTGCCCGTGCCCGCCGCGGTGCCTTTCCCGCCCTTGGGGGAGGAGACCGCCTGCGCGGACGCCTGCGAGGACGAAGCCCCCGCCGAAGAGGCGCTGCACGAGGAGGCCGAGGCCTGCATCCCCGCCGCCGTGGACGTGAAGCTGCCCGTGCGCGCGGCCGTCACCGACCGCGAGGGCAAGCGCATCGGCAAGGTGCGCCGCAGCGTCTGGGAGGACGTGGACGGCAACCGCGTCGGGCATTTTGAAAAGGACGAGACCAACGTATTTTACCTGGACGCGGGCGGCGTGCGCCGCGGCTACGTGGACGGCAACGACAACGTTTTGACCTTTTCGGACGGCTATGTGGCCACGCTGCGGCGGTTCTGCTGCCTGCTGCCCCTGGTCATCCTCATCATCGTGGCGCTGCTCGCGGTCAGCACGGGCTTGCTGTGCGCCTACCTGTTGGAGCGTTCGGGCGGGCCCGAGGCCTACGCGCCCGTCATCTTCGTCACGGGCGAGGACGGCGTGGAATGGAGCGAGAGCGAGGATATCCCCGTGTTCATGAACGAGGTCTTCGGCGACACCGTGATCATGCCCGGGCAGGACGGCTCGTACCGCTTCACCTTTGAAAACAAGAACGCGCACACCGTCGAATACGGTTTCGCGTTTTCCGAGACCAACGAATACGGCATCGAACTCGTGTACCGCCTCAAACGCGACGGCGTGTACATCAACGGCGCGGACGGCCACGTCGGCACCGAGGCGCTGGGCGTGGACGGCATGACCATCGAGCCGCATTCCGCCTCTGTGTTCGAGATCGAATGGCACTGGCAGCACAACGACGCCGCCGATACCGCCGCGGGCGAGGCGGGCGCCTCCTACACCCTGCACATCGGCTTTACCGCCTTTGTACAGGGCACGTGAACGGCCCCCGGCTTTTGGAAACATGAGCAAACAGACAAATGACGCGCAGGGCGGCAAGGGCCGCGCGCTGCACATCGCGGGCGTGGCGGTGCGGGCGGTGCTTTGGTCCGTGCTCGGGCTGTTTCTGGCCTACAACCTCTATATGCTCGTCGCGCGCTACGTTTTCGGTGTGGGCATCCCCACCGTGTTCGGGTACGGGTTCGCCGCCGTGGAAACGGGCAGCATGGAGCCCGCCATCGGCAAGGGCGACTTCATCGTCGTCAAGGCCGAGGATAGCTATTCCGAAGGCGACGTCATCACCTTTCTCGACGCCGAGCAGGGCGTGTACGTCACCCACCGCATCATCCAGGTCTCCCCGTCGGGCTACACGACCAAGGGAGACGCCAACAACGTGCAGGACGCATTCACGGTGCCGCACGGCGCCGTCGTCGGCCGCGTGGCGGCCTCGGTGCCCGCGCTGGGCACGGTCATCGGCTTTTTGCAGACGCCCGCTGGGCTGTTCGCGCTGGTGGTGTGCGGCGTAGCGGTCTGGGCCGTCACCTCGGTGGCCGCACAGAGAAAGAAAAAGTAAGGGGAAGCTCCAAAAAGGCAGTTTCATGGCAGATAAGACCGAACGCAAAAAATACCCGATATTCGTCTATCTGAGTTATCTGGTCATATTGGGCATCTTTCTGTCGGGGGTGAGCCTGGCCCGCTACACGGCGGCGACCTCGGGCAACGTTTCGGCTGCGCTCAGCCGCTTTGCCTGCTCGTTTTCGATCTCGGACGCCTCGTCGCTGACCTTTTCCAACACCGACTACTGGCTGGATCTGAACGTGGGCAGCGAGGGGGAGGAGAGCACGGTAACGGCCACCAACACGGCGCGCACCGTGCGCTTTTCCGTGCGCAACTACGTGCCCGCCGAGAGCGGCGCCGACCGCGTCAGCGACCTGCCCTTGCAGGCGACGCTGCGCTTTGCCGCGCCCGCGGAGTTTGCGGGCAAGCTCGCCGTGCAGGTGCTCGAAGTGAACGGCACCTCTTCGGGCGCGTACACCACCGTCACCCCGCAGATCGTCCTTTCCGACCTGGTCGCGGCGGACGGCTCTTTCGATACAAAAAATTCAGAAGACTACAACGACCGCCCCGACGGCCTGACGGGCCCCCTCGACTGGGTCATGAACGTCGAGAACGGGCTGAACGGAGCAGGCCTCGGCACGGTCACGGCCACGTACAGCCGCCTGTCCGAAGGCATCGCCACGCCGCCGTCCGCGGCGGTCGGCGCGCAGATCTCTGTCACGGCCGAAACGCGCACCGCGCGCTATTCGGTGGGCTTTGCGCGCTCCAAAAAGGGCACGGGCACCATCGGCGCCGCGGGCGGCACGGACGAACCCGCGCCCGTTTTGTACAGCGACTGCGAAAAGGAAGTTCCCTTCTACACCGTGGACATCGCCCTGCCGCAGATGTACCTGAGCGGCCGCGGCGAAGACGGCAACATCGAGGCGCAGGAACGCACCTTCGTGCTGTTCATCACCAGCGTCGCGCGCAACCAGGGCGACGACTTCGGCATCCCCTGGCAGGACGAGGAGACGGGCGCAACGCTGGACGGCCTTTTGGACGGCAGCGTGAAAACGCTCAACGGCGCAGCCGTCACGGGCTACCACTTCACGCGGGAGGTGCCCCTCTACAACCTTCCCGCGGCGGGTGGCACGCCCACGCCCACGGGCGGCACCACCACGGTCAACATCGTCAAGACCTTCGGCGAGGGCGGCGAGGGCGCCTCGCTGCGCTTCGAGCACGTCGCGCCCGTGCAGGAGGGGCTGGCCTCCGTCGGCCACGGCCTCGCGGCGTTCTGGTCCGCGGAGGGCGGCACCTATGCGCCGTACGGCGGCGAAAACTTTGACGGCACGTTCGCCTCGGCCGCCGACGTGAACGGGCTGTACGGCGTCTGTTCCAATCCCGATGCGAACAAGCAAAGCTGCATGTACTTCGGCGATTTCACCGACGATCCCTATTACGACACCGCGGCCCAAAAGGCGGAAGGCTCCGCGCGCCTGTACGCGATGTCGGATTCGCTGAGCAAGGGGTTTACGACCTCGCTGACGGTGGTCTTTGCCCAGGCGGGCGAGGCCCCTGCGGCGGAAGGAGGGCGCGCATGAAGCGGATCGAAGCCAAAACCGGCCTCATCGCCTTCCTGGCGCTGACGGCCGTGCTCTGTTCCATGCTCGGCGTGCTCTTCACGCAGGCGCGGTACGTGCAGGACGCGCAGTCCTCCTCGCCCGTGTACGGCAGCGAGCAGGAATACATCGTCTCCGAGCAGCTCGAAGTGAGCAACGTCGAGGAGTTCATCGCCGCCGTGCAGAACGGCTATTCCAACATCAAGATCTCCGACGAGGTGAACAACCCGCTCGTCATCACCTCGGGCGTGACCGACGTCGGCGCCGACCTCATCCTCGACCTCAACGGCCACGAGATCCAGCGCAACAACCGCGAACCCATGCTCAACGTGGCCGAGGGCATCCGCATGACCGTTATCGACTCCTCCAAGTCGCAGACGGGCGCGCTGTACAACCCCGTCGGCAGCGTGTTGCAGATCGGCGGCGGCACCCTCACCGTTTCGGCGGGCGCGTTTGAAAGCGGCCCCAAAAAGAGCGAATACGCCTCCGGCAGCGGCAAAAGCTGGTCCGCGGGCGAGGCCGAGGGCGGCATCGGCGGCACGTTCGTCGACGAAACGACGGCCGACGTGCACAAAAAGAACGGCACCGCCGCGGAAAAGGTCCCCGTCATTTCGCCCTACGTGGCGGAGATGGAGTATTCCGTCGAGAACAGCAATAAAAAATACTGGTTCGTGAACGGAAACATGTACTTCGACAAGGGGAAAAGCGCCAAAGCCGCCTATCCTTTTTTGGATGCCGATACCTACCTGTATTACGTCATCGACGACGAAGGCATCGTCTCCGACAGCATCCTTGCCGACGAGAACACGGCCGATTTTTACTATTCTTACGAGGTGGTCAACACCGCAGGGGAGGGCGAAGCGCCCGTGTATGTGTTGGCGGGGGAAAACGATACGGAAACCGTCACCGTCACCGTGTACGGCTATTATAATGTGAAGGATACGGCCGAAACAAACGCGGCGGACGATCGGTTTGCCACCGTGCGCATGAACGCGGGCAACATGTACGTGCGCGGCGGCTCCTACGCCACCTATTTCGGCTGCGGTACGGCTTACGGGCTGTACGCTTCGGGCGGGTACATGTCCGTCGAAACGGGCGATTTTTCCGCCATCGAAGGGGGCGTGTGCATCGAATGCGACTACGATACCGGCGCGGGCACGGACGAGTACCTGCGCGTTTCGGGCGGCACCTTCGCCTCCGAAAACGGGGACACGGTGCGCGTCAGCGGCGGCCGCATGGTGGCCACGGGCGGCGAATTTTCTAAAACATCGGGGCATGCTCCCCAAAACGAGGATGCCGTCGCCGACAACGCGGCCATCCACGTCACGGGCGGGCAGCTCACGGCCACGGGCGCCGCGTTCACGCTTTCGGGCAACGGCCAGCAGGGCATCCTCTCCTCGGCCTCGGACGAGGGCGGTAGCGGTACCGTGGAGATCGCGAACTGCGCCTTCACCTTCGGGGAGGGCAGCTACAACACGGGTGTGCGCGCGGAGGGCGGCACCGTCACGCTGACCGATACCACGATCGACATCGGCTCCCCGAACGACGTGACGGCCGAAAGTTACAACCCCGCCGCCGTTTCGTCCAAGGGCAACTACGGCGTGTAC
Source organism: uncultured Clostridia bacterium (assembly GCA_944328445.1). Lineage (GTDB taxonomy): Bacteria > Bacillota > Clostridia > Christensenellales > Borkfalkiaceae > Borkfalkia. Next base: position 26,283 of record CALVHO010000024.1, on the reverse strand, counting down.
GCCCTGAGCGGCCTGACCCTCCAAGGAGCCTGCTCCGTTCACGTCAAGGGCGAGCAGTCTGCCGCGCTCATGGCCATGGGCGGGGACGTCACATACAACGGGAACGGAAAAACGCTCGACCTCCGTGTGGAGATGGGCAGCGATACGTCGCTGGAATCGACGGCCATCGTCGCCTCGGGCGGCTCGGTCACCTTCAACGGAAACGCCGCCGTCAAGTCCGACGGCCTCGGCATCGCCGTCTACAACACGGGCGAGGGAGGGGGCTCGTCGCGCAGCTTCCTGCAACAAAGCGGCACGCTGAACATCACCACCACCCGCGCCACCGCGCTGTACGTATCGGGCGGCAGTGCCACGTTTGAAAGCGGCACGGACGTGAATGTCAGCACCTTTGGGGACAGCTCTTGCTCCGTGCCCGTCGGGGAAACCAAGGGCTACATGTACGACGGCGTGTACGTGCAGGGCGGCTCTCTCGCGGTAGCAGGCGCCTTTGCGGCCACGCACGGCGGCTACGGCGCGGCGGTCCGCGTCAACGGCGGCAGCGCTTACTTCGCGGGCGCGGAAAAGGAAGCCACCGTCACCAAAAACGCAGTCGGTTACGACGCCTCGTTGCAAAATGCCCTGTACGACGGCGTGCGCGTCGACGGCGGCACCCTGTCCGTCGGCTATGACAACAACAACGGAACGACCACGGCGGGCAAATTAACGGTCGTGCACTACGGCATCGGCGCGGGCGTGTACGTCGGCAGCGGCAATTTTACCACCCACGGCGCGAGCACCGTCGAGGTGACGAACGATCTGACCAACGTGACGTATCAGGAGGGCGCAAATGTTTCCTACGACGGCGTGTACGTCGGCGGCACGCTGAACGCCGCGGGCGCCACTTTCAACGTCACCCATACGGGCATCGACAATGCGTATACGTCGGAAAGCTATTTGGCCCTCGTCGTGCGCAGTTATGCCGTGCGCGTGAAGGTCGCAAATTCCGTTCAGGAGGGCCACGACGTCGTTTTGACGGGCGGCACCATCACCAACAACGACGGCGGCGGCGGCCTGTACGTTTCGGGCGGCAAAGTCAGCCTCAGCGAGGTGACGATCGAGGCGGATATATTAAATGATGAGGCCGCCTTGGACGGGGACATGACCGATGACAACAAAACGCTGGATAGCACGTGGGAATACCGCAAAAACAAGCGCGGCGGCCACGCGGTGGAAGTGAGCGGCGGCACGCTGGATATCACGGACGGCAACTATACGGCGCAAATGGGCAACGGCATCCTCGTCTCCGACGGCACGGCGAATATTTACGACGGCACGTTCAGCGGGCGGGATTGTTATGTCAATACGTCGAACGATGACCGCGCGCCCGCGGGGCCTGCGGCTTCGTACGCATTCAAAATGTACGGCGGTACGGCGAATATTTTCGGCGGCACGTTCAAATCCACGGAAGGCAGCGGCGCCTTTGTCATGGGCACGGATCAGCAGGCGCAAGTCGACGTCACGGGCGGCAAATTTGAGGCGGGCGGCACGGCCGGCTTTGCGGTGTACAGGAACGCGCGAGTCACGTTTGCCGCCGCCTCGTTGGAGAAGCCGATCATCCTGCAAGGCAACTCCGCGGGGCTGACGGTGGAAAACATCGGCGGCGGCACGCCTTCCACGATCGAGATCGGGGCGGGCACCACGATCACGGGCAACGAAAACGGCATCTGGCACGGCAGCTGCTCCACAAGTATCACCATCACGGGCGGCGAGTTTACGGGCGGCGGCACGTATGCGGGCCTGCGCATCCACAACGAAAACGATAACGGGCGTGGCGGCACCGTGACCATCAGCGGCGGCGACTTTGAGGGCGGACAGGACGGCATCTGGTACGGCAACAATTCCGTGAAGCTGAATATCAGCGGCGGCACGTTTACCGGGAACGACGCGGGGTTGAAGATCGCAAGCAATCGCCCTAATAGCGGCGAAATTCAGCTCTCCGGCGGTGAGTACCACGGAAGCGAACGCGGCGTCAATTACGGCGGAAGCAGCTCGAATTTATTTTATTGGAGGTATATTTTGCAGGATAATCACAATGTTTATTCGGGTGCATCCGGAGGCAGTGCTCTCAACGATTGGGGGTGGAGGCTGACGGAGGACATCGTGAATAATAACAACAACAAAGATATTTATGTACGGTAATATTTTGTCTGCACGGAGAAAGCCGCCCCGCCGCGTTTTGCGGCGGGGCGGCTTTTGCTCTTCCCATAGTAAAAGATAAGGATACATCCTCAATTCTACATTCTACACTCTACCCAAAGCCCGCGCGTTCCCTCGGCGGCGGCCTCGGCTCCGCCGCTTTGTTTATAAAAACCGCGGGCTTCTGCGTGCCGAATGTAAAATGTAGAATGTAGAGTTATGGAATATTTTTCAATAAAGCCAAAATTCTACACTCTGCATTCTACACTCTACATTCCGAAGGCCCTGCCATGAGATCCCTCGACAAGCTCGGGATGACAGAGGGGCTCGGGATGACAGGTGGGGCGGGGTGCGCCCTTGTCATCCTGAGCGGAGCGAAGCGCAGTCGAAGGATCTCATGCCCGCTCATGGCGCGGGCTCTCGGGATGACATAAGGGTTGTCCAAAATTCTACACTCTACACTCTACATTCTACACTCTACCGCAAAGCCCGCGCGTGCGTTCCCTCGGCGGCTCCGCTTTCTCGCGAAAGGGGGCGCGAACGTTTGAAATTTTGCGCGCGCTGTGGTATAATAGCGGTATGATCCGCTTTGACGAACGCATGCCGCGCGAACGCGCCCGCGGGCTCAGCCCCGTGGTGCTCGCCTTCGTGGGCGATGCGGCCTATTCCCTATACGTGCGCGCGGCGCTGGTGTTCGGCACCGACCACAAGACGGGCATGCTGCAAAAGCTGGCTTCCGAGCGCGTTTCGGCGCACGGGCAGGCCCGCTTGCTGCAACGGGCGGAAACTTTGTTCACGGAAGAGGAACGCGCCATCTTCCTGCGCGGGCGCAACGCCAAAAAGCCGACGCGCAGCAAACATGCGTCGGTGGCCGAATACAACGCCTCCACGGGGCTGGAAGCGGTCATCGGCTTTTTGTACCTCGTCGGCGACTATGCCCGCATCGCCGAACTTTTGGGCGGAACGGGCGCGGAGGAAATGCCATGAAGGTGGAAGGGAAAAACGCCGTGCTCGAAGTGTTGAAGGCGGGCCGCACCGTCGACAAGCTGCTGCTCCAAAAGGGGGCGGAGGGCGCGCTCGGCCGCATCTTTGCCATGGCGCGAGAACAGGGCGTGCGCGTGCAGTTTGCCGACGCCAAAGCCCTTGCCCGCGAGAGCGAAACGGGCCGCCACCAGGGCGCCATCGCCTATGTTTCCGACTACGCCTATGCCGACTTTGCCGAGCTGCTCGCGCCCAAGGCGGGGCCGCGGCTGGTCATCGTCTGCGACGGCGTGGAGGACGTGCACAACCTCGGCAGCATCCTGCGCGTGGCCGAGTGCGCGGGCGCGGACGGCGTCGTCATCCCCAAAAACAAGAGCGCACAGGTCACGGGCGCGGTGGTGCGCATTTCCGAAGGCGCGGCCGAGCACCTGCGCGTGGCGCGCGTGCCGGGCGTGAACTTCGCCGTCGAGCGGCTGCAAGAGAGCGGGTACTGGGTGTACGGCCTTGAAGCGGACGGCGAGAGCATTTACCAAACCGACCTCACGGGGGATATCGCGCTCGTCGTCGGCGGCGAGGACAGCGGCGTTTCCGCCCTCACCCGCAAAAAGTGCGACAAGGTCTTGTCCCTGCCCCTGCGCGGCAAAGTCAATTCGCTCAACGCCTCGGTGGCGCTGGGCATCGCGGTGTACGAAGCGCTGCGGCAGCGTTCATGAAGGGCGTGAACAAGCCCTCCGCCCCCTGCGGGGAGGACGAGGCGCTCGCCCTGGCCGCACAGGGCGGAGACCGCGCCGCGGCGGAAACGCTGCTCGGGCGGTACAAAAACGCCGTGCGCGGCATCGCGCGCAGCTATTTTCTCGAAGGCGGAGACGCGGAGGACCTCGTGCAGGAGGGCATGATCGGCCTGTACGGCGCCGTCACCGACTACCGCGCGGACGGCGGGATGTCCTTCAAAAACTTCGCGTATCTCTGCGCGTCGCGGCGCATCCAGAGCGCCGTCAAGAGCGCGTCCCGCAAAAAGCACGGCCCGCTCAACCGCGCGGTGCCGCTGCCCGGCGAGGAGCTCGGCGCGCTGTCCGTGCCCTGCGACCCCGAGGCGGCGCTCATCGGCGCGGAGGAGGGGGCGGAACTTTGGGCGCGCGTCGAGGGCGCGCTCTCGCCCGCGGAACTGCGCGCCCTGCGCCTGTACATGCAGGGGCTGAGCATTTCCGCCATCGCCGAGCGCGAAAAAAAGAGCGTCAAAAGCTGCGAAAACGCCGTTCAGCGCGCCAAAAAAAAGGTGCTCGCCCTGCTCGGGCGGTGAGCGCGTTCATGCCCCGTTCGCGCGGGGCGGCAAACGGCACATAAAAGGGGAACTTATGGCATACCAGGCACTGTACCGCACCTTCCGCCCGTCCACGCTGGGCGAGCTGGTGCGGCAGGAACACATCGTGCGCATCCTCACCAACCAGATCGAGACGGGCCGTATCGGCCACGCCTACCTCTTCTGCGGCCCGCGCGGCACGGGCAAAACGAGCACGGCCAAAATTTTTGCCCGCGCCATCAACTGCCTGCACCCGAAGGGCGGTTCGCCCTGCGGCGCGTGCGAGGTGTGCAGGGCGCTTGCCGACCCCGCCAACCTCGACATCAGCGAGATCGACGCCGCCTCCAACAACGGCGTCAACGAGATGCGCGACCTGCGCGAAAAGGTGCAGTACCCGCCCGTTTCGGGCAAGTACAAGGTATACATCGTGGACGAGGTGCACATGCTCTCCGATTCCGCCTTCAACGCGCTGTTGAAGACGCTTGAAGAGCCGCCCGCGCACGCCGTGTTCATCCTCGCCACCACCGAGCCGCAAAAGCTGCCCGCCACCATCCTCTCGCGCTGCATGCGCTTCGACTTCAAGCTCATCCCGCAAAAGGACATCGAGGAGCGGTTGAAGGCCGTGTTTTCCGCCATCGGCAAGCAGTACGAGGACGAGGCCGTGGCCGCCATCGCCCGCGCGGGCGCGGGAAGCATGCGTGACAGCCTTTCCGTGGCCGAAATGTGCGTCTCCTATTCCAAGGGCAAGCTCACCTATGCCGACGTGAACGAGGTGCTCGGCTCCGCCGATTTTTACGACCTGTGCAAGCTCGGCGGCTGCGTGCTCGCGGGGCAGGCGGCCGAGGCCGTCTCCGCGGCCGAGGCGGTGCTCGCCTCGGGCAAGAGCGCGGGCATGCTCGCCAAGGACCTTTTGACATTTTTCCACCGCTGCACGGTGGCCAAAACGTGCAAAAACGGCGCGCAGCTTCTGAACCTGCCCGCCGAGATGTACGCCGCGCTCGAAAAGGTCTCCGCCGCCGCGCAGCCCGCCGCGCTCGTGCGCTGCTGCGAACTCTTTGCGGGGGTGGAAACGGACCTGCGGTACAGCACTTCGCCCCGCATCGTGCTCGAAACGGCGCTCGTGCGCGCCTGCCTGCCCGAAACGGAGGCGGACGCCGCCCTTCTGCGCCGCATCGAGGCGCTCGAAGCGAAGGTCTCCGCCCTCGCCGCGGGCCTGCCCGCGCAGGGCATGCACGGGCAGGGCGGGCACGAAGGAGGCCTGAACGCGCAGGGCGCGGGCGGCTTCGCCGCGCACGCGGCGGTAGAGCGCGGCGCGGACGCGGACGGGTACGCCCCGCACGGGTTCGTGCCCGACGACGAGGAAGCCCCGCCCGAAGAGTTTTTTGCCGCCGCGCACGCGGCGCCCGCGCGCGCGGCGCGCGGGGAAGCGCGGGAGAGGGCGTACGAAGGGGTGCACGAAGAGGCGCGGCCCGCCCGCGGGGCGCAAAACGCGCTCGCGCCCGAAAACCGCGCCAAGGCCTTCGCCTACTTCATCCGCGCGCTGCGCAGCGGCGCGCGCAACGGCGTGCTGTTCGCGATGTGCCAGGACCTCGAATCGGGCTTTGAAGGGGATACCTTCGTGCTGACGACGGACAGCGAGACCATCTACAAGCGGCTGCAAAGCCCCGAAAATCACGAAAGCGTGCGCGCCGCCCTCGAAAAGGTGGGCATCGCGGACTTTTCTGTCCGCCTCAAAGGGCAGCCCGCGGACAACGCGGAGGACGGCCTGGAAGCGCTGAAAAAGAACTTCCCCGACGCCGACATCGAGGTGCGGCGGTAACTTCAACAATTCAAAAAAAGGAGCAAACGATATGGCAGGATTCAAGGGCGGCATGGGCGGCGGCAATATGCAAAACCTCATGAAGCAGGCGCAGAAGATGCAGGAACAGCTGCAAGAGACCGAAAAGCTGCTCGACGATTGGGAGATCGTGGGCACGAGCGGCGGCGAGGCCGTCGTCGTGTACATGAACGCCAAAAAGATCATCGACGGCATCGAGCTCGACCCCAAGGCCGTCGACCCCGAGGACGTGGAGATGCTCGAAGACCTCATCCTGGCCGCCATCAACGACGGCTACAAGAAGGCGGACGAGGTATACAAGGAAAAGATGGGGCCCTTCGGCGGCGGCATGGGAGGGCTGTTGTAAGGCATGGATGTGTACATCGAACCCATCGGGCGGCTCATCAACGAGTTTTCCAAGCTGCCCGGGGTCGGCAAAAAGACGGCCCAGCGCTACGCCTACAAGGTCATCGGCATGACCGACGCCGAGGCGCAGGAGTTCGCCTCCGCCGTGCTCAACGCTAAGCGCAAGGTGCGCTACTGCAAGGTGTGCGGCAACTTCACCGAAAACGAGGTCTGCGACATCTGCGCCCGCCGCGAGGCAAAGGTCATCTGCGTCGTCAAGGAGCCCAAGGATGTCATCGCCCTCGAAAAGCTGCATGAATTCAAGGGCGTGTACCACGTCCTGCACGGCGTCATCAACCCCATGGAGGGCGTCGGCCCCAACGACATCCGCATCCGCGAACTCCTGGCGCGCATCGCGCAGGGCGGGGTGGAGGAGGTCATTTTGGCCACCAATCCCGACGTGGAGGGGGACGCGACGGCGCTGTACATCGCCAAGCTGTTGAAGCCTCTGGGCGTGCAGGTCACGCGGCTGTCGCGCGGCATCCCCGTCGGCTCGGAGATCGAATACGCCGACGACGTGACCCTCTCGCGCGCCTTCATCGAGCGCAAGCCGCTGTAAGGGCCTGCAAAGCTCATCGGCCCGCGGCGCGCGCGTCCCCGCAAGGCGGCGCGGTCTGCAAAACGGGCATACGTTGTATAAAATTTGGAACGTTCACGCAAAAAACGGCGCGTTTGCGCCGAGGGAAAAGGGCGCGGCTCCGGCCGCGGGGGAGAATGCTTTGGATAAGATTTCGGTATTGGGCTGCGGGCGCTGGGGCTCGTTCATCGCGTGGTACCTTGCCGTGCGCAAGGGCAAGCAGGTCTGGTCCTGGGGGCCGCAAGGGGACTACGCCTACGAGGTGCTCAAAAACACGGGCAAAAACGAGTACGTCGCGCTCGACAAGTCCATCACGCTCACGAGCGACCTCGAAGCGGCGGTGGCGCGGGCGGAACTTCTCGTCATCTCCATCAGCTCGCAGGGTCTGCGCGGCTTTATCCGCAAGGTGCTCGCCTGCCGCGGCGCAAAAACCAAGCCCGTCGTGCTGTGCATGAAGGGCATCGAGGCGGAAACGGGCAAGCGCCTGTCGCAGATCTGCGCCGAGGAGGGCGTTCCGCCCGAAAACATCGCCGTCTGGGTGGGGCCCGGGCACATCCAGGATTTTACCGCGGGCATCCCCAACTGCATGGTCATCGACAGCAGCAACGTCGCCCTCAAAAAACAGCTTGCGGACGACTTCAAGAGCGAGCTCATCCGCTTTTATTACGGCAACGACGTCATCGGCACCGAGATCGGCGCGGCCGCCAAAAACGTGATGGGTATCGCCGCGGGCATCCTCGACGGCGGCGGGGTCTCCACCCTCAAAGGCCCGCTCATGTCCCGCGGGGCCAGGGAGGTGGCCAGGCTCATCGAGGCGCTGGGCGGCAACGGCCTCTCCGCTTACGGCCTGGCGCACCTGGGCGATTACGAAACGACCCTCTTTTCCCGCCATTCGCACAACCGCATGTACGGCGAAATGCTCGTGAAGGGGCAAAAGTTTGAAAAGCTGGCCGAGGGCGTGATGACGGCCGCCGCCATGAAAAAGCTCGGCCGCGATACGGGCGTGGAACTGCCCATCACCGAAGCCGTGTACGACGTGTGCTTTGCCGAACACCCGCAGTCCGTCGAGGAATGGAAAAACCTGTGCATGGACCGCATCGCGCAGCTCTTTTCGCGGGATACCAAGTTTGAGTTTTAGGCGCGCGGCCCCGCTTTTGCCCGCCGCAGGCCGCGGCGGGGATACGCCGAACACCGCGGCGCAGGCGCGGACAAGTTGTGGCGTTCACGGAATTATTTTTGAAAAAACAGGCATGCGTGTGCCTGTTTTTTGTGTTATACTGTGCCAAAAACGGAGGAAAGGGCCATGCTCTGGCTGGAAAAATTCGTGCTGCCCGACGACGAGGACGAGTGGCGCATCGCGCAGGAGCGCCGCCGCGAAAACGGCGGAGACTTCGGCTATCTCGAAAACGGCTGGCCGTGCGGGCTGTTCCCGCAGCGGGGGCTGCGCGAGCTCGACTTCGAGCCGATCACCTTGCTGTACGGCGGCAACGGCAGCGGCAAAAGCACCCTCTTGGGCGCGATCGCGCAAAAACTTTCGCTCAGACGCCAGGCGCCGCAAAACGGCGGCGAACTGTTCGCGCCCTATGCCGCGGCCTGCCGCGTGCGCTTCGGTACCGACGAGGACGGTGCGCCCCTCGCCGTCCCCGCGCACAGCCGCCTGCTGTGCAGCGACGACGTGTTCGAGTACATGTTCGCCGCCCGCACCCGCAACGAACAGATCGCCGAGGACACCGCGCAGGGCAAGGAGGACTGGGCCGCCCTCAAATACGGCGAAACGCTCCCCTTCCGCGGGCCGGAAGACTACGACGCTTTCCGCATGCAGGTCCTCGCCCGCAGCCGCTCGCTCTCCCGCCGCAAGTTTTTGCACAGGTTCGCGGGCAGGGAGATACGGCTGAACAGCAACGGCGAAACGGCCCTGGAATTCTTTGAACGGGCGCTGCAAAACGACGCGCTGTATTTGCTGGACGAGCCCGAAAACAGCCTTTCGCCCAAGATGCAGCTGGCCGTGAAGGAGCTCATCGAGCGCAAGGCGCGCTATTGCGGCTGCCAGTTCGTCGTCGCCACCCATTCGCCCTTCCTGCTCGCGCTGCGCGGCGGCAAGATCTACGACCTCGACAGCGCGCCCGTCACCTTGCGCAAGTGGTGGGAGCTGGAAAACACCCGCACCTATTTCGAGTTTTTCGACGGCTTCCGCGATCTCTTCCGCGGCAAGAAGGAGTAACTTCCCCGCAGCGCAAGTACAGCAAAAACGCCCGCAGGACGGGCGTTTTCCTAAAAAACAAAAAGGCAGGCTGCGGCCTGCCTTTTTGGATAACGGGCGGGGTTTGTTCATGCAAAGAGGAAAAAGAGCTGTTCCACGGCGTACACCGCGGCGATGCTCGCCAGGGAGACGGGCAGCAGCCCGCAGCGGAAAAAGGAGAGCACCAGCGCCACCGCCGCCCCCGCGATGCCCGACCAGAGGAAGGAGGTGGAAAAGAAGATGGCGGGGAACACCATCACCGCCAGCACGCTGTACGGCAGGTAGTACAAAAAGGAGAGCACGAACCTGTTTTTGATCTGTTTTTTGACCAGCAGCAGCCCCACCGCCTTGGTGGCGTAGGTCACGGCGAACATGACGAGGCAGCCCAAAAGCATGGAAGAGAGCGTCATCGGCCACCCCCTCCGCCCGTGCGGGTGCCGTCCGCTTTGTCCGCGGGGCTTTCGGCCGCCGTTTTCCCGTCCGCGGTGCCTTCGGCGGGCATTTCGGCCGCGGTCTGTTCGGCTGCGGGTATGAACATATGCCCGCCCGTTCCTTCGTCGGGGGCTGCTCCCGCGTCATGCGCCGTTTCTTCGCTATGTACCGCGCCGCCGGGGGCAGGGGAGGCGGTGCCTTCGCCATGTACCGCGGCAACGGGGGCGTCCGCGGCGGCCTGCGTTTCTTGGCTTTCCTGCGGCGGGCGAGGGAAGAGCAGCGCCACGGCGGCCGTGCAGGCGAGGGAGCAGACGATGATGTCCACCCCCGCGGGCAGGGAATGCAGGACGGGCACGAAGTAGAACAGGCAGCTCGCCCCCGCCGAAAGCGCCACCAACAGCAACACCTTTTTGTCCCCGCGCGCGGGCGGCACGATGATGGCCACGAACATCGCATACAGCGATACGTTGAAGGCGCTCATGATCATGCCGTAGTAAGCGGCGCCCGTCTCGCCCGCCAACAGCGCCGAGAGCGCCTCGCTCAGCGCCGCGCCCAGCGCGGTGCCGCCCAGCCAGCCCGCAAAGGAGCAGCCCATCAGCCCCATGAGGTAGGGGAAGGTCAGCGCCTGCGGCTGGCGGATGGCCACGGCGTAGTTTTCATCGGTGACGCCGAAGGCCACGATCGCCCGCTGCCAAAGCGGAAAACTGCCCGTCCGCTGCGACAGCGAGACGGACATGAGGCTGTAACGGATGTTGATGACGAGCATGGTGGCCAAAAGCAGCCCCAGCCCCGCGCCCGCGGCGATGAGGTTGGTGCCCGCAAACTGCCCCGTGCCCGTAAAGTTGGTGGCCGAAATGAGGACGGGGAACCAGAAGGGGAACCCCTTGTCCGCCGCCCCGATGGCGTAGGCAAAGGCCACGGGCAGGTATCCGAGCGCCACGGGCAGCCCGTCTTTGAGTCCTTTCGTGAATTTCATAGGCGTGCAAAAGCCCGCCGCGTGCGGCGGGTACAAAAACATTGTAGCACAGCCCCCGCCATAAGTCAACCGCGGGAGGGCTTTTGTTGCATGAACGCGCCCGCGCCGCGGAACGGGCAGGGGGCGGCGCGCTATGTACCGTGAACGGTGCAGGGGGCGGCGCGCGTTGCGCCGCGGAACGGGGGTCAGTTCTTTTTGCTGCGGGGTTTGAAGGCGAGCGCGGCCAAAAAGGAAAAGAGCACCGCCGCGGTGATTCCCGCGCTCGCGGCGGCGAGCGTGCCCGTCAGGGCGCCGAACAGCCCCCGCTCCGCGCCCTGCATGGCGCCGCGCGCCAGCAGGTAGCCGAAGCCCGAAATGGGCACCGTGGCCCCCGCGCCCGCAAAGTCGACGGCGTAGCGGTACAGCCCCAGCCCTTCGAGCACCACCCCCGCCAGCATGAAAAACACGAGGATCTTGCCCGCCGTCAGCTTGGTGAAGTTGATGACCACCTGCGCGGCCACGCAGATCGCCCCGCCCACGGCGAAGGCTTTGGCAAATTGCAGAAGGATGTCGAGATAGGGTCCCATGGTCTCTCCTTGTTTCCGCCTCTTCGCGCGGCGGCGCGCGGTTTTGTCCGTGAACGGGCCCGCTTGCAAAACGGGCGCATTTGTCCGGGAACGGGGCGGGTCATTTGCAAAAACGCGGCGTTCGGGGCGCGGGCGGGTTCACGCCTCGATGGCCACGGCGTGGGCGATGCAGGGGATGGTCTCGCCCTGGCCGGAGGATACGGTGGAAAGCAGCGCGCCCGTGGCCACGAAAAGCACCCTGCGCAGCCCGCCGCGGCGGAGCTTGTCGTAGATGTACGAGGCGAGCACGGCCGCGCTGCACCCCGCGCCGCTGCCGCCCTGGAATTCGTCCTCGATCACCTTGTATACGATCTCGCCGCAGTCGACGTGGTTGGGCTCGATGTCCTTTCCCTTTTCCCACACGAGGTCCTTGCACAGGCGGCTGCCCAGCGCGCCGAGGTCTCCCGTCAGGATGAGGTCGTAGTACGCGGGCGCCCGTCCCGTGTCTTGAAAGTGCTGCAAGATGGTGGAAGCCGCCGCGGGCGCCATGGCCGCGCCCATGTTGTTCACGTCCGAAACGCCGTAATCGGTCACGCGGCCCACCGTGCCGCAGGTGATGGCGGGCCCTTCGCCCCTCGCCGCCACCACGAAGCTGCCCGCGCCCGTCACCGTCCACTGCGCCTGCGGCGGGCGGGTGGTGCCCAGTTCCAGCGGGTAGCGGTACTGTCGCTCCGCCGAGGAAAAATGGCTGCCCGTGGCCGCCACCGCCCGCCCCGCGTAGCCGCCGTCGCACAGCATGGCGGCCAGCAGCAGCCCCTCGCTCATCGTCGAACAGGCGCTGTATATGCCGAGGAAGGGCATCCCCGTCTCGCGGGCGGAAAAGCTCGCCGTGATGATCTGGTTCAAAAGGTCGCCGGACAAAAACACGTCCGCTCCCTCCGCCCCGCAGCCCGCCTTTTGCAGGCTCAGCCGCACCGCCGTGAGCAGCATCTTGCGCTCCGCCCGCTCGAAGGTGTTTTCGCCGAACATGTCGTCGCCGAGGGCGGCGTCCACAAAGTCGCCGAGCACCCCCGCGCATTCCTTGGGCCCCGCCACGGCCGCCGCGGCCGCGATCGCGGGGCGGTTTTTGAAAAATACGGTGTTGCCTTTTTGCATTCTACGGGCCGCCGCGGTGCATGATTTTCGGATACGTGCGGCAAAAACCTGCGCGTTTTTGCCGCCCCGCCCGTGCCCGCGGCGCCTTGCCGCCCGTGTACAGTTTGCGCCCCGCCCGCCCTTTTATGCGTCCGCGGCGGGGCAGGGGGTGCGCGCCGTTGCGGGGCGCGGCTGCGGCCTTTGCGCGCGGGCGGCCCCTTTGCGCGGCTGCGGCCTTTGCGCGGCGGGGACGGTGCCCGTGTGCGGCGGGCTTTTGTTAAAGTCGCGTGAAAATTTCTTTGCGGCGCGTTCATGGCGCGAATTCCCTGCCAAACATCCTTGAAATTTCGGCGAAAATGTGATACAATATGGCGGACAGCGCATATTGCCGCGCCCGCCCGTGCGGGCGGGCGCGGAAGAAGGTGCGCGGGCAGGGGAATTATGGCAAAACGGCTGGGGATCGACGTCGGCTCGACCACCGTCAAGGTGTGCGTGCTCGGCGAAGATCTGCAAATCGAATACACGAGTTACGAGCGCCATATGGCGCGCGTCAAGGAATGCGTGGCGGCGCAGCTCGCCGTCGTGGCCGAAAAGTTCGGCGGCGGCGATTTTTGCGTGAGCATCACGGGTTCGGCGGGGCTGGGCCTTGCAGAGCGCAGCGGCCTGCCCTTCGTGCAGGAGGTGCAGGCCGCCTTCACGGCCATCCGCAGGTATTACCCCGACGCCGACGCGGCGGTGGAGCTGGGCGGCGAGGACGCCAAGATCATCTTCATCACGGGCGGCACCGAGCAGCGCATGAACGGCAGCTGCGCGGGCGGCACGGGCGCCTTCATCGACCAGATGGCCACCCTTTTGAACGTTTCCGTGCCCGAGATGGACGCGCTCTCCCTGCGTGCGGAACGGACCTATCCCATCGCCTCCCGCTGCGGCGTGTTCGCCAAGTCGGACATCCAGCCCCTGCTCAACCAGGGCGCGCGCAAGGAGGACATCGCCGCCAGCATCTTCCAGGCCGTGGTCGACCAGACCATCTCGGGCCTGGCGCAGGGGCGGCGCATCAAGGGCAAGGTGCTCTTTTTGGGCGGGCCGCTCTACTTTTTGCAGGGGCTGCGCAAGGCCTTTTGCACCACGCTGGGCTTAGACGGGGAGCACGCCGTGTTCCCCGACAGCGCGCCCTGCTTCATGTCCATCGGCGCGGCGCTGCACGCGGGCGGCGAAAAGCCCATGCCCCTCGCCGAGGCGCTGCGCCGCCTGCAAAACGCCAAGGGCAGCGACGACATCGTCACGGGCTCCCCGCTGTTTGAGAGCCGTGAAGAATACGATGCCTTTGTGGCCCGCCACAAGGCGAGCGACCTCGCCTTCGAGGACATCCGCACCTACCGCGGCGACGCATACCTGGGCATCGACAGCGGCTCGACCACCACGAAACTGGCCCTCATCACCCCCGGTTGCAAGCTCCTGTACAGGCATTACCAGTCCAACAACGGCCAGCCGCTGGACATCGTGTTGGAGTGCCTGCGCGAGATCTACCGCCTGGCGGAAGGGCGGGTGCGCATCGCGGGGGCGGCGGTCACGGGCTACGGCGAGGACCTGATGAAGGCCGCGCTCAAAGCCGATTTCGGCATCGTCGAGACCGTCGCGCACTTCAAGGCCGCCCTTTATTTCAACCCCAAGGTCGACTTCATCATCGACATCGGCGGGCAGGACATCAAGTGCTTCAAGATCAAGAACGGGGTCATCGACTCCATCATGCTCAACGAGGCCTGTTCTTCGGGCTGCGGCTCCTTCATCCAGACCTTCGCCAAGGCCATGGGCATGGAGATCGACGAGTTTTCCCGTCTCGGCCTGTTCGCCGAACACCCCGTCGAACTGGGCAGCCGCTGCACGGTGTTCATGAACAGCTCGGTCAAGCAGGCCCAAAAGGAGGGGGCGAGCGTGGAGGATATCTCCGCGGGCCTCTCCGCCTCCATCGTCAAAAACGCCATCTACAAGGTCATCCGCGCCAAAACGCCCGACGAGCTCGGCGAAAACATCCTCGTGCAGGGCGGCACCTTCCTCAACGACGCGGTGCTGCGCTCCTTCGAGCTGGAAACGGGCAAACAGGTCACGCGGCCGGGCATCGCGGGGCTGATGGGCGCCTTCGGCGCGGCGCTCTACGCCAAGGAGAACGTGCGCGGCGAAAGCACCGTCATCACCGAGGAGGAGCTGCAAGACTTTACCTATACCTCCAAGAGCCGCGTGTGCAAGGGCTGTACCTCCCGCTGCAACGTCAACGTCATCGGCTTTTCGGACGGGCGCAAATTCATTTCGGGCAACAAATGCGAAAAGGGCGCGGGGCTCAAACCGCACGGCGACGAGCTCGACCTGTACGCCTACAAATACGAACGCCTCCTGCGCAGCGTTCCGCAAAGCCTGCCCGCGGGGCGCATCCGCGGCCGCGTGGGGCTGCCGCTGGCCCTCGGCTTTTACGAACAGCTGCCCCTGTGGGCGGGGTTTTTCGAGGCGCTGGGCTTTGAAGTGGTGCTCAGCGAAAAGTCCTCCCGCGGGCTCTATTTCCGCGGCCAGCACACCGTCGCCAGCGATACGGTCTGCTACCCCGCCAAGCTCGCCCACGGCCACATCGAAAGCCTGCTCGATCGGGGCGTCGATTTCATCTTCTTCCCCTGCGAGAGCTACAACATCGACGAGCACGGCGCGGACAACCATTACAACTGCCCCGTGGTGGCGTACTATCCCGAACTCCTCAAAGCCAACAACGAGCGGCTCGGCGACGATAACTTCGTCATGCCTTACATCGACGTGAACGACGTCCGCTCCGCCTCGCGGGCGCTCGCGCGGTCGCTCAAACGGTTCAAAGTTTCCCGCCGCGCCTGTGCGCGGGCGCTGCGCGCGGGTTTTGCGCGGCTGGAAGAGTACCGCGCCGACGTGGAGGAAAAGGCGGGCGAGATCTTGTACCGCGCGGGCCGCGAGGGCAAGCGCGCCGTCGTGTTGGCGGGCAGGCCGTACCACATCGACCCCGAGATCAACCACGGCATCGGCAAGCTGCTCGGCTCTTTGGGGGTGGCCGTGCTCTCCGAGGACGGCGTCTTCCGCCGCGGCGAGCCCGTCCGCGTCAACGTCATCAACCAGTGGACGTACCACGCCCGCCTCTACCGCGCGGCCGAGTACGTCGCCCGCACCCCGGGGCTGGAACTGGTGCAGCTCGTCTCCTTCGGCTGCGGCATCGACGCCATCACCACCGACGAGGTGCGCTCCATCCTGGAAAAGAGCGGCAAGCTCTACACCCAGATCAAGATCGACGAGATCAACAACCTCGGCGTGGTCAAGATCCGCCTGCGCAGCATGCTCGCCGCCGTCGAGGAACAGCAGCGCCGCGCCGCGGACGGCGAAGCGGGCCGAGGGGCGGAACAGGAGGTGCGATCGTGAAACAGCGCAAGAGCGAGGCCGTGACCGACCTGCGCGAAGAATACCCCAAGTTCACCCCCGCGATGAAGTCCACGCACAAGATCCTCGTGCCCGACATGCTGCCCGTGCACTTCGGCATCATCGTCGACTTCCTCCGCAAGGAAGGGTGGGACGTCGAGGTGCTGCACAACGATTCGCGCGCCGTCATCGACGAGGGGCTCAAACACGTGCACAACGATACCTGCTTCCCCGCGCTGTGCGTGACGGGGCAGTTCATCGACGCCCTCAAAAGCGGCAAGTACGACCCCGAACACACCGCGGTGCTCATCACCCAGTCGGGCGGCGGCTGCCGCGCCTCCAACTACATCCCGCTCATCCGCAAGGCGCTCAAAGCGGAATTCCCGCACGTGCCCGTGGTCTCGCTCAACTTCGCGGGGCTGGAAAAGGACAGCGGCTTCCCCGTGAACGCGAAACTGTTGATGAAGCTGGCCTTCGCCATCTTTTACGGGGATACGCTCATGTCCCTGTACAACCAGTGCAAGCCCTACGAAACGGAAGAGGGCGCGTCGGACAGGGCGCGGCAGGACTGCCTGCGCACCGTCAACGCCGCCTTCGACGCGGGCAAACACCGCAAATACAAAACGATCGTCCGCTCCATGCTCGAACGGTTTGCAAAGGTCGGCCGCAGCGGCGAGGCCAAGGTCAAGGTCGGCATCGTCGGCGAGATCTACGTCAAGTATTCGCCGCTCGGCAATTCGCACCTCGAAGAATTTCTGCTCTCCGAAGGCTGCGAACCCGTGGTGCCCGCGCTGATGGACTTCATCCTGTACTGCGCCGTGAACAACGTCAACGACGCGAAGTTCTACAACAAAAAGAGCTTTGCCACCTTGCTGTTTCACGTCGTCTACAAATACCTGCACCACGTGCAGAAGAAGATCGCCGCGCTCACGCAAAAATACGGCTTTGAACCGCTGCACGACTTTGAACACCTGCGCAAGTGTGCAGACAGGGTCATCCACCAGGGCGTGAAGATGGGGGAGGGCTGGCTCATCCCCGCCGAGATGGCGGCGCTCGCCGAAACGGGCACCGAAAACATCGTCTGCGCGCAGCCTTTCGGCTGCCTGCCCAACCACATCGCGGGCAAGGGGACCATCCGCACCTTGAAAAAGATGTACGCCCGCGCCAACATCGTCGCCGTCGATTACGACCCTTCCGCCACCAAGGTCAACCAGGAGAACCGCATCAAACTGATGCTCGCCACCGCCAGGGAAAATCTGGCGGCGCGCCAAGACAAGAAAGAATAACGGCGCCCCGCACGGGGGACGGTTGCAAAATTTTCAAAGCAAAAAACCTGCGGCATGCTTCGCGCATGCCGCAGGTTTTTTTGTGTGTCCTCTGTTTTTGCCGCGCCCCTCGCGGCAGCCGTGGGGCAAATGCGGTTTGCTAAAAATGAAGAAGGCAATTATTTCAGTGGTGGGGTATGCTTTTTTATGTAAACTTTGGGCGGGTCTCCGTACAGTTTGGAAAACTGCGAAGAAAAATAGAGCGGGTCGTTGTACCCGATGCTGTATGCGATCGCTTTGACCGATTTTTCGCCCGAGTTCATGAGCACCAACGCCGCCTGCATCCGCGCGTTGGTCAGGTGTTCGGAAAAGGTGAGGTTTGTCTTGTTTTTCAAAAGGCGCGCGAGCGAAACGCGGTGGTACCCGAAATGGTTGGCGACGATGTTGATGTTCAGTTCATTGTCGGCGTAGTGTTCGTTGATATATTGCAGGATGGACGCGACGCGGTCCTGCGTGTTGTGGCGGCAGGTGGCGTTCGCGCAGGAATGGAAGAGCAGGGCGTGCACATCGTAAAAGAGCGAAGTCAAAAAGATGCCCGAAAACTGCGGCTTTGCGGAAGCGGCGGCAAGGCACTCTTCAAACAGTTCTCTGTACCGGCCGTCGGCGGGCGGGGTGACGACGGGGTTTTCGGGCGTGACGTTGATCTGCGCGAGGAAGGGCAGGAGATTTTCCCCCGTGAAGTTGATCCACGCATAGTTCCACGGGTCGGCAGGGTCGGGGCCGTATTCCATTTCCTCATGGGGGATCAGGTAGAAAAAATCGCCCGCTTTCAAGCAAAACGTCTTCTTTTTGGTCTTCAAAAAGCCTTGCCCGCTGAGGATATAGTGCAGGCAGAACGTCATGTGGTTGGCGATGAACCGCGGCTTTCTCTGCTCGGTAGACTGTTCCATCCCCATGTTGCGCACGCTCAGCGTCGGCGGTTCGTTTTGCGTGTAAACGTAAACGCCGTCCTTGATCTCGTTTGTATCCGCCCTGTAAAAAATCTTTTTTGACCTTCGCATGGAAAAAGTATAGCAAAGCTACGGCGCTTTGTCAAGGGTCAGGGAAGGGATGAAAAATTGTTACAAAAGCAGAAGTTTCCCCAAACGGCAAGGGCCGCTTATCCGTGAACGGAATGGCATTTATCCAAAAATGCGCGTAAAAAATAACATTTCAGCGATAAAAAAGTGTAAAAATATTCCATTTCTTGCAATATCTGCGCAGGAACAAAAAAATACAGGAGGCGGGCAAGTTTGCGGCAAATGTGAAAAGTTGCGTAAAAATGTTACAATGATCCATGTTTCAGTTTCAACAGCGTATCGTCATTTGCAAAGATCGGTGTTATACTTTTTACAGCGGAAAAACGGCATTTCTCCGCAATAAAAAAAGATGAGGGGCTTTATGAGAATTGTAACAAGACGAAGAATGACGGTTTGTTGCGCCATTCTCGCGGCGTTGCTCTTTGCCGCGGGGCTTTTCGGGCTTTGCGTTCCTATGGGAGCGCAGGCGGAAGAGGTCACGCCCGCAAAGATCGTGACGGCGGCGGGCGACGCGACTGTTGCGGCGGGCAAACTGAACACGGGCGCGACCGCGGGCGACGGCTATGACGTGACGGGCCTCACCGTCGAGGGCGGCGCGGGCTATTCGGCGACGATCAACGGCGTGTTCAAAGACGACGTCAAGCTGGATTTCGCGCTGTTGAGCAAAGATATTGCTTCCGGCAACACCAAAGGGAAAGGGCATTTTACCTTTACGGTCACTTCCGCGTCCGATCCCGCCGATCATTTTGAGATCCATATCGTTCCGTCGACTTGGGATAGGACGACGATCTACGTTCAGTATCAAGGCGATTACCGCATGGCGACAGATTCGGGGCAATATTTCCACGCAGAATCCATCAACGACCTTCCCGATATTGCAGGCATCAGCGGAGATGCGGACGGTTATACCTGGGTCAAGGCGTACCTGGCAGGCGCGGACCTTGACAATGACGGCTCATACATTCGCTTGAAGAGTGAAGACGGCGTGTTGTCGGTCGTGGCGGTCTCTGCGCAGAGCCACAACGAATATACGATCGCGAAGTTCGACGGAGAAACGCAACCTGACGCAAATGCCGATCCGATCGGCGGCAAGACGACATATAACAACTGCTGCCTGCCCGAACTTGAATGGGACAACGGCTACATCATTTCCTTCGGCTCCGATTATGAGGATACGTCTGCGCCCGAAAACAACGGCACGGACATCTGCCTGACCAGCCTTACGGTGGGCGCGGAGGCGTACGACCTTACGGGCAGCACGGCGTTTGAGGCGGAGCCGCAGTGGTATACCGACTATCAGTCGCGCGCGACCATCACGCTTGCCGCAGCTCCCGCCGCTTATTGGAACAAGGAGCTCGGCGCGTACACCGTGCCCGCGGCGACGTACACGACCGTCGGCAACAGCGTGCCGCAGAATGTTGCGAGCGTAAAACTGACCAAAGACAGCACGGAGGTCACGATCTCCGACGGAAAAGCGACCTTTACGGAAGACGGCACATACACCCTGACCTACACGGCGATCGAAGAAAGCTCCGCCGTGGGGAACACCCTTTCTTACACCGTCAACGTCGGGTCGTATCTTCCCGCCAAAGACATCATCGACGGCGAAGGCGTTACGGCGGGCAAACTGAACACGGGCGCGGTCGAAGGCGACGGCTATGACGTGACGGGGCTCACCGTCGAGGGCGGCAAGGGCTATTCGGCGACGCTCAACGGCGTGTTCAAGGACGACGTCAAGCTGGATTTCGCGCTGTTGAGCAAGATCGCGGCGATAGGCGGAAACGGATTCGGCGGCAAAGGAAGGCTGACCTTCCGCATTGCGGACGCAGGAGATCCCGACACATTTTTTGAGATCGTGATCAGCGCGGAAGATTGGTTCAGTGGCCAATCGAGGAACTTTGTCCATGTCCGGTACGGTGACGAGATCCGCTGGCGCATCCACGGCCCCGACGGCGGCGGGAATATTTTCGGTATCCATGTTACGCAAGACACCGAGAATTCGCAATATGCGTATGTTGCGATCCCGTTTGACGGCGCGGACGCGAACACGGAAAATTCGTACATCAAACTCTACTGGACGGGCGCAAACAAAGACATCCTCAACGTCAGCGTCATGTGCGGGCACAATTATACAACGGACCGCCAAGAGATCGTTATCGCGAGCTTTGACGGGACGGACGCTTTGGACAATACAACAAAGGCATACGGGCTGGATAAGCTCACGGGGATGAAGGACAACGGCTTCACCATCTCCTTCGGCTCCGATTTTGAGGACGAGACCAATGCCGAAAACAACGGCACCGACATCTGCTTCAAAAAGATCACGGTGGGAGGCAAAGAATACGACCTTTCCGCCGCCGTGCTCACCGAAACGGGCGCCGATTGGTACGATGCGTATGAAAACATCGTGCGCTGGAACGTGCAAAGCGGCGAGGAAGGAGCGGTCCCCGCGGGCCGCGAATACACCGTGCGTACGGCCACCTATTCGCTCAACGACGGCAAGACGACGGGGCAGTCCCCCGCCAAGACGGAATATGCCTGGCTGGGCACGGACGGAGAGAGCGAACCCTCTTCCTGGACGGAGGTCACGGACGGGAAATTCACCCCGGAACAGGCGGGCGTTTACGAGGTCCGCTATACGGCGGTGGAAAACGGCAGCAACCTCAACAACACCCATTCGTACCGCGTGACGGTGCAGGCGGTGCAAAAGATTGAAAAACCCACGCTGTCCGAGAGCAGCAAGACCTATACCGGGCAAGAGCAGTCCGTCACCGTTGCGCCAAACGACGCCTATACCGCCACGGGGGCGTTCTCCGCAACAAATGCGGGCACCTATACCGTCACCGTTTCTCTGAAAGACGAGGTGTTCACCGAATGGGCGGACGGCGGGACGGAGGACGTCACGCTTTCGTGGACGATCGCCAAGGCGACGCCCGTCATCGACGCGAAAGAGTTGCAGTCTGCCGAGTACGACGGCGAAGCGCAGGACGTCACGGCTTCCATCGCGGGCGTGAACGGCGAAACGCTCGATATCACGGTCACGTGGTATTCGGACGCGCAGCACGAGACCGAGATGGACGCCGCGCCCGTCGACCCGGGAACGTACTATGCGGTGCTCTCCTTTGCGGGCAGCGACAATTACAATGCAGCCGTAAGCGTGAACGTCACGTTCACGGTGGAAAAGGGCAAGGTGGAAAAGCCCGCCGCGCCCGCAGATACCACGTACAGCGGCTTGGAGCAGACGGCGTTGGAGAGCAACGCGCTGTATACGGTCACGAACGGCAAACAGACCAACGTGGGCGAGTACACGGTCACCGTCTCTTTGAAGGATACGCAATACAGCGCATGGGCAGACGGCACCACGGACGCCCTCACCTTTACATGGAAGATCACCAAGGCGACGCCCGTCATCGACGCGAAAGAGTTGCAGTCTGCCGAGTACGACGGCGAGGCGCAGGCGGTGCAGGCGACCGTCAAGGGCGTGAACGGCGAAACATTCGCCGTCATGGTGAAGTGGTATGCGGACGCGCAGCACGCGGACGAAATGGCAACCGCGCCCGTCGAGGCGGGAACGTACTACGCGGTGCTCTCCTTCGCGGGGAACGAAAACTACACCGCCGCCGAAGACGTGGACGTCACGTTCACGGTGACGGAAAAGGCGCCCGAGCCCGTCGAGCCCGATCCCGGCCCCGACACCGATCCCGAGCCCGTCGAGCCCGGTCCCGTCGATCCGGGCCCCGCTGAGCCCGAGCCCGAAGAGCCCGAAGAGCCCGCCGAGGAAGGCGGCTGCGGCAGCAGCGCCGTCGGCGCGAGCATCGCGGGCGCGGCGGCGGCGATCGCGGCGGCCGCGGCGGCCATGCGCAAGCGCAAAAAATAAGGAATAAAAACGGCCCGCCCGCGCCGCAGGCGCGGGCGGGCATACGGCAGGCGGAAGGGCGTGCCCGCGGGGCCCTTGCAAAAAGGCCCCGCAAAGGCCGCCGGACGGTACGGACGGCGGGAACGCCGCCCCGTGCGGCGCTTCCGTGCGGCCCGAAGACCCGAAGAGAAGGATGCAGAATTTGTATAAGATCGGATTTTGGAACTACACCCACGCGGGGGTGCGAGGCGAAGAGGATGTTGCGCTCTGGAAAGAGCTCGGGTTCAACCTCGCCATGTCCTTTGTGTATGACCCGTCCGCCTGCGACAAGGCGGTCATGTTGCGCACGCTCGATGCCTGCGAGCGGGAAGGGCTGCGCGTCATCGTATACGACAAGCGGACGGACTACCACACCCTGCTCGCGCGGGGAGAGGAGGCCTTCCGCGCGGGGGTCAAAGAGGCGGTGCGCGATTTCGGCGCGCACAAGGCCGTGTTCGGCTTTTTCACGGGAGACGAGCCCGCGGCCGAGAGCAAAGAGGAGCTGAACGCGGCGGCGTACGCGCTCAAAGCCGTAAAGGCGGCGGCGCCGCACCTGACGCCCTATGGCAACCTCTTTCCCTATTGCGAGGGGCTGAACGTTTCGGCAGACGAGTATTGCGAGAACTGGTACAAGGCGCTGCACGCGGCCTGCCCCGCGATCGTCTCGTACGACTATTACGGGCAATGCTGCTACTTCGATACCGAATTTTACCGCGATCTGTACTTTACCAACCTGGGCGCGTACAAACGGCTCGCGGGGCGGATGGGCGCCGAGGCGTGGACCTGCCTTTTGTGCGTGGGGCACGGCTCTTTGCGCGTCCCCACGCAGGACGATATCCGCTGGCAGCTCAACACGGCGGCCGCGCACGGGTACACGGGGTTCATGTGGTTTTACCTCTACGAAAACGAATTTGACCCGTGGTGGGGGTACCGCGGTTCTCCGATCAACGTGTGGCTGGGCGGGAAAAAGACGGCGCTCTACGACGCGCTCGCCTACGAAAACAACGTGTTTTTGCGGCACTTTGCGCCCGTCCTTGCCAAATACCGCTTCGTGAAGGCGATGCACTTCAACACCTGTTACGGCGGGTTTGAACCGTTTTGCCCGTACGGCGGCATACAGTCTTTGGAGATCTGGATAAACGAGGGCTGCCCTCTCATCGTTTCCGAATTTGAAAACGAAAAAGAAAGGGCGTTCGTCGTCGTCAACAATTCGCAGACGCAGCCCGTGCGCATCCGCCTGCGCTTCGAGGAATGGACGGGCCGCGGGGAGGAAACGCCGTGGCTCATCCCGGGCGGGATGCAGATCTTTGAAATACCGAAGGAGAAACTTGGATGAAAAAAGCGATCGTAGCGCTGCTGCTGGCGGCGGTGTGCGCGCTCCCCTTTGCGGGCTGTGAAAGCGCGGAAGGCCCCGAGGTGAAGGCGCTCGTTTCGCCGCAGCAGCTGGTCGCAGCCGGCAGCGGCGCGACCGTCACGGCCGGCAAAACGACGGAGGGGCTGTTCCCGCAGACGGGGCTCACCGTCGAGGGCGGCAAGGACTATTCGGCGTCCTTGAACGGCGTGTTCACGGGAGAGTCCCGCTTTGAATTTGCCTTTCTCGGGCAGGACCCGAACGGCTGCGAAGCGGGAGGGGAGAACGCCGCGGACGGCTGGAAGCAGAAGGAGAAGGGCACGTCGAACACGGTGGGGCGCGGTTCCTTCGCTTTCCGCATCGCAAACGCGCAGGACGAGAACGAGTACTTCGACATCGTCTACAAAAACGAGAACGACTGGTTCATGGAAGCGTACGTGCTGTACAAGGACCAAGTGATTTTGAGCAACGGCAATTACATCTACGATTCCCGCCCCGTCGAGGGGCAGCACGGGCTGCACGAGGGCGCGTTCGCGATGACCTACCGCAAGGCGGGGCGCGCGCAAAGGGACACGATGTTTTTTGAGATCAACTGGACGGGCCTGCAAAAGGACGTGCTCACGGTGAGCGTGAACACCTATTACGACGAATACGTTTCCCTCGCGCGATTCGACGGAACAGACGAGAGGCAGCCCGATATCATGAAGGGCATGTTGGCCTTCGGCCTCCCGAAGCTGAGCGGGATGCTGCAAAACGGGTATACGGTCTCGTTCACGTCAGACTACGAGAGCGAATTCGACGACGCGCACGACGGCACGGACATCTGCTTCAAGCGCGTCGAAAACGAGGAGACCGTGACCGAGCTTACGGGCACGGCGCAGGTGGAAGCGCCTGCATGGTACCGGATATGAGAGGTGAAAAATGAGGAGTTTGTGTGCAAAAAAGGCGGTGGCGTTGCTCGGATGCCTGCTCCTTGCCGTGGCGGCGTTCGCCGCGGCGTTCGGCGCGGCGTTCGCGGCGTCTGCCGCGTCGGATCTGACGCCCGCAAGCCTGGTCTCGGCCGAGGGCGCCGCCGTCAGCGAAGGCAAGCGGAACACGGGCGCGGCCGAGGAAGAGGAATGGGACAAAACGGGGCTGACGATCTCGTCCGGCGGCGCCTATTCCGCCGCCCTCCACGGCCTGTTCAAGGAGGAGACGGTGCGCTTCGAGTTCGCCTTCACGGAGCCCGCAAAGGAAGGGAACGGTAACTTCAACATGGCGGACGGCAAGTTCACGTTCCGCGTCGCGAGCATCGCCTGCCCGACCGACTATTTCGACATCGTGTACGAAAATAAGTGGGCGTATAGCGATAACTACGTCTATTCGGGCGTCGTGTACCAAGGGAAAACGCGCTCGGCAAATAAGGACGAGGAGCAAAAAATCTACGACTATCTCGGCGCGGAATGGACGTATATCTATGCGCCGTTCTCGGGCGCGGATGCGGGAGGCGCGGGCAGAAATTCGGCGGCGGATACGGCGGTTTTGACGCTTTCCTGGGAAAGTGACGTGCTGGACGTCTGCTGGGAATATTGGGATCAAAGCTGGGGACACGTAAAGTTTGACGGTACGGATACCATCGTAAGCGGCGCTTCGCCGCAGTACGGGCTGCCCAAATTGAGCTCGTTCAAGGAAAAGGGGTATACCGTCTCGCTGCTGTCGGACGTGGGTACGGACATCTGCCTGACCAAGCTGACCGTTGCGGGGAAGGACTACGACCTGACGGGCAGCGAGGCGTTTGCGGAAGCGCCCGCCTGGTACACCGCGTACGCAAGCAGCACCGTTATCCGCCTCGCGGAAGAGCCCGAAAGGTATTGGAAGCCCTCTTTGGGGGCTTACCACGTCCCCGAAGCCACGTATACGGCAAGCATCGGCGGCGAGCGGCTGCCGGTGGAAAAAATCGAGATCGTGCCCGACGCGGGAGAGCCTTCCGCCGTGGAGCCCGGCGAGGACGTGTTTCTGGCCGTCGGCAAATACACGCTGCGCTATACCGCCAAAGCCGGCGGGAGCGCCACGGGCAACGTCGCGGAGTGTCCCTTCACGGTCGGCGATCACATTTTAACGGAAAACCTGCTTGACCTGCAAAACGGTGCACAGGCGGAGAGCGGCAAAACGACGGGCGGGGCATACCCCGTCACGGGGCTCACCGTCTCGGGCGGCACGGGCTATTCGGCGGCGTTCGCGGGCACGTTCACGGGGGATACGAAGCTCAACTTCGCGCTTTTGAGCCACAGCATCGAAAAGGGGAGTTTTACCTTCAAAGTGGCGTCTGCGTCCGACCCCGACGATTATTTTGAGATCTGCATCGTGCCCTCTACATGGGAAAGAACGACCGTCTACGTCAAGTACAAAGACGAGTACCGCATGGCGAAGGATGATAGTTACTACTACCATGCCCAAACGATCGGCGACCTCCCCGACCTTGCGGGGAACAACGGCTACACCTGGGTCGCCATTCCGCTTGCGGGCACGCAGAAAGATACAGCGAATTCCTATATCAGTTTGGAATGGGAGGGGGATGTTTTCTGCGTCAAGGCGGTATCGGCGCATACGGGCAGTGGGTACACCATTGCACGGTTCGACGGGCTGACGGACAAGGGCGAGGTTTCGCAAGTTAGTGAAGTCAACAAGGAAGTCTATGCAAACTGCTGCCTTCC
>CALVHO010000023.1 GCA_944328445.1 uncultured Clostridia bacterium | reverse complement strand
TTTTCGGAAAGCACGGCCCTCAGCGACGGAAACATCCCTACAACTTAACAGAATGGTTGACCACCATAGAGCGGAGAAGAACCGCTAAACAAGGTCAAAGTCGGTGACGAGGAAAGAGCAGTCAGCGGCTTTTTTGCGTCCTTTTTCAGCTATCGAAGCCCACCTTTTTCGGCGTGGACTAAGGATAGAAAAATACAATTTTGGGTGGAAAGTTATGAGCAATCAAACGACGATCAGACCGCCGTAATGCTATGACAAAGCGATGGCTTACAGCAAATCAAAAGCCTCTTTTCGGGAAGCAATCACTTTTCGTGCCGACGAAAGTATAGCCCACTATACTTCGTGCCGAAGTTTAGTGGGCTCTGCGAGGCTTTTTATCAGGAAGTAACGGGAGGAAAAAATATAAGTTACATAGTTTGTCACATGAAAAAGTATCACAAGACGGACATTGCGCCCGTCGAACAGGAGAACGAGCGCGACGAAACTTATCAAGCAAGCAATCCGCAGATAGACAAAAGGCGCACGAGCGGCAACTATCACATTGTCAAACGACAGCGCAGCTATACGCAGTTCATCAACGATAAGATAGAAGCTCTCGACCTGCCAACAAAGGTAAGGAAGGATGCCGTGCTGATGTGCTCCTTCGTCGTGGGCTCGGACGGCGCGTTCTTCAAAAATCTATCGCCGCAAGAACAAGAGAAGTTCTTTGCCGAATGTACCCGCTTCTTTGCGGAGCGCTACGGAGAAGGCAATATTATCTCTGCCATCGTCCACACGGACGAAACTACGCCGCACTTGCACCTGAATTTGATCCCGATCGCGGGCGGCAGGCTGTGCGCGAAGAAGCTGTTTGACAGAAAGGCACTTACCGCATTGCAGACCGACCTCTATCGGGAAGTCGGCGCGAAATGGAACTTACAGCGCGGCAAGGAAGGCAGTCAGGCAAAACATCTTGATACGGCGGAGTTCAAGGCGAAGAAGATCGTCGAGCAGGCGCGCGGAGAAGCGGACAGTATCATTGCCGAAGCCGACCATAACGCGGAGCGCAAAGTGAAAATTGCGCAAATCCATGCGGACGGCATTGTAGCAAGTGCGGAACAGACGGCAACAAAAGCCCAGCAACAAGCACAAAAGTATCTGGACGGCATCGTGCAGAACATCGAGGCGGAGCGCAGCAAGCCCACGCCGAAGCGAAAACGGCAAGCCGAGGAGGAGATCGCTCTACTCCGCACGGAAAACGCCGCCCTGCGGCAATCAAAAGCTATTGCCGACCGCGACCGCAGCGACCTCTTCGAACAGTTGCAGAAAGCAGAACGCCGAGCCAAAGGCAAGGAACAGGCGTTCGGAATGGTAAGCGATATGCTCGCCGCCTATCCCGACGAGTTCAACGCACTCTTAAACAAGTCGCGCGCAAAGAACTTCGCCCCGTCGTTCAAGTCACATGGCAACGACCGCGGCGGAAAGTAAAACTGAATAACCGAATACAAGGAGAACAGCTATCGAGCAAACTACATAACAACGGGGAATGACGAGAAGGAAAAACACCACGGGAATACCGCAATACGAGATCGATTCGCTGGCTCGCGCGTTTATTCCCGCGATCATGGACTTTTTCAACAGCGAAGAAGGTATGCGAGAGTTTGAAGAATGGAAGGCTCAGCGCGCACGCAAAGACAATTAAATATCAAAGAATAAGGAAACGTCCCATTGAATTTCACGGGATGACCGCTCTGACGGTTTACGGAAATCCGCGCAAAACATAAAGCGGATTGAGTATATGATTTTTTCTATATAATCAGACAGGTTGCGCCGAAGATCATAAACCTTGAACAACGGCACGAGGGGCTTGCGGAGATTCCGCAAGCCCCTCGTTTTTTTACTAAATTCTATCGTTTTCTATTGCATTTTCATTTTCTGTGTGCTATAATAATCATAAGTTTGGAGATAGGTCGATCGATTAAAATACCAAATATAAATTAAAAACACTAACTGCATTTTGCCGAGAGCTTTTCAGTAGATAAAGGCGTGGCAGTAAGTCGGGTTAATTTATAATTTTTATTTTGATTTATCAGACCTGAATGAATGGGGATATGCTACCCTCATCGGGTCTTTTTCTATTCTCCAAGCAAATTTTAACCTTGGAGGTTTTTTATGTCGGATTTTAGCAAAATTGAACAAACAATCGGTTACACGTTTGAAAACAAAGACCTTTTACAACAGGCATTTGTCAGGAAATCGTATTCCGAAGAACACGGCGGGCAAAACAACGAAGTTTTAGAATTTATCGGCGACAAGGCGTTGGACTTTGCCGTTGTTCGCATTATGATGAAACAATTTGGCATTATTACGGAAGACAAAGAATGGTCGGAGTTTAAGCTCCGAAATCCGAAACACTTTCAAACAAGGTACGGCGAAGGTACATTCACCGATATCAAACAAGACTTGGTAAAAAAACAGGCCCTGTCAAAAGCGATGGATTCGCTCGGTTTTCAAAATTATTTGATTATGGGACAGGGCGATACAAAGCAAAACCGGCAAGATAGCATCTCTGTTAAAGAAGATTTGTTTGAAGCGATTGTCGGAGCCGTTGCTTTGGATTGCGGTTGGGACATGGACACGATTACCCATGTCGTTGAATCCATGATCGATTTCGATTCATATTTTGAGAACGATTTGGAAAACAGCCAAAACAATGTGGCTTTGGTACAAGAATGGTTTCAAAAAAATGAAGGACGCCTTCCGCAATATCAGTATTTGAATGCAGTAGAAAAAACTATCGGGGAGTCTTTTAACGGCGCTCACGAGAATGGCGAGGGATCATATAAATGTCAACTAATTTTTGAGCGAGAGTATTTTAACGGCTACGGGAACAACAATGCGGAGGCAAGAGAAAAGTGCGCGGAATGTTTTTACGCTTGGTTGGAAGAGCACGGATATATTGCCGACCCGATTCTTGAAGCCGTAGGCGACCCGGACGAAAATCAATCAATAAGGCAACTAAACGAACTGTACCAAAAAAAGCTGATTTCAAAACCGATCTATACGTTCAAACAAGGGTATGACGATAACGGATGTGCGATCTGGCGTTGCGAATGCCTTGTCGAAGAAAACGGCAGATCGTTTTGCAACTATTCAAATTCCAAAAAGGAAGCACAGCGTATGTCGGCATATGAATCGCTGCTTGATTTAATCGGTATGTACGAAGAGGAATAACATTTCGGGGCTTGTGGAGATTCCGCAAGCCCCTCGTTTTTTATTGTTTCAGATAAACGACAAATCCGAACCAATCGGTTGTTACCAAAAGGTTCGGATTATTTTGACTTGGTGGAGATGATCAGACTCGAACTGACTACCTATACGTTGCGAACGTATCGCTCTACCGGGTGAGCTACATCCCCGAACGGAATTTGCCCTATCAGTATATAGAAAAACCAAAAATTTTTCAATCGTTTTCGGGGTCGTTTGCGAAAATTTTTTGAAAAAAATTTTTCCGCACGCGCGGGCGCTCTGCCGTACAAAGGGAACGGCCCGCCCGCGCACGAGGCGCGGGCGGGCCTGTTTCCCCTATTTTACGATGGTGCCAATGAGCGCATCGGGCGCGAACAGCACGTGGCAGCCGCCGTTTTCGCCCTCGGCGGCCAGCAGCATTCCCTTGGAATACTCGTTGCCGAACTTGTGCGGTTCCAGGTTGACCAAAACGACGATCCGCTTGCCGACAAGCTGTTCGGGCGAATATTGGTCGGCGATGGACGAGACGATGACGCGCTCGCCCGCGCCGTCGTGCACGGTGATCTTCATCAGCTTGTTGGTCTTGCGCATGGGCTTGGCGGAGAGCACTTTGCACACGCGCAGGTCGAGCCTGGCGAAATCGTCGTAGCCGATCTGCTCCTTGAACGGGGCCGCTTCCGCCACGAACACGTCCTCCGCGGGGACGGGCGCCTCTTCGGCGGGGGCGGGCGCTTCCTCGCGCGCGTCGGGGTCCTCGCTTTCGGGCAGCGAAAAATCGAGCAGGTTGAGGTAGCGGGCGGGTTCGACGGCGTACAGATACAAATACAGCCTGGGACCCTTGTCCCGCGCGAGCGTCAGGTTGTACACGTCCTTAAAGAACTTGCTCTGCACCTCTTTGAGGGCGTTTTTGTCCTCCGCCTTTTCGGGATAGACGCGCTTGGGGATGGCGTAGAGTTCGCTTTGCAGCCCGTCGAGAGTGTAACCGCCCTTTTCGATGTACTCCTTCAACAGCCGCACGCATTCGCGCTCGCGCTCGTTCATGGTCCGCCAATACGGCCAGTTGCGCTTGCCGAGGATGACGTACTCGCTCTCGGGCGAACAGGTGCGCAGCCAGAACTTCGCCTTTTCAAACAGGTCCTTGAAGTCCTCTTTTTTGTAGGGGGTGCCGATCTTTTCAAAGAGCTTTTCCATCATGTCGGCATTGAAGTTGACCACGCTGCCCAAGTCGACGAGCTGGCTCATGGGCACGGGAACGAACTTTCTGCCCTCGATGAGGCTGTTTTCCATGATGCGGCGGGTGTTTTCGTCCGCGGTGCCGTCGAGATAGCTTTTGAGCATCTTCCCGAACTCGAAATACTGGCGCAAGATCTCGTCGGACAGGCAGAAATCGAAGGCTTTGAGCGGCTCGGTCTTGGCATACAGCCACAAGATGAGCTCGGGCGGGTAGAGCTTCAACAAAAAGTCGGGGGTCATGTTCAGGCCCGTCGAACCGCTCATCTTGCCCACGCTGCCCTTGATGCCGATGAATTCATAGCCCTGGAAGAGGGGCGGCTCGTAGCCGAACACCTCGCGGGAGATGTCCTTGGCGGTGTCGTAGCTGCCGTTTTTGGAGGCGTGGTCCTTGCCGCCCGGCTCGAAGTCTACGCCCTCGGCCAGCCAGCGCATGGGCCAGTCTACCTTCCATTGCAGCTTGCAGTTGAAGTCCTTGGTGAAATCGAAGTCCCCTTCCTCCCCGCACGCGCAGACGTAGTGCGCCTTGGTGCAGTCCTCGGACAGGGATACGATCTTCGTGCTGTCCTTGCCGCAGTGCGGGCAGAAGATGGAGACGGGGTAATAATTTTCGCGCTCCTCCTCGGTGGCGTCCTGGGTGCGGTGCCTGTCGAGGATGTCGAAGATCTTTTTGCGCTCTTTGAGGGCGTGCAGGACGTACTTCGCGTAGCGGCCCGAGCGGTACTCCTTGGCCTGGTAACGGTATTCCATGCGGATGCCGAACTTTTCCACCGCGGCCATGAACTCCTTTTCAAAGTGGGCGGCGTAGCTCTCGTCCTGCCCGAAGGGGTCGGGGATGTCGGCATACGGGCAGCCGATGTACTTTTCATAGGCGCCGCCGACGGCGTCGGTCACGTTTTTGGGGACCTTGCGCAGGCGGTCGTACTCGTCCCACGAGAAGAGAAGTTTGGCCTTTTTGCCCTTGTTTTGCAGCGCGCGGCACACGAACCAGCTCGTGGCGATGTCGCGGAAGTTGCCGATGTGCACGGAGCCCGAGGGCGAGATGCCCGCGGCGCAGACGTACATTTCCTTGTCCGGATGGCGGCGGATCACTTCTTCCGCCAGCTTATCAGCCCAATACATACGTTTCTCCAAAGGTTTGATCGCCCCATTATAACACACGGCGGCCGCGAAAGCAAACGCGCGGCCGCAATCGGGACGTATTTTTTTGTTCCGCGCGGCCCTTGCGCCGCGGATCGGGGTGCCTTGTGCAACGAACGGCGCGCCGTGCCAGGACCCGCGGCCGCGCGGGCGGCGTTACAGGGGGATGAAGATCCCGCCGATGAGGATGGCGGCCATGCACACGGGCGCGATGTAGCGGATCATGATCTTATAATACATCCTGTACCCCTTGCGGCGCATCTCCATCTCGTCGAGCAGCGAATCGGTCTTGGTGAAGAACCCCGCGAGCAGGCAGGTGGCGATGGCCACGACGGGCATGAGGATGCTGTTGGCGGCGTAGTCGAAGATGTCGAGCACCGATTTGTCGCCGATGTGGATGAACGAGAGCGGGCCGAAGCCGAGCGAGGAGAGAGTGCCCAGCACGAGGATGAGCGCGAACACCGCCAGGCAGGCGGGCAGGCGCTTGACGTGCAGGTTTTGCCGCAGCACCGCCACGATGGCCTCCACCAGCGAGATGGAGGAAGTGAGCGCGGCAAAGAGTACCAGCACAAAGAACACGGTCCCGATGATGCGGCCGCCCGGCATGCCGCCGAACATCTGCGGCAGCACCACGAACATCAGCGAGGGGCCCGAAGAGTTCATGGCCGACTCGGCGGCGGCGCCGCCGCCCGTGGCCGAAAAGATGGACGGGATGACGATGAGCGAGGCAAAGACGGCGAACAGCGAATCGCACACGGCGATCTGCACGCCCGCGGGCTGGATCTTGGCGCTCTTTTTCATGTACGAGCCGTAGGTGATCATGATGCCCATGGCCAAAGACAGCGAATAGAAGAGCTGCCCCAGCGCCGCCAGCAGCGTTTCGGCGCGGAAATCGGCAAAATCGGGGACGAAGAGCTTTTTCACCCCTTCCAGCGCGCCGGGCTGGCAGCAGGCGTAGACGGCGAGGGCCACGGCCAGCACCGCCAGAAGCGGCATGAGCACCTTGCTGACGCGCTCGATGCCCTTCTGCACGCCGAAGACGACGACGAACACCGTCGCCACGGAAAAGACGAAGAAAAAGAGCAGCGGCTGCCACGCATTGCCCGTAAAGGCCGAAAAGTATTGGCCCGCCGCATCCTGCGAGGCGAAGGCGGCCGTATCCCCCGACGCGAACGCCCAGATGTATTTGATCACCCAGCCGCCGATGACACAGTAGTACGGCACGATGATGACGGGCACCACGAGGCAGAAAAAGCCCAGCCACTTGAACTTTTTGTTGAGGGCGGCAAAGGCGCCGATGACCCCCTTGCCCGTCTTGCGGCCGATGGCGATCTCCAAGATCAGGAGGCAGAAGCCGAACGTTGCGGCCAGGGCGATGTAGCACAGCAAAAACATGCCGCCGCCGTACTTGGCCGTAAGGTACGGGAAACGCCAGAGGTTACCAAGGCCGACCGCCGAGCCCGCGGCCGCCAGCACGAAGCCCAGCTTGCCCGTAAAGCCCGTATGCTTTTTCGGGCTCTGCGCGCCTTCGGCGGGCTGCCCTTCCCCTTCCGCCGCGCCTTCGGGCGCGGACGCCTGCAATTCTTCTTCCATACAACAACTCCGTGCCGCGCCGTTTGGCGCGGAAAATAGGGATACGTGCCCCGTTTTTGGCGGCCGCACCGCCCCCGCGGGGCATGCGCGCGGACCGCGCTCAGATGCGGCGGCTGCCCGCGGGCACGAGCATGGGCACGCGGCCGGGGAGCACGTCTACCGTGACGCTGCCCTCGATGCCGCGCTCGCCGTCGAAATTCCAGACCACGCCCTCTTCCGCCTCGATCTCGAAGTGTTTGCCTTCGAGGCGGACGATGCGCTTTTCGCGCACGCGATAGCCGAACAAAAACAGGTTGGCGATGGCGATCAGCGAACGGACGCGGCGCAAAAAGTTCGGCTTTTTCCCCTGCAAGATGACGGCGGCCTCGACCTTTCCGTCGCACATGCTGCCGCCCTTGTTCAGGCGCATGCCCGCCACCGAGCGCCCGTTCATGAGCATGACGAACACGCTGCTCTGCCGCTCGTAGCGCGCGCCGTCGACGCTGCCGGCGACGTCGAACGTGTCGAACTTCAAATTCTTTTTGATGCCCTCGATGCCGTAGGCGATGCGCCCGACGCGCTTTTTCTGCGCCTGCGGCGTGGTGTACGACGCGCTGGTGAAGGCGCCCGCCGCCACCACGTACATGGCGAAGCGGTCGTTCACGCGCATGCAGTCGAGCATGGCCGTTTTGCCCGTGCGGATGGTTTTGAGGGCGCGGCGGATGTTTTTGGAAATGCCGAGCGAATGGGCCACGTCGTTGACCGTGCCCGTGGGTATGTACCCGAGCAGGGGCGCCGTTTCGGCCTCGCACACCCCCTGCACGACCTCGTTCACGCTGCCGTCCCCGCCCGCAAACACGATGGCGCCGTAGCGCGCGGCCCCCTCGCGGGCGGCGCGGGTCATGTCTCCCGGGCCCGTGGTGGCGTACACGTCGACTTTTTCAAAGCTCTGGCCGAGCGAGGAGAGGATGTAGCCGAGCTTTTTGGCCACCTTGCCGCGGCCGCTCACGGGGTTGTAGAGGAAAAGACAATCCATGGCATATACCCTTTTTCCATATCACTTCCTTGCATTATACCCCAAAAGGGGCGCCAAGGCAAGCATTTTGCGCCGTTGAACGGGCCCCGCGCGCTTTTTGCGCATTTTTTCGCCGCCGCGGCGCCCAACGCTTTGCTTTTTCGCACCGCGTCTGCTATAATTGGCCTATACGCCCGCCGCGGGCACCGCACAAGGGGGAAACACATGAACTACCACATCGGGAACATGCTCATCTGGCAGGAATTCAAGCCGGGCTGCGAATGCCCTCTCTGCCGCATCCGCAACATCCTGGAAAAGAGGCTGGCGGACCAATACCTCAACGAAGCCGTGATGGAAGATTTTCAGCGCCGCATGGTCAACGAAAAGGGCTTCTGCGCCCACCACACGCAGATGCTCCTGGCCAGGCAGAACAAACTTTCGCTCGCCTTGCAGCACATCACGCGCATCACCACCCTCAAAGGCAAGCTCGAAGTGACGGCGGACCCCAAGATCGCCGAGGCGCAGGCCGCCTTTTTCGAGCACTGCGCGGAAACCTGCGTCATCTGCGACGGCGTGGAAGTGAACATGATCCGCTACTACAAGACGGTGGCCGAAACGTTCTGCTCCGAACCGAAATTCAAGGAAGCGCTGCTCTCGACGGGCGGCTTTTGCTTTGAACACTACGGGCGGCTGCTGCGCTACGCGAAATACGCGGGCGGGAAGAAAAAAGACTACCTCTACACGCTGAGCAAGCTGCAAAAGGACGCCGTGAACAAGCTGTTGGAGGACCTGAACTGGTTTGCCGCCAAGCACGACTACCGCAATGCCGACAAGCCCTGGAACGGCGCCGAGACCGCCCTCGTCCGCTCGGTGCAGCGCCTGCACGGGGAGGAGGCAAAATAATCCGCAATCCCCCGCCCTCCGCCCCCGCCGAGGGGAGCATATCCGATACGAGCAAAAAGGCCGCCCCGCCGCGAACGTTTCCGTGCGCGGCGGGGCGGCCGCATATTCTATGCGGTGCGGGTTCACATTTGCAGCAAGATGTCCTGCAATTCGGCAAAGGTGCGGGCAAAGACGGAGGCGCCCGCCGCGGAGAGCTCTTCGCGGGTGCGGTACCCCCACAGCACCGAAACGCCGCGCATGCCCGCGTTTTTCGCCGTCTGCACGTCCGTTTCGCCGTCGCCGACGAAGGCCGCCTCCGCGGCCGATGCGCCGAGCGCTTCCAGCGCCATCCGCGCGAGGGCGGGGTCGGGCTTGACGGGTACGCCGTCGCGGTTGCCGAACACCGCCGAAAACCCGAAGGGCGCGAGCAGGGTGCGCGCCAAGAGGTCGGCCGCGGCCTGCGATTTGTTGGTGACGATGCCGAGGCGGATGCCCCGCGCCCGCAGCGCCGCCAGGCACTCTTTTTCCCCCGCGAACGGCTTGGTACGCTCGTTTTTGCAGCGAAGGTGAACGGGGCAATACACGTCCTTATAAAAGTGTTCGGCCTCTTTGCGCCGCTCTTCGGGCAGGGCGCGGGTGGCGAACAGCAGCCCGCCGTTGCCGACGTAGCGGCGGGTCTGCGCGAGGGTGACGGGCGGACAGCCGAACTGCGCGAGCGCCTCGTTCATGCAGGCGTTGAGGTCGGGCAGCGTGTCGAGCACGGTGCCGTCCAGATCGAATAAGACCGCTTTGAGCACGATTTTCTCCTTCCCCGCGGCGGGGCCGCGGGCGGATGCGCGCAGCTTTGTACGCGGGCGGGTGCGCGGGAGCTTTTACATCTTTTCCGGCACGCCGATGCCCAAAAGGCCGAGCGCGTTCTGCAAGGTGACGAGGGTAGCCTCGGTGAGGGCGAGGCGGAAGGCGCGCGTCTTGCCCTCGGCGCCGAGGATGGTGCAGTCGAAGTAGAATTTGTTGTACAGCTGCGCGAGGTCGACGGCGTAGCGGGCGATGAAGCAGGGCTCGTACTTTTCGAGCGCGTTGTGCAGCACGTCGGGGAACTCCGAGAGCTTTTTCACCACTTCAAACTCCTGCGCGTTCACCTCCCCGACGGAAAAATCTTTGGCCGCGCCGCCCTTTTCGAGCACGCTGCGGGCGCGGGCACAGGTGTACTGTACGTAGCAGGAGGTCTCCCCTTCAAAGTTGAGCACCTTGTCGTAGGAAAAGGTGATGTCCTTGATCTTGTTGTTGTAGAGCGCGCCGAAGATGACCGCGCCCACGCCCACCGTGCGGGCGGCCTCTTCCTTGTTTTCGAGCGCGGGGTTCTTTTCGGCGATGATCGCCTGTGCCTTCTGCACGCATTTGTCGATGACGTCCTGCAAGTACACGACCTTGCCCTTGCGGGTGGACATCGAGCCGTCCTCCAAAGAGACCATGCCGTAGGCCACGTGCACGAGGTCCTTGGCCCAGTCCTTGCCCATCAGTTCGAGCACCTTGAACACCTGCTGGAAGTGCAGGTTCTGCTGGTAGGCCACGACGTAGAGGCACTTGTAGAAATCGTAGGTGTTTTTGCGGTAGATGGCGGCGGCCAGGTCGCGCGTGGCGTACAACGAGGCGCCGTCCGAACGCAGGATGATGCACGGCGGCATGCCGTACGCGGAGAGGTCGACGATCTTCGCCCCATCGCTCTCGGTCAGAAGGCCCTTCGCTTCGAGCTCGTCGACGACGGGCTGCATCTTGTCGTTGTAAAAGCTCTCGCCCGCCCAGCTGTCGAAGTGCACGTCCAAAAGCTCGTAGATGCGGCCCACCTCGCGCAGGGTGAGGTCCTTGAACATCGTGAACAGCTCCACCGCCTCGGGCTCGCCGTCCTCGATCTGTTTGAAGAAGCCGCGCGCCTCGTCGTCGAGGGAGGGGTCCTTTTCCGCCTCTTCGTGGAAGCGCACATACAGCGCGTTCAGGGCGCGCAGGCCGCCCTCTTCGAGCAGTTTGCGGCTGCCCCAGCGGCGGTAGGCGCAGATGAGCTTGCCGAACTGGGTGCCGTAGTCGCCGAGGTGGTTGATGCCGACGGGCTTGTACCCCAAAAAGGCGTGCAGCTTGTACAGCGCGCTGCCCAAAACGGTGGTGGAAAGGTGCCCGATGTGAAAGGGTTTGGCGATGTTCACCGAGGAATAATCGATGCAGACCACCCTGCCCTGCCCCTCGTCGGAAGCGCCGTAGCGGCCGCGCTCGGCGAGCACGCGGCCGACCGCACGCTGCGCCCAGCAGGCGCGGTCGATGCGGAAATTGACGTACCCGCCCGCCGCCTGCGCCGAGACGACGACGCCGTCGCACGGGTAGCTTTGCGCCAGGTCCGCCGCGATGAGCGCGGGCGCCTTGCGCATGGTCTTGGCCAGTTTGAAGCAGGGGAAGGCAAAGTCCCCCATCTGCGTGTTCGGGGGAAGTTCGAGCATCGCGCAGATCTCGTCCTGCGAAAGCCTTTCCGCCTTGATACGGGCGGCGATGTGCCGTTTGAAATCCATACAGACCTCTCTGTTCGCGTTTTCACGGACAGTTTACCACATTTTGCGCGCGGGCGCAACTTTTTCGCATTTTGCCCCGCCTTTTATTTTGCCAAACGCGCCCGTTTGTATTATACTATACGGGAACAAGCGGCAACGACAAGGAGACAGAACATGAAATTAGGCGTCGTGGGTCTGCCCAACGTGGGCAAATCGACCCTTTTCAACGCGATCACGCATGCGGGCGCGGAGGCGGCCAACTACCCCTTCTGCACCATCGAGCCCAACGTGGGCGTGGTGGCCGTGCCCGACGAGCGGCTGGACAAGCTCGCCGCCCTGTACGACAGCAAGAAGATCACCCCCGCCGTCATCGAGTTCGTGGACATCGCGGGGCTGGTCAAGGGCGCGTCCAAGGGCGAGGGGCTTGGCAACAAATTCCTCTCGCACATCCGCGAGGTGGACGCCGTCGTGCACGTGGTGCGCTGCTTCGAGGACGAGAACATCACCCACGTGGAGAGCACCGTCGACCCCGTGCGGGACATCGGCACCATCAACCTCGAACTGATCTTGGCCGACATGGAGACGGTGCAGCGGCGGCTGGACCGCGCCAAGACGGCGGCCAAGGGCGGGGACAAAAAGGTCGCCGCCGAGGCGGAGTTTTACCAAAAAGTGCTCGACCACCTCGGCAAGGAACAGTGCGCGCGCACCCTCGCCCTTTCGGACGAGGAAAAGGAATGGATGCACGACCTCTTCCTTTTGACCGCCAAACCCGTCATCTACGCGGCCAACATCGCCGAAAAGGACATGGGCAAGGCGGACGCCGACCTGCCCTACGTGCGCGCGGTGGAGGCGTTCGCCGCCCAAGAGGGCAGCGAGGTGCTCGTCATCTGCGCCAAGACGGAGGAGGAGCTCTCGCAGCTGCCGCCCGACGAAGCGGAGATGTTTTTGCAGGAGCTCGGCCTGGGCGAGAGCGGGCTGGCGCGGCTCATCAAAAAATCGTACGCGCTGCTGGGGCTGATCAGCTACCTCACCGCGGGCGAAAAGGAAACGCGCGCCTGGACCGTGACCGAAGGGACCAAGGCCCCGCAGGCGGCGGGCAAGATCCATTCCGACTTTGAAAAGGGCTTCATCCGCGCCGAAGTCGTGGACTGGCAGACGCTGCTCGAATGCGGCAGCTACAACGCCGCCAAGGAAAAGGGAAAAGTGCGCTCCGAGGGCAAGGACTACGTCATCAAGGACGGCGACGTGGTGCTCTTCCGCTTCAACGTGTAAAAGCACGCCGCGGACGCGCCTTTTCATACGGCGTGAACGCGCTCTTGCGCACGCCGCGGACGCAATTTTGCGCATACGTGCACGCAATTTTGCGCACATAACAAACGCGCTCCCCTCTTTGCGGAGCGTACGGACAACAGATCGAAAGGCTACGAAAACGCGCCCGCGCCCCGCTGAAAAGCGGGGCGCGGGCGCGGCTGCATGGCCCGTTTTGCAGGGCGGCAATGCGGGCGGGGCGGACAAAACGGGCAGAACGGCGGGGCGGCGTTCAGGCGCCGTATTTGGCCAGGAGCTTCAAAAACGAGGCGAAGATGTCGTTCAGCGTGTCCGCCTCGGCGGCGGAAAGCACGCCCTTGGCGCGGTAGACGCGCAGCAGCTCCTCGTACTTTTGCACTTCGAGGCGGTCCCCCGCGCCGAGCGGGAGCGAGCGCAGCCGCTCGGCCGCCGCCGTGACGGGGCCGAGGCGCACGTCCTGTTCCAGCCGCACGCCCTCCCCCTCGAAGCAGCAGACCTTGGGCGGCGGGCAGTCTGCGGGGCCCGCGGAGGCGGGCGCACCGCTCCACGCGGGGACGGGCTCCTCCCCGCAGTCCGCAAAGAGGGCGCCCTCCGCCCGCGCGGGCGGAGGGGCGGGCACGCGCGGGACGGGCGAACGGGACTCCGCGGCGGCGCGGGCCTCCTTTTGCCTGCGTCCGCGGGGCAGGTGCAGCAGACCGTACAGGGCGATGTCGGCCGCCATGCCTGCCGCGGCGAGCGCGGCGGGCGCCCCGGGCGCGGATGCGGCGGGGGCGGCGAGGGCGAAAGAGAGCAGGCAGCAGCCCGCGGACAGGTACAAAAACCAGCGCTTTTGCGCCCTGCGGGCGCGCGCGCTGCCCAAGGACGCCGCAAAGGCGGCCGCGAAGGCGGCGAAGGGCACGGCCAGCGGCAGCAGGGCCAACGGGCCCGCCCCGCGGCCGAGGCGGGACAGGGCGGCAAACAGTTCTTCCATCACGGCAGACCTCCGAAGCGAAGGGAATGGGCGCACGGTGCGCCCTACCCGCCCAGTATAGCCCCGCGCGGCGCGCGAACGCGCGCTTGTTTTGCCGATTTTTGACGGATCGGAGCGCACCGCGCCCGCCGCAGCAATGCGGCGGGCGCGGTGCGCCGTTGTTTGTCTTTCCCGCCGCCCTACGCGGGGCGGACGGGGGCGTCTTCGGGCAGGTCGGCGCGGTAGCCGCGCAGGATGTTGACCAGGCAGGCCGTGACCTTTTTCACGCCCGGCAGGCGGCGGGCGGCCGCCGCGTAGATGGCCAGCTGCGGGGCGTACTTTTGCAGCAGCGCCTCGGGGCCGAGGGAGGAGTATTTGTAGTCGACGAGCAAACATTCCTCGCCGCCGAACGCCATCACGTCGACGACGCCCTGCACGAGCACCCCGTCCTCGGCGCGGGTGTCGTACAGTTCGCAGGCGGGCAGGGAGAGCAGAAAGGCGCGTTCACGCCACAGCGTTTTGCCGCGGAAGGAGGCGAACACGGGCATTTCGAGGATGGACTGCATCTTGGCGCGGTCCAGCCCCTCCACCCCCTCCGCCGTCATGGCATCGTACAGGCGGGCGGCCTCGGCGGCGGGCGGCGCGGAAAAATCGGCCCGCTCCAAAAAGGCGTGGTAGGCGGTGCCCGTTTCGGGGTCGGCGGGGGGTGAAAACGGCCCGTCCTCTTCCGCCGCGGTGGCGGCAGGCTCGCCCGGGCCCGCGGCGTAGGCCGTGGGCGAAGTTTTGACGGGCAGGCCGAGGGCGTCGGCGTGCGGATAGGGCACGCGGTAGCGCGCGAGCACGGCGCGGCGGGCCTCGCCGTCGCTCTCGCCGACGGCCAGAACGCGCTCGCGGGGCGGCTCGGTCTGCCCGCCGAAGACGGGCCGCACGAGGTCGCGGAAGCGGTCTAAGTCGATGAAGTCGGCAAAGCAGCCCGCCTCGGCCACGCGCTCGGGGCGGAAGGGCTTGTCCTGCGTGAACACGAGGTACAGCTCCCGCTGCGCGCGGGTGAGGGCGACGTAGAGGATGCGCATCTCGTCGGCGGCGCGGCGGCGGCGGATGCGCGCCTTCAAGGCCGAGCGCAGCAGCGTTTCCCGCCCCACGAAGTTTTCGAGGTCGTACGCGGGGAAGGCGAAGCCCCATTCGTCGTCGTAGAGGATGCCCGAAAGGTCCTCCTTGTTGAAGGGCGCGTTCATGCCCGCGACGATGACGACGGGAAATTCCAGGCCCTTGGAGGCGTGCATGGTCATGACACGCACGGCGTTCTCGCCGCCGCTCTCCGAAAACCCGACGAAGTAGCCGCCGCTTTTGAGCGCTTCGAGGAACTCGGGCACGGACAGCTCGCCGCTCTCGGCGATCAGCCGCCCGACGCGCCGCACCCGCTCGGCGCCGCAGGGCAGGGCCAGAAGTTCCCCTTCCATGCCCGTGGCGGAGAGGATGTGCGTCATGACCGCGGCCGCGCTTTCCACGCTGCAAAGCAGCCGCAGCTTGTCGCAGGCGGCGTAGAAGGCGCGCAGCTTGGCCGCGGTTCCGTC
Source organism: uncultured Clostridia bacterium (assembly GCA_944328445.1). Classification (GTDB taxonomy): domain Bacteria; phylum Bacillota; class Clostridia; order Christensenellales; family Borkfalkiaceae; genus Borkfalkia. The sequence continues at coordinate 17,573 of CALVHO010000023.1, read as the reverse complement.
CTGCTTTTCGCGCGCGTAGCGGGCGCAGGCGTCGCGGAAGGTCTCCCCCTGCCCCGCGGCCAGGCGCACGGCGGCCAGTTCGCCGTCCGTGAACGAGCCCAGCGCGCTTTTGAGGGCACAGGCCAGGGGGATGTCCTGCGCGGCGTTGTCGAGGTACTGCAAGATGCCGATCACGGCTTTGACCTCGGGGTAGTCGCAGACGTTGACTTCGGCCTCGGCGGAGACGGGCAGGCCGCGGCGGGCCAGCTCGGCCACGATGCGCTCGGCCCGCCCGCGCTTGCTGCGGACGAGCACGACGATGTCCCCGTACGTGTAGCCCTCGGCCAGCTTTTGCTCGGCCAGGGCGGCGATGGCCGCGCCCTCGCCGAACTCCTCGTCCTCGGGCGACAGGTGCTCCGCCACCGAATAGACGCCGCGTTCGCGCGCTTCGGGCTCCTCCCCTACCCGTTCGGGCACGAACACGATGTGCGCCGCCCCGCGCGGCGCGTCCCCGCCCGCGCGCATGACGGAGGTCGCGGCGTAATCGACGCCGCCCGTCTCCGCGGTCATCACCTCCGAAAAGACGGCGTTGACCGCGTCGAGCACGGCGGTGGCGCTGCGGAAGTTGCCGTTGAGGGTGAGCGCGCGGCCCTGCGGGCGCAGGCCGTCGAACTTCTGCGCGAAGAAGCGGGCGCTGCAACCGCGGAACCCGTAGATGGACTGTTTGGCGTCCCCCACCATGAACACGTTCCCGCCCGAAACGAGGGAGAGGATGCGCTCCTGCACGGGGTTGATGTCCTGGTACTCGTCGACGAAGACGTGGGTGTACCGCCCCGCCACCTCGCGGCGGACGTCCTCGTCCTCCAACAGCTGCAAGCACTTGCGTTCGAGGTCGGCAAAGTCGAGCACGCCCGCCCGCGTTTTCAGCGCCGCGTACTGCGCGTCGAAGGCCAAGAGCAGCCCGCACAGGGCGGCCGCGGGGCGGCCCGCGGCGAGAAAGCGCGCCAGCGCCTCCTGCCGTTCCCCCGCGCCTTCGAGCGCCTTTTTGATGCCGTCCACCTCCTCTTTGAGCGCCGCCATGCGCCCGTCCAGTTCCAGCGCAAAAGCGGACCCCGAGCGCTTGACGGCGGCGTTGGAGGGCTTGCGACCCAGCTCGCGCGCGGCCAAGGGTGCCGCGGCAAAGAGGTCGGCACAGGCGGCCACGTCGGCGCCGAAGGCGGCGCGCTCGCGCAGGAAGGCGGCGTGCTTTTCGCCGAACACGCCCGCCGTGCAATACGGCTCCGCCTCCTCTTGCAGCCGCGCGCAGGTTTCCGCCAGGCGCTGCGCCCGCGCCCGCACGGGCGCGAAGAGCTCGGCGGCGAGAGCGTCGAAATGCGCCTCGTCGTAGAGGGCGGGCAGGGCGCGCAGGTAATTTTCAAACCCCGCCTGCACGACGGTGCGCCCGTAGGAGCGCAGCAGCACGTCGCGCAGCCGCCCGAAGCCGCGGCCGTCGGCGAAGATGCGGCAAAGCAGCGCGAAATCCTCGTCCTTTTCTTCGAGCAGGCGGTCAAAGACCAGGTCGACGGCACGCAGGCGGATCTTGGCGGCCTCGGCCTCGTCGGCGACGCGGAAGTTGCCCGCCGCGTCCGAACGGTAAAAATAGCGGCGGATGACGTTGGTGCAGAAGGAATGCAGGGTGCTGATGTCGGCGGTGGCGATCTCGGCCAGCTGAATTTTGAGGCGGGAGCGCGCGGGGCCGCTCTCCTCGTTGATGCGGGCCACCAGCGCGGCGCGCAGCCGCTCCTTCATCTCCCCCGCCGCGAGGTTGGTAAAGGTCACGGCAAGAACGGAACTTACGTCCGCCTCCCCGCGCAGGATGAGGGAGATGATCTTTTCGATCATGACGAAGGTCTTGCCGCTGCCCGCCGAGGCGGAAACGAGCACTTCGCCCGCCGCATCGATGGCGGCGCGCTGTTCGGCCGTGGGTTCACGCTTGCTCATGCTCCCTCCTTTCCCGCCCCGCGGGCGGGCCGCCCGTCCCCCGCGGCGGGGAGAAAAACGGGCGCACATCCCTCCGAAAATGTTCCGAAAACGCGGGTACGTACCCGCGTTTTTTGTTCATGCGGGCGCCGCTCATACATCGCCGCGCTCCCTGCGCACGATGCGCACGATCTCCTCGGCGGAGATCTTTTCCTCCTTGCGGGCGCCGTCCTCGGGGCTGTGCCCGCACACGCCGCCGTAGGGGCAGTAGGCGCAGGCGCCCTCGCAAGGCGAGGCGGCGATGCAGCCCTCCTCCGTCTCGCGGGCGCAGGCCTCGGCCGCCAGCACCGAATAGCGCAAAAAGTCGGAAAAGTCGGCGCCCGCGGGCCCCGTCTTGCGGGCGCGGTAGGCCGCGTCGATGAAGCGGCTCTTCTCCCCTTCGGCCACGAACTTGTCGCTGCGGCGCACCACCTCGTCGTCGGCGTCGGTGAAGCCCTGCATGCGGAAGGGCGGCTCGTCGGGGTCGGAGCGGAAGCCGACGCGCGCGGGGAAGTAGTACGCCCCCGCCGCCCGCCGCCCCTGCGCGGCCGCGCTCAGGTACAGCGGCAGCTGCAACCTGCGGCCCGTGTAGTAGGCGGAGGCGGAGGCGTCGAAGCGGCCCGTCTTGTAGTCGACGACGCGCGTCAGATCCCCGCAGGTATCGACGCGGTCGATCTTGCCCGCGAGGTAGATCTCGCGCCCGCCCGCCGAGAGGCGCACCCCGCGCAGGGGGGATCCGGGATAGCCGAAAGGCTGTTCGGCCGCGGCCACCGCAAAGTCCGAACCCGCGATCTGCTCGAAGGCGGCGCAGCAGACGATCTGCGCGTCGCGCAGCAGCACGTCCGCCGCGTAGCCGCCGCGGGCGGTATCGCGCAGGTAGGAATAGGGCGGCGCGGACAGCAGCTCCTCGGCGCGGCGGCGCGCGAAGGCGGCGCAGGCGGAAAGGTCGGGGATGTCTGCGGCGCAAAGCGCCATGCTGCGCAGCAACTCGTGCATGAGGTCGCCCGTGTCCACGGCGCGCACGCTCGCCTCCTCGCGCTCGGCAAGGAGCAGGCCGCGCTCGGCAAAGTTGCGGTACGGGCAGTTGAAATACCCCTCGATGAGGGTGGGCGAAACGGTGTTTTTGCCGTGCAGGAGCACGGCGGCGGCCGCGGGCTCGAACACGGCGGGGCGGCGGGGCGTATACAGCAGCTTTTCGGGCGCGTCTCCCCGCTCGGTCAGCGCGGCCAGAAGCCCCGCGCAGGCGCCGAAGTCGGCGCGGCCGCGGCGGTACTCGTCGGCGCGGCGCAAGAGGACGCGCACGGCGGGCTCCTTTTCGCAGGCCAGGCAGGAGAGGTAGCGCAGGTACGCCGCGGCGTCCTCCCGTTCCATCCTTTCGAGGCGGGCGCGGCCGAGCACGGGCAGTTCTTCGCCCCGCGGCGTGCAGAGGCGGCCGCGCACCGCGGCCACCAGCTCGCTGCGGCGCTGCGGCTGCCCGCCCGCCGACAGCGGCCAGGAAAGGTACAGCCGCTCGGAAAAGGAGCAAAGCGCCAGGCCCGCGTTCTCGCGGGCGCGGGCGTTGACTTCGCGGATCTTGGGGCTGATCTCCACCCGCAGGGCGCGCAGGCGGTCGATGTCGCGGTCGGAGATGAGGGCGGTATCCGCCCCCGCGGGCGGCACGGCGTCCGTCAGGCGCGCCGCGAACACGACTTTGGCGGTGCGCCGCTTGCTTTCGGAGATGTCCCCCACGTACACCGCGTCGAGGTACTGCGGGATGAGGGCGATCTCCAAGGCGGAAAGGCTCTCGCCGAGGAGGGCGGCGAACTCTTCGGCGCGCAGCACCCGCCCGCCCAGCAGTTCCTCGGCCTCGCCGAGGACGCGCAGTATGCTCTCCATGCCCCGCGAAAAGTAGCTGCTCTCGGCGCGCAGGCCCTCCCCTTCGAGGGCGGCGGCGATCTCCTTTTGCCTGCGTTCACAGCCGAACGATTCCAAAAGCCTGCGCACGGCGCGGCAGTACGCCCCGCCCGCCATGCGCGCCGAAACGCCGTCGAAGGCGGAACACAGGCGGGCGCGCAGCCCTTCGAGCACGAGCGGGCTGCCCTCCATGCCCCGCCCCTTGCCGCCGAAGACCTCGGCCTTGACGGGGCGGCGCAGCCCGCCGCGGTAGTTGGCGTAGCGCAGAAGGTAGTTGCGCAGCGCGTCCGCCGAGGCACGGTCGGCCCCGAAAAAGGGATTGCCGATGAGCGCGTCGACGTCGGCGGGTTCAAAGCCCTCGGCGATGGCGGCAAACCACTTCATGACAAAGCGCGCCAGCGGGTGGGCGGCGAGGCTCTTTTTCGCGTCCGAAAAGTACGGGATGCGGTATTCGTCAAAGATGCGGCCGAGGCGGACGGAATAGTCCTTCACGTCGGACAAAAACACCGCCATCTCGTTGAAGCGCACGCCGCGGAAGGCCTCGCGGCGGATCATGGCGGCGATGAACGAGAGTTCGTCGTCCCCGTCTTCGGCCTCGTACAAAAACACGTTGTCCGCCGCCTGCGGCGGGCGGGCGGAGGGGTCGGACAGGCTTTGGCGCAGCGCCTCGGCGGCGGGGCACAGCCCCGAAGGCAGCGTAAAGCGCTCGCAGTCCGCGCCCGCGGCGCGGCAGTAGCGCTCGAAGGCGTCCGCACCCTCGTTGGTGTACAGGTCCGCTTCCCCGCCCAAAAACACGCCCGTGACGGAGTCTGCGGCGGCGAGCGCCGCGCGGATCCCCTCGGCCGCCTGCCGCGTGAAGGAGGCGAACCCCGCGAATACGACGCGCGCGCCGTCGAGGGCGCCGCCCTCGATGGCGGCAGGCAACAGCGCGAGGGCGCCGCTCTCGTCGAGGTAGCCTTGGGCGAGAAAATCGAGGTAGCCGCGGTAGACGAGGGCGATGTCCGCCAGCTTTTCGGACAGGTGCGCGTCGGCGCCGCGGCGGGCCTCGTCGAGCATGTCGGGCGTGACGAGGGCGGCGCGCAGCTGGGCGATGGTCTCGTACAGGCGGGACGCGCTGCCCGCGGGGTTTTTGCCGAAGCAGCGCAGCTGCCCCGCGAGCTGCGCGGCCACCGAGCCCACCACCATCACCGAGCCCTGTTTGGAGAGGGCGCGGCGGCCGCCCGCGCGGCCGATGAAGCGCGCAAACGTCGTCACCGACGTGCCGAAGAGCACGCCGTGGCGGGCGGCGAGGGCGCTCTCCACTTCGAGCGTGAGCCTGTCCTCGCAGAAGATGACCGTTTTTTGCTCCACGGGCAGCCGCGCGCAGAATTCCGTCAGCGCGGATACGGTGGGCGCGACGTAGATGGGTACGCGCAAGACCTTTCCTCCGTGCGCCCCGCGCGGGGCGCCGCTCCGCCTCAGGGGCGGCGCCGCCCGTACGCGGGCGGCGTTTTGCCCATTATACCACATTTTCACAAAAAATGTACGAATTTGCGCCCTTTTTGTTTTACCTTCGGCGGGATTTTTGGTATACTATATGAACATTAAAACATCCCCCCGCGCGTTCCGCGCGGGCGGGCGGAGTTTCGTTCCATGAAAAAATTGTCGGCGCTTGCCGCGGCGGCGGTGGCGGGGTTGTTCCTGTTTGCCGCCTGCTCGGTGCATGTAGACGTTGCGCTCAGCCCCAACTGGCAAAACACCCAGACCAGCCTGTACGAGGGCGATTATTACGAACAGCTGACCTATTCCCTCTCCTTCGCCAACACCCTCGAAGAGGGCGAAACGGGCATGCGCGTGGCCTTGAACGAGGCGGAAAGCTCCTACACCGTGACGGTGGAGGCCGTCCCCAACCAGACCATCGACGGCACGGTGTACCACAGCCTGTACAAACTCACGAGCGAGTACGTGATCGCCGCGGAATACGTGTTCACCGACGAGGACGGAAACGTATCGACGCTGGCGGCCTTCGGCGGCGAACACGGCGAGCCCGACCGCGTGACCACCGAAACGTGGTTCCACTCCCTCGACCCCTCCTACGACATGCAGCGCCTGCAACCGCTGCGCAGCACGCGCAAGGTGCTCTCGCACACGCCCACGGCGATGGGCACGGGCGTGGCCGTATACAACTACACCACCGCCATCGTCTACGACGCCACCTGCGACAACGCCTCCGTGACCGTGACCGACGGCTGGGGCGAGCTGAGCGAGGAGGAGCGCAAAGTCTCCGACAGCGTGACCAAGGTCTCCTACTCCACAACGCTGACGCTGGAAGACTTGCAGGACGATTACAGCGTTTTCGACAATTCGCAGCTCTACTTCATGGCGCGCGGGCTCGACTTTGCCTCGGCCGAATCGGGCCACACCGTGAACGTGGCGGGCGAAGCGGGCGCGCGGACGATGAACCTCTCCCTCGCCTCGACGGGCGCCCACCGCTACCGCTTTTACCTCGACAACATGGCCGTCGACGCGGACCTCACGGCCACGGAGATCAGCTTCACGCTGACGGGCTCGAACATGGGCTCGTCGCAGAAGGTCTATTACCTGGCCAAAGCGGAGGGCGCCTCCAACACCTACCGCAACCTGCCCGTGCACATCGAAGAGCCGTACGACTACAACCTCGGCACCATGAACCTGACCCTGTACTCCGCCTACCACACCAAAGCGGCCTGAACGGTCTTTTCCACCGCATCCGCATCGCGGCAGGGACCGCTTTGCGCATCACATCTGCATCGCGGCCGCGGCCCTCTTTCGTCCGCCGCATCCCCGAATTCAAAAAAGCGCCCGCCTGGGCGCTTTTTTCTTTCGTTTTTCCAAACATACCTCCCCCCCCGACGCTGCGGCGGCGCGGACAGACAAAACCCCGCCCGCGGCGGCGCGGAGGCGCCGAGGCGGGCGGGGCAATGCGTTGCAAGACCGATCCGGCGGCGTTACAGCCACCAGACCTGCATGTCTCCCTTGCCGCGGTTGGCCCAGAGGAAGTACGGGATCAGCTTCAACGTGAATTTTTCGGCGGCGGGCGGCGCGGAGGAATAGAGCCCGGGCGACGTTTTGAGCCGTTCGGCGGGCACTTCGAGGGTGAAAAACTCCCCTTCCGCGGCCTTCGCCCCCGAAAGCGAGCGCACGCGCACCGCGCGCAGGTTTTTGCCGTTGTCACAGCTCTCGCCGCAGAGCACCAGCGGGCCGTACGCGACGGCCTTGCGCCCCGCGTCGGCAAAGACGTTTTCGTTGGCGTAGACGAAATACGGCGCCATTTTGAAATCCAGCTCGACGGCGATGTCTCCGTCGCAGAACAGTTCGATGTAGTCCGCTTCGATCTTGGGCTGCACGCGCCGCCCGTTCACGCGCATCGAGACGCCGCCCTTCCACGCGGGCACGCGCAGGCGAAGGCCGATGCGGCCGTTCACGCAAACGCGCGCCGTGCCGCGGTACGGCATCCCGCTCTCCACCTCGATCTCCGCCCCGCCGATGCGCGTACGGGAAGAGATGTACTGGTTCACGTACACGGTATCCCCTTCGGCGGCGTAGATCTGGCCGCCGATGCTCTCGATGAAGCGGGTGATGTTGGGCGGGCAGCAGGAGCAATCGAACACCTCGACGCGCTCGGGCAGCGGGCAGTACAGCTTCTGCGCCAGGCTTTCGTTGTAGTCGTAGATGCCCTCATGGAATTCGAGCGGGTTCACGTAGAAAAAGCCCTTACCGTCGCGGCTTTCGCCCGAAAGCAGGCCGTTGTAGAGCACGCGCTCGGACACGGCGTGGTACTCCGCCTTGTTTTGCAGCCGTGAAAGGCGGCCGCAGAACAGCGCCAGCGCGATGGCCGCGCACGTTTCGCTGTACGCGAAGGTGTTGGGCAGGTCGTACGCGAAGGTGAAGGCCTCGCCGTGGAAGGTGGACCCCACCCCGCCCGTGACGTACATCTTTTTGCCCGTGATGTCGGCAAAGAGCGCGCCGCAGGCCGCAACCAGGGCGGGATCGTGCGAGATGCGCGCCGCGTCCGCCATGGCGATGTACAGGTACAGCGCGCGGACGGCGTGGCCGACGGCCTCCTTCTGCTCGCGCACGGGCAGATGGGTCTGGTCGTAGCGGCGGGTGGCCCAGTCGTAATGCTCCTCCTCGCGTACGCCGCGCTCGTTCAAAAAGAACATGGCCAGGTCCAGATACTTCTTTTCGCCCGAAAATTCATACAGGCGCAGCAGGGCCAGCTCGATCTCGGGGTGGCCGCAGGTGGTGAAGGCAGCATCCTTTTTCACGTAAAAGCGGTCGTAGATGTAGTCGGCATAGCGGCACATGGCGGCGTACAGCTTTTCGTCCACGCCAGCCTCTTTGAGGGCGACGGCCGCCTCGATCAGGTGCCCCGCGCAGTACAGCTCGTGCTCGGTGCGTTTTTGAAAGATGTTTTCGGGCTCGCAGACCTGAAAATAGCTGTTGAAGTAGCCGCAGGGCTGCTGGCTGCGGCAGATGTCCCCGATCGCCTCCTCGGCCAGGGCGCGCAGGTGCGCGTCCTCCTTTTTGGCGAGGATGTAGGCGGCGCTTTCCAGCCATTTGGCGACGTCGCTGTCGTAAAAGATGTGCGGCTTGTTTTCGCTCTTTTGGCATTTGAGGGCGGAAAAGCGGCCCGTTTCCGAAAAGCGCTTGTGGATATTGTAGACCGAAACTTCGGCGTTGAGGCGCTGCATTTCGCCCCAAAATCCGCCCGTGACCTCAACTTGCCTGTACCCGACAGGTTCCATACATGAACTCCTTTTTCCTCCCCGCGGCGGCCTTATCGTGCGCGGCCGCGCACGGCGCCCTCGTTTGTACATACTATAACACGGCCGCCGCGCCCTGTCAATGGCGCGGCGGAATTAACTTATGGAAAAATCTAATACCAGGGTGCGCAAGGTGAACGTTCCCGCCGATCCCCCGCGGGAGAGCGGACGGCACTCAGCCCTCCTTTTCAAAGAGGAAGGCGCCGCCCTCGTACTCGTTGGCGGGGCAAAAGCGCAGCCTGCCCGCGCCTGCCTCGTAGCCCATCGTAGTGTAGGCCGCGGCAAGTTTGTAGCCCTCGGCGGCGCATTCGAGCCGCGCGTACGGCCGCTCGAAAAAGTGCGCCAGAACGAGCATCCGCCGCCCGTCCGCGGAGACCTTTTTGTAGATCTGGCAGCCCTTCGGGTCGCGGTAATAGTCTACGTCGCAGTACACTTCGGCGATGTTTCCGCCGCGCACGATATCCTTGACGGCGCCGTAAAAGGCGATGCCCTCGGCGATCTTGGCCTTCTGCGCGGCGCCGATCTTGTGCACGTCTCCCGAGACGCAGATGCGCCCGAACATGGCCGCCGTCATGGACCAGACGATGCGTTCGGCCGTGTCGTCTGCGCGGATGACCGCCCAGATCTGGCTCTGCCGCGCGGGGATGACGCGGGAGACATTGGCGGCCACCAGCGGGATCTCGCGGCACTCGTGCGCGTCCGAAAAGGAACACATGGAGACACGGTTCATGCGCAGCGGCTCGATGCGCGAGCCGCCCGACGAGCAGTTTTCGATGACGATGCCCGGCACCGCCGCTTTGAGCCTGTCCAGATACGCGAGGCTCTCTTCGGTGATCTGCCGCCCGCTCTCGCCCAAGCTCTCGGCGCCGTCCGCCCCCATGCCGAAGGTGTCGTTGTAGTCGATCTTGATGTACGAAAAACCCTTTTCGGCGAGGAAGTCGAGCATCTTTTTCTGCAGATAGCGCTGCACATCCGCCCTACGCAGATCGAGGAAGCGCCGGTTCTTGGAGGTGAGCGGAACGCCGTCGCGGTGCAGCAGACTCTTTTCGTCGGCAAACTTGGCGCTGTCGCGCCCCACGTTTTCAAACTCGAACCAGACGCCCGCCTGCATGCCGGCGGCGCGGATGGCCGAAACGACCGCCCCGATGCCGTGCGGGAAGAGCTTTTTGCTCTCGTTCCAGTCGCCGATGGCGTTGCACCAGCCGCAGTTTTCGGGCAGATACCAGCCCGCGTCAATGACGAAGGTGCCGAAGGGGATGCCTTTGATGCTTTCCAGAATGGCGGCGATGTTCTCCTCGCTCGGGGTGCCCCAGGTGGTGCAGTATTCGTTGAACAGGACGGGCATGCTCTCCTCGCTCTCGGGGACGGACAGGCGGGCGTCCTGAAAGTGCACGAAATCGTTGCAGACGTCGTTCACGGACCCGTAGCGCACGCGCAGGAAGGCCTTGTGGGTGGCGAAGGACCCGCCCGCGGGCACCTCCTTGCACCAGTGACCGAACTCATAGTCCGCAAGCCCGCCCGAGAGGGCGCAGGTCTCCTTTTCCTTGTACACTTCGAGCTGCCAGCTGTACGGCGCCTCGATGGTGGCCGCGAGCGTGAACCCGCTCGCCTCGTCGCGCAAGGCCGCGAAGGGGTACCAGCCGCGGTTGGGCATCGAGCCCACCTGCCCGAAGCGCTCGCACTTGACGCCGTAGCGCCCCCAGCTCATGTCCAGCCCGAGGTCGCGGAAGGAGTCCTCTTTGAGGCGGCACTCGCGGCTCCACGCGCTGGTCATGCGCACGAGGGTGAGCCCCGCGTCCGTCGGCGCCCACGCCCCGCCCTTTTTTGCGGTGCGCGAAGGGTTGAAGATGCCGCTGAGCGAAAAGCTCTGCAAACTTTCCAGAACGCGCGGCTCCTTTGAGCGGTTGATGTACTCGACGCCGACGGTGAACACGCCCGTAGCTTCGTCGTAGGCGAGGGTGTGCACGTACTCGTTCCCCTGCCCGTCGGCCAAGAGGGTGACCACCCCCTGCCCGTCCGCCGTCTGCGATACGGGCGAAAGGCGCACGCAGGACATGTTGCGCATGCTCACGCCCTGCGTGTAGTCGACGAGGTTGTAGGCGCCGCGCACGGCGCACTGCACCATCGAATCGCAGCACAGGGCGGCCGCGTCGGGCACGGGCACATCGGCGGGGAGCAGGGATAGCCCGACGCCGAAATCCTCCGTCTGCACATAGCGTACGGCGGTATCGCCGAAGATGTATTCCTTGTAAAACATAGTCCCTTTCCTGAATTTTTCGGCGCGCATGAAAGCGGCGCACGTTCATGAAAAGACGCGCCCGTCCGCGCGCGGCGCGGGCGGCAAGCGCCCGCCAAAAAGGGCGGCATTGCCCGGCAATGCCGCCCCGCGGACCAAATCGCCGCTTATTTGCGCTTCCACATCACGTCGGCGAAGGCCAGGTCGCGCTTGAACTGCTCGATCTTGGTGTTTTCGTCTATGAGCACCACTTCGATGCCCCACATGTTGCCGAGGTCCACCATCTGCTGCGCGGTGACCACGGAGGAGACCACCGTGTGGTGCGCGCCGCCCGCGTAGATCCAGGCCGCGACGCCCTCCTTGAAGTTGGGCTTGTACTTCCACATGAGGCCGCCCACGGGCAGGTTGGGCATCTTGTGCGGGTATTTGACGAGCTCGATCTTCTGCACGATGAGGCGCATGCGGTCGCCCATGTCGATCATGGAGACAGCGATGGCTTCGGGCGCGGCGATGCCTTCAAAGACGAGGCGGGCGGGATCGGACTTGCCGCCGATGCCGAGCGGGTGCACCTGGATCTCGGGCTTGGTGGCCGCGAACTGCGGGGAAACTTCGAGCATGTGCGCGCCGAGGCAGAGCCCGTCGGCGAGGTCGTAGGTGTAGTCCTCCATCAGGCCCGTGCCCTTTTGCCCCGCCATGTACTGCATGACCGCGCCGAGGGCCGCGATCTTCCAGTCTCCCTCCGCGCCGAAGCCGTAGCCCTTGCCCTGCAAGTCCTGGATGGCCAGGCCGGGGAGCTGGTTCATGCCGTGCAGCGAACCGAAGTGGTCGACGATGCCGATGTAGCCGCCCTTGTCCTTGCAGAACTTGTCGATGGCGATCTCGTACTTGGCCTGTTCACGCACCACGTCGATGCGGTCGGTGCCCATGGTGTACTTTTTGCCGTATTCGGCCATGAGCGCGTCCACTTCCTTGTCGGTGACCTGTTCGATGTAATCGACGAGGTCGCCCACGGGATAGTAGTCCACTTGCCAGCCGAAATCGATGTGCGCTTCCACCTTGTCGCCCTCGGTCACGGCGACGTCGCGCATGTTGTCGGAGAAGCGGCAAACCTTGACCTTTTTGGAGAAGGCGTAACCGGCGGCCACTTTGCACCAGTCGGCCAGCTCTTGGAGAGCCTTTTCGTCCTTGTAGTAGCCAACGACGACTTTGTTGTCCATGCGCAGCCGCGCGACGATGTAGCCGAATTCACGGTCGCCGTGGGCCGCCTGGTTCTCGTTCATGAAGTCCATGTCGATGGTGTCGTAGGGCAGCTTTTCGTTGTACTGCGTGGCGAAGTGGCACATGGGCTTTTGCAGCTTTTTGAAGCCGCGGATCCACATCTTCGCGGGCGAGAAGGTGTGGCACCAGGTGATGATGCCGATGCAGTTTTCGTCCGCGTTGACCTTGGCGACGGCCGCCTCGATCTCGTCCGAGCTCTTGCAGGTGGTCAAATACTTGACGGTGACGGGCATGTACTTGTTGACATAGTCCGCCATCTCCTGCGAATGCTGTGCGACGTGTTCGAGGACGTCCGCCCCGTACAGCGTCTGGGAACCGGTGATCCAGTAGACAATTTTTTCTTTCATTTTGAAACCTCTGTTTTGATTTTTTTATTGAATGCAGAATGGAGAAAATACCTTGTGTTATCCCGAGCTTGCCGAGGGATCTCATGGCAGGGCCTTTCGGAATGTAAAATGTAGAATGTAGAGTGTAGAATTTTGGATAACCCTTATATCATCCCGAGCCTGCCGAGGGATCTCATGGCAAGGCCTTTCGGAATGCAGAATGTAAAATGTAGAGTGTAGAATTGAGGACAAATTCTATAATATCCTGAAAAAGCGGAAACCACGCTTTTCGCTTTTTCCCTTTGCGCCGCAAAGCGGCGAACGGATGGGGTGAACGCGCGCGATTTATGGCTTTTGAAGCCGAAACACATCGCGCGCGGAGGGGAAAACCGCTCGGGTTTCCCCTCCACCTCGCGCAAATCGCAGCATCTCTTTTGCGAGATTTGCGCGAAACCATTTGTGTGAACCCAAAACCGTGCAGAACGGTGCAGGTCGTGCACTTGCAAGGCAAGCGCGAGGGAGCGTATACAGACATACGTGACCGAAGCGCGCAGGCCGCCGCAAGGGCGCGAGATGTGCCGTTATCCGCCCTCCCTATAATTCATGAAAAAGGCGAAATCACACTTTTGCCTTTTTCCCCTTGCGCTTCATGGGAAGCGCTGCGGAAGGGGGTGAAGCCGCGGCATTTTTATAATAGGTGTGCACCGAAAGATGCCGCGGCGAGGGGGAAAACGCTGCTCCGACCTTTGGGAGGACAGCGGTTGCCCCTTCCGATCACGACAAATAATTTTGACAGCTCAAAATTATTTGTGTGAACCCAAAACCGTGCAGAACGGTGCAGGTCGTGCACTTGCAAGGCAAGCGCGAGGAAGCGTATACAGACATACGTGACCGAAGCGCGCAGGCCGCCGCAAGGGCGCGAGATGTGCCGTTATCCGCCCTCCCTATAATTCATGAAAAAGGCGAAATCACACTTTTGCCTTTTTCCCCTTGCGCTTCATGGGAAGCGCTGCGGAAGGGGGTGAAGCCGCGGCATTTTTATAATAGGTGTGCACCGAAAGATGCCGCGGCGAGGGGGAAAACGCTGCTCCGACCTTTGGGAGGACAGCGGTTGCCCCTTCCGCTCACGACAAATAATTTTGACAGCTCAAAACCATTTGTGTGAACCAAAAACCGTGCAGAACGGTGCAGGTCGTGCACTTGCAAGGCAAGCGCGAGGGAGCGTATACAGACATACGTGACCAAAGCGCGCAGGCCGCCGCAAGGGCGCGAGATGTGCCGTTATCCGCGGTTTTGCCCGTAGTAGGCGTTTTTGCCGTGCTTCCGCAAATAGTGCTTATCCATCATAAACTTGTCGGCACGCTGCACTTGGGGGTTGACCTGCTCGGTGATGAAGGCCATTTTGGCGACTTCTTCGATGACGGTGGCGTTGTAGACGGAGCCGTCGGCATCCTTGCCGAAGGAGAAGACGCCGTGGCTCTTGATGAGCACGCCGGGCACTTCGAGCGGCTTCAAATTGTCCTTGCGGAAGCGCTCGATGATGACGAGACCGGTGTTCTTTTCGTATTCCCCCTCGATCTCCTCTTGGGTGAGCGAACGCGCGCAAGGGATGTCCCCGTAGAAATAATCGGCATGGGTGGTGCCGTAGAACGGGATATCCCGCCCCGCCTGGGCCCAGGCCGTGGCGAAGGTGGAATGGGTGTGCGTGACGCCGCCCACGTCGGGGAAGGCCTTGTAAAATTCGATGTGGGTGGGCGTGTCGCTGGACGGGCGCAGATCGCCGTCGACGACTTTGCCGTTGAGGTCGACGACGACCATGTCGTCGGCGGTCATGTCGTCGTACGAGACGCCGCTCGGCTTGATGACGATCAGCCCGCTCTCGCGGTCGATCTGGCTGACGTTGCCCCAGGTAAAGAGCACGAGGTGGTGCTTCACGAGGTCGAGGTTGGCCTGCAAAACTTTTTCCTTCAATTTTTTCAGCATGATGAACACTCCTTCATGGTTCGGTTTCGGGATATACGTACCCGCCAAAGCGCGGCATCCGCCGCGGGGCGCGGGGTCAGTTCATGCACTTGACGGCTTCGCGCACGATGGGCAGGCCCTTGACATAGCGCTCGGCAAAGGCCTCGAAGCCCGCCACGTTTTCGGGATCGGGCGCCAGCGTGACGCCCTCCTGGCCCGCGAACACCTTGTTTTCGAGGTAGTCTTCGAGCGTTTCGCCCTTCTCTTTGGTGATGACGTAGTTGGCGAGGATGGCGATGCCCCACGCGCCGCCTTCGCCCGCCGTCTTCATGACGGTGACGGGCGCGCCGATGGCCGCCGCCAGGTAGCTTTGGCCCACGCGCTCGGTCTTGAACAGGCCGCCGTGGCCGGTGATGGCGTCGAGCTTGACGCCTTCGACTTTGAGCATGATGTCGCAGCCGACTTTGAGCACGCCCAGCGCCGCGTACAGGTGGGCGCGGATGAAGTTGGCGAGGTTGAAGCGGCTCTCCGACGTGCGCACAAAGAGCGGGCGCCCCTCCTCCACCTTGGTGATGTGCTCGTTGGAGACGTAGTTGTACGCGAGCAGGCCGCCGCAGTCCTTTTCGCCCTTTTCGGATTCAAAATAGAGCATGTTGAACAGGTCGGGCTTGCTGATCTCGCGGCCGGACAGGCGGGCAAATTCGCCGAACAGGTCTACCCAGCCGTTGATGTCTGACGTGCAGTTGTTGCAGTGGACCATGCCCACGAGGTCGCCCACGGGGGTGGTGACGAGGTCGATCTCGTCGTAGGCCTTGGAGAGCTCCTTTTCCAAAACGATCATGGCAAAGACGGAGGTGCCCGCCGAAACGTTGCCCGTGCGCTTTTTCACGGAATTGGTGGCCACCATGCCCGTGCCCGCATCGCCTTCGGGCGGGCAGAGCACCGCGCCCGCTTTGAGCTTGCCGGACGGGTCGAGGAATTTGGCGCCCGCCGCGGTGAGCCGCCCCGCCTCCTCGCCCGCGAGCAGGATCTTGGGCAAAATGTCGATGAGTTTGAAGGGCAGGTCTTTATCGGCCACGAGCGCGTCGAACTGCGCGAGCATCTTTTTGTTGTACTGCTTCGTTTGGATGTCGACGGGGAACATGCCCGACGCTTCGCCGATGCCGATGACCTTTTCGCCCGTGAGCATCCAGTGCACGTAGCCTTCGAGCGTGGTCTGGAAGGCGATGTCCTTGACGTGGTCCTCGCCGTTGAGGATGGCCTGGTACAGGTGCGCCACCGACCAGCGCGCGGGGATGTGGTAGCCGAACAGCTTGGTCAGCACCTCGGCCGCGGGCGCGGCGTTGTTGTTGCGCCAAGTGCGGAAGGGAACGAGCAGCCTGTCCTCCTTGTCAAAGACCATGTAGCCGTGCATCATGGCCGAAATGCCGATGGCGCCGATGGCCGTGACGGTGGCGCCGTAGCGGTCCTTCACGTCCGCCGCCATCTTGGCGTAGCAGTCTTGGATGCCTTCGCGGATGTCGTCCAGAGAATAGGTCCAGATGCCGTTTTCAAAGCGGTTTTCCCAATCGTGCGCGCCCGAACCGATGGGGACGTTGTTTTCGTCCACCAGGATGGCCTTGATGCGCGTGGAACCGAACTCGATGCCGAGCGCGGTCTTGCCCGATTCGATCAGTTGTTTGATGTTGTTAGCCATACAGACTCCCTGCCCTCGATGATTTCTTATCCACTATTATAAAGTGGAACGGGCGAAAAATCAATAGTTCCGCAAAAATTTCTTTCGTTTTTTTCAAAAAATGAGCGAAACGTTCACCTACCGCCCGGGCGGCTTCCGTCGCACCGAACCGAAAAGCGGCCCGCACACAAGGCGCGGGCCGCATATATATCAACCGTATCAGTATGAGTAAAAAACGTTAAGCGATCGCGTCGTAGTTGTAATCGTAATTACCTTTTTCATTTCAACTCTCCTTTTTTTCTGTATTTTTAGGATCCTGCCCGCTTTCTCCGTTTGTTTTACAGTCTGTATGCCGACGCTTGATCTTTATCACGAATTCGAGCACAACCGCAGCGATGACGACAAGCAGCCCGATAGGCGGAGCAAGCAATGCCGTATAAGCGATGACATAAATATCCGAATAAAAACTTATGATGGACGCGCACAGTCCGAGAAACATAATGCCAAACCCGATTTCTTTCATGCAAAATCCTCCATATTCTTCAAGATCGCTGTTCCCATCCTTTTTCACTCTATTTTATTTAATTGTCTCTTCATTTAATAAGCATTATAACATACATTTTGTAAATGTCAACCCTCCCTGGAAAAAATTCTCCATACATGCCCCAGCGGGCAAGCGATCCAGGCGAGCAAGGCAGCCCAAAACTGCCGGCTTTGTCCGAATGTTGAAAATCCCGGCGCGGGGTGCAAAACGGGCGGCCCCGAAGGGCCGCCCGCGTGCGGAATGGGCGCCGGCATCACAGCGAGGCGATGCGCATTTTTTTGTTGTAGATGCGGATGAACACCTTGGAGATCTCCACCGCCACGAGCGGGAAGAGCGAGAGCGCCAGGCAGATGAGCCACTCCTGCCAGCGGATGGAAACGAGGTCGAACAGGCGCATGAAGGGAGGCACGAACACAACGAGCGCCACGATGGCCGCCGAGGCCGCCAGCGCCAGGAACAGGAACTTGTTGTGCCCCTGCCCGCTCTTGAAGATGGACTCGGTGTTGGAGCGCTGGTTGAGCGCGTGCGACAGCTGCGAGACGGACAGGACGATGAAGGTCATGGTCATGGCCTCGTCGTGGTTTGCGTAGGCGACCATGCCGATCCAGTAGGCCGCCAACGCCGCCGCCGAGATGAACAGGCCGTGCAGCACGATGCGGTAGACCATGCCCCGCTCGAAGAGGGTGCCGCTCTTGACGGGCTTGTGCTTCATCACGTTGGGGCTGGCGGGGTCGACGCCCAGCGCCACGGCGGGCAGGGAGTCGGTGGCCAGGTTGATGAGCAGGATGTGCACCGCCAGGATGGGCATTTCCCACCCGAACACGACGGCCAGCAGCAGGATGAGGATCTCGGCGATGTTGCCCGCCACGAGGAACTGGATGACCTTTTGGATGTTGCG
>CALVHO010000022.1 GCA_944328445.1 uncultured Clostridia bacterium | reverse complement strand
AGGGGAGTGGCTCAACGGTAGAGTAGCGGTCTCCAAAACCGTAGGTTGCGTGTTCGAATCGCGTCTCCCCTGCCAAAGGCAGTCTGTTGCAAAACAGGCTGCTTTTTCTTTGCTTTCCGGCACGCAACGGCGGCTTACGCCGCGGCTGCGTCTGACGCGATCGGCGCTTTGCGCAGCGATCGCTATTCCGTCGCGGCGCCTTCGGCGCCGCTCCTTACGAACCGCACCTTCCCTGCCAAACCGCCTATATCACAAGATATTGTGGTGTAGGCGGTTCTTTTTATACAATATATGGATACACAATTATTCTTGAATGCTATCGAACACTCAGAAGCGCCTATTTTGTTACTAAAAGCTGTAACTAAAAACCAGTTTTGGAGATTTTAGTAGCATAGCTACTCTTTTAATGATAGCAGTTTTAGAAGAGAAAGTCAAACAAACAAGCAGAAAATAAGCCGCAGGCGTGTTCGTTCGGAACGGCGTGCGGCTTATAAATTTTTGTTGCGGTATTTTCCGTTTTTTACAGGTAAGGCGCAAAACCGTTGTGCGGCGCGTCAAGCCAAGACGCAGGCGCTCTGCGCGGACAAGACGGCACCTCTTTCGCAAAGCCGCGCGCCGCCGTCCGCAAACAATATGCGCGCGAATGCGCCGTGGACCGTTTTTTCGGCGAGCGTCGGGTTGATCGCGACCGTGAGGTCTCCCCGCCGATAGACGAGCAGCCGCCCATCATCCTGCGGGACGGCTTGGAGCGCATTGCCTTGCAGCATCGGTTCGCGTTTGCGCAAAGCGATGAGGTCCTTTATGAGCCAATACAGGGACGATTTGTCCGCCTGCATGCGTTCGACGCTCGTCGTTTGGTCGACGGGCAGAAACAGTGCATCTTCCGCCGCGGACGAAAAGCCGTGGTTTTTCCCCTCCGTCCAGTTCATGACCGTCCGTGAACCTGTCCGCGCGTAACCGCATTCTTTGGAAGGGATGTCCTTTTGGTATTGCATGGCGATCTCGTCCCCGTAATACAGGAAAGGAACGCCGGGCAGCGTGAACAGGACGGCGTAGAACAGCCGCAGCGCCCGCCCGCGCAAAAACCGCGTCGGCCGCGCCGTATCGTGGTTGCAGGAGATGAAGGCGATGTACCCTTTTTCGCGGTTGCGCCCGATAAGGTCGATCGTCTTTTGAAAATTTTCGGCGATGCCGAGCGCGGAATCGGGCTGCAAAAAGCTGACGTTTTCCCTGTCCCACAGTTCGCGGCGGGCCAGGTCGTTGGCGAAGGTGTTTTCGCGGTCGTTCATGAAATCGATGTCAAACCCCGCGGAAAGTGACTTGTCGAGGTCTGTCCATTCGGAAACGAAGATCGCCTTCGGGAATTTCGCGCGGACCTTGGCAAAAATATATCGCCAGACCTCGATGGTCGCCGCGCGGTCGGGATCCCCTTTCACGAGGGAATCCGCCATATCCACGCGGAACCCGTCCACGCCCATCGCGAGATAGTGCAGGCAAACGTCGACCACGAAATTGCGGGCCTGAAAGGTACGTTCGTCCCTGTAATCCATCTGCCATTTTGGATGGGTGATGTCTTTGAAGCCGTAGTTGAGCGCTGGCTGCGTGCAAAAAAAGTTGACCATGTACGCGCCGTCGCGCTCGAACCTGCCCTTCATGAGCGCGTATTCTTTGGGCGCGTTCCAGACGGTATCCGTCCAGATGAACATGTCGTCGTATGCACTCTTGCAGGCGGATGCGCTCTGCAAAAACATCGGGTTGTCCTCGCTCGTGTGCCCTGCCACCAGGTCGACGATGAGCTTCAATCCGCGCCGATGCGCTTCGGAAAGCAGTTTGGCAAACCCCGCATCCCCGCCGAAGCGCTCGTCCGCATGGTAGTAGTCCACGACGTCGTACCCGCCGTCCTTCCAGGAAGAAACATAGTGCGGGTTGAGCCAGATCGCCGTCACGCCGAGCTCTTTCACGTAGTCCAGGCGGTCGACGATGCCCTGAAAATCTCCGTAGCCGTCCCCGTCCGCGTCCATAAAGGAGTTGGGATAGATCTCGTAGAAGATCTCTTTTTGCAAATCCTTGTTCATGTTCCCCTCCCGTTTTTGCCGTTCATTCCAAGACGTCGGCAGACCACAGGTAAACCTTTTTCTCGCCGTGCGTTCTTGTTGCGCAAAATTCGACGGCGTCCGCTTCCTCTCCCGCGGGGATGGTCACGAGGCGCTGAAAATTGTTTTCCACCGTCCGCCCGTGCCACCCGTCCTTCGTCCGCCAGCGGACGGAAAAATCTTGCACGAGCGTCGGCGGAAGACGCAGCGCCTTGCGGCTGCCGTTGTAACAGAGCATGGGAAAGAGCCTGAGCATGGGGTCCTTTTCGTACCGCCGCTCGAAATCGCTGTCGAATACGAGACGGATATGCGAGACGCGGCGGGCAGAAAATTTCCACACCTTTTTTTCACCAATTCCGAGTACGATCCTTTTTTCCCTGCCGACGCGGCGCTCGGCGGAACTTCCGAACGCGCCACGCCTCCGCGCATGCAGCAAGTAGCAGCCGTTGTCGAGGAGAAGTTTTCGGATCTCATCGACGTGCGCGCCCGCTGCGCGCGGCGTCAGGCCGTATTTTTTTGCGACGGCGCACGCCGTCCCCACCGCCTGCCCGAGCATGGCGCAGGTCCCCATCACGCGCGTGGAAGAGAGAGCTAGGTGCGTGGCGCTGATGTTCCGCCCCGCAAAGAACAGATTTTCGATGTCGGCGGAATAGATGCAGCGGTACGGAACGGCATAGGGCGCCGAAGGCGCATAGTGCGCGTTTGCCTCCTCCGCGTCCAGCCCGCGCGGGTCGTGCACGTCCATCGTCCAGCCGCCGTAGGCGATCGCGTCCGCAAAATTTTCGCCTCGCAGGATGTCGTTCGCGGTCAGCACATAGTCCCCGCGGTAGCGGCGCGTTTCGCGCTTGCCCGCCAAAAACCCCACCCAGTCGAGCTGCCAGGGGAAGTTTTTCCCTGCCCGTTCACGGATGCCGCGGTAGGCCGAAAACGCCATGGCCAGCGCCGTGCGGTTGTGTTTTTCCGCATTCTTCAAGGCGTCGTCGTCCCCGCCGAATTCCAGCCACCAGAAGTTTTCCTGCTCCCAGTTGTTGTTGGCGGCGTCGATGCGCCGCGCGATCTGCTCCGTGATGTCTTTTTCAAAAGGAAAGGGCGGAGCGGGCTTTTCGGTCCCCTTGCGCAGTTGCAGCATGCAGGTGTTGCCCATCGTGGCATCGTCGGCAACGGCGGGCGCCATGGGTTCGCCATACATGTCCTTAGATTCCCTGCCGCGCATGGTCCGCACGGGCAGAAACTCCGCCAGCACGCAGTCTCCCGAGCAGTCGGCAAAATAGGCCGCCTCGATCTCGTACAGGCGGTACGATTGCAGCTGCCAAGCGCGAACGCTCTTTATGCGCCCTCCCTCCTCGGCCGCTCCGACGCAGGTCGCGCCCAAAAGCGGGGTGATGTTCTTTTCGGAAACGACTTTGTTGTAGAGCACGCCGTCCCACACGCTGTAATTGAGGTTTGGGTTATAGTGCATGTTGTCGAGCGCGATCTCTTCGAGCAGGCCGCCCTCGGCGTATTGCGGAAAGCGCAGCCCCGCGCCGCGGATCCACATCCGCACCTCGCTCGACGCATTCCCGCCCAGGACATTCCTGTCGTGAACGAGCACGACGGAGAGCCCGAGCCGCGCGGCGCTCACGGCGGCACAGATGCCCGCCATCCCGCCGCCGATCACGCAAAAGTCGCAGCGCAGCCGTTCAGCCTCTTTTTGCATATTGCCCTCACCTCCGGGAATGGATGGCGCGCATGCGCGCCTTCTGCTTTTCGGAAAGTTTATCGCCCCTGTCATAGTAATAGAGGCCGTTTTCTTCCTGTTCGACGTCGTACAGCTGCGTGTAACAAAAGCCGCTCAGCTTGCGGCACCCGAACAGGATGCCCGCCAGTTCTTCGTAGCGCCGCAAAAACGCCTCCGCGCTCTTTTCGCCCTTTCCGTAACCCCAGGCCGTCTCGCTCTCCACCGCTCCCTCGTTCACGGCGGGAACGTCGGCATCGCCGTTTTTTTGCGTGAAGCAGATGCCGCCGAATTCGCTCACGTTGACGGGCGCGCCTTTCGGATAGCGCAGGCTTTCCCCTTCGCAATACAGCAGCGGCACGTCTAAGATGTCCGACGCATCCAGCGCGCCGAGGTATCCTTTCAGGTCTTCCGCCGCCGCATAGGTATGCACGTCGAAGCAGTCTGTCCTGCGCCCGTGGTGGCCGCCGCTAGCGTCCACGCAGGGGCGGGTCGGGTCGTACGTCTTCGTGAAATCGTAAACGAGCTCGACGAAGCGTACGTCGCGCTTTTGCGCGGCGTCTTCCCACGTCCCCCACACTTCGTTCAGCGGGCACCAGGTGACGATGGACGGGTGGTTGAAGTCCCGCGCCATGGCCTCCTGCCATTCCTGCAAAAAGCGCCCGACGAAATGCAGGCCGGAATAATCGACGCCCCAGCTCGCATACTCGCCCCACACCATGTACCCGCTCCTGTCGCAAAGATACAAAAAGCGCGGGTCAAATACCTTTTGGTGCAGGCGCGCGCCGTTGAAGCCCAGGTCCATGGCGATGTCGATGTCGCGCTGCATGGCACGCACGTCCGGCGCGGTGTAGATGCCGTCGGGGTAATAGCCCTGGTCGAGGACCAGTTTCAAAAACACGGGTTTGCCGTTCAAAACGAAGTCGTAGCCGCAATAGCCCGCCGAGCGCAGGCCGAAATAGCTGTAAACGGTATCTTCGCCGAAGTCGATGACGACGTCGTACAGCCGCCCGTGCCCCGCTTCCCACAGGTGTTTTTCCGTGAGCGTGACCGAAAATTTGCCGCAATACTCCATCGTTCCGCAGGAGGAACCGACGAGGCGGTCCCGGTAGAACACCGAAACGCGGCAATCGCCGCGCCCGTTGGCATGCACTTCGGCGAGCACGTGCGCGTTTTCGGGAGACGGGTACAGGCGTACCTGCGTGATATGCACCGCGGGCACGAATTCCAGCCATACGTTTTGCCAGATCCCCGTCGTCCGCGTGTAAAAACAGCCGAACGGGCGCGGCTTGTACGACTGCTTCCCGCTCGGGCAGTTGCGCAGCTCGTCGTCCCAAACGCATAGGTACAGCTCGTTGTCTCCCTCCGTGAGCGCGTCGGTGATGTCGAAGGCAAAGGGCGTGAACCCGCCGACGTGCGACCCCGCATGTTTTCCGTTCACGTACAGGCAGCATCGGTAATCGACGGCCCCGAAGTGTAAAACGGCGCGCTCTTTTGCTGGGGGCAGGCGCAGCGTCTTTTTGTAGAAGCATTGCCCGATAAAACCCGTATGGCCGATCCCCGACAGCTTGCTCTCCGGGCAAAACGGGACGCGGATCTCCTGCCAGTTTTTTCCGTCAAAACTGAATTGCCAGCCGTCGTTGATGAGCAGCGTCTTTTCGCGGATCCTGTTCGGGTCGGGATAGTTGATCTTGTCTTTGTTCCTCATGTTTGCACCCATTTGAGCTCGTACGGCCGCAGCGAGACCTTTCGGCTGTTGCCTTCGATGTCGTAAAAGGTCGTGTCCGCACGGCTGTCGGTGTTGTTCACGAGCGCGTACAGCCCGCTTTCGGGGTAGTAATTGCATTCTGTGCCTTCGTTGTCCGAAAACGCCCTGCGCAGCGTATCCTCTTTGCCCGCCGCCCAAAGGAGCGCGCGCAGCAGAAGGCGCGCGTTCCGTGCGCCGTGCTTGTAACCGGCCATGTACACAGCCCTGCCCTTGCCGAACACGTTCGCGGCAAGTTTTACATGGAAAGCCCCGATGTCCACGCCGAGCCTTTGTTCCGTCTTTTTGCCGAGAACGAGCGCGCCGTCCAGGGCATACACGTTCTGCACCCCGCCGTTGCAGTCAAATCCTCCGCCGCTCTCTTCCGTGATGAAATGGCTGCGGCAGACATCGCGGTTGTATTTGTAGCGGCTCATGGAAAGAGAGCGCTCCTCGTCCACGCCGAGCACGTCCGCCAGGCGGAAAAAGCTACCGCCCGCGGGCGCCGCCGTGGGTTCGCCGATGCCGATGAAGCCGCCGCCCGCGTGCACGTACGCGCGTACCGCTTCGCAGAGCGCCGGATCGAGCCAGGCGTTGCCGCCGCAAAACGCCGTGTCCGCATCCCCCGCGTTGATGACAACGTCATACCCCGCGAGGCCGCCGCGCAATGCGTCGTCAAAGCTGACAAACTCCACGTCGGCCGCCATCCCCGAAAGGGATTCGAGCAGCCCCAGATAGAATGTGGTGTGCTGGTAGCAGGCGTCCTGCAAGACCATGTGCGTCATCCACGTGCGCTTTTTGCCCCAGGCGTTCAGGATCGCGGCCTTGACGTGGCTGTACGGCTTTTGGCCCGCGATCTTTGCAAGGACGGAGCGAAACTCATCGCACAGCGCCGCCACCGCCCGCGTGAATGCGGGAAACTTGTCCGCCAAACGCAGATAGCCGCCGAAGCCGATGCGCTCCACGGGGCGGCGCAAAAGCGCCCTGCGCTCGGTGACCCAGCTGTCCTGCAACTCCTTTGTGCACTGCCCGTCCTCGCGCAAGGTATCCGGGAAAAAGTACGGAAGAAGGCGCACTTCGCGGTAGTTCACCCCCGCCACGTCGGAGACCATGCGCAAGGTCGCGCCAGAATTGATGCTGCCGACCACGGCGTCCAGCCCCATTTCAGCAAAATGCTTTCCGTAAATTTCCGCGCCGATCCAGTTGTCACCGATGAACATCATCGCCTCTTTTTTGTAGGCGTGCACGATGTCGGTAAAATGCCGCACGCACTTTGCGACGAAACTTTCGAGCAGCTCCATGTAGTCGAGGAACGCCTTGCGCGGCACGCGGAAATGGTTGTTGTAGTAGCCCTCGTCCACGATGTCTTCCAAGGCGATGTCGTAGCCGTATTTTTCCTTGAACAGGCGGAACATGGCGGGGCTTGCAGACATGGGGTAGCCGAACCAGTCAAAGTACTTCACCCTGTCCTTGTCGTCGTAGATGTTGAAAAAGTGGTAGAAAAAAGTGGTAAAGCGGACGACGGTGACGTCCTTGTTTTCTTCCAGCCACGCCTTCAAATCGCGCTCCATGAGCGCGAACGCTTCTGGGTAGACGGGGTCGATATCCCTGTCCTTGGCGATCGTCCAGCCGTTGGTCTTGTAGTTGTAGATCTGCGTGGCATCCCACAAAATTTTCGCGAAAAAGTTGACCGTGTACTCATGCATGGGCACGGCGTTTTCCACTTCGACGCGCTTGCTCTTTTCGTCGTAGCGCCACGATCCGATCTCCTGCCCCGCCGTCCTGTCGTAGACCTGCCAAAGGGAGACGCTCTCTTCGTTGAGGGCGAGCTGCTCCGTGGAATAGTGCGCCAAGGGGTCGACGGAGAGCCGTTCGGAAACGGCGAGCACCCGATCGCTCATGAGCGCGGCGTTTTGCAGGCACTCGTCGTGCGCGTACGCCCATTCGTTGTTGCCGCGCGCGAGAAAGTAAGTTTTGTACACCTTTCCCGCGAGCGAGCGCGCGTTTTCGGGCAGCTGTGTCCCGTCGCAGTCGCGGACGGCGTCCGCGCCCCAGAGGCGTACGTATTTTTTGGTACCGTCCACAAAATTTTTGTCCGTGGGGATGGTCACTCTTCCGTTGTTCATGTCTTTCACCGTCAAAGCAGAACGCACATACGCAGGAAAAGCCCGCGTATGTGCCCTGCCGTTTTCTGATTTTGTTATTCGCTCCGCTCTGCCGCCTGAACGATCTTCGGGTCGACATTGCGCGGCAGAATTTTCTCTTTTGCGGCGATCGCCGCCGCCATGCCCGCAGCCCAGCCCGTTGCGACGCAGATGGGCATCGCGCGGAAATTGGAGTGCGCCATGTGCGTGCCTGAGATGTTCCGCCCGGCAAGCAGCAGCCCGTCCACCCGTTCGGGAACGAGGCAGCCGTAAGGAATGGTGTATCCTTTTTTCTGCGTGAACTTTTCCTGCACGCCCGTTTCGTCCAGTCCCGCGCCCGTCATGTTGTGCACGTCAAAATTGAACCACGCGCCGAACACGACGGCGTCGTCAAACTGCCTTGCGGCGAGGATGTCCTCTTCGGTGACGGACTTGACGCCCTTGAAGTGCCGCGTCTCGCGGATGCCGATGAGGGACGCCGTCGTCAAAAGATAGCAATTCTCGTATCCTGGCGCGTATTCCCGCAAAAAGGCGATGATGGGAGCGAGCTGTTTGCGGCAGGAGATCTCCGCGCGCGTCAGGTCCTCCGCCTTGGTCCCGTCGATGCCGACGGCGTTGGTCATATTGCAGCACACGACCCCGGGGACGGGCGTCTTCATCAGAAGGACGTGCCCTGCGGGATAGGGAAGTTTTTGCTTGGCAAGCGCCTGCAACTCCCCTTTCGGCGTGGGGACGAGCGTTTCAAACGAGCCGGGCAGGCACGCCCTCTGCATATCCACGCCGCCGACCTTGAACATCAGCGTTGCGGGCTGCTCCACGCCGTCCGTCTCCCGCCCGGCAAAGAACGCCGCGCCGCTTTTGAACGCCACGTCTCCGTCGCCGGTGCAGTCGATGACGGTGTGCGCAAGGTACACGCCTCGTCCGCTCTTGTTTTCCGCAATGACGCCCTTTACGGCATTGCCCTCTTTGACGGCATCGCTCACGAAGGTATAGAGGAGAATTTCAACGTTTGCCTCCTCCAACATTTCAAAGTAAACGAGCTTGAGGTTTTCCTGGTCGATAAAGAAATCTTCCGCAAAGCCGAAGAGATCTTTTTCCTTTGCGCGCCGCAAAATTTCGCGGTAAAACTTGTGGTCGACCGTTCCCGTAAAGTGACTCATGAGCCCCATCGTGGAGGTGCCGCCGACGCTGCCGCACTGTTCGATGAGCAGCGTCTTGGCCCCGGCCCTCCCCGCGGAGACGGCAGCGCCGATCCCCGCGGGGCCCGCCCCGCATACGATCACGTCATACGTGCCCTTGACGGGCGTTTCCAAAACCTCATGGTGTGAACGCATACCCATTTTCCTTTGGCTGTTTAAGCCGATTCGCCTCCCAAAACCATTTCGCCGTTGAAAAAGATCACGCCGTCCGAATAGGTAATGTCGCCCCAATTCTGTAATTTGTTTTCTGTTTCCAATGCGGCAAACATTGCATTCACGTCCGCATAGTTGGGCTGTACAACGTAAGTGTCGTTTTCCGTCCAATTGAAGCCGCCCCACTGGGTTTCAACCGTAACAGACATTATGTTGCTTATCGTCGTAACGCTTGTATCGGTGTTTATCACAGCAAATCCGACAAACAAACAATTTTTCATCGTTCCGCCGCTCAATTTCGCTACTACTCTGTCAAGCGTTATTCCTTCTGCCGCCGTTATCACTACATTCTCTATCGTTCCGTAGAACGGTCTGCTTTCGCCAGAAAGAACGTATTTGTACTCGCTATTCATTGATACGTTGGTAAACGCTACGTTCTTCACGGCAGAACCTTTTTGCAACATACCGAACAGACCGCCTAATCCGTTATACACCGTTGCCGCCGTCGTAAGATTTGAAATGATGTGTCCGCGTCCGTCAAAGATTCCATTAAAACCGACTTCATCGTTCGCTTGCGTATCGTTATTTACAAAACGGACAACACCCGCCGCGCTCGCATCGAAACTCTGCGTCACGATATAATAAGCATCGATCGTGGCCGCCGTGTTCGCCTGCGTGATCGCTGTCAAATCGTTCGCGCCGTCGATAAACATGGTGGCGATATTCACCGTCGCGGTGTATTTTTTGTCGGCGGTGGTGTAAATATTTACGGTAAGTCCTTCGGCATACGCCTTGCCGTTCAGGAGCGTATTAAGTGCAGCTTTGGTAAGCGTAAGCGTCTCGCTTTGATATGTTATCCCTTCCGTCACCGTAACCGAACCTGCAACGATCCGCTCTACCGTTCCATCGATCGTTACCGCAGCGGCGCTGTTCTCACCTTCCAAGGAGAAATCGAGCGCTTCTGCTATGGTTTCAGCAGTATAAGCACGGATGACTTTGAACGTGATCTCCTGCGTGACGCTTGTGTTCAGCGTGCTGGTGACAAGAACGGTGATCGTTTTATTCTCCGCGACCGTCCCCGCAACAGTAAGAATATTCTCTTGAATGGAGACGCCGTCCACGGGCTCCTTCAAGGTGATCCGCGCGTAGCCGTCCGTCTTGAACGTGAGCGAAGAGCCGCGCGTGATCTCGTTGTTTTCGCATTCGTACGAAACGACGATGACGGGCAGCAAGATCGTATTTCCATTGAACGCGATCGCGCCGTTGGCATAGGCAATGTCGCCAAAATCCAAGGTCACGTCGCCGCTAAAGAGATCCGCAAACATGGCGTTTATGCTTGTATAGACGGGCAGAGCGTTATATTTCGTGGTGCCGGAATTATCAAACCTGCCTGCTTCTGCGACATACATCACATTTTCGGCGTCTGTATCGCCCGTACCGAAACCGACCGTATCCACGCCGACGAACAGGCAGTCTTTGATGTTGCCGCCCGTCAAGGCCCACAAGATCTTGGCGGTATCCGTACTATTTGTAATGTCTGTAATGTTTGTCTCCTTGACCGTGATCGCAACGTTTTCGAGCAGGCCGTCGAACGCGCACGACTCACCGACGAGCACCGCACCGTACCTGCCGTTGACGGTGACGTCTTTGAAGGCAACGTTTTTGACGACGGAACCATCGAGAAGCTGCCCGAACAGGCCGCCCGTGCCGCGATACTTGTATGCAAACGTGTTGAGGTTACTGATCGTGTGTCCTCTGCCGTCGAAGATGCCCTTGAAGCCGACATCATCGTAGTATTTGTTTGTGTCGTCAAAAGATACGCTGTTGACGCTTGCAAAGCTGACAGCCTTCGCGGACCAGGTATGTTCGTCTGCCGAGCTGCTCATTTGGATACCCGCGTCGGCGGCGTCGAAGTCGGCCGTGACGATGTAGTAGCCGTCAACGAGCTCGGTATCTTTGTTCTCATCGGTGATATCCGTCAGATCCTGCGCGCTTGCGATCTTTTTGGTCACGACGGCGATGTTCATCTCGTATTGGTCGTGCGTGTCGGTGAGGAGCGTCACGGCAAAGTCTCCGTACGTCTTGCCGCCGAGGATGCCTTGCGCCGCTTCCTCTGTCAGCGTCAGGGAAGTACCCGAAGCAACGCTCATGCCGTCCGTATACGTATTTTTGCCGTAAACGACGTCCGCCGCCGTGCCGCTGAGCTGCCCCGCTGCCGCCGCGGTCAGATCGCCCGATGCCGCATACACGAAGTCGGCATAGCTGCCCTGCTGCGTCAGGTCGTGCTTTTGGTACACGTCGACGGTCACCGTCGCGGGCAGGTCTTGGGTGCCGTCGTTCCAGGTGACGGTGACGGTCTGTTCCCCTTTTGCAAGACCGGTATCGCCCGAAAGGGTGTAATCGGTCAGTTCGGTCGTCGTGCCGCATCCGCTGCGCGTGCAGGCCGCCGTGACCTTCATGCCCGCCGCGTCAAAATCTTCGCCGACGAAGTACGTACGTTTGGAAGGCTGCTCGGCGATGGTGATGGCGTTATATTGGTGCCCCAGGGCGGGCCCCGTCAGCGCGGCGATCTCGGTATCGCTCATGGACTGCGTCGCTTCCGCGTCCTTGTAGTAGTCGCCGCAGCGCTCGCAGTGCCAATACTCCTGTTCGATGGAAGTTTCGGTGCAGGTCGCCTCC
Organism: uncultured Clostridia bacterium; assembly: GCA_944328445.1. Lineage (GTDB taxonomy): Bacteria > Bacillota > Clostridia > Christensenellales > Borkfalkiaceae > Borkfalkia. The sequence goes on along the minus strand of CALVHO010000022.1, from coordinate 22,345 downwards.
CGCTCGGTGTAATGCGTAAGTTTATGGCCGAGCTTGTCGAGCGTTTCCTGCGCTTCAAACACATAGCCGCAGACGGAGCACTTTTCCCCCGCGGTGGAGCCGTCCTCCGTGCAGGTGGGCGCCTTTTCTTCGCCGATGGCGGTCACCGTATGCGGTTCGGACGCGCTCGTCGCGTCACAATTCTTGCATTTGTGCCAATGTCCGTTCGCGTCGTTCGTGTACGCCGTTTCCCACACGTGTCCCGTAGCCTCGGTCGCGGGGACGGCGGCAAGTTCCTCCTTCCCCTCCGCGTCGGCAAAGATCTTTTCGCAGGCCGGGCACGTCCAATACTCGTCGTTGCCTCCCTGCGTACACGTTGCGGCGACCGCGGGATGGTTTTCCATGTCCGTATGCATGCATTGCGTGTCGCAGGCCGCCAGGATGGCCGCAGCGAACGCAAACAGCATCGCCGCGATGACCATGACTGCGAAAGACCTGAACTTACTTGTCCGGTTTTTCATTTTTCCCTCCTGAATTTTTTATTATGAACTCTCCGCGGCGGCATGCCGCCGCGGGACGTCATCATTGGTTGCAAGAGCACGCTCATGCGTTGCTCAGAACGGTTTTGCCGTTGAAGAGGATCGCCCCGTTTTCAAACGAGAACAGGCCGCCCCATTCCGCAAAACTGTTTGCGTTTAGCGCCGAAAGCAAGGCCGCTTCCGTTTCGTACACGTAAGCGCCGCGGTATACGGGCGTTCCGCCGTAGTACCAGTACAACGCTTTCCCGACGACGAGCGCATTTTCGATCGTATACGAGCCGCTGTTTTCGTTGTTGCCGCTGTCGGACAAGTAGCCGCCTTCCTGCGCGGTGGAAACGAACACGACGTTCTTCACGTTGATGTTCCTGTATGCGTTGCGGAACATCGAACGCGCGTTCGTGCTGACGAAGAGATTTTCAAACGTGGTGCTCTGGCAGTCTGCGTTCCCGAACACGGCGCACGCATAGCCGAGCTCGCTGTCCGTCCCGACTTCGACGTCGACGAGCGCCAGGTTGCGCACGACGCCCTTGCCCATGCACCAGAACAGGCCCTTTTCGGTGAGTTTCAGCCCCGTGATGGAATGTCCGCGCCCGTCGAGGATGCCGACGAAGCCCTTGTCTTCCTGCGAGGACCACCCGCCGATCAGGCAGGCCACGGCCACGGTATCCGGGCCGGCTTCGATGTCGCCGTCCAGCACGTAGTAGCCGTCGAGCGTGTCGCCCGTCGTGCGGATGCTTTCCAGGTCGTCCAGCGTACGGATCACTTTGGTCACGAACGAGCAGGTATAGGCGTAATAATCGGTGCCGTCCGTCAGCGTCACTTCAATGTCGCCGTACACCTTGGAAACGCGGTCCAAAACGGAACTTTCGATGGTGATCTTGTCGCCCGAAACAGTGAAGCCTTCGCCCGCCTCGATGTAACCGAGCTTGCCGATCGAAAGTTTTGTGACGGCGGAGAGCTCCTGCGGGCGTGTGAACGTAACGGACGCATCGCCCAGCGTATAGTTGAACAGGTATTCATCCGTGCAGTCGTACATGTCTCCCGCAACGTCGATGACGTTGAACGTCACCTGCTTTTGCGCGGTCTTTCCCCAAATGCTCGTCGCCACGAGCGTCACGGCCGCGCTCTTCGTCAGCGTGATGCTGCTGCCGTCCAGGGTGACGCCGTCGGCGGGGGTTTGCAGCGAAATCGCCGCGAGGGTATCGACGGGCACATCGACGGCCTGCCCCGCCAGCAGCGAAAATTCGTCGTCGAACAAGATCGCGGGCGTCTTTTCCGCCATCGCTTTGCACGCCTTGAACACGGGCACGTTGCCGACGGTCTCCCAATAGTCTGCATCAAAGGCGGACAGGTCCTTGATCAAGAGCTCGGCGCGCAGGCGCGCGATGTCCGTCGTGGCAAAGACCGTGGGGTCGGCCGCCTGCGAGTAATCGGTGTAGCGGATGATGCCGCCCGCATAGCCGTAGACGTTTTTGACCGCGCATGTCGCACTGAACACGGTATCGACGATGTTGCTGCCCGCAGCGGTCAAGACCGCGAAGGTGTTGGAGAGCACGCAATCGTCCGACATCTGCATGAGCGCCTTCTTGGTGTCCGACGTCACGAACACGTTGTCCACCGTCCCGCGGCATTCCGTGGCGATGGCCAGTCCCGCACCCGTAACGTCGACGAGCGCGAGGTTTTTGACGACGCCCGCCGCGCCGATGCAGCTGAACAGGCCGTAATCGTGGAGGTCCAGCCCGGTGATGGAATGCCCGCGCCCGTCAAACGTACCGACAAACCCCTTGGACGCCTCACCGGACCACGAAGTCACCAGGCGGAAATCGACGTCCGTGCCGTCCGCCTCGATGTCGTTTTCGAGGATGTAGTAGCCGCCCAGCGTATGCCCGTTCGTGACGATGGTGCGCAGTTCCGCCATCGACGCGACGGACTTTGTGATGAGCAGCGACGGGAATACGTAGACCGCGCGGTCGGTCTCCACGTGCACTTCCTGTTCGCCGTAATAGGCGGTCAGGTTCGCGGACGGGACCGTGACCGTATTGCCGCTGTTTTCCGCATCCACCGCGTTGCCGTTGACCGTGACCCGCTCAAAGGCTTCGCCCGCTTCCAGCGAGACCGCAAGATCCACCGACGCCGCGGCCGAAAGATCGATCTCCCTGTCCTCATACGTGGCGACGGAGAGAGAAACATCGGCGTTCACGGTCGCGGTATAGGTGTCGTCGCCGTGCGTGTACGTGGCCGTGATCTTTGTTTGGCCGACGCCGCGCGCCGAAACGGTTCCGTCTTGCGAAACTTCCGCCACCTGCCCGTCGGCGCTTTGCCAGGTCACGCTCGCGGCCGCTTCGCGGACGCCCGAAACGTACACTTCGGCAGTGACTTTCTGCGCTTTCTTATAATCGTATCCGCCGATCTCTTTAGTGTAGAGATCGAGCTCGTGCTCGGACAAAACGATGTTGACGTCGTCCTTGACCGTCACGGGAATGCGACGTTCGGCAAATTCATAGCCGCGGTAGCGGACGCGGACGGCGATCTTTGTCTGCCCTGCCGAAACGCCCGAGACCTTCCCGCCCGAAACGGCGGCGATGGAAGGATCGAGAGACTCCGCTTCCACGGTAAAGCCCTGCACCGCCTGCCCGTTGAAACGCACGGACGGCGTGAGCGAGAGTTCCCCGCCGACGAGGAGGGAAAGCTCTTCGCGGTTGAAGGTGAGCACGGGCAATTGGTCGCTCTCTTCCACCGTCACCTGCGTCTGCGCGGATACGCCGCCGCAAGTCACCGTGATGTACGCCGTGCCGAAGCCGTGCGGGATAACAGTGCCGTCGCTCTCCACGCTCGCGACGGACGTATTTGAGGAAGTCCACGCGGGCGTGCCGCTGCACAGCACGAAGACAGGAGAAAGCGTCAGGTTGTCGTAAATCGACATCGTATAGCGGTCCGAAGAAAAGACGATGGAAGCCGTTTCGCCCTTGGCAAGGACCTTGACCGCGATGTCGGCATACACCATCTGCGCGCCTTCGGCCGGTGCGGCCGCTTCGGCCGCGCCTTCGTCCGTCTGCGTACGGTTCACGGCAATGAACGCGGTGACGACGGCTTCGCCCGCTTCGTGTGCGGTGATCAGACCGCTCTGATCGACGGAGGCGACGGACGGCGCCGAAGACTGCCACAAGACCGTGCCTTCCACGTTGATCAGTTCGGGCGTGATGCGCGCCGTCTGCCCCGCTTGCAGTTCGAGCGTTTCGGCCGGCAATACGATGCGCGGCGTCGTGTCTACCTCTTCGGGCTCCTCGGGATCCTTCGCGCAGGCGACGGCCGCCAAGGCGATGCAGAGCACACACAAGGCGATCAGAAACGCAAACAACTTCTTTTTCACTTGTATTTCCTCCGTCAAATTCCCCATTGTGACCACAAGACGGTGACCAGTTCGCCCTCGGACAGGCGCGTGATGTTCAGGGCGGCGCAATCTTGTTTGAACTGCACTTTCTGCTCGTAGAGTTCCTGCGTCGTGTAGAGCTGCGTGCCGTACAGGTCGATCAGCAGATACCGCACGGAGAGGCTTTCGAGGTTGATCCTGTCGTGCACCTTTTCGTACAGCGCCGCGTCGCTAATCTGCAAGGGCGCGATGTCCTCATAGGCTTGTTCGATCAGTTGTTCCCATTCGAGCAGCGTGTTCAGCTTGAAATATTCGCTCGTGTTGACGCGCGTCCCGATCCAGCCGCTGACGCCCTGGCTTTCGGACATCCACAGGTAGTTCAGACGGATGGCCGTAAACAGGTCGTACATCGTCTGCGACGCCGCCTTGAAGTAGCGGTCGAAGAAGTTCTGCGTGAGCGCCGTCACGTCTGCGTTTACATCCCACATCAGCTTGGAGGAGAGGTAAACTTTCAGCATCTGGAAGCCCGTGGAGGCCGCGTTGTTGTACTGCGATTGGTCGTACATCCACACCGCGCCGTTGTCCACGGCCGCGCGGTAGTTGTCCTGCATGGAATCGAAGTTGTTGTAAAACAGGAAATAGTTGTAAAAATAGGACTGGTAGAACCAATAGTACATGTTCTCGCCCGCCAAGGCATTCCATTCCTGCATCTGCTTCAAATACGAGGAGTTTTGCGGCTCGTTCTTGCCGTGGAAGAAGTCGGAGGAGATGGGCGCGTAGATGACGCCGAGCTTGTCGTGGAATTTTACGGCGTCGTCGATGGGAACGATCTTGCCGCCCTCCTCCTTGACGGGCGCCTGTACGGTCGCGGTATAGGCAAAGAACAGGTAGCGGATGTTGTCGCGCCCGGGCTGGTTTGCTTTCCTCCACTGCTCCACCTGTTCCACGACGTCGTTCATGAAGATGATCATGCTCGCGGAGTCGGTGCCGTACTTGTTTTTGAGCGCGGTGCAATGTTCGCACGTGCACCACGTGCCGACGTCCATGTGCGTGAAGGCGATGGTGTCGCCGTTCGGGTTTTTTTCGAGGACGACCTCCATCTTGCCGGCTACGGTATCGACGAGCTTTTCATATTTTTCCGTATAGCCGTGCGCCGTCAGGCACAGGCCTTTCAGATCGGTCGCGAACCATTCCGGATAGGCGGTGCCGTATACGTTGTACGGGATGTATTGCAGCGAATTGTGCCACGTCGAGGCGCCCTCGGGCGACATGAACTGCGCGGATACGACCCTGTAACGGGTGGAGACCGTACCGTTCTGGTAGCCGATCTGCGACGACCTGTACTCGATGTCCGGCTCGTCCGTATAATTGAAGTCCGGGCAGGCCAGGCTGCTCGCCGTTGCGATGGCGAGCTCGTCCGCCGCGTAATAGTCGTACCCGAGCACTTTGGAAAGGAGGTCGTACACCGCAAAGATGTCTCCCGTGGAGGTAACGCCTTGCAGGAACAGGGACTTGCCCACCGTGCGCACGGCAAACCCGTGCGAATTGAGCGTATCGGGCACGGTGACCCCCGCCGCCTGCGAAATGATATTTTCACCGACGGAAATGTATTTCGCATCCGCGGACCAGGTCACGTCCTCCGCCGCGCGGACGGAGAAGGTGACGCCCGAAGCCAGCGAGACGAAGTAGTTGAGCTCGCTCGCGGCCGTATAGGTATTGGCCGCGGCGCCCTCGGCGACGACGATCGAATAGTCGCTCTGCCCGTTTTCAAACAGCATGGAATCGATCTTATCGTATTCGGGAACGGCGACGGGCTTTTCTTCCCAGGAGAGCGCGTCTCCCGGCTGCGCCGTCCCGTACTCGATGCCAGAGGTCTCTTCCTGCGGCTGTTCGGGGTCCTTGGAACAGGCCGCCGCGCAGAAGAGGAAAGATACCGACAAAAGGAGCGCGATCGCTCCGATCCACAATTTACGCATGCGTCACCTCACCGTACCTGAATGGTATACACAAGTTTTGCCGTGTTCCCCGATTCGTCAAAGGCGTAATACACGACGGTGTATTTGCCGGACATCGTGAACGTCATATCGTTGCCGTAGGCGCGGTAGACGCCGTCGGGGAAAAGTACATACGCATACACGTCGCGCACCCCGTCGATGAAGTCGACGGCACGCGCCAGCGGGAGAGACATGGCGGAACCGACGCTCGCTTCCGCGGGGACCTCGCCGTTGAGGATGATCACGGGCGGGATCGAGTCGACGACTTCCAGGGCATAGCTGAACAGCTTTTCCGATTTTCCGTTCCAGTCGGTCGCCAGATAGGAGACGCGGTAGACGCCGTAGTCTTCGAGCTTGATGCGGTAGGATTCGTCGATCGGGATCTCCTTCAACTCCTTGCCGTTCACGTCCTTGGCGACGCTCCCGTCGGGCGCGTAGACCGTGTACGAGCTTTGGATGTTTGGATCGAGCACGTCCGCGGCGACCGCCGTGGTCAGGTCCACCTCGTCCCCGAGCGAATAGCGGCCCGCAAGTTCGTTCACGAGCGTGATCCTGGGTTTGACGAGGTCGGCTGTGATGCTCGTCGTGCGCTGCCCGCACAGGTCGCTCAGCAGGATGGCCGCCTCCGCGCCCACCCCTTCAAATTCAAAGGAGACGTACACCTTTCCGCTCGAAAAACCGTCGAAGGCGGCGCCGCCGAGCGTTTTGTCCACCGTGATGCGCACTTCCGTCTCGTACGAGGCCACGCATGTCTTGTTGTCGAATTTCAGGCTGAAACCGTAATTGCTGTTTCCGAAGAAGGTGGCCGCGATCGAATATTGCGCGCCGTCGTTCACGGAGATGTAGGAGGCGGACTGCGAAGATTTCGTGTAGCTGACCTTGATGCGCTCCTCCGCGTTGACGGAATCGCGCAGGTATACGTTGAGCTTGGTGAAAGAGTTCGCGGACGGGTCGACGTCAAACGTGTAGGTCAGGTTGTGCGCGAGGACGGGGTTGGCGAACTCGGTCTCGGCGAGGTCGCCGTCCGCCTTGATGAGCATGCCGTCGTTCATCGCCGTGACGGTGGCGCCGTTGGAAACGAAGTACTTTGAGATATCGAGGGAGTCCCCCTTGCCGACGGCGCACACCCGGATGTGCTCGGCGTCGCTTTGCATTGTCTTGCCGTTGACGGAAGCCTTGTAATAGACCTTGACCGTATCCCCGTGCGCGGAGACGCTCGGGGTGTAGCGGTCGTCGGGATGTTCCCTCGTGCCGTTTGCGTCCTCGGTGACGAGCGTCGCCTTGATGCGCTGCGCGCCGTTGCCGGACGTATAGTCGTAGGCGTACACGGGCTCGAACGTATACTCGCTCCCCGCGATGAGGTAGGCGGGCAGCACGATCTCGTCGATGAAGACCGGCGCGTCGCTTGCCGTCACGGTGACGGAATAGCTTGCCGTCGCCCGCTGCCCGACATAGTCCGTCGCCGTGACCGTGACGCGGTATTCCCCTGCCTTTTCGGCGCGGAACCCGCCTTCGTCAAACGCGGCGGCGGTGCCGTTGAACGTGACCTGCGTTTTGAGGGAAAGATCGCCCGACCCGCCCGAGGCCGAGACCTTCGCAAACGCGATGTACTCGCCCGTTTTGCCCGCCGAGGGCTTGTCCGTCAAAGAGACGGAAACGGGGTCGGTCTTGTCCGTCACGTCGACTGTGAGCAGCGTCACCGCCTCGTTGCCGGATGCGTCGGCGGCGCGGTATTCGATGACGTATTCCCCCGCCGCGTCGGGAACGAAGGCGCCGTCCTCGATCTCGACTTCGTACTTTTGCGAAGTGTGGTAGCGCGCCCATACGTGCACGTTCACGTCGCATTCGCCGCTCAGATAATCGACGGCGCTCGCGGGGAAGATCGGGTACGCCCGCCTCGTCACGCCGACGGGGAGATCGTCGCTCGTGTATTCCCCGAGGCCGACCGAGATCGTCGGCGCGTCGTTATCGGTGACGATCTGTTCGCTGAGGTCGATGTCCCCCGCTTTGAGGATGATAAACTGCGCGGGCTTGGAGGACTGGTAACGGCTCGCGCTGACCTCGATGTACACCTCGCCGTCTTCAAAGCCGCCCCAGAGCGCCCCGAAATACTTGGGATCGTCCAGGTCGATGACGAAGCCCTTTGCCTGGTTGGCGTACACGCACTTGGTCTCGTAATCGATGTAAATTTTCAGCGTGTCCTGCGCGAGCGTCATTTTGTTGTTCGGCGTCCCGCAGAAGGAGCCGCTGTACGGAGCGCCCCACGTGTTGCCGACATGGATGGTGCCCTGCGACGATTCGTAGCCCGAAGGCGTCTGCGTATTCGCGCCCGCCAAAAAGTAGGTGCAGTTGTTGTAATCGGAGTGGTTGCCGATGATCTCCAAATATTGGCTCGGGTCGCTCTTGGAGACGAAGCGCACCGTGAGCGTGCTGAAATCTTCCGCCCCGACGGTGGAAGGGACGATGGCCGCTTCAAAGACGGGTTCGCGCGCCTTCTCCTTCGTGATGTCGAAATAGTCGTAGATCGTCAGCGTCTGCCCCTCGTCGAGGGTGACGTACTCGCCCGTCATCCGTTCGGTGGCTGCCTGTCCGTTGACGAGGCCGTGCACGTCGGCGGTCTTGTATTCCGCGCTCCCGCCGCCTGCGGAAAGCTCGAATTTCGGCTGGTAGACGAGGAAGCTGTATTCACGGCTGTACGTTTTGCCGCCCGCGGTCGCCTTGTATTCGAGGGTGTATTGCCCCGCGAGGCCGAGCGTCTCTTTGCCCGCCACCGATCTCGCGCTCCCGTCCGGCAGGTGCAGGACCGCCATGGCGATGTACTGCTCCCCGCCCAACGTCATTTTGACTTGGGGGATCGCCAATTCCGTGCCTTTGGCGTAACTTTCTTGCAGCGAGATCTCGGTAAATTGCGGGGTCTCTTCCTGCGCGGCCGTGCTTTCCGCCGCCGTGCCCGTCACGGAAAGCGGCGGAAGAAAGCCGAGCAGCATGTTCAGCGCAAAAACCAGCAGCAAACACACCGCGGCGATCTTGTAGCGCACCGACTGTTTCATGTTTTTTTCTCCTTAACTTATTCTTTTTCTCCGCCCATCGTAAGGTTGCTCATCAGCCGCTTGCTGAATACGGCAAACAAGACCAGGACAGGCAGCAGCATCAGGATACATCCCGTCACCTTCATGGGAAGGGTGAGCGCGTTTTCCGTGCTCTGGTTGTAATACCAAAGGCCGTACGCCACCGTCGGGTACGTGGGCATGTACACGAGCGGCGTATAGTAGTCGTTCCAGAACGCGATGAACTGGATCAAAAAGATCGTCCAGAACAAGTTTTTGATCAGCGGCAGCATGATCGAGAACAGGATGCGCAGGTTTCCCGCCCCGTCGATTTGCGCCGCCTCTTCGTACGATCTGGAAAAGGTCTTGAACCTGGCATAGAACACGAGGTAGTAGATGGAAATGAAGTGCCCTTTCATGATCCAGATGCCGAACAGCGTATCGTACAGCCCCAGCGCCTGCGCCATCTGGATCTCGCTGGGCAAGGAACCCACGATCGGCAAAGCGATGGCGATCAGGACGAATACGTTGATGATCCTGCTGACGATGTAGTTGAAGCGGGACGTGAGGTAGGCGACGATGCACTGCACGAACGTGGCCGTCAGGGCGGACCCAACCGCGTACACGAACGAATAGCCGAACATGTACACGAGCGTCGGGTAAACGGTGCCCTGCTCCGCCTGTACGGGCACATAGAAATGGACGAATGCGTCGATGTAGTTGGAAAACTGCCAGTCGGAAGGCCAAGGGACAACGGTGGAATCCAGCCGCATGCCGTCCATCAAGGACTGCCCCAGCCCCCACGCCAGAGGAAAGAGGATCAACAGCGCGTAGACGATCAGGAGCACAAACAATGCGGCCATCAGGGGCGAAAAGCCCTTTTTGCTCCCGTTTTTGATCTTATGTTCTCTATTCATCCGACGGGCCCACCTTTTCCAGGAATTTGCGCAACCCCAGCGTAAGGGGGATGATCACGATCGTGAGCAAGAGGCCGATCGTCGCCAATTCGGGATATTGCGCGTTGGCGGCCGAAACGGTGCGCTTATACAAAAGATAGCCGACCGTGCCGAGCCGCGCCTCAGCATATGCGCCGTAAAAGCTGTACAAGTTCAGCTGGTTGGCGAACAGATTGGCGACGCTGACGATGAAGATCGTCACGAACGTGGGAAAGATCTGCGGGAGCACGACGTGCCAGAACAGGCGCAGGTTGTTGGCGCCGTCCAGCTGGGCCGCTTCCACAGTGGAATCGGAGACCGATGACATCGCGCTGGACAAGAGCAATACGTTCGTTCCGAACCCCATGAGGATGTTGTACAGGTAGATCATGAACATGGTGGTCCGCGGATCGGACAACAGCCCGCGGATCTCCGTGTCAAAATACCGCATCAAAAATTCAGGGATAAAACTGTCTACAAAATAGGTAAACAGGATGACCATGACGATGCTGGAAATGATGGACGGCATGAACAGCATCACGCGGAAAAAATTCTTCCCGATCCCTTTTTTGAAGATGTAGTAGGAGAAGAACAGCGCCAGCGTCATGCCGATGCCCGTGCATACGATCCAGGCCACGAAGGTGTTTTTGAAGGCGAACCGCCACTCCGCCGTGGAATCGGTAAAGATCTCGGTCAACACCCTTTTGAAGTTGTCGAACCCCACCCAATGGTAGCTGCCGCCTTCGTACTCTTTGAAGGCGAGCAGGATGGAGTTGATGTTCACGCCGAAGTAGAAGATCGCGACCTGCGCGAGCGGAAGCGCGATCACCAGCGCGTAGAACAGCAGGCGCTTCCGTTCGCTTTTGCTATGGAGAAGGGTCTTGACCCTTGTGCTCAATGTCATCTTTTCTCCCCCGCGCGGTCAGTTGTTGATAAAGTATTTGCCGTATGCGTTGTCCCAGCTGGATTTCGACATGGCGACGGACAACCCGTTGAAATACTCCAAGCCCGTCACGCCCTGGTCGTAGATCGCCCTGGACGGATAGGTATAAGGAACGTCTCCCGCGCCCTTGTTGACGACGGTGCTGTAAAAGGAAGTCGGCTCAAACGACGCGGGCTGATCGGCATAGATGGGTTCGCTGCTGTACGGGTACACGATGTCGGCGCGGTTCTTCATGTCGAACACAGATCTTGCGAAGTTGGAGATCCCCTCTACCCCGTCGATGTCGTAATTCATCGCCTTGGGAGAGCCCGTGTACTGCGTGAATTCGCGCAGCGATTCGTCCGTGTACAGGAATTGCAGGAAATCGAGGGCGAGCTCCTTTTCATACCCTTCCACGTTGCCGCGGATGAACGCGCCCGACATCAGGGAGTCCGTCAGCGTGACTTTTTCCCCTACCTGCCCCGCCGTCGCCTTAGGATAGGGCATCATGGCGAACCTGCGGTCCGCACGGCTCCATTCCTGCCCGTACGATTTGACCGCCGCATCGAAGTAGCCCATGTCCGAACACTCGTTCTCCCAGAACGAACCTTCGATGAGCATGCCGATCGCCTCCCCGCCCGAGGGGTAGGAATTGATGTAGTTTTTCTGCGCGTCGGTGTGGCTCAGCGTCCCCATCGAGCCCGAGGCGATGTACTCTTTCTTCAAGAGCCGCTCGGCAAATTGCAGGGAATAATACTTGCCCGCCTGCTTGGCAAGCAGATAACCGTTGTTGGGCGTGATGGCAACGCCGCTCCCTTCGGCGCCGTCGTTCATGAAACTAAGCTCGCCGTTTGCGCCGACGGAGCTGACCAGGTTGTAGGCGGTGCCCTTGAAAGTAAAGTTGAGCATCGCGTCGCTCAGCCCCTCGTGATCGAGCGCGAGCGCCGCCAAAAAGTCGGTAAAATACGCCTGGTTGCTCCCCGACCAGATGACGGGTTTGACGCCTTTTTCGAGCATGTATTCGCAGAGCCTGAAAAATTCGTCGTACGTGGCGGGGAGCCCGTCGTCGTAGGTGCCGCCCGTCCCGTCCGGGCCTTTCGAGCGCGTCTCGTTCTTCGACATGACGAAGCCGTCGTTCCCGTTGTTGGCGTTGGCGGAGAAATAGAAGAGATAATTTTCGTCTTCAAAGAGGTCCACGTCGTACACGATGCCGCGGAAGGACTGGTAATGCGGCAGAACGTAGCACGCGCCGTTGTCCTGGATGAAATAGTCCTGCTGCTCCTTCGTCATCTTGCCCTTGATCGACCTGCTCTCGCCGTATTCCGAAAGGACGGGGTTTACGATGGAGGAAAGATCGAGGACTTTGCCGCTGTCGGCATAGTCGCTCGCGTACACGTATTCGGTGAAAAAGACGGCGTCGCGGCTGTTTTCGATGTTGGCGAGCGTGTCCTTGCCGCCCGTCTTGCTGTTGTCGATCCATACCTGTACGCCCGTCTTGCCCTCTTCGTAGACGTCGTTTTTGTGGAGCTCTTCAAAGCGCTTGATCGCGGCTTTGAGCCACCGCTCGCCGAACCCGCCGTTGAAGTTGCTCACGAACAGCGTCGTCCTGTTGGGGTCGATGGTCGTGGCGAGCCCGAATTCGTCGTCGGACCCGCCCGAGCCGGGTTTTTCCGTCGACGGCGAACAGGCGCTGAATACGGCCATGACCGCAAGCAGACAGGCAATGACGATCGTCAAAAGTTTTTTCTTCATTTTGGACCTCTCCTTGTCGTGTTATATTTCCGTCGGGCATGCGCTCGCGCGGCAGGCCCGCCTTGGTTGCGTTATGTGTTTTACCGTATCTTTACGGCCTTGCCGCCCCGCACGCGGGACTGTTCCGCCGCGAACCCCATCAGATGGCTCATGACCGACCTGTCGATGGAGGTGAGGCAGAGGGAATCCCGGCCGCCTTCCAGATCGTTTACCACGTCTTCGACCAGCTTTTCGTCCCCGCCGCCGTGCCCGCCGAAGGTCTCGCCGACGGCGACGTGCAGCTCCTGCGGCTCCTGCCCGTAGATCTCGTAGCGGATGACGTTGTCGAGCATGCTCGCCTCGATGAAGCCCTTCGTCGCGTGGATGCGGATGGTGCGGATGCCGCCTTCGCAGAAGGCCGTCATCGTCAGCTGCGCCGTCACGCCACCTTCGAAGAGCATGTTGACCACCTGGTGGTCGACGACGTCGTTGTCGCACTTGAACACGCACCGCGCATACGGGTTGCTCTCTTGGCTGAAACATTCGGCGATCGCCTGCTTGTCCTGCCCGTCGCCGAGGTATTGCCCCGAGGCGAAGGCGAAGTCGGGGTATTTTGTGTAAAAGTTCAGGCAGTTGTAGACGCAGGTGTCTTTCAGCTTGCAGTTGTAGCAATAGTCCCCGCTGCCCTCGGGCGCGTGTTCACGGTTGTAATAATAGAGCGAACCGAAGGAAGAGACTTTGTCGCACTTCTTGCCGATGAGCCAGGCAAACAGGTCGAGGTCGTGGCAGCACTTTGCCACGATCATGGGCGAGGACTCCTCGCTCCTGCGCCAGTTGCCGCGCACATAGCTGTGCGCCTGGTGCCACCAGCCGACGTGCTCCGTCTGCGTAATGGTGACGACGTCTCCGAACGTTCCGCCCGCGAGCATTTCCTTGATGGAGGTGTAGATGGGCGCATACCGCAGCACGTGGCAGACGTATACCTTCCGCCCCAGCTTTTTGGCCAGCGCGGCGATCTCCCTGCATTGCCGCTCCGTCTGCGCGATGGGCTTTTCCAGCAGCAGATGGTACCCCAGTTGCAGCGCCTTGACGGCCTGCGCGTAATGGGCGCAGTCCATCGAGGCGATGATGGCGAGGTCGGCGATCTTGCCCGCGGCAAAAAGTGCGTCCGCGTCGCGGTACAGCTGCCCGTCCCGCAGGCCGAGATTCCTCTTCGCGAGGTCGAGCTTGCACTGCCGCGCATCGCAGACGGCGGCAGGTTCCGCCCTGTTCAGTTTGCGCAGGCAGTCCGCATAAAACCTGCCCCTTTGCCCGTATCCGATCAGTATGTATTTCAACACAGCGTTACCTCCTTGTCGTCCGCTCTGTCGGTTTTTCTTGCTGCTGTATGCAAGTTCTTACAAATTTCTACGCTGCTATTATAACGGCAACCATGCGGGCAAATCAATAGCAATAGCACACACAATTATTGCATTTTTTTACTTATATCGATTTCGAGCACATAATTTCATTGCATAATTTCGCTTTGTGCCCTTCGCTTCCGTTGACATGACGCATGCCTTCTGGTATACTGATGGCGCAAAGGGGGCCGCCATGAAAAAGACTTTTTACGAATCGGAACGCGACAACAAGAATAAAGTTATTCATATATTGCTTTACAACACCGAGTGCAAAATGCACTTTCACAACGCGACGGAGATACTGTTCGTGAAAAAGGGCCGCGTGCACTACTCCTGCCTCTCCGACAACGACATCCTGCACCCGGGCGAGGCGGTGTTCCTCCCCGCGTTCTTCTCCCACCGCTTCCACTCCGAAGAGGAGACCGAAACCGAGACGCTGATGATCCCCTACAAGTATCTGCACAACTTCCGCAAATACTACGAAAACGTATCCTTCCCGAAGCTGGACAACGTCGAGGCGAACAAGGAGATCTACGCACTCTTTCAAAAGGTCTTGCAAAGCACCACAAACGGCGGCAACGAATTTTTGACGTCCGCCCTCATCGACCATATCCTCGCGGTCATCACCTCCAATTATCCACCCATCCCCTACAACAAAGAACATTTGCTCATGGTCGACATCGCGAAGTACATCAACGACAATTTTTCCAAGATACACTCGATCACGGACGTGAGCAGCCACTTCGGGTACAACGTATCCTATTTCAGCCGCCTGTTCAAAAAACTGTTTGAATGCCCCTTCAACAAATACCTCAACCGCATGCGCTGTGACTTCATCGAAAACAACCGCGGCACCGCGCCCATTACGGAACTGATCTACCGCGCGGGGTTTGAATCCACCTGCACCTATTACCGCAACAAACAAAAATCGGATACAACTTTCCGAACATGAAAAAACCGCGCGCGTTCGCGCCCGCGGCACGAAAAAAAACCGCGCTTGCAAGCGCGGCCTCGGAAAAACAGAAAATTGTGCGGCGCGCGGAAAATTCCGCGCGCCGCTTCGTGTGTCAGGGGCGTTTTTTCTCTTTGCGGGCGCCCTTTTTCTCTTCGGGGACGGGCGCCTTGATCTTTTTGCAAAAACATACGATCGCCTTGCCGATGTGCCCGTTCGCCAGGTGCATAAAGCCCTCGGCAAAGTTGTACGGGAAGGCGCGGCCGGCGCACATCGTCATGGACAGCAGCGAATTGCTTTCGAGGACGGCCTGCAAAAAATACGCGGCCTTGATCTTGTTGTCGCGTTCTTTGCCCGCGGGCAGCTTCATGGCGGCCTTGCGCTGCCTCTTTGCCATGCCTAAAACGGCGGCATGCAGGAGTTTGCCCAATAGTCCCGCGTCGGCAAGGTAGGAAAAACGGCTTTCGAGCGTGATCGGCTTGTGCGCGGGCGGCGGCGGGATCTTGCGGCCGCTCATCTCTTCAAACAAAGCGTCCGTCACTTCGTCGAGCCGTGCCCCGCCGTACACGCGGGCAACTTCGCCGCCGTACGGAGAAAAGCGCGCGCCCTCGACCCGCACGGGCCTTTCCATGAGCACGGTGAGGCTGTCGGCACACAGCTGCAAGCGGTATTCGCCGCCTTCGAGCACCCATTCTCCCTTGTTCACGTCAAAATACCGCAGGCTGCGGCGGGCCACGGCCAGCTGCACGCGCGCGCTGCCGCCCGCGGGGATGTGCACCTTACGGAAGGCGCGCAATTCGCGCGCGGGCTTGAACACGCCGCCCGCGGGCCCCGCAACGTAGAGCTGCACGACCTCCGCGCCGTCTCGCCCGCCCGCGTTGGTGACCGTGCAGGAAACGGTAAAAGTTTCGCCGTCGTCTTGCACGCGCATGTCCGCATAGCAAAAGCGCGTATAGGTCAGCCCGTGACCGAACGGATAGCGCACGGCCTTTGCCGCCGTCGAATAATAGCGGTAGCCGACAAAGACGCTCTCCTTATACACCTCGGTCTCCGACTTGCCGAAGGCGTCCGCAAAGGGCACGTCCTCGTAGCGGAGCGGCCACGTTTCGGCAAGCCTGCCCGAAGGCGCCGCCCGCCCGAACAGCAGGTCGGTGCAGGCGCGGCCGCCGCATTGGCCCGGAAGGTACATGGCGAGCACGGCCGCGGCGCGGCCGGCAAACGGGAGTTCCACGGGCGCGCCGCCGAACAGCACGACGACGACTTGTTTGCCCGCGTCCAGCATGGCGCCGACGAGCGCGAGCTGGCTTTCTGGCAGGCGCAGATGATCGCGGTCCCGCCCCTCGCTCTCCGCAAGGTCGGTAAGCCCCGCGAACACGACGGCCGTCTTGTACCCTTTCGACGTTTCAACGGCCTCCGCGAGCAAGGCGGGGTCCGCCTCGGCACGGCCCTCGTCGTACCCGCGGGCGTAGGCATAGCGGATGCCCGCCTCGTCGAACGCCTGTCTGGGCGGCGTCAGGCAAAAGGGCTCGATCATCGAGCTGCCCGCACCCTGGTAGCGCATCTTTTCAAACAGTTCGCCGCAGACGAACACCTCTTCCCCTTCGCGCAGGGGCAACACGCCGTCGTTTTGCAGGAGAACGGCGCTGTTTGCGGCCGCTTCGCGGGCGAGGCGGTCGTGGGCGGCGAAGTCGCATGCCTCCCCCTCTGTTACATCGCCCGCCGCGTATTTTGCCGTGAGCGCGAGCACGTTTTTGACCGCGCCGTCCAGCTCCTCCGCAGCCAGGGTGCCGTCCTTGACGGCGTCGAGGATGCGGCGGCGGCAGACGGCGGTATCGCCAGGCATTTCGAGGTCGAGCCCCGCCCGCAGCGAGGCGACGCGGTCGTGCATGGCGCCCCAGTCGGTCATCACGAGCCCGTCAAAGCCCCATTCGCCGCGCAAAACGTCGGTCAACAGCCATCTGTTCTGCGAACAGTATTCCCCGTTGATCTTGTTGTAGGCGCACATCACGGCCGCGGGGCGCGCGCCCTTGACGACGATCTCGAACGCTTTGAGATACAATTCGCGGATGGCGCGCATGTCGGCGACCGAATCGCCCATGAAGCGGAAGTTTTCGGCATTGTTCAGCGCAAAATGTTTGACCGTTGCGCCCACGCCCTCGCTCTGGATGCCGCGCACTTCGGCCGCCGCCATCTCCCCCGCGAGGAGCGCGTCTTCCGAAAAGTATTCAAAATTGCGCCCCGCCGCGGGGTTGCGCTTGATGTTCACGCCGGGGCCGAGGACGACGTGCACGCCGTAGCGGCGCGCCTCGCGCCCGATCGCCGCCCCGATCCCGAAGGAAAGGTCTAAATCCCAGCTGTTTGCCACCGTCGCCGCCGTGGGAAAGGCCGTCGCGGGCAGGCTGCCCGCCACTTCGGGCCCGCCCTCCGCCTGCACGCGCAGCCCGTGCGGGCCGTCGGACATGCGCAGCCGCGGGATGCCGAGCCGCGCGGCGCCGCGCGTGTACATGAAGCATGTCCCCGCGACGAGCGCCGCCTTTTCTTCGGCGGTGAGCGCCTTTATGGCCTCTTCAATGTCCGCCATCGTTTCCGCGCGGCCGCACATCAGCCCTTCGCGACGATGCGGAACAGATTGCTGCCGCGCTTGGGCGCGCGGTAGCGCGCATCGAGCTCGGGCCCGCAGGAATTGGTGCCCACGCCGCTCATGGCGACGTCGAGGTTGACGTACGTTTTGCCCGTCTCTTCGAGCTCGAAGTCGTGCAGCGTTTTCATGAGCATGGAGGTCGGAAACGGGCACACGTTGAAGGAGAACGGCCGCTCCGCCGTGATCGTCATGCCGCCGATCTCGAGCCGCGTGCTGGCGAAATGGCTGCCCGATTCCTGCGGCTTGACGAGGTGCTCGTAATTTTTTGCCGCCGAAGAGGTGAACGTGCCGTATTCGGACGCCATGTGCTTGTCGACATAGCTTTCAAGCTCGCCGTAGCCGTCGTACGTAAAGGCGAGGTCCTCCCCGTCGAGGGCGAATTCAAAGCCGATGCGCGGCAGATAGTCGATGAAGGGCGCCACCTCGTACGCGAGCGCCACGTCCGCCCCGCCCGCGAAGGGGGTGACGGTCAGCGTGAACGTCATGAGCGGTTCCAGGCAGTTTTTGACGATCTTGCCTTGCAGGACGACTTCCCCGTTCTTGCCTTCGCTGCGCTCGTATACGGCCTGCGAAAACCCTTCCAGCGTCTCCCATTTGCACCGCACGTTCACGTCGTTGTCGATATAGGCGCGCAAGATCTGCAACTTCATCGGCGCGGCAAACGCCGCGGCGCCGATGCGCGCGATCGACCCGTCTTCCTGGATCTGCACGGCGGAAGGCTTCCCTTCGGGGCGCGGTTGCAGGCGGCAGGCGGGCGCGGTGAAGGCGTTTTCGCGCTTCCCGCCGTAAACGGCCTTCAACTCCAACAGGTTGCTCTTGATCTTGCGGTCGGGAAAGACGAGGCCGTCCACGCAGAAATTGCCGTCGTGCTCGGGCTCGCCGAAGTCTCCGCCGTACAGAAATCCCTTTTCTCCCCGCACGGCGTGGTCGCACCACTCCCAAACGAACCCGCCCATGAAGCGGTCGTTCTTGTCGATCTCGCGCCAGTAATCGTTCAGGTCGCCGTTGCTGTTGCCCATGGCGTGGGAATACTCACACAATACGTAAGGCCGTTTCTCTTTTTCGTCGGCGAGGTATTCGTCGTAGCTTGCGAGGGGCGGATACATGCGGCTGACCACGTCCACGCGGTCGGTGTAATATTCTTTGTGGTCGGATACGTACAGCCCTTCGTAATGGATGGGCCGCTTGTCCTTCGCGCGGATATAGTCGGCGCCCGCATAGAACATCTTGCCCCAGCTCGACTCGTTGCCGAGGGACCAGATGAGCACGCAGGTGCGGTTTTTGTCGCGCTCGTAGAGGTTGACTTCGCGATCGAACACCCCCTCGTCAAAGATGCCGCACTCGGCGTACTTCTGCCAAAGCGCCGTATCGTATTTGCCCTGCGCGACGGCGGAGCCATGCGTTTCGAGATCGGCCTCGTCCATCACGTACAGCCCCACAACGTCGCACAGGTCGTAGAACTGCGGCATGTCGGGATAGTGCGACGTGCGCACGGCGTTGACGTTCGCCCATTTCATGAGTTTCAGGTCGGCGAGCGTCTTTTCCACCGTGACCGTGGCGCCCGTGTCGGGGTCGGACTCGTGGCGGTTGACGCCACGCAGCTTGATGTGCTTTCCGTTGAGCTTGAACACGCCGCCCTCGATCGCCACGCGGCGCAGGCCGACGCGCTGTAAGATCGTTTCCCCGCAGGCCGAAAGCACGACGTCGTACAGGCGCGGCGTCTCCGCCGTCCAGGGCTCGGCGTCTTTGACCGCAACTTCGGCGCGCTGCCCCGGCTGCACGGTGCCCTCCTGCCCCGCCGCTTTGTACGTGAAGGCGACGGCGCTCAAATTTTCGATGGCAATGGTGCCGTCCTTCCCGTCGAAGTCGGTCACGATCTTGAAGTCGGTGATGTGTTCCTGCGGGCGGCGAAGGAGATACACGCTGCGGAAAATACCCGTAAAGCGCAATTTGTCCTGGCTTTCGAGGTAGCTGCCCGCGCTCCATTTGAGCACGACGACGTCGAGCGCGTTCTCCCCTTCGCGGACGGCGTCCGTGATGTCGAACTCGTTCGTGGCGTGCGAGATCTGCCCGTAGCCGATCTCCTTTCCGTTCACGAAGACGTAAAAAGCGCTGTCCACCCCTTCAAAGACGAGGTAGCACCGCTCGCCCGTGCCCTTCCAGGCAAAGGTGCGGCGGTAATGAAAGGCGGGATTTGCCTGCGGCACGTAGGGAGGATCGCAGGGAAAGGGATAGCGCGTGTTGATGTATTGGAGTTGGTCATAGCCGTGCATCTGCACGCAGGACGGCACGGGGATCTCCTCGCCCGGCTCCGCGTTCAGGTCCACGTCCTGCAACCTGCGGTAGGCGCGGATCTTCCATACGCCGTTCAGATCGACAAAGCGCGCGCTCTTTTCTCGCTCGACGATGCCGTCCTTGAACGGGATCTCCTGCCCTTGCGCAAACGGAACGTAATAGGCGCGCGGCGCGCATACGCCGATGCGGCGGTAGCCGAGGTATTCTTTGTCCATTCTTGTCCTTCCTTTGCCGCGCCCTGAGCGCGGGCTTTGCCGTTTTTGTGCCGCGCGCGGCGCGGCCGTCTTTACCATTGTAGCGCATGCGCGCGCGCATGTCAACACTATCGAAACGTTTTGTTTTCAGAATTTTGCGGCCCATCACGCCCTGCCGTACGGCCCGCATAGCCCCGCACAGACAGCCCGCAAAGCGGTGTGAAGCCCGCGCGCGGGCAGATCCTGCGCAACAAAAAAGGAGGGCATTGCGCCCTCCCCTTTCTCATTGTTGGTTACGCCGCCAAGCGGCGGCGCGGAATTTTTTGCTCGTCCCGTCAGCCGCGGTCACGCAGCATGAGCGCGCGGGCGCCCATGACCAGGAACGGGACCAGCACCGCTTGCAGAACCAGGCCCAAAAGCCCCGTTTGGACCTGCGCCCAGGCGGCGGCCGCCGTCAGCGGCGCAACGCCTTGGAAGATCGCGGCAAGCGCGAGGAAGACGGCGCGGCCGCTCACCTGCGCGAGCAGCACGGCGGGGAAAGCCATCCAGCCGTTTTCGGCGATCTTTTTGGAAAAGAGGCCGGACACGGCGGCAAACACGGCGAGCTCGGCCGCCATGTACGGCAGGCGCGCCGCCGCGGGCATGGCCTCGCCCAGGGCGGAAGTCAGAGCAAAGCTGACCACGGGCGAAAGGACGCCCACGCCGAGCCCCCAGCGCCAGCCGAGCAAGCAGCCGCCGAGCAGCACGGGCAGGTACATGGGCAGCCACCGCGCGCCGCCCGCCGCACCCGCGGCAAGGTGCACCGCCTGCGGCAGCAATACGGCCAACGCCACGATCGCCGCCGAAAGCAGCGCCTTGACGGTGATCTTCAAGCGCACGTTCACGTTCATGCGCGTCAATACCGATTCGATCATATCTGTTTCTCCTTATTTTTCGTTCATTCCTCTTCTTGCAGGCGGAGGGTGAAATCTTTCATCATGTCGGCGATCTTGATCTGCTGCGGGCAGACCCGTTCGCAGCTGTGGCACGCGATGCAGGCGCTCGGCCACTTGTCCTCGGGCAGAGCGGAAAGCGCCATCGGCGCGATGAACCCGCCGCCCGTAAAGCGGTGTTCGTTGTAGAGTTTGATAAGCTCGGGGATGTCGAGATGCTTGGGACAATGCGACGTGCAGTAACGGCAGGCCGTGCAGGGCAGCACGGAATTTTTGTACATCTTTTCCGCCATGTCCGTGAGCGCGGCATACTCCTTTTCCGTGAGCGGCTTGTCCTCGGCGAATGTTGCGAGGTTGCCCTTGACCTGCGCGAGGTCGGACATGCCCGAAAGGATGACTTTGACGTCGGGGATGCCGAGCACGAAGCGGAAGGCCCACGCGGGGACGGGCTCCTCTGGGCGGAGCGAGCGCAGCAGCGCTTCGTTTTCGGGCGAAAGGCTCGCCAGTTTTCCGCCGCGCAGCGGCTCCATCACCCACACGGGGATGCCGTAGCTGCGCACGAGCTCCACCTTTTCTTTCGCGCGCTGGAAGGTCCAGTCGAGGTAGTTGATCTGCAACTGGCAAAATTCCATATCTTTGCCGTAGGCCCGCAAAAAGCGCTCGATGACGGCGAAACTGCCGTGCGCCGAAAAACCGAGATGGCGGATGCGGCCCGCCTCTTTCTGCGCCTTCAAATAGTCGAAGATGCCGTACTTCGGATCGAGGTAGGCGTCGATGTTCATCTCACAGACGTTGTGGAAGAGATAAAAATCGAAGTGATCGGTGCGGCACTTTTTCAGCTGTTTTTCAAAGATCTCCCGCACTTTGCCGATGTTGGCCAGATCGTAACCGGGGAATTTGGATGCCAGAAAATAACTGTCGCGCGGGTATGCGGAAAGCAGCTTGCCCGTCACGGTCTCCGAAGCGCCGTCGTGGTAGCCCCAGGCCGTATCGAAGTAGTTGACGCCGCCGCGGATGGCGCAGTCGAACATCTCGGCGGCCGCGCGCTCGTCGATGGTACCGTAATCATCGTTCAGAACGGGCAGGCGCATCGTGCCGAACCCGAGCGCGGACAGGCGTTCGCCTGCAAAATCTTTGTAGATCATGTTGACCCTCCCGTCGGTAAAATATACTACATATATAGTATAACGCACGCGGGGACGGCTGTCAAATGCCTGCGCAACATAATCACGATACCCCGCGCGCATGGTAAAATGAAAAAGCTGCGTCCGCCAACAAGAAGTGCGGCCTCAATAACTAAAAAAAGGAACACCGAACTTGCTTCGGTGTTCCGTTCATGGAGCTGATAGCGGGATTTGTAAGGAGCGGCGTCTGCCGCGACGGAATAGCGATCGTTCGCCGCACGGCGCGATCG
>CALVHO010000021.1 GCA_944328445.1 uncultured Clostridia bacterium | reverse complement strand
ATGTGCTATGAGCTTTTAGACCGTGTAGTCGTAGGCGGGCATCCGAAACATACGGGCAAAGAGCGCGTGATAGATATCGTCTATAAGGTCGATATTGCCTCCGTTCTGCGATATAAGCTCAATAATCCCGATAAGTAACAATAAGCGTATGGGTACAACAACTCATGCGCTTTACTCATGCCCGTTCCCGCCCCTTTGCCGATAGTATCCATAAAGATAGGTTACAACGGTAGGAAAGAATACAGCAGCGATAAAAGAATACATAGCAAACCAGTTGAAGAAAGATAAGGAAAGCGAGCAATTAAGTATCTTTGACCCGCGGGACCCGTTTACGGGTAGCAAGTAACCAATGCATGGCCGGCAGGCCAATATAAAAGCGCACTTGTGCGCAGCCGATAAAGTTTAGGGTTATACCCGAAAATGAAATACCCCGCGTTTCCACGCGGGGATCTTTATTGTGCGCCCCCGCGAGGGGCGGCCCTGTTTGCGGCGGGAGAAAAAGTTCCCCGCCTTGCCGCAGTGCGGAAGGCGGGGACGATAAGAGGGAAATGGGATGGGCGTCGTCTTGGCGGCCCGTTTGGCCGCGGGCCTCGTACGCGGGCGCGGCAGGGCGGCGCGGTCTGCCTGCGGGCCTTTTTGCGGGGTCAGCTTTTGGGTGCGGGGCGGGCGCGCAGGGGGTAGGCGCCCCGCGCAAAGGGGCGCGCGTCGCGCACGTAGGCCGCCGCGCGGCCGAGGCCCGCCTCGTCCGCGCGGCAAAAGGCCTCGCAGCCGAACAGCACCAGCCCGCACCCGCGCAGCACGGCCCCCGCGAGGGTGTCGTACATGGCCGTGCGGGCAAAGCTCTGCGAATTTCCCTTCCCGCGCGGCGTGGCGCCCACGAACACGCAGTAGAGGATTCGGCTGCCTTGCAGCCGCGTGCGGCGCAGCCCCGCCAGGAATTTGCGTGAAAACACCGTCTTGAAGTCGGCCACCAGCACGTACGGCCGCGCCGAAAAGAGTTCGCAGCCCCGCCCGCCTTGCAGCCGTTCGGCCAGGGGATAGGTCTCGTCTCCCAAAGCGTCGGCAAAGCGCTTCGCGTCGGCGGCGTTGTGTTTGCCGGTACAGATAAGGATCATCTTTGCTCCTTTGCGGCCGCCTTTCCGGCGGCCTTTCTGCGTACATTGTATCCTTTTATTGTATGCGCGCGGTCATCGGCAGATAAAAAGCGCGTTAAATTTTCTTTTTTTGATTTTCACACGCCGCCCCCGCCGCAGCCCGCGCCCGCCCACGCCCGCCCACGTTGACTCCCGCCGCCCGCATTCGCCCGTCTGACTGCCCGCGTATCGTCTTGCCCGCCCGCCGCCCGTGCGGGCGGCGGGCAAAATTTGGCCCCGCAAATCACTTTCCATTCGGGCGCGGATATGGTATAATGGGGAGGAATTTTCGCAAGCTGCCCCCGCGCGGCGCCCGCCTTCGCGCCTTCTTGCCGCGGCGGGCGCGGAAAAATGCCCGCCCCTGCGGCGGAAGAGAGGAATTTTCGCAAGCCGCCCCCGCGCGGCGCCCGCCTTCGCGCCTTCTTGCCGCGGCGGGCGCGGAAAAATGCCCGCCCCTGCGGCGGAAGAGAGGTCACGATGGTTTTCGCCCTGCACGCGGCGGCGCCCAACTACACGCCGCCCCCGCGTTCCTTTTCGGTCTTCGGTTTCGACATCTATTACTATGCCGTGTGCATCGTGTTCGGCATCCTCTGCGCCACGGGCATCGTGGCGCTGCTGTTCAAGCGCCGCAACATCCCCGTCGACTGGACGGTAGACCTCCTGCTGTGCATCCTGCCCCTCGGCATCATCGGCGCGCGCACCTTTTACGTGCTCACCGACCCTTCCACCTCCATCGCCGAATGGTTTTCGGGCTTCCGCGACGGCGGCCTGTCCATCATCGGCGGCGTCATCGGCGGGGCGCTCGGCGTGGTGCTGTTCTGCCTCATCCACAAGATCAACTTCCTGCGCGTGGCAGACTGCCTCTTGCCAGGCGTCATTTTAGCGCAGGGGCTGGGGCGCTGGGGCAACTTCTTCAACCAGGAAGTGTACGGCCCCGAGATCACCAACGAGGCGCTGCAATGGCTGCCCTTCGGCGTGTACATCGAGCGCGTGGGGGAGTGGCACTACGCCTTTTTCTTCTACGAGAGCCTGCTCAACCTTTTGGGCTTCGCGCTGCTCTTTTCGCTGATGTGGAACTTCAAAAAGAAGCCGCACGGCCTGGCGGTGGCGGGGTACTTTTTCTGGTACGGAACGGTGCGCTCGGTCATGGAGCCGCTGCGCGATCCCGACTACATCCTGGGCACGAACCTGCCGGTCTCGCAGGTGTTCGCGCTCGTCATGGCCGCGGGCGGGCTGCTGCTGTTTTTGGGGCTGCTCCTGTACAACCGCAGCCGCTTCGGCCGTTGCTTCGGCGCGTCGGGAGGGCTGGGCGAGCCGCTGGCGGTGCTGCCCGCTTACTACACCAAAGAGCAGCGCAAAAAAATGAACGGTGCGGCCGCTTCGCCCGCGCCCGAAGGCGGGGAGCCGCCGACGGACGCGCAGCCGCCCGCGGATGACGCGGAGCCGCCCGCAGCCGCCCCGCGCGGCGGGGAGGAGCGCGATGAGTGAACGCAACCTCACCCTCCTGACAGACCTGTACCAGCTCACGATGATGAGCGGGTACCTCAAAAACGGAAAAAAGGACGACGTCGCGACCTTTGACCTCTTTTTCCGCCGCAACGGGCTGATCACCTATTCGGTGGCGGCGGGGCTGGAACAGGCCGTCGGGTACATACGCTCGCTGCGCTTTACGGCCGAGGACATCGCCTACCTGCGCTCGCTGGAACTGTTCGACGAGGAATTTTTGGAGTACCTGCGCGGCTTCCGCTTCACGGGGGACGTGTACGCCGTGCCCGAGGGCACGGTCGTGTTCCCCGAAGAGCCCATCCTCACCGTGCGCGCGCCCCTGCCCGAGGCGCAGCTGCTCGAAACGGCGCTTCTGAACATCGTCAACCACCAGACGCTCATCGCCACCAAGGCGGCCAAAGTGGCCTACGCGGCGGCGGGGGACGCGGTGATGGAGTTCGGCCTGCGCCGCGCGCAGGGGCCGGACGCGGGCGTGTACGGCGCGCGCGCCGCCGTCATCGGCGGCTGTTCGTCCACCTCCAACGTGCTGGCGGGCAAGCTCTTCGGCATCCCCGTCGCGGGTACCCACGCGCACAGCTGGGTCATGAACTTCCCCTCCGAGTACGAGGCGTTCAAGGCGTATGCGGAGATCTTCCCCGACGCCTGCCTGCTGCTCGCCGATACCTACGACACCTTGAAAAGCGGCGTGCCCAACGCCATCCGCGTCTTCCGCGAACTGCGCGCGGCGGGGCATGAACCCAAGGGCATCCGCCTCGACAGCGGAGACCTCGCTTACCTCTCCAAGCGCGCCCGCCGCATGCTCGACGAGGCCGGCTTCCCCGATACCGTCATCTGCGCCTCGGGAGACCTCGACGAGCGCACCGTCGCCTCCCTCAAAAGCCAGGGCGCGAAGATCGACCTGTGGGGCATCGGCACCAAGCTCATCACGGGCGGAGACCTGCCTGCTCTCGGCGGGGTGTATAAGCTCTCTTCCCTGCGGCCGCGGGGCGGCGAGGAGATCCCCAAGATCAAACTTTCGGACAATTCGGACAAGATCACCAATCCTTGCTTCAAGGAAGTGTTCCGCATCTACGACAAAAAGACGGGCAAGGCCGAGGCGGACCTCATCTGCGTGCGCGGCGAGCGCATCGACGAGGGCAAGCCGCTGACGGTGTTCCACCCCAAAGAGACGTGGAAGCGCACCACCTTCACCGATTACACCGTGCGCCCGCTCACCGTGCCCGTGCTGCGCGGCGGCGAGCTCGTGTACGGGCTGCCTTCGCTTTCCGAAGTCTGTGAATACGCGCGGCGGGAAAAGGAAACGTTCTGGGACGAGTACCGCCGCCTCGACAATCCGCACGTGTACAAGGTGGACCTGTCGCAAAAGCTGTATGACGTGAAAAACGCGCTCATGCGCGAGATACGGGGGCAAAATGGCTAAAAAGTTCACGCAGAAGGAGACCGAGCAGCTCATCGCGGGCATCCGCGAGGCGTACGAGACCAAGATCCGCCGCCTCGAATACAGGCTCGAAGGCCTCACGGCCGAAAACCGCAGCCTGCGCGCCAGCCTGGCCGAGCACAAGGAGCGGGAGGGCAAGGTGGGCCGCGCCATCGTCGACGCCGAGAGCAAGGGCGAGGAGATCAAGCAGCTCTACCGCATGACGGCGGAAACGGAGTGGCGTACCCTCAAACTGTTTGCAGACAAATGGAAAAAACTGGCCGCGCAGATGCAGGGGCTCATCCCCGCGCGCGAGGCCAAGCGCTACGCCGAATTTTCGGAAAACCTCTCCGCGCTGCTGGGCCGCGACCCCGGCTTTACGCCCCCCGAGGAAGGGGAGGAGTTCGACCCCAAGGCGGTCATCGGCCGCTACGTCGAAGGGGAGGAGGAGAGCGGCTTCAACCTCGACGAGGTGCTCAACCCCAAGGGCGAGCTCGACCTGGAAAAGCTCTGCCGCAACCTCGGGCTGATGGACGAATAAGGAGTTTGGATCGATCGTGTGGTATGCATTTTGGTTTTTTGTCATCCTGCTGCTCGACCAGTTGAGCAAGGCCGCGGCCTATGCGATGTTCGGGCACGGGATCATGCTCATCCCGGACATCTTCGGGTTTGAGGCCATCAAGCTCAATACGGGCATCTCGTTCGGCATCTTTGCGGGCAAGGAGTGGGCGCAGCCCGTGCTCATCGCCCTCACGGGCGTGGCGCTTTTGGTCTTTCTCATCGTCTTTTTGAAGATGCCCAAGCGCAAGCGCTTTTTGCGCTATTCCATCATCTTCATCATGACGGGCGCGGCGGGCAACCTCATCGACCGCTGCGTAGAACAGGGCGTGCGCGATTTCATCTTCATGAACCTCGGCTTCACGCAGTTTTCCAACAACGTGGCCGACCTCGCCGTCACGGCGGGGGTGGTGATGTTCATCCTGGCCCTGCTGTTCGTCGACGAGGACGCCGTGTTCCGCTTCCGCAAGCAAAAACGGGAGGAGGAGAGCGCCGTGCAGGCGGCCGCCGAGGACCTCTCCGCCCGTCCCGCGGAGCCCGGCCACACCCAAGGCGGGGCAGCCCGGGAGCAGAGCCCGTCCGCGGGCGGGGATAAGGGCGGGCGTGGATAGCCGCCGCGCCGAAGCCGCCGCGCCGTACGCGCGGCTGGACGTGTTTTTGGCGGAAACGCTCGGCTGCACCCGTTCGGCGGCCAAAAAGCTCATCGACGACGGCCACGTGCGGCTGGGCGGCGAGCCGGTCAAGGCCTCCCGCCCCGTGGCGCAAGGGGAAGTTTTTGACGTGCAGATCCCCCCGCCGCGCGTGCCCGACCTCACCCCGCAGGACATCCCCGTGGAGATCGTCTACGAGGACGAGGACGTCGCCGTGGTCAACAAGCCGCAGGGGCTCACGGTGCACGCGGGCAACGGCAACTATTCGGGCACCCTCGTCAACGCCCTCCTGTACCGCCTCAACGGCCTCAGCTCGGTCAACGGCGTGGTGCGCCCGGGCATCGTGCACCGCATCGACAAGGATACGTCCGGCCTGCTCGTCGTCGCCAAAAACGACGCCGCCCACCTCTCCCTGTCCGCGCAGATCGCCGAAAAGAGCTGCGCGCGCGTCTACCTCGCCCTCTGCGACGGCGTGTTCGCCGAGGACGCGGGCCGCATCGAAACGTACATCGGCCGCAGCAGCGCCGACCGCACGAAGATGGCCGTCGTGCCCGCGGGCAAGGGGCGGTACGCCGCCACCAACTTCGAGGTGGTGCACCGCTACCCGCAGGGCTACACGCTGGTGCGCTTCCGCCTGGAAACGGGCCGTACCCACCAGATCCGCGTCCATTGCCGCCACATCGGCCACCCCATCGTGGGGGACCCCGTCTACGGCGGGAAGAGACAGAAATTCAACCTCGGCGGGCAGCTTCTGCACGCCTGTGAACTCACGTTCACGCACCCGCGCACGGGCGAGCGCATGACCTTTTCGGCGCCGCTGCCCGCGCATTTCGCGCGCGTGCTGGACGCCCTCGCGGCGGGGGAGCACGCCGCGCCCGGAGGGAAGGCATGAACATCAAAGGGCAGCTGATGGACGCCGCGGGCATGCGCAACACGCTGCGCAGGCTGGCGCACCAGGTCATCGAAAAAAACGACGGCGCGGAAGGGCTCGTCATCATCGGCATCCGCACCCGCGGCGTCACCGTCGCGCAGCGCATCAAGGCGGATATCGACGCCATCGAGGGCGTGAACGTGCCCTTCGGCGTCTTCGACATCGCGCTCTACCGCGACGACCTCGAAGACCCCGCCTCCGAGATCGAGTTTTCGGGCAGCGAGATCGCCTTCGGGGTGGACGGGAAAACGGTGCTCATCTGCGACGACGTGATCTACACCGCCCGCACGGCGCGCGCCGCCATCTCCGAAGTGATGCAGCTGGGCCGCCCCGCCAAGGTGCAGCTTCTGGCCCTCGTCGACCGCGGCCACCGCGAACTTCCGTTCAAGGCGGATTTCACGGGCAAGAGCGTGCCTACGTCCCGCCGCGAGGGCATCGCCGTGCGCTTTGCCGAGACCGACGGCGAGGACGCCGTGTACATTTACGAAAAGGACCGCTGAACGGCCCGCCCGCTTTGCCGCAAGCAAGGCCGCCCCGCTTTGCTTGGGCAAGCGGCCCCGCCGCGGGGCGGGGCCGCCTTCGCCGCCTCCGCGCACCTTGGCGGAGGCAAAGGGGAGCCGCGCGTGCGGCAGAGGGGAGCCGCTTCGGCGGCTTTTTTCGGTTTGCGGGAAAAAAGCGGGAAAATCGCTTTACCGCCCGCCCGTTTTGCGGTATAATGGGGTATAAGACGTAACAAGACCCGCCGTGCGGCTGCCGCCGCCCGCGGGCAGGGGAAAAGTATGATCGTACGGGAGAAGAGCCCTAAATTTCCAAAGATAAAGGCGTTTTTCGGGCGCTTTTCGGTGTGGGCCAAGGCCGCTTTCGTGCTGGCGCTGGCCGTGCTCGTCGCCGGGCTTTGCACGGCGGGTACGGCGCGCTCCACGGGCGGCACCTTTTATGCCACCGAGGAGCGCAGCGTCGTCTTTTACCTCGATTACAACGAAGGCGCCACCCTGGGCAAGATCCACGTCAACGTGGGCAGCGCCTGCGTTCCCGCGGGGGAAAGTTTCACGCTCACCTTCCGCTCGGCGCTGCGCAGCAGCACGTCCTCCACGTCTTGGAGCTCGTCGTACGGGCTGGGCAAGGTCACGCTGTACAACATCTACGCCCCCGAAAGCGGCGCCGAGGCGCGCACCAACCACAACTGGGTGACCGTCGTCGACCGCACGGGCGCTTCGACGTCGATCTCCGCCTCGCGCTGCCTCGTGCAGGTCTCTTTTTCGGGAGACATGCTCGTGAACGAGATCGCCTTCGAGGACACGGCAGGGGAGCGCATCCCCGCCTACGTGACCGAGCGCGAGGCCCGCGCCGCCTTCGAGGCGGCGGGCAATTCCTCCGCCTGGTCCACCAATTACCGCAACTATTTTGCCGCGCAGGAAAAGTACGGCGATGTGGAAAAGCTCGTGGACGGCGACCTGTACAACACGGGCGTGACGGCGTACCACGACTACACGCAGGAGGAGATGTACACCCTCGCGCAGATCGACGGCATCCTGCTCGGCGGCCGCGTGCCGGAGGGGACCTTCGTCTCCGATGCCGACCACGGCCCCTTCGCGGTGCTTTTGCCCCTGCTCGGCGTGCTCGTGTTCGGGCGCAGCCCCTTCGGTTTGCGCTTCTTTTCGGCGTTCGCCGCGGCGGGGCTGGTGCTGCTCGCCTATTGCTTCATGAAGGAGCTCTTGTCCCGTGAACGCGGCCAAAGGGGCAAAAACGAGGTGTTTGCGCTGATCTTCGCCGCGCTCACGGCCTGCGGCGGGCTGGTGCTCACCGTCGGCCGACTCGGCCTTTCCTATCCCTTCCTCGCCCTCTTCCTGCTGGCGTCGTTCGCTTTCCTGTACCGCTTTTTCGCCTTCGGCATCGACGAGGCCCGCCCCGTCCGTTCGGCCTCGAACATCCTCGTTTCGGGGCTGGCGTTCGCCCTGGCCGTGGCCTGCGACCCCAAAGCCGTCGTGGCGGCGGCGGGGCTTTTGGCGCTGTTCGTCGCGGGCGCCGTGCGGCACGCGCGCGGCCACGCGGCAAAGGTGCGCGCCGCCCGCGCCGCGCTGAGCGAGCAGAACGCGCGCGAGCCGTCGGAGGCGGTCATCCGCGCCAATCTCGACGCCTTCGCCGCGCGCGAGGCCGAGGAACGGGCAGACTACGTCTACCGCTGCAAGCTCATCTATCTGCTCTTTTTCGTCTCCTTCGTCGTGGGCACGGTGCTCGTGTACGCCCTGGCGGGGCTGCCGCAGCTTCCGGTGTACGCCCTGCGCTACGACCCTTCGCCCGCGGCGGGCACCGTCGGCGCGCTGTCGCTGCTGTGGCGCTCGTTTACGGACGCCTTCACCCTCGGCAACGTGACCGCCTATTCGGCGGCCAACGCCTCGACGGCGTTCGGCTGGCTGGTCTCGCTCAAAGGGGCGACCCTCTTTTACGGCGCCTCCGAACCTTCGTACATCGCCCTGAACGCGCAGGGCAACATCTTCATGGCCTTCACGGCGCTGCTCTCCTTCGCGTTTTTGACGGCGTACGTCATCCTCTACGCGGCCACGGGCGGCAAGAAAGGGGCCTACGCCACCGAGCACACGGCGCTCATCCTGCGCGCCTGGTCCGTGCTGCTGGCGGGAACGGTGTCCGCGCTGCTGCCGTACGCCTTCCTCGGCGGGGCGAGCGCGGCCATGAGCCTGCCCTTTTCGGTGTTCTATTTCGCCTTCATCCCGCTGGCCTTCTACACCGCCTACGTTCACGACGGCGGCGCGAAGAAAAAGCTCTTCGGCGTTCCCTGCCTCAACACGGCGGGTGCGGTGGTCTGCGGGCTGTGCGCGCTGTATCTGCTCTCCTTCCTGCTGACGCTGCCCATGACTTTCGGCTTCCCGTTCCCCGCGGCGGCGGCCGCGGCCTGCTTCGGCTGGACGAGCATCCTCGGCAACGGCTTCTACCGTTGATCTTGCGCCCCGCTTTGCGGGGCGTTTGTGTTGCAATTTTTTCATACGTACAGACGTTTACGGGACAAGTCCGCAACTGCGGCGGGGCCGCGGCCCCGCGCGGGCGCGCCCGTTTGGGGGGAGGATATGATCGCAAAAGTTACGAGTTTTGCCCTGGCGGGGCTGGACGGCGTCCCCGTGGAAGCGGAGACGGACATCAACAGCGGCCTGCCCGCCTTCGAGGTGGTGGGCCTTCCCGATGCGGCCGTAAAGGAGAGCCGCGAGCGGGTGCGCTCGGCCATCAAAAACACCGCGAGGCGCTTCCCCGTGAACAGGATCACCGTCAACCTCGCGCCCGCGGACCTGCGCAAGGAGGGCTCCTGCTTCGACCTGGCCATCGCGGTCGGCATCCTCAAAGCGAGCGACCAGCTCGTCGGCGTTTCCTGCGAGGGCATCGTCTTTTTGGGCGAGCTGGCCTTGGGCGGGGCGCTGCGGCCCGTGGCGGGCATCCTGCCCCTTCTCATCGCCGCCAAGGCGCGCGGCTTCAACACCTTCATCATCCCCGCGGGCAACGCGCGCGAGGCCTCGTATATCGGCGGCATCACCGTCTACGCCGCAAATTCGCTGGGCGAAGTGCTCGCCCATCTCGAAGGCTCGGCGCCCCTCACCGCGGTGGCGTCCTCCCGCTACGAGGCCGCCGCGGCGTCGTATAAGTCCGACCTCGCCTTCGTCAAGGGCCAGCCCGTGGCCCGCCGCGCCCTCGAAGTGGCGGCGGCGGGCGGGCACAACATCCTTTTGGTGGGCCCGCCGGGCACGGGCAAGACCATGCTCGCCCGCTGCATCCCCACCATCATGCCCGACATGACCTTCGACGAAGCGCTCGAAGTGACTAAGATCCATTCGGTGGCGGGCGTGCTCGGCGGGGAGGGCATCGTCTCGGCGCGGCCCTTCCGTTCGCCCCACCATACGGCCACCACCGTCGCCATGTGCGGCGGCGGCTCGCGCACGGTGCGCCCGGGCGAGATCAGCCTCGCCCACAACGGCGTGCTGTTTCTGGACGAGATGCCCGAGTACCACCGCTCCACCCTCGAAGCGCTGCGCCAGCCCCTCGAAGACGGGTTCATCACCGTCACCCGCGCGGGCGGCACGGTGGCGTACCCCGCCAACTTCATGCTCTGTGCCAGCATGAACCCTTGCCCCTGCGGCAATTACGGCAGCCGCGAACGCATCTGCACCTGCACGCCCGCGGCCATCCACAAGTACCGCGCCCGCGTGAGCGGGCCGCTCTTGGACCGCATCGACATCCAGGTGGAGGTGGACGCCGTGGCCTACGGCGACCTCTCGTCCGCCGCGGCGGGGGAAAGCTCGGCCGCGGTCAAGGCGCGCGTGGAGGAGGCGCGCGCGGTGCAGCGCGAGCGCTTTGCGGGTGCGGGCGTGCGCGTCAATGCCGACATGGGCGAGCGCGAACTGCGCGCCTTTTGCCCCCTCTCCGCCCGCTGCGACGACATCCTGCGCCTCTCCTTTGAAAAGCTCAAACTCTCGGCGCGGGCGCGTTCGCGCATCATCAAAGTCGCGCGCACCATCGCCGACCTCGCGGGGGAGAAGGACATCCTCCCCGCGCACATCCTCGAAGCGGTCTCCTACCGCCAGTACGAGATCTGAACGCGGAAAGGGCGGCACGTACCGCAAAATGTGCGGCGCGCCGCACCCCGCGGGGAGCCGCCCGCCGTCTGCGCGGGCGGGGCATAGGTGAACACACCCGCGGCGTTTGCGGGCGGTGAAAGGGGAGGGGCGTTCATGCCGTATACCAAGGAAGAAAAGGCCGCGATCTGGCTGGACAGCTTCGGACTCGACCGCGCCAAAAAGGCGCAGGTGGCGGCCGCCGCGGGTTCGGCCTGGGAGCTGGCGCGGCGCTTCCCTACGCTGCGCGCCGCCGTGACGGCGATCGCGGGCGAGGAGTGCTGCGCGCGCATGGAGGAGTCGCTCGCCTCGGGCGGGTACCTCGGCGGCCTGCTCGATGGCTACGCGCGGCGGGGCATCCGCTGCGTCACCTACCATTCCCCGCTCTACCCTTCCTCGCTGCGCGCCCTGCCCGAGCCGCCTTTGGTGCTCTATTGCAGGGGCCGCGCCGAGCTGCTCGGCGAGCGCAAGTTCGCCGTCGTCGGTTCCCGCCGCACGCCCGCGGCCATTCTGGCCGTGACCGAAAAATTCGCCGCGCGGCTGGCGCGCTGTTTTGTTGTCGTTTCGGGCATTGCCGACGGCGGAGACGCGGCCGCCTTGCAGGGCGCGCTCCAAGGCGGCGCCGCCATCGCCGTGCTGCCGTACGGGTTCGATCACGTCTACCCCGAATGCAACGCTTCGCTTTTGGAAAGGATCGTGCAAAACGGTCTGGCCGTCAGCGAATACCTCCCGCAGGAGGGCCCGCGCACCTTCCGCTTCCTCGCCCGCAACCGCATCATCGCGGGGCTCGCCGAGGGCGTGCTCGTCGTCAGCGGCGGGCTGCGCAGCGGCACCCGCAGCACGGCCGAAAAGGCGTACGAATACGGCAAGGACGTGTTCGCCTTTGCCTATCCGCCGGGCGTGGCCGAGGGCGCGGGCTGCAACGCGCTCATCAAGCAATACGCAAAATTGACCGACGATTTAGTTGACATCGGCCTCGTTTATGGTATAAACTTGACCGAAACGGAGGACGAGGCCCCCGCCGAAGAGCTCTCCGCCGCCGAACGCGCCGTGCTGGACGCGCTGGCGGGAGGGGAGCTGCACGTGCACGAGATCGCGGGCAAGTGCGGCCTCGCTCCCCATGAACTGGCGCCCGTACTCACCCTGTTGGAGATGAAGGGGCGCGTCGCCGCCTGCGGCGGGAACAGGTACGCGCCCGTGTAAAGCGGCCCGCGGGAACGGTTCCGCCGCCGAAACGGCAGGAAGGGTGCGGGCCGCGGGCGCCTGTTTTCTTTTCCTTATTATAAAAACGAGGAGCAAATATGGATCTGATCATCGTCGAATCGCCTTCCAAGGCAAAGACCATTTCAAAATACCTCAAAGGCAAGTACCGCGTGGACGCCTCGGGCGGCCACGTGCGCGACCTGCCCGAAAAGCGTCTGGGGGTGGACATCAAAAACAACTTCGAGCCCACCTACGTGGTCAATGCCGACAAAAAGGCGGTCATCGCCCGCTTGCAGGAAGAGGCGGCCAAGGCCAAAAACGTGTACCTGGCCACCGACCCGGACCGCGAGGGGGAGGCTATTTCCTGGCACTTGAAGGACGTTTTGCAGCTGCCCGAAGGCAAGAGCCACCGCATCGAGTTCAACGAGATCTCGCCCGCCGCCGTCGAGCACGCCCTGCAAAACCCGCGCGAGATCAACTACGGCCTCGTCGACGCACAGCAGGCCCGCCGCGTGCTCGACAGGCTGGTGGGCTACAAGCTCTCCCCCTTGCTCTGCAAGCGCATCCACAGCGGGCTTTCGGCGGGGCGGGTGCAGTCGGTCGCGCTGCGGCTCATCGTCGACCGCGAGCGCGAGATCCGCGCCTTCGTGCCCGAGGAATACTGGAACATCCACGCCGAGTTGCAGGATAAGCCCAAAAACAACGCGCCCTTCCGCGCGTTGCTCGGCGAAAAGAAGGGCAAAAAATACCTGCCCGCTTCCGCCGAGGAGAACGAGGCCGTCCGCGCCGAGCTGGCGCAAAACCCGTACATCGTCGACGACGTGAAAAAGACGGTCGCGCGTTCGCGTGCGCCCGCGCCGTTCACCACCTCGACCTTGCAGCAGGACGCCTCCAACAAATTCGGCATGACCTCGCCCGACGTCATGCTCGTGGCCCAGCACCTGTACGAGGGCATGGACACCGAGGCGGAAGGGCACATCGCCCTCGTCACCTACATCCGTACCGACTCCGTGCGCGTTTCCGCCGAGGCGCAGGCCAAGGCGCGCGCCTTCATCGCCGAAAAATTCGGCCCCGACTACGTGCCCGCCAAGCCCAACGTCTACGCCTCCAAAAAGGGCGCGCAGGACGCGCACGAGTGCATCCGCCCCATCGACCTGCGCCGCTCCCCCGAAAGCCTCAAAGGCTCGCTCGACAAGCGGCACTACAACGTCTACAAACTCATCTACGACCGCTTCCTCGCCTCGCAGATGAGCGAGGCCCTCTACGACAGCGTGCAGTTGAAGATCAAAAACGGAGACTACGGCTTCAAGGCCTCGGGCCGCGCCCTCAAATTCGCGGGCTACACGGCCGCCTACCAGGAGAGCAAAAAGGAGGACGACGAGGAGAGCGGCAAGCTCCTTCCGCTGCTGCAAAAGGGGGAAGAGCTCGACCTTATCCGCCTCCTGTCCGAACAGAAGTTCACCAAGCCGCCCCAGCGCTACACCGATGCGTCCCTGGTCAAGGCGATGGAGGACAAGGGCATCGGCCGCCCGTCGACGTACGCCTCCATCATCTCGGTGCTCACCCGCCGCAAGTACGTGACCAAGGAGGGCAAGTACATGGTGCCCACCGAAGTCGCCTTCGAGATCACAGACCTTCTCGTCAAGTACTTCACCGACATCATGGACGTCGGGTTCACGGCCAGGATGGAGGACATGCTCGACGGCATCGAAGAGGGGGGAGACTGGCACAAGATCATCGCGGGGTTTTACCCGCCCTTCGCCGAAAAGCTGCTCTTCGCCTCCAACGACGGCGACGAGATGACGGATATCCTCTGCGAAAAGTGCGGCCATCCCATGATCCGCAAAAACGGCCGCTACGGCAAATTTCTGGCCTGTTCCAATTACCCCGCCTGCTCCAACATCAAGAGCGAGGGCGTGGAGATCTCGGCCACCAAGTGCCCCAAGTGCGGCGCCAACATGGTGGTCAAGAGCGGCCGCTACGGCAAATTTCTGGCCTGCCCCAACTACCCCGAATGCGACGCGACGCTCCCCTTTGAACGGGAGGTCTCCAAGGAAAAGTGCCCCAAGTGCGGGGAACTCATGATCTACCGCAAGGGCCGCAACGGGCGGTACCTCAGCTGCCCCAAGTGCGGGCAGAGCCAGCCCATCTCCGAGCTCGCGGGCACCTGCCCCGTGTGCGGCGCGCCCACCCGCCGCATGAAGAGCAAGGCGGGCAAGATCTTTTACAGCTGCACGAAGTACCCGCAGTGCAAGTTCATGAGCTGGGATATGCCCACGGGCGAAAAGTGCCCCCGATGCGGCAAGTACCTCGTCAAAAAAGGCAAGCAGATCAAGTGCTCGTCCTGCAACTATGCGATCGACGTGCCCGAAAAAGAGGAAACGGAAGAGGGCAAAGAATAATATAAAGAATGAGCCTAAGTACAGGAGATAGCGGATGCGATAAGCGTCCGCTTTTTTTACAAATATTTGTATAAAACATGTTTATTTTTGTTGACAACGGGGGAGGGTATTATGGTATACTTTAATTGTTTTTAGGCGAATTTCATATAAGGAGAATGGATCATGAAACTTTGGAAGCGTTGTTCGGTTGCCTGTGTGGCGGTGCTGTTGTGCGTATGCACGGCGTTTGCGCTGGTTGCCTGTCAGAACCGAAATGTCGGGGTATACAGATACAGTGCCTCGATTGCCGACCATTATGACGGGGTATTGTCTGACGATATTATCGCGCAACTCGAAGATTGTAGTGTGGGCGCTAATATCAGTTTGGAGGAAAACGGGACATTCAAGTTTGCATCCTCTCTATATACTCCGACCGGCACGATCAGCGATGACCTCGACGAGGCCACCCAAACGATTCAAATTATGGGAGTCGAGGGTACATATGCCGTCGACGGCGAAAAACTCACGCTGACGGCGGAGGACGGCAGCGTTTACGAAGGGACGATCAAGGACGGAACAATCACGATCAAAATATATTCGGATGTCGGGGCCGTTCAGTTTGTGCTCGATGATTGATAAAAGCAGATTATTAAGGCGGAGAGTATAGGGGCCGCCGCGGTGTGTTTTGGCACTGCGGCGGCCTTTCTGTGTCCGCAATTTTGAGGCGTTGCAAAAAGCTGTCCCTTTGGCGCCAAAAGTTTTTCGCATTTTCAAGAAAAAATCCTTGACATACGCGAACTTTCGTTCTATAATAGGTTTAGCACTCTAAGGTCGAGAGTGCTAAAACAAAAAAAACGTCGATTGCGCGGGCGGTTTGCAGGGCGCGGAGCGGGCGGAAGGAGAAGAGCGGCGCATGGAAAAAGGGCCTGTAACGGTCATCGGCGCGGGCCTCGCGGGGTGCGAGGCGGCGCATTATCTGGCGCGGCACGAGTTTTCCGTGCGGCTGTATGACTGCAAGCCGAACAAGTTCACGCCCGCCCATTCGAGCAAAAACCTCGCCGAGCTCGTTTGCAGCAATTCCCTCAAAAGCAACGACGTATACGGCAACGCCTGCGGGCTTTTGAAAGAGGAGATGCGCCTTTTGGGCTCGCTCGTCATCGAGGCGGCGGACGCCACGCGGGTTCCCGCGGGCGGCGCGCTGGCGGTGGACAGGGACAAATTTTCGGCATACGTCACCGAAAAGATCGCACACGAAGCGAACATCGAGCTCGTCTGCAAGGAAGAGAAGGTCCTGCCGCAGGGGCCCGCCGTCGTGGCCACGGGGCCGCTGACCTTCGGGCCGCTGGCCGAGGACATCGCCAAAAAGCTGGGAGGCTGCCTCGCCTTTTACGACGCCGCCGCGCCCATCGTTTCGGCCGATAGCATCGATTTTTCCAAAACGTTCACGGCCGACCGCTACGGGAAAGGGGAGGGCGATTACATCAACTGCCCCATGAACAGGGAGGAGTACGAGGCCTTTTA
The DNA here is from genome assembly GCA_944328445.1 of uncultured Clostridia bacterium. Lineage (GTDB taxonomy): Bacteria > Bacillota > Clostridia > Christensenellales > Borkfalkiaceae > Borkfalkia. The sequence goes on along the minus strand of CALVHO010000021.1, from coordinate 19,098 downwards.
CGAGGCGCTCGTGCACGCCGAACGGGCGCTCGTTCACGATTTCGACAAGCGGGAGATCTTCGAGGGCTGCATGCCCGTGGAGGTCATGGCCGCGCGCGGGAAGGATACGCTGCGCTTCGGCATGCTCAAACCCGTTGGGCTGTACGACGGAAACGGAAAGCGCCCCTACGCCGTTTTGCAGCTGCGGCGGGAAAACGCGGAGGGCACCGCCTACAACCTCGTCGGGTTCCAGACAAACCTGAAATTCCCCGAGCAGAAGCGGGTGTTTTCCATGATCCCCGCCCTCCAAAACGCCGAATTTCTGCGCTACGGCGTCATGCACCGCAATACCTTTCTGCGCTCGCCCGAGGTGCTCTCGGCCGACTATTCCCTGAAAACGGACCCGCTGCTCTTTTTTGCGGGGCAGATCACGGGGGTGGAAGGGTACGTCGAGAGCGCGGGCAGCGGGCTCATGGCGGCCGCGGCGCTGGCGCTCAAACTGCGCGGGCAGCCGCCCGAGGCCTGGGACGGGGAGACCGTTCTCGGCGCGCTCGCGGGCTATGTGGCCGCGCCCAACGCCGATTTTCAGCCCATGAACGCCAATTACGGAATTTTGCGCCCGCTCGGAGAGCCCGTGCGCGACAAGGCGCTCAAAAAGCGGCTGCTCGGCGAGCGCTCGCTGGCGCGGGTGCGGGCGGCCGCGCGCAGCATCGAACAAAAACTATCGCGCCGATAAACACAGGAGGTACATTTCATATGCCTGAATTTCGAGGAACGACCATTTGCGCCGTCAAAAAGGACGGCAAGACGGCCATCGCCGGCGACGGGCAGGTCACCATGGGCGAGTCCGTTGTATTCAAAAACAGCGCCGTCAAGGTGCGCCGCATCTACGGGGGCAAAGTCGTGCTCGGCTTTGCGGGCTCCGTGTCGGACGCCTTTTCCCTTTCCGAACATTTCGAGGGCATGCTCAACAAATTTTCGGGCAACCTGATGCGCTCGGCGGTCGAGCTGGCCGAACTTTGGCGCAGCGACAAGATGGTGCGCCGCTTGGAGGCGATGATGATCGTCGCCGACAAGGACCAGCTGCTGATGATCAGCGGCAACGGCGAAGTCATCGAGCCGGACGGCGGCGTGTGCGCCATCGGCAGCGGCGGCAACTACGCGCTGGCCGCGGGCCGCGCCCTCATCCAGGAGACCGATTACCCCGCCGAGGAGATCGCCTACAAGGCGTTGAAGATCGCCAGCGAGATCTGCGTATTCACCAACGACCACATCACCGTCGAAACGGTGTAAGGCCGCGGCTGCGGGCCGCGCGCCCGCCGCTTCGGCACAAACCATGCGCGGCCGCGCCTGCGGCCGCCAGAGGAGGTACGGCATGAACCATCTTTCCCCCAAACAGATCGTCAACGAATTGGATAAATACATCATCGGGCAGGACGAGGCCAAGCGCGCCGTGGCGGTGGCGCTGCGCAACCGTTACCGCCGCAGCATGCTTTCCGAAGCCGACCGCGACGAGATCACGCCCAAAAACATCATCATGAAGGGCCCGACGGGCGTCGGCAAGACCGAGATCGCCCGCCGCCTGGCCAAACTGGTCAAGGCGCCGTTCATCAAAGTCGAGGCCACCAAGTACACCGAGGTGGGCTACGTCGGCCGCGACGTGGAGAGCATGGTGCGCGACCTCGTCGAGTGCTCCATCCGCCTCGTGCGCGAGGAGAAGATGAAGGAAGTCTCCGTCAAGGCCGAGGCCGTGGCCGAAAAGCGCATCCTGAACGTGCTTTCCGAGATGAAAAAGGGCGAGCGCGGCGAACTGTCCAAAGAGGTGTTCGACGCCCGCCTGCTCGAAGAGCTGCGCGCGGGCAAGTACGACAATGCCCAGATAGAGATCGAAGTGGTCGACGCGCCCAAAGCGATGGAGATCGTGCCCGGCGGCGCCGAGATCAACATCGGCTCCATCTTCGGGGACATGCTCCCCAAGCGCAAAAAAAAGCGCAAGATGAGCGTCAAGGCGGCCATGGAACAGATCGTCGCCGAAGAGGCGGATAAACTCATCGACGACGAAACGGTCAACGCCGAGGGCCGCGCCCGCGCCGAGGAGCAGGGCATCATCTTCATCGACGAGATCGATAAGATCGCGGGCAAGGCCAACCAGGGCGGGGCAGACGTCTCCCGCGAGGGCGTGCAAAGGGACATTTTGCCCATCGTCGAGGGCTGCACCGTCATGACCAAATACGGCCCCGTCAAGACCGATTTCATCCTCTTTATCGCCGCGGGCGCCTTCCACATCTCCAAGGTGGAGGACCTCATCCCCGAGTTGCAGGGCCGCTTCCCCATCAACGTCGAATTGCAGAGCCTGAGCAAGGAGGACTTCGTCAAGATCCTCACCCAGCCGCAGAACGCCATCACCTCGCAGTACGCCAAACTTTTGGGCGTGGACAACATCGACCTGCAATTCACCGACGACGCCATCGAGGAGATCGCCTCGGTCTCTGCCGACATGAACGCCACCAGCGAGGACATCGGCGCCCGCCGACTGCACACCGTGATGGAATACTTGCTCGAAGACATCTCCTTCAACGCGGGCGGCGATTACCCGACCGTGACCGTCTCCATCGACAAGAAGTACGTCGACGAGCACCTCGAATCGATGATCAAAAACAGGGATCTGAAAAAGTACGTGTTGTAAAATGTTCACGAAATTTCTTTCAAAAGAGATGAAAGAAATTTCCGTGAATTTGAGGGGAAACCCGAGCGGTTTTCCCCTCCGCGCGCGATGTGTTTCGGCTTCAAAAGCCATATAATCGCGCGCGTTCACCCCTTCCGTTCGCCGCCATTGCGGCGCAAGGGGAAAAAGCGAAAAGCGTGGTTTCCGCTTTTTCAGGTTGCCAAAAGGGTTCACGAAAAATTTTTTAAGCTGATGAAAAATTTTTCCGTGATTTTGAGGGTACAACCGTAATTCTACATTCTACATTTTACATTCTACATTCCTTTCTGTCATCCCGAGCTTGTCGAGGGATCTCATTGCAGGCTTTGTTGTGGGCGGGCGAGTGAGATCCTTCGACTGCGCCTCACTTCGTTCGGCTCCGCTCAGGATGACAGGGGGGAGCGACTTCCTCCGGCTCCGCTCAGGATGACAGAGGGGGTGCAAACGGAGTTGTAAGCGCAGGGTGTTATTAGGATACTTCCTCAATTCTACATTTTACATTCTACATTCTACATTCGCAAACGCCCGCCAGGGTGCCTTGCGTCGGGCTCAGGATGACAGAAGGTTTATCCTCAATTCTACACTCTACATTTTACACTCTACATTCCGAAAGGCCCGCGGTTTTTGTGAACAAACCGCCCCCGGGCGGAGCCGCCGCCGTCGCGGACAATTTTTGTGCAGAGCAGGGGACGGCCCGATGTCCGCCGCGCGGCGGCTCGGCTTTCCAACGAGGTGTTTTCATGATCAACATTCCCAAAGGTACCAAAGACGTGCTCCCTTCCGAGGCCTACAAATGGCATTTCGTGGAGGGCACCGCGCGCAGGATCGCCGCGCTGTACAATTTGCAGGAGATCCGTACCCCCGTCTTCGAGCACACCGAGCTGTTCGCCCGCGGCGTGGGGGATACGACGGACATCGTCAACAAGGAGATGTACACCTTTACCGATAAGGGCGGCCGCTCCATGACCCTCAAACCCGAGGGCACGGCGGGCGTGGTGCGCTCCTTCATCGAGAGCGGCGGCGCGGGCGGCGTTCTGCCCGCCAAGATGTACTACATCACCCCCGTGTTCCGCTACGAACGCCCGCAGGCGGGCAGGCTGCGCGAGCACCACCAGTTCGGCGTGGAGATCTTCGGCGGCAAGGGGCCCGAAACGGACGCCGAGGTCATCCTCCTCGCGCGCGACTACATCGCCGCGCTGGGGGTGGAAGGGGTGGAGCTGCGCCTCAATTCCATCGGCTGCAAACATTGCCGTCCCAAGTTCAACGAGGCGCTCAAAGAGTACCTGCGGCCGCACCTGTCCGAAATGTGCCCCACCTGCAACGCCCGTTTTGAAAAGAACCCGCTGCGCATCCTCGACTGCAAGGAGGAGGCCTGCGCCGCCGTCAACGCGGGCGCGCCCAGAACGGAAGATTACCTCTGCGACGAGTGCCGCGAGCATTTTGAAGCGCTCAAAGCCATCCTCGGCCGTTGCGGCGTGCGATATACCCTCGACCCGAAACTCGTGCGCGGGCTGGATTACTATTCCAAAACGGTGTTCGAGTTCGTCTCCACGCAGATAGGTTCGCAGGGCACCGTGCTCGGCGGCGGGCGGTACGATACCCTCATCGAAAACCTCGGCGGGCCCTCGGTGCCCGCGGTGGGTTTCGGCAGCGGCATCGAACGCATGCTGCTGGTTTTGGAGAACACGGGCCGCGCCGTGCCCGCGCAGCCGCCCCTCGGCGTCTATGCTGCGGGGCTGGACGAGGAGGGCCGCCGCGCCGCCTTCGCCCTGTGTGCCGCGTTGCGAAGCGCGGGCGTCTCGGCCGATTTCGACCACGCCGCGCGCTCGGTCAAGGCGCAGTTCAAGTACGCGGGCAAGATCGGCGCCCGCTTCGTCGTTGTCATCGGCTCCAACGAGCTGCAAAGCGGAGAATACACCGTCAAGGACATGGCGGACGGTTCTTCCGTGTCCGTAAAAGCGGAGGACGTAGTGCCGTTTTTGGTGCAAAAGCTGCGATGAGGGAGGAGGCGACCGTCGTCAGAGCGACGGGCAGGATCGCCGTCCTGCGCATCGAAAAAAAGCCCGCATGCGAGGGCTGCAAGGTCTGCGCCTTCAAGGCGGGGCAGAGCACCGTCAAGGTCAAGGCCTTCAACCGCGCGGGCGCCAAGGCGGGGGATCGGGTCATCGTCGCCGCGGAAAAGGACCGCCGCGCGCTGGCCTCCTTCATCGTCTACATCCTGCCCGTGCTCTTGGCGGGGGCGGGGGTGGCCGTCGGCGCCCTGGCGCTTGGCTCCGAGCTTTGGGCGGCGCTCCTGTGCCTGGCGGGCGCGGCGCTCGGCTTTGCCGCCGTGTTCGGGCTGGATAAATTGTTGGCAAAAACGCGCGGCTTCGGCATGGAAGTCGTCGGGATCGTCTGCGGGCAGCCGCCCACGGAGGCATCCGAAAATCTGAATAAGGAGAACGAACAAGATGGTAAAAACGTTTGACAGCGCGGCGTTCAAAGCCGCCATGGAAGAAAAGCGGACGCTCGTCGTCGATTTTTACGCCGACTGGTGCGGCCCGTGCCGCATGCTCGCGCCCATGATGGAGCGGGTCTCGTCGCAGTTCGAGGGCAGGGCGGAATTCGTCAAGATCAACGTCGACGACAACCCCGACCTCGCCCGTGAATACGGCATCATGAGCATCCCCTGCGTGATGGCCTTCAAGGGCGGGGAGCTCGTGGGGAAGTCCGTCGGCGTCGTGCCCGAAAACACGATGAAGGATTTTGTGGAAAAGCACATCTGACCGCCCGCCGCCCGCATGTTTGCGGGCGGCTTGCTTTTTTGTGCCGCAAGCGGTATAATGGGCTTACAGAAAAATACCGCTTGCGGCGCAAACCGCGGGAGGAGAAGTCATTGCCGCCCCGCAGGCGCCTCGTCGAACGGAAAACCGCCGCAGAGACCGCGGTGGGCGCTCGCGTCCGCGGGGGAAGGAGAGGTTATGAAGGAAAAGACCGGGGAAGAAGTCATCATCCGGAAACACAAAAAGGGCTGGATGATCGCCTCGCTGTGCGGGTGCGTCCTCGTTTTTGCGCTGGCGGGCATGCTGCTGATGCTCCCCGGAGGAGGAGACGATCCGTTCGATCTCTTCTATGCGATCGCGATCGCGGCGATCGGGTTCGGCGGCGGCGTATATTTTTGCCGGAAGATCGTTTGCCATTCGAGAACGCCGCGCGCGCTGGCGGTGTTTGCGGACGGGCAGCTGCGCGTTTTTGCGGGCGGTGGGTGGAATGCGTTCCGCACCCGCGAGATCCAGTTCGTGGAAGAAAACCCGTTACAAGCAAATACCGCACCTACGACTACGGCGCGCTCGACATCAGCCTGCGCGACGGGCGCATCCTGCACGTCGATCTGGCCGACTCCGTTGCGGAAGCCAAAGAGCGGCTGCTCGAGCTGAAAACGCGCGATACCATCCTCGAAGAGCAGGAAAACGAGAAATCCCCGCCCGTGTGGGATCCTTCCTCGGATCCGCTGCCCGAAGAATAAATTCACGCCGGCTTGCTTTAGCGCGTTCCGCGCAGAGGCAGACCGGCGTTTTTGCTGCATATCCGGTCGTCTTTTTGTCGTGTTTTGGTTTTTCCGGCGGAAAACATTGACTGTAAAGCGTCTGTGTGGTACCATAGAACGGCAATACGTATAGTAAAAAAAGGGTACATAGTTCATGGAAGTTTTCAAAAGAAGAGTTTCGGTTTTTTTATGGCTGCTGTTGTTCGCGTGCGCCGCGGTTGCCGCTGCGTGCCTTGCGGCGCAGCCCGCCCGCGCCGCGGCTGCGGCGGAGATCACGCAAACGGGCGTGGATTTTATATTGTCCGCGCCGCAGACGGAAACGACATACAAGGCGGGGAACGGAACGCTCACCTACATCCCCGCGCCGGAAGAGGGCGGGGCGGCGCAGATCGTTTTCGACAACGCGGAGATCGAATCGGGCGCGTACGTCAATTTTTGGTCGAATAACAATAGCTATGCCGCCGTGGCGGCGCGCGGAGACGTGGAACTCGTATTGAAGGGCGAAAGCCGCCTCTATCTCCGCCCGAGCGGGGATACGAGAACTCTCCTGTTTTACGACAGCAACGTGACCGTCACGGGCGACGGCTCTCTTTCGGTGGGGTTCCGCGACGAGTCTGTCAAAAATCGCGACGCCTATCCCATGGAGGTGTTCGCCGACAACGCCGTCCCGGTCGGGGACGCTTCGTATGCGGAAAGCGGGAATTTCGAGCTGAAAAGCGGCACGCTCGCGCTGAACGGAAAGGGCGGAACGGGGCAGGGCTGCCTGACCGCCAATAACCGCATCGCCGTTTCGGGCGGAACCTTGCAGACGAACGGCCTGATGGCGGGCGTATATTCCCCGTACGGCGATATCGAGATCACCGGCGGCGAAGTCCGTGCGGAAAATTTCAACCGATACGGGCTGTACGCGCGCTGCGGCAGCGTTTCGATCGGCGGCGACGCCGAAGTGACCGTATCCAGTGCCGCGCGTTCTTCGTCGATCGGCATCAGCGGCGGGAATATGGGCAGCGGCTCGCCCGACACCCAATCGGGCGGGAACGTATATATCCGCGGCGGGAACACCGCAATCGAAGTTCCGTATATCGGCGTGTTCGTGCAGTATACTGCGGATATGGCGGGCGGAAAAATAGAAATCACGGGCGGCACGTTCAGCGTGAACGTCACCGAAGGTACGCAAAATATCGGCGCAGCGCTGTACGCGCAGGGAGCCGAGGCGGACGTCGTCGTCCGCGGCGGTACGATCGGCGCGGTCGCGGGCGGCAGCAACGGGCAGGCGACCTTCGGCATCTATGCCGACCGATTCCTGCAGGTCGAGGGCGGTTCTGTGCGCGCGGGTGCGGAAAATACCGATGCGGCGGGCTCCTCGTTCGGCGTGAACGCGGAGGAGGGCGCCTACGTTACGGGCGGTTCGCTCACGGCGCACGGCGGCACGTCTGCGATCGGCGCGCTCGCGCCCCATTGCGGGCAGGGCGTGTATGTACAGGCGGCTTCGGACGCCGCAGGGGAAAATACCGTCGGCTACGACGAGCAGAAGTTTGATTCGTACAAATATCTGAATCTGGAGTACAAAGCAGTCATATCCGTTTCCGTCACCCCCGCAACCGCCTCGGCTGAACGCGGCAAAACGCTGCAATTTACCGCCGAAGTGCTGGGCGAGGGCAGTTTCGATACCTCCGTCGGGTGGAAGATAAGCGGCGCGGCCGACCCCGCCACGAACATCGACCAAAACGGCGTGCTGACCGTCGGCGCGGGCGAAACGGCGGAGTCGTTCACCGTCACGGCGGTGTCCGTTTTCGACCCCGAAAAGAGCGCTTCCGCCGTCGTCGCCGTCGTGCCCGGGAGCCCTGCGGATGCGGGCGGCGGACTCCCTGCGGGCGCGGTGGCGGCGATCGCGGCGGGCTGCGCGATCCTGGCGGCCGCGGCGGCTGTCGTCGTCTGGCGGATCGTGAAAAAGAAGAAGACGCGTAACTGAGCGCCGCGCGCGTTCCGGCGCGTACGGCGGCCAAGAGAGGGGAAAGGCGCAAAAAACGCGGAGCACCCCTCTCTTTTCCTTGTAAAAAACAGAACTTTGCGCTATAATAAAGGGGTGAACATCTGAGTTTTGCCGGAACCGGGCGCCCGGCGCCGTCGGGTGCGGCCGCCGGAAAGCCGTCGCTTTTCCCGGCAGGGAGCCCGCTGCCGGAACGCGCGGCGGAGAGCCAGCTTCGGCGCGGCCGCCGGCGGAAATGCATCGCGATTGAATCGGGAACGGCCCGCGGGCCGCTTCCGTCAGAAAAATCTGGTCAATAAAAATTCAACAACGGAGAACGGAAATGATCGATCTTACAACGGTAAAAAACGCCGACCCCGAAGTGTTCGAGGCGATGGACCTCGAACTTTCCCGCCAGCGCGGCAACATCGAGCTCATCGCCAGCGAAAACTTCGTTTCACCCGCGGTGATGGCGGCTGTCGGCTCGCACCTGACCAACAAATACGCCGAGGGCCTGCCCGGCAAGCGCTATTACGGTGGCTGCCAGTATGTCGACATCGTCGAAAATCTGGCCATCGAGCGCTGCAAACAGCTCTTCGGGTGCGACCACGCCAACGTGCAGCCGCACAGCGGCGCGCAGGCCAACACCGCCGTCTACTTCGCCCTCTTGCAGCCGGGCGATACCATCCTCGGCATGAACCTCTCCCACGGCGGCCATCTCACGCACGGCTCGCCCGTCAACATTTCGGGCAAGTATTTCAAGATCGTGCCCTACGGCGTCTCCGAAAAGGACGAGCGCATCGACTACGACGCCTTGGAAGCGCTGGCCGTCGAACACGCGCCGAAGATGATCGTGGCGGGCGCCAGCGCATACCCCCGCGTCATCGACTTCGCGCGCCTGCGCGCGATCGCCGACCGCGTCGGCGCCTATCTGATGGTGGACATCGCCCACATCGCCGGCCTCGTGGTCGCGGGGCTGCATCCTTCGCCCGTGCCGTATGCCGACGTGGTCACCACCACCACCCACAAGACGCTGCGCGGCCCCCGCGGCGGCGTCATCATGTGCAAGGAAGCGCTGGCCAAAGCCATCGACAAAGCCGTCTTCCCCGGTATGCAGGGCGGCCCGCTCATGCACGTCATCGCGGGCAAGGCGGTGGCCTTCGGCGAGGCGCTCACGCCCGCCTTCAAGGAATACCAAAAGCAAGTGGTCAAAAATGCCGCGGCCATGGCGGACGAGTTCACAAAATGCGGCGTGCGCCTCGTTTCGGGCGGCACCGACAACCACCTCATGCTCGTCGACCTGCGCGACAAGGGCATGACGGGCAAAGAGCTGGAAAAGATGCTCGACGAGGTGAACATCACCGTCAACAAGAACACCATTCCCTTTGAAACGACCAGCCCCTTCGTCACCAGCGGCATCCGCATCGGCACGCCGAGCATCACCACCCGCGGCTTTACCGAGGAGGACGCCCGCCTCGTCGCGCGGCTGATCGCCAAAGTCATCGCCGAAAGGGAGGCCGCCTTCGAGGAAGTGCGCGCCGCCGTGCGCGCCCTCTGCGCGCGCCATCCCCTGTACGCCAACGACGTGCAGTGACCTCTCTGCGCGCCCGCAGGCGCGGCAGGAGGCATGTTTTTCGGGCCCGTAAAGGCCCGCCCCAAAAGTTGTTAAAAAAAGCCCGACGGGCGCCCTCCAAGAGGGCGCCCGCCGGGCTTTTGCGTCTTCCATTCGGCAGGGCGAAGGACTAATTTTCGGCAGGCAGGGAAGAAACGAATTCATCTTCCGACAGCTTGATAATGGTGTACTCGCCGGCGTCTACGACGCTCCCTTTTTTGGGCCAGGACGGCATGTCGTTATCGCGCGCATAGATGCGGGCTTCGAGGACTTGTTCCTGATTGGCCGCTTGGAACGAAAAGCCCAAGGTTTTCAGCACCCCGCAGACGGTGACGGTATTGTAATAGTAATACGGTTCCAAGGGATAGCAAAAGGAAAAGATGGAACAGCCGATCATTTCTCCCATGCTGCACGCGGCGTTCAGTTTCGGCGTATAATGGCCGACGATCACAATGGGCTGATCGATATCGGAAACTTCGGTTATTTCGTGCTCGATCTCCGTTGCCAGGCGGACATCTTCCTGGGAGCGGATCAGGTCCGTATAGATCAGGCGCGAGGTGACGTTGGCCTGCGAAAAGAACAGGGCGGCCGACAATACGATCAGGACGATCTGTAAGTCGGGCACCTTCCAAGCGGGGACGGCCCAGCTGCGGCTGCACAGGAAAAGCAGGTCCGCCGCAAAGACGAACGGGTAGGCGATCTGCGCGCGCACCGAGTTGATCCCCCCGAAAACGACCGTCAGCAAGAAGGGCGACAGCTGCAACAGGAACACAAAGACCGCATAAAAGGCGCTGAACTTTTGGCGTGTCTTGCAGGCATCCCAAACGGCAGACCCGATGCAAAGGAGGGCGAGCAGCAGATATGTCCAGGTATAGAAGACATTTTTGCCCAAAAAGCCGATGTAGATGTGGCGGAAAATGGACTTGACGCACTGCGAAAAGGGTTGCGTCAGCCAGTAAAAGTTGCTCGTCGTGTAAGAACTTCCGGAAAACCAAAGGAGTGTGGTGGTGACGTAGACCACGATTGCAGCGGCAAAAGCGGCCACGACCTTTCCGAAGGCGGCCGCATACGTTTTGCCGGGAACAGGGCCTTCGGCAAAGACGGTCTTACGGCGATAGATGAGGGCAAAGCAAAGCAGGATCATCGCCGTCAAGAGGACGGCGAGAGACTGGTAGGTGCCGACGGCCCACAAGGCGGCGACGGCGAACAAGGCCAAAGCCGTATACGAACGGTGCAGGGCCCCGTACAATCCGAGGCCGAGGCCGACGGCGCACAGCAACAGCGCCCAGCCGATCTCAAAGGTCTGCAAGTCAAAATAGAACAGCTCGGTGAATACGGGGCTGACGAAAAACGGCAGCAAAAACAGCGAGCAAGCCCAGCCGCTGCGTTTCGTGCACCGCCAGAACAGATAGCCGAAGAGGATCCCGCTCAGGCAGATCAGCAGGTAGCCGAGCGTCGTGGCCACGGCGGGGTTGAACCAGCGCAAACCGAACAGCCATTTGGTAAAAATGCCGAATTGGCGGCCGATTTGCAGCCAGTTGTAATTGTAGTAGGGGTTATTGATCAGGTTATCGCTGTCGATGTGCGGCAAAGTGTGGAATATCCAACGGCTGTACACGACCAAAAAGACAGCGACGGAGACCGAAAGAAACAGGTAATTGCTCTTGATGTAGGAAAAAAAGTTCAAAAGCTCCCGTTTTGCGGTCTTGCCGCAGTTTTGAAAGTAGGAGCAGACCTTTTGTTTCCAATGCAAATGTTCGCCGGCGGGCGCGGAAGATGTCGTCACGGTTTTGTTTCTCCTGAAAGGGGATCGCGATAGAAAAGGCTCAGTTTTGGCCGTCTGTTTGGTCTTTGTCCGTTTCTTTGACGATGAACAAAGGGCGGCTCTTGACGTTGGTGAAGATCTTTTTCACGTAATCGCTGACGACGTAGATCCCCAAAAACAGGAAGGATAAACAAACAAAGAGGACGGTCAAGAGGATCATCGTGGCGGATACATCGGTACCGGTCGCCGCAAACACGATGTCGATCACGGCAAAAACGAGCCCCGCCAAAAAGAAGAGGGCCGCAAAGAGCAGGTTTATTTTCAAAGGCGCGTCCGTGGCGCTCTCGATACCGCCGACGGCATAGCGTGTCAGCTTGCGGAAGCTCCATTTCGAGGTGCCTTTGGCCCGCTCGATGTTTTCGTATTCCAGCCACTTCGTACGGAAGCCGACCCAGCTGAACAACTCTTTGCTGAAACGGTCTTTTTCGGGCAGGGACAGGACGGCGTTCACCATTTGCCTTGTCATCATGCGGAAGTCCCTTGCGCCGTCCACGATCTCCGTAGTCGTCACCTTGTTGATCAGTTTGTAAAAGAGGTGTGCGAACGCGCTGCGCAGTTTCGGCTCGCTCTTGCGCGTCGTCCTGCGGCAGCCTACGCAATCGTAGCCTTCTTTGGTGATCCCGTCGTACATCGGGGCCAAAAAGCTCGGCGGGTCCTGCAAATCGGCGTCCATGAGCGTGACGCAGTCGCCTTCGGCCGCTTTCAGCCCGGCATAGATCGCCGCCTCTTTCCCGAAGTTGCGGGAGAAGGAAATGTACCGCACGTGCGCATCCTGCTTTGCCAGCTCGCGCAAAATGGGAAGGGTGTTGTCCTTGCTCCCGTCGTCGACAAAGATAAATTCGTAGTCGACGGGCACGGAAAACGCGCGGAGCGCCTTTACCGTCTCTTCGTAAAAGAGGGGAAGGCATTCTTCCTCGTTGTAGCACGGGCAAACGACGCTGATCTTGTCCATGAAAAAACTTCCTCTGTTCAAATGTTCTGTGTGTTGGCGGGGGCCGAAGGAGTTTGGGCGGATCCCGTGTCCTTGGCGCGGGTGCGTTTACGGAACAAAAGCACTTTCTTGGATAGGTAGTTGTACACCATCACGACGGCGGTCAGGACGATCTTTACGATCCATTCGTTGATGCCGAGGACGTCGTAACCGATGTACATTCCGAAAAGATGGATGCCGAGCCCGACCGCGGACAGCAGGGCAAAGACGGTAAATCCTCCGACGCTTTTGCTCTTGCCTTTTTCGCGGAAAACGAATAAGACGGAAAAAACGTAGTTGAAGATCAGGCCCGCGATAAATCCTGCGCCCGTGCCGACGACCGTGGCCAAGGAGGAAGGATCGTTTCCGCCGATCCACACGTTGTAAAAGTGCGGGTAGAGCGCGGGGTCAAACATGTAGAGGACGATGCCCATGACGAGCATGTCGATGATCGTCGCGATCCCTCCCACAACGCAAAAGCGTACGATCTCCATCAGGAGCGGAAATTTTTCGTTGAGTTTTTGCAAAAATTTTCTCATTTGCGTGATCCTTCGGTCCGGCTGACCGTAAAACGTTTGGCGGGCGTCGGCCCGAAACGGCCTTGTTTGAAAATTTTTGTACTAAAAATGTATTCATTATTTTAATCGTGTTCTTTTGAAAAGTCAACAAAAAGGCCTAAGGGAGAAGTTTTGTAGCAAAAATGTGTTCATTTTCGTGATAAATGTTGATGGCAAACATTCGGCTTTGAAAATTGAGTTTCGCATTGTCAGGGAAGTTGACATTTTCCGCGCGGGGGAGTATAATAGAGCCAATTCAAAACGATTCTTTGGGGCGGGGTGAAATTCCCCACCGGCAGTGACAGTCTGCGACGGGCCGCAAGGCCCCCGAACGGGTGCAATTCCCGTACCGACGGTATAGTCCGGATGAGAAAAGAATGTTTTTCGGCCCGCGCGGGGTCATTCCGCGCGGCCACGAAACGCCGCCCCGCGCAAGCGGGGCTTTTCTCATGCCCGCGGGGCTTTGCCTTCGCGGCACACCCCTTGAAAATCTTATTTTTCGAGGTGAACATGAAGGAACAGGCGATCGCCCGCGCGGCGGGAACGGCGCCCGCCGGGGAAGGCGGGGCAAACGAGGCGCCCGCGCGGCAAACGCAGGCCGCGCAGGCAGGCAAAGAAGCGCAGGCGCCAACGGCGCAAATGACGCAAACGGCGCAGGCGCAAGCGATGCAGGCGGCACAGCCCGTGGCGCCCGCCGTGCAGGAGCGCGAAGTCGGGCGCTGCCCGCGCTGCGGCGCCTCCATGCAGGGGGACGAAAAGAGCGGGTACCTGTGCCCGTATTGCGGCACGCGCACGGCCGCGGCGCCCGCGCGGGGCGAGGGCGTGCAGGGCGCGGCTCCGGCGGAGGGGCCCGCCCCGCAGGGCGCGGCCGCGGACGCGCGGCCCGTCGAAAGGCGGTACGGCGCGGGGTATTTCACGGCGTCGCGCATCGCCAAGCTGGCACTCTTGACGGCGCTGGCGTACGTGGTGACCTTTTTGGAGTTTCCGCTGTTCCCTGCGGCGCCCTTTTTGCAGCTCGATTTTTCCAACGTGTTCGTGCTGTTGGGCGGGTTCATGTACGGGCCCGTGGCGGCGGTCGTCGTCAGCGCGGCCAAGGAGCTGCTTTCGCTGCTCGATACGGGCACGGGCGGCGTGGGCGAGATCGCAAACTTTTTGCTCACGTTCAGCTTCGCGATCGTGCCCACCCTCGTTTACCGCCGCAAAAAGGGGATCAAGACGGTCATCGCCACGCTGGCGACGGGCTGCCTGCTGCTGGTGGCGGCGGGGCTGGCCGTCAACCGCTACATCAACTTCCCGCTGTACATGGGCGAAGGCGCGGCGGAGTCGTTTGCGGCGCTTTGGTGGTACATCGTCCTGTTCAACCTCATCAAGGGCGTGGCCGTTTCCGCCGTGACCGTGCTCCTGTACAAGCGCGTATCGCGGCTGATGAAGAAGTTTTGAACAAAAATTCCCGCTTTTGATTGCCAAAAAGCGGCCAATCGTTTATAATGGGACTGTCCCCGTGCGGGGCGGCGGGAGAGCCCGCCGCGGCGGGGGCGGTCCTATTTTGCTGCCGTGCCCGTCGCCGCGCGGCGGCTCTGCGGGGTGGGATATGCTTTCCGAAAGTGCCGAAGATACCATGCGCATCGCCGAAGAATACGCCGCGACCCTTCGCCCGGGGGATGTGGTGCTGCTGCACGGCGAACTGGGCGCGGGCAAAACGGTGTTCGTCAAGGGCCTGGCGCGCGGCCTTGGCATCGGCGAGGAGATCACAAGCCCCACCTACGCCTACATGAACGACTACGGCGGCGTGCTCTACCACTACGATTGCTACCGCCTGCAAAGCGGCGCCCAGGCCGAGGCGCTGGGGCTGTGCGATTATTTTTACGCGGGCGGCGTGTGCGTCGTCGAATGGCCGGAAAACATCGCCGACGTTTTGCCCGAAGGCTGCCGCGAGGTGACCATCCGCAAGTGCGGCGAGACCGCGCGCGAGATCGAAACGGCATGAACGCGCGTATCGCGGCGGGAACGCACGGACTTCGACAGGAACGCGCGCCCGCCGCGGCGGGGGAGGGACTTGCATGGACAACTTTCTGGCCATCGATACGGCCAACGCCTATTTGACGGTCATCGCGCAAAAAGACGGGCGCGCCGCGGCCGTCTTTGAAGACGACTGCGCCGCGCAGCATTCGGTGCGGCTGATGGACGCCGTCGGCGAGGCACTGGCGCGGGCGGGGCTTTCCTTAAACGAGTGCGAATGCTTTGCCGCGGTCACGGGCCCGGGCTCGTTCACGGGCATCCGCATCGGCATTTCGGCCGTCAAGGGGTTCTGCGCGGCGCTCGGCAAGCCCTCTTTGGGCATAACAACATTTCAAACGTTGGCATATAATGCAGAGGCAAAGGCGCTGGCGGTCGTGCCCGCGGGCCGCGCGGGCTGGTACGTGTGCGGCTTTGCGGACGGAAAGGAGGTGCTGTCGCCCCGCCTGGCGGGGGAGGCGGAGCTTTCCGCCCTGGCGCGGGAGTACGCCGTGTATTCGCGGGCCGAACTCCCCGTGCCGCACACGCTGAGCGACCCCGCCGCGGGGTTGCTGGCGGCGGTGCGGGCGGCGCGCGTGCAGGACTGCGGCCCCGTCGGCGCGCTGTACATCCAAAAGAGCCAGGCCGAGCGCGACCGCGAGGCGCGCGTCGGCATGCCGTCCGCGCGTTCCTAAACGCAAACGCCGTTTCGCGTTGACGGCGCGTTCATGAATACAAACGCCGCACCGTGAAGGTTCGTTCCTATAACGCAAACGCCGCTCCGTGGCGGCGGGCGGGGAAACGGCAGAGAAAAACGTGGGCAGGGTGAGCCATGGAGATCCGCAGCTGGACATACGAAGATATCTATGCGATCGCCGCGCTGGAACAGGCGTGTTTCCGCGACCCGTGGAGTTACCGCATGCTGGCCGACACCTTTTTCCAGGACAGCACGCTGGCCCTTGCCGCCTTCGAGGGCGGCAAGGTGCTCGGCTACGGCTTTTTGGTGGTGGCGGGCGAGGAGGCCGACGTGGCGGACATCGCCGTCGCCCCCGACAGCCGCCGCCGCGGCGTCGGGCAGGCGCTGCTCGGCGCCCTCGAAGAGGCCGCCAAGGCCCGCGGCGTGAAGAAGCTGTTCCTCGAAGTGCGCGTTTCCAACGCGCCCGCCATGCTCTTGTACCTGCGCGGCGGCTTTGCGGGCAGCTACGTCCGCCCGCGCTATTACGAAGACGGCGAGGATGCCCTCGTCATGACCAAGCGCATCGGCTGACGCCCCGCGGCGGGGCCGCGCGGATATGTTTTGCGTGCGCGGATGCGCGGGCGCAAGGGGAGGGGAAACATCGGGCCCGTAGGCATTTCGCTTTTACAAAAGGGAAAGGGCGAGCCGCTCGTGTTTTTCCACGGCTATTTGGCCAACAAGGAAAGTTTCGCCTGCCAGATCGAATATTTTTCGCGTTACTATTCGGTGACCGCTTTCGATTTCCGCGGCATGGGCCAGAGCGCGCCGCTGCCCGCGGCCTGGTCGGTGGGGGACTACGCCGCCGACGCGCGCGAAATTTTGCGCGGGCTCGGCATCGCGCGGGCGCGGCTGATCGCCCATTCCTTCGGCGGGCGGGTGGCGCTCAAACTGCTCGCTTCGCCCGATCCGCCCTTTTCGCGGGCGCTTCTCACGGGCTGCGCGGGCATCCCGCCGCGGCGCGGAATGCGGTACGCGCTGCGTGTCAAGGCGTACCGCGCCGTCAAAAAGATCGCCCCGCGCTTTGCCGAACGCCGCTTCGGCTCGGCCGAATACCGCGCCCTGCCTCCGCTCATGCGCGAGAGCTTCAAAAAGATCGTCAACGAGGATTTAACGCCCTGCCTTGCCGCGGTGCGCGTGCCCGTTTTGTACGTGTTCGGCGACCGCGACGTGCAGACGCCGCCGTACATGGCCGAGGCGCTGCATGCGGGCACGGCGGGCTCGGGCCTGGTGTACATGAAGGGCTGTTCGCATTTTTGCTTCTGTGAACGCCCCGCCGAATTCAACGCCGTCGCGCGCGCCTTTTTCCGCTGAACGGAAGGCGCGGCCATGGCGGGCGTGGTCGGCAAAAAGTTTGCACGTACGCATAAAATCGGAGCAACACAAGGCAAAGGGCCGCGCGCGGCCGCGAGTTCTTCACGGGAGGAAAAGCATGTTCACGCTTACGTCCGTCATCGAATACGTCGCCGTGGCGCTGGCGGGTGCGCTGTTGTACGGGCTGTGCCTGCGCACCGCCCTCGGCGCGCTGCAACAGTGCGGCTACGGCGGCAAAGCCTACCTGGCCTGGCTGTTCCGCCGCAGGAACATGCTGCGGTCCCGCCTGGGCCTTTTGGCGCTGTTGACGGCGCTGACCATGCTTGTGCTCGGCTTCTGCTTCACCTTTGCCGAACGCTGGGCGGGCTACGTCGTGCTCCTGCCCGTGCCGCTGTTTTCGGCGCTGTACTGCTATGCCGACCGCCGCGCCCTCAAAGTGCCCCTGCGGCAGACGGCGCGCGTGCTGCGCATCGTCGCCGTGAACGCGGTGCTGCTGTTCTTGCTATCGCTGGCGCTGGTCTTGGCGGGCAATGCCGCCGCGTATTGGACGGAACCCGAGTTCGTGGATAACCTGCGCTACCTGCCTTTGGCGCTCGTCCCGCTGCTCTCGCCCTACGTGCTGGCGCTTGCGGGCGCGATCGTCGCGCCCTTTTCGGCGCGGAAAAACGCCAAATTCGTGGCTGCCGCCCGCGAAAAGCTGGCCGCATCTCCGTGCGTGAAGGTGGCCGTCGCGGGCAGCTTCGGCAAAACGAGCGTCAAAAATTTCCTGGCGCAGTTTCTGGCGCGGCGCTTCCGCGTCGTGGCCACGCCCGCCTCGTACAATACCCCGCTCGGCATCGCCCGCGCCGCCATGGAGGCCGATCTCGGCAGCTGCGACGTGTTCATCGCCGAAATGGGCGCACGCCGCCCGGGGGACATCGCCGAGCTCTGCTCGATGGTGCGGCCCGATCACTGCATCCTCACGGGGATCGGCCCGCAGCACGTGCAGACCTTCGGCTCGTTGGAGGCGGTCGTCGCCGCCAAGTCCGAGGTGCTCGCGGGCACCGCGGCGGGCGGCTTCGCCGTCGTCGGGCAGGACGAAAACACCGCCGCCCTCGCGCCTTTGGCAAAAGAGCTTTGCTATGTGCCCGTGGGCGAGGGGCATGAATACGGCCTGCGGGATCTGCAATGCACCGCCGAGGGCACGTCCTTCACGCTCGTGCTCGGCGGGGCGGAACGGCCCGTTCACGTCAAACTTCTGGGCGCGCACTCCGCCTTCGACGTCGCTTTGGCCGCGGCCATGGCGCACAAGCTCGGCGTTTCCGCCGAGGAGATCGCCCGCGAGGCCGAAAGGCTCACGCCCGTGCCGCACCGCTTGCAGCCCGTCGAGGCGAACGGGGTCACCGTGCTGGACGATTCGTACAACGCCAACGCCCGCGGCGCGGCCGAGGCGGTGCGGGTGCTGCGCCTGTTTGCGGGCCGCAAGTTCGTCGTCACGCCCGGGCTCGTCGAGATGGGCGTCTTGGAGGAACGGGAGAACGCCGCCCTCGGCGCGCAGCTTTGCGGGCTGGACCGCGTCATCCTGGTGGGGGATACGCTCGTGGCCGCCGTGAAGGAGGGTTACCTCGCGGCGGGCGGGAACGCGCAGGCTTTGACCGTCGTCCCCACCCTCGAAAAGGCAAAAGAGGTCCTCTCCCGCGAGCTCTCTTCGGGCGACGCCGTGCTGTTTTTGAACGATCTGCCGGATATTTATAATTAGTTCACGAAATTTCTTTCAAAAGAGATGAAAGAAATTTCCGTGATCTGAGGGGAAACCCGAGCGGTTTTCCCCTCCGCGCGCGATATGTTTCGGCTTCAAAAGCCATATGATCGCGCGCGTTCACCCCATCCGTTCGCCGCTATGCGGCGCAAGGGGAAAAAGCGAAAAGCGTGGTT
>CALVHO010000020.1 GCA_944328445.1 uncultured Clostridia bacterium | reverse complement strand
CAGGCTCGGGATGACAGGGAGAGGGGTGCCCCTTTGTCATCCTGAGCGGAGCGAAGCGCAGTCGAAGGATCTCATGCCCGCCCACTGTTGAGCCCGCCAATGAGATCCCTCGGCAGGCTCGGGATGACATAAGGATCCTTCCTCAATTCTACACTCTACATTTTACATTCTACATTCCGAAAGGCCTGCCGTGAAAAATCGGATATATTTTTGCAAAATTCTTTCACAAAACGTTGACTTCCGCCGCGGAATGATGTATCATAGTAGAGACAAAGGCCATACACGCAACGCATGGCCGTCTATTGCATCGCCGTTTCGCAAAAGAGCGCTCTTTTGCGGGATCGTTCCGATCCCGCAACGGTATTGAAGGCCCGTGCCTGCGGCGGAAGGTTTGTTCCGATGGAATACGAAAGCAAGTCGATCCAATGCCCCAACTGCGGCGCTCCGCTGAGCGACGTGGGCAAAAACGTATGCGACCATTGCGGCAGCACCGTCATCGTGCGCCGCGTGCGCGAGGCGGGCGCGCTCTCGCCGCTGCAACTGAGCAAGTACGCCTCTTTCTACCGCGGCAAAACCGACGGCGCTTCGCAATTCGCCCTCGGCTGCTGCCAGATGCAGCTCAAACAGTTCACCTTTGCGGCGGGCACCTTCCGCAAACTCCTTGCCGAGGTCCCCGACAACGCCATGGCCTACTACTACCTCGCTTTGGCGGTCTTGGCGGGCAAGCGGCCCTTCGTGCAGCCCCGCCCGGTCATCGACGAGGCCGAGTCCTGCCTCGAAAGCGCGGCCGCCATCGAGCCGCACGCGCTCTTTTTCTACCTGCGCGCCTTCATCCGCAACGACTATTTCGAGCGCAAGCGCTACCGCGTCCAGCCGGACAGCGCCTATTTCCTCTCTTTGGCAGAAGAATGCGGCGGCATCTCCGACGACGAGCGCGACGAGCTTTTTGAACTTATGAACTGCGACCCTCCCGCGGGGTTTTGATGTGCGCGCGGCCGCAAACGGCCGCCGCGTTTTTTTGGGTTTCGAGGGCGGCGCCGCCGCCTTAATAATATGCACGAGGAGAAAACAAGGATGAGAAGCAAGGACAAAAACCAGACCTTGAACCATGACGACAAGGCCAGCGACCTGATCCCCGACCTTTACGAGGACAAGTACTACAACCCCAAAACGATGAACCCCGAGCAGAAGGCCATCTACGACCGTTACTTCAACTTCAACGGCGGCGGGTGCATCTTCAAGCGCAAAAAGGAGATGACCGAGGAGGAGTACAACCAGGCCATCGCCGCCAAGATCAAGGCCATGAACGTGCAGCAGCGCGCCCTCGATAAATTGGGGCTGGATATCTCCCAGGTCTCCGAGATCGAGCCCAAAGAATTCCGCAACTTCTACTACGAGAGCGGCGTGCTCATCAAGGACGGCACCACCTCCAAATTCCAGGTCACGTGGCTGTTTTTCAGCGCCGACCAGGTCTTCGTCTACGACCTCATCTTCGACATGTGCAACGACACCGAGCACGAGCGCACCCTCGAATATTTCTACAAGGACATCACCAGCATCTACTCCAAGGATACCGTCAAGGAGATCACCGCGCACAACCTCTCCAAGGCGGGTTGCCTCAAACGCGGCCTCAAAGACAAAGAGGAAAAGGGCTTCATCAAAAATTCCAGCTTCTACATCATCGTGCCGGGTGCCGAGGGCGGAGAAAAGTTCTTCTGCTCGATGCCTTCCAGCGCCCACGTGCAGGATATGATCTTCGGCATGAAGCAGAAGATCCGCGAGAAAAAGGCGCAGTAAAGGGGGTACCGTGCAATGTATGTGCACTCTTTATTGAGCGTGAGCGGTTATATTACCATTGGCGTAATCGTAGTCTTGCTGGTCATATTTTGGGGTTGGACGTTTGCCAAGTACAAACGCGGCGAGCGCGGCAAAAAGAGGAATGAAGCCGCCGCCTCCCTCGCGCCGGACGCCGTCTCCGTGGGGGACTACAATCCCGAAACGATGACCGAGGCGCAAAAGAGCATCTACAACGGCTACTTCGCCTTCGTGGAGGAAAAGGGCGGGTGCATCTTCAAGCGCAGAAAGAACAAGGAGATGACCGAGGACGAATACCTTGCCGCCATCTCCGGCAAGATCCGCGAGATGAACGTGCAGCAGCGCGCCCTCAATAAATTGGGGCTGGATATCTCGCAGGTCTCCGAGATCGAGCCCAAGGAGTTCCGCAACTTCTATTACGAAAACGGCGTACTCCTCAAAGACGGCAACAGTTCCAAATTCCAGGTCACGTGGCTGTTTTTCAGCGGCGACCAGGTCTTCGTCTACGACCTCATCTTCGATATGTGCAACGATTCGGAAACGGAAAGCTGCCTCGAATATTTCTACAAGGACATCACCTGCGTCTACGCGAAGGACACCGTCAAGGAAGTCACCGCGCTCGACGTATCGCTGGGCGGCTGCCTGCGCCGCAAGCCCAAGGTGGACGAGAGCAAGGGCTACGTCAAGACGACCAGCTTCCACATCGTCGTCCCGGGGGACGAATTCCGCTGCTCGATGCGCGCGGGCAACCACGTGCGCGACATGGTCTTTGCCATGAAGCAGAAGATCCGCGAAAAGAAGGCGGACTGACCGGGCCAAAGAGAACGATAGGGGCGCGGCCCCGCAGGGTTGCGCCCCTTTTGCTTTGAAGTAAGAGAAAAAAAGTTTTTTGTTGGGAGTACTTCTATGGCCAAAAATGCAAGGTATTCAAAGGCGTCGTTTCGCACAGGTGCTATTATATGTTTGGTCCTGCTGATCGTCGGTCTTGTTTTGATTGTGATCGGCGGAACAGTAGAGATCGGTGAGTTGCCGGCGATTCCGTTTTTAGCGATCGGCAGTGCTCTTAGTTTCTATTCTGTCATAGGGTTTATTTTCGTTATAGCTAAATACTATTCATGGAAAAAGCGCGGAACGTCGGCAAAACAGACGCACAACGACCGCGCCGGCGACCTGATCCCCGACAATTACGAGGAAAGCTATTACAACCCCGAAACGATGACCGAGGCGCAAAAGAGCATCTACAACGGTTACTTCGCCTTCGTGGAGGAAAAGGGCGGGTGCATCTTCAAGCGCAGAAAGAACAAGGAGATGACCGAGGACGAGTACCTTGCCGCCATCGCCGAAAAGATCCGCGAGATGAACGTGCAGCAGCGCGCCCTCAACAAACTGGGGCTGGATATCTCGCAGGTCTCCGAGATCGAGCCCAAGGAGTTCCGCAACTTCTACTATGAGAGCGGCGTGCTCCTCAAAGACGGCAACAGCTCCAAATTCCAGGTCACGTGGCTGTTTTTCAGCGGCGACCAAGTCTTCGTCTACGACCTCATCTTCGACATGTGCTGTGACTCCGAGTACGAGCGCACCCTCGAATATTTCTATAAGGACATCACCTGCGTCTATGCGAAGGACACCGTCAAGGAAGTCACCGCGCTCGACGTATCGCTGGGCGGTTGCCTGCGCCGCAAGCCCAAGGTGGACGAGAGCAAGGGCTACATCAAGACGACCGGCTTCTACATCGTCGTCCCGGGGGACGAATTTCACTGCTCGATGCGCGCGGGCAACCACGTGCGCGACATGGTCTTTGCCATGAAGCAGAAGATCCGCGAAAAGAAGGCGAACTGATTTGGAAAACAAGGAAGAAATGCAAGCGCGCGGCCCCGCGGGGCCGCGCGCAGACATGTGCGGGCCCGCGGAAGATGCGCGCCCCGCAGAAACCGAGGACGCGGACGCCGTGAACGCGGCGGAACTTGACGCGGACGGCGCGGAAGCCGCGGGCGCGGAAGACGATGCCGCGGGGCTTCCGCTGCGCCCGCTGGGCGGCGGCGAGTACGTCAACGAGCGCGGCGTGCGCTACCGCGAAGTGCGGCAGGGCGTGTTCATGCCCGTGCCCGAGCCGCCCACCGAGGAGGAGCTGCGCGAATACTACGCCCGCTACGAGCGCCCGCATTTTTGCCCGTGGAAGGTGGCGCTCAACATCCTCTTGCCCCTCTTGGCGGCGGCGGGGCTGGGCGTCGGGCTGTTCTTCGTGCTGCGCGCCGCGGGCGCGGGCAGGGGGGCGGGCTTCTGCGCGGGCTGCGCGGCGGGGGCGCTGGGGCTGTACGTGCTGCTGCGCTTGAAGGCCGTGCTCATCTTCGCCGTGCGCGTGTACCAGCGCTTTGCGCCCATGCACGTGCGCGAACGCTGCCACCTCACGCCCACCTGCTCGGCGTACATGATCGCCGCGCTCGAAAAATACGGCCTGTTCCGCGGCCTGAAAAAAGGCTGCGGCCGCCTCTGGCGCTGCCGCGGCCAATACGGCATCGACGAGCCGTAAACCGCGGCTCCGCCGCTTGGTTCACAAAAACCGCGGACTTCTGCGTGCCGAATGTAAAATGTAAAATGTAGAATGTAGAGTTATGGATAATTTTTTAATAAAGCCAAAATTCTACACTCTACATTCTACACTCTACATTCTTCTACACTCTACATTGGGTAAAGCCCGCAATATACCGCCGCGGACGGAGTGGTTTCGGCGGAAAATTTATTTGTTAACATAGGTTAATTTTATTGACGGCGCGCGGGCGGCGTGCTATAATGGCCGTACAAGAGGGGAGCGCTCCGCTTTCCCCCGTCCGTTTGTTCATCCTCCATTCCGATAACCTACCGATACCGTGGCAGGGCCTCCGCAAGGGGGCCCTGTCCCGTTTGCGCGCGCCGCAAAAATTTTTTCATGAAAAAAAGTGGCGCAAATCTCTTGACAACGGCGGGCAATGCTATTATAATAGCGTTAGCACTTTGAGGTTGAGAGTGCTAACATTGTAAAAAACGAAGTGCCAAAAGCCGCAAGGGGACGCCGCGATGAAAATGTCCGACCGTAAAAAGAAAATTTTACAGATCGTCGTGGACGAGTACATCCATTCTGCCGTCCCCGTTTCGAGCAAGGTCATCGCCGAAAAGCACTTGCAGGGCGTGAGCTCTGCCACCGTGCGCAACGAGCTGGCCTCGCTGGAAGAGCTCGGGTATTTGACGCAGTTCCACACTTCGGGCGGGCGCGTGCCTTCGCCGCAGGCGTACCGCTTTTACATCGAAGAGCTGATGCAGCGCGGCAACCTCTCCGAAAGCGACCTCGACTACATCGAAAGCGCCTTTTCCGAGCGCTCGGGAGACGTGGAGCACCTCATCAAGAGCGTTTCCAAAGTCATCAGCGATCTGACCGACTACACCTCCGTGGGCATCGGCCCGCACGCCGACGAGGAGACCATCCGCAACCTCACCCTGCTGCCCTGCGGGGAGGGACGGGCACTTCTGGTCATCGTCACGGGCACGCGCATCCTGCGCGATTCCTTCATCGACATCCCCGAAAGCATGGCCGACGCCGACGTGGAAAACGCCTCGCGCGTTCTGGCCAAACTGTTCGAGGGCAAGGCGCTCTCCGAAGCGCGCACGGTGGGGGAGGAGGCGCTTGCCGAGTTCGGGCAGTACCGCCAGGTCATGCGCGAAGTCATCGACGCGCTAAAAACGTACTCCCGCCCGCGCGACGAGGACGTCGTGCTCACGGGCGCGGACAAAATTTTCAACCACCCCGAATACGAGGACATCGAAAACGTCAAAAACTTCCTCACCGTCATATCCAGCAAGGACAAGATCGCCGAACTCATCGGAGACGACAACGACGAGATCCAGATCAGCGTGCGCATCGGTTCCGGCGAGGACGACGTGCCCGAAGATTGCTCCGTCGTCACCGCCACGTACGCGGCGGGGGGCAAAAACCTCGGCACCTACGGCGTGATCGGCCCCATGCGAATGGACTATACCAAAGTCATCACCGTGCTCGAAAACGTCGGCAAGGCGCTCGAAGAGCTCGTCGGCGGCAGGATCAAGGACAAAAAGGACAACAAAGACCATGAATGAAGAAGAAAAACAGGAGCAGGCCTGCGACGCAGCCGCCCCCGCCGAAGTGGCCGCGGGCGATGCGCAGGAGAGCTGCAAGGAACAGGAAGAGGCCGCAGGGCAGGGGCGTGAACTTGCCGAGGCCCGCGCGCAGGCGGAGGCGTTCAAGGATAAATGGATGCGCACCGCCGCCGAGTTCGATAATTTCCGCAAGCGCAACGAGCAGACCCGCCGCAACGCCTATCTCGACGGCAAGGCGGACGTGCTCGTAAAGGTCCTGCCCGTGGGGGACAATTTGGAGCGCGCCCTCGTCACCTGCGACGGGCAGACCAAAAAGGGCATCGAAATGGTGCTGCGTTCCTTCAAAAAACTGCTCGAAGACGAGGGCATCGAGGCCATCGACCCCGTCGGCGAGGAGTTCGACCCCGCCTTTTGCGAAGCCGTCATGAGCGAACCTGCCTGCGAGGGCGTGGAGCCCGGCTACGTCAAAGAGGTGTTCCTCAAAGGGTACAAGCGGGGGGATAAGGTTCTGCGGTTCGCGCAGGTGAAAGTGACGACTTGATTTCGGTTCGCGCTCGGCGCACAATACTGTGTCAGGCTTGCGTTTTTTCTCGGGTCACGTATGTCTGTATACGCTCCCCTCGCAAAAGCCGCGCCTTCCTTGTCTTGTGCGCGATCGCTTGCCGAAACGGGTTCGCGCTCGGCGCACAATACTTTGTAAAGTTCACGAAAATTTTTCCCGTGCGTTTTAGGGGCTGAACGGACTCGCGCCTCCTTGTCATCCTGAGCGGAGCCGAACGAAGTGAGGCGCAGTCGAAGGATCTCATGCCCGCCCACGGCAAAGCCCGCCATGAGATCCCTCGGCAGGCTCGGGATGACATAAGGTTTGTCCTCAATTCTACACTCTACACTCTACATTCTACATTCCGAAAGCCCGCGCCATGAGATCCCTCGACAGGCTCGGGATGACAGTAGGGCGCTCGGGACGACAGTAGAATTGTCCTCAATTCTACACTCTACACTCTACATTCTACATTCCGAAAGCCCGCGCCATGAGATCCCTCGACAGGCTCGGGATGACAGTAGGGCGCTCGGGATGACAGTAGAATTGTCCTCAATTCTACATTCTACATTTTACATTCTGAATTCTGCAACATCCCCCCGTAAACGCCGCGCTTTGCGGAGCCGCGGGGGCATCAAGATCGCAAACACGGCGGCGGCTTCGGCCGCTCCGCGGAAAATAAAAAAAATCGGTAATTTCTTTTTACCTCAAAAAGGAGTGATATACTATGAGTAAAGTCATCGGCATCGACCTCGGTACGACCAATTCGTGCGTCGCCGTCATGGAAGGCGGCGAGCCCGTCGTCATCCCCAACCCCGAAGGCGCGCGCACCACGCCTTCCGTCGTGGCCTTCCAAAAGGACGGCCAGCGCATCGTGGGCCAGGTGGCCAAGCGCCAGGCGGTGGCCAACCCCGACCGCACGGTCATCTCCATCAAGCGCCACATGGGCAGCGACTACAAGGTGGACATCGACGGCAAAAAATACACCCCGCAGGAAATTTCCGCGATGATCCTTTCCAAGCTCAAAGCGGACGCGGAGAGCTACCTCGGCAGCAAGGTGACGGACGCCGTCATCACCTGCCCGGCCTACTTCACCGACAGCCAGCGCCAGGCCACCAAGGACGCGGGCAAGATCGCGGGCCTGAACGTTCTGCGCATCATCAACGAGCCGACGGCCGCGGCGCTCGCCTACGGCCTCGACAAGGACAGCAACAACCACAAGGTCATGATCTACGACCTCGGCGGCGGCACCTTCGACGTCTCCATTTTGGAGATCGGCGACGGCGTGTTTGAAGTGCTGGCCACCAACGGCAACAACATGCTCGGCGGCGACGACTTCGACAAGCGCATCATGGACTACCTCGTCGACGAGTTCAAGTCCAAAGAGGGCATCGACCTGTCCAAGGACAAAATGGCCATGCAGCGCCTGAAAGAGGCGGCCGAAAAGGCGAAGATCGAACTTTCGGGCATGACCACGACGAATATCAACCTGCCCTTCATCACGGCCACGGCGGACGGCCCCAAACACCTCGACATCGACCTCACCCGCCAGAAGTTCGACGCATTGACGGCCGACCTCGTCGAAAAGACGAGCGAGCCCATGCGCCTGGCCATGAAGGACGCGGGCCTTTCGTACGGGGACATCGACAAGGTCATCCTCGTCGGCGGTTCCACCCGTATCCCCGCCGTCGTGGAAAAGGTCAAACAGATCACGGGCAAGGACCCGTTCAAGGGCATCAACCCCGACGAATGCGTCGCCATCGGCGCGGCCATCCAGGGCGGCGTGCTCTCGGGCGAGGTCAAGGACGTGCTGCTTCTGGACGTCATGCCCCTGTCTTTGGGCATCGAAACGCTGGGCGGCGTGTTCACCCGCCTGATCGAGCGCAACACGACCATCCCCGCCAAAAAGTCGCAGGTGTTCTCCACCGCGGCCGACAACCAGACGCAGGTGGACATCCACATCTTGCAGGGCGAACGTGAATTTGCCAAGGACAACAAAACGCTCGGCCGCTTCGAGCTGACGGGCATCCCGCCCGCACCGCGCGGCGTGCCGCAGATCGAGGTCACCTTCGACGTCGACGCCAACGGCATCGTTCACGTCACGGCCAAGGACCTCGGCACCCAAAAGAGCACGGATATCACCATCACTTCCTCCACCAACCTCTCCGAGGCAGATATCGACCGCGCCGTGAAGGAGGCCGAACAGTACGCCGAAGAGGATAAAAAGCGCAAGGAGAAGGTGGACAACAAGAACAAGCTCGACGGCATGATCTTCACCGTCGAAAAGTCCGTCACCGAGCTCGGAGACAAGATCTCCGCCGAGGACAAGGCGCAGCTGGAAGAGCTCGTCAAAAACGCCAAGGAAGAGCTCGCCTCCGACGATGACGACCGCATCAAGGCCGCGACGGAGAAGCTGACCAACGAGAGCCAGCAGATCTTCGCCAAGATCTACCGGCAGGCGGGCGGCGCCCAGGGCGGGCCCGAAGGCCCCGCGGGCGACGGCGGCAACGCGGGCGGCGACGAGGAATTCCACCAGTAACGCCGCGCGGGCGGCAGCGGCTTTGCCGCGGCCGCGCAAAAAAACAGATACAGGAGTGCCCGCCGCGCCTTCGGGCGCGGCGGGCAAGGCGCACCGCGGCGGCGGCCCTTCGGGGCCGCCTGCGGGCGGTGTGAGGGGTATTTATGGCTGACAAAAATTATTACGAAATATTGGGCGTGGACCGCAAGGCGAGCGAGGCAGACATCAAGGCGGCCTACCGCAAGCTGGTCAAACAGTACCACCCCGACCTGCACCCCGGAGACGCCAACGCCGCGGCCAAGTTCAAGGAAGTGAACGAGGCCAACGAGGTGCTCTCCGACCCGCAGAAGCGCCAGCAGTACGACTACGAGCTCGACCACCCCGGCATGCGCGGGGGCGCGGGCGGCTTCGGCGGCGCGGGCTTTTCGGGTTTTTCGGGCTTCGGGGATATTTTCAGCGAATTCTTTTCGGGCTTCGGCGGGGGCGGCGGCCAGGCGTCCTCGGCGGCGCGGCAGGGGGAGGACGTCACCGTTGAGGTCAAGCTCTCCTTCCTCGACGCGGCCAAAGGCTGCACCAAGGAAGTGCGCTACACGCGCAACGAGCCCTGCGCGTCCTGCCACGGCACGGGCGCCAAAAACGGCACCGCCTTCAAGACCTGCGATAAGTGCAAGGGCACGGGCCAGGTCCGCTACACGCAGGATACCCTCTTCGGCCGCACCATCCGCATGGCCGTGTGCGACGCCTGCGGCGGCACGGGCAAAAAGATCACCGACATGTGCCCCGACTGCAAGGGCAAGGGCTACGTCCGCAAGGAGACGGTGGTCACTCTCAACGTCCCCGCGGGGGCGGATACCAACAGCTACATCCGCAAAAAGGGGTACGGCCAGGCCACGCGCGGCGGAGAGCCGGGCGACCTCATCGTCGTGTTCCGCGTCGAGCCGCACAAATTTTTCAAGCGCAAGGACAGAGACCTGTACATCGACCTGCCCGTCTCCTACGCCACGGCGGCGCTGGGTGGCAAGGTGCGCGTGCCGGGGCTGGACGAACCCTTCGAGTACCTCATCCCCGAAGGCACGCAGAGCGGCACCCGCTTTTTGGTGCGCGGGCGGGGCATCCGCACCCGCTTGGGCACGGGGGATATGTACATCACCGTCATCGTCGAAGTGCCCACCAAGCTCACCCGCGAGCAAAAGCGCGCCGTGGAGGAGCTCGACGCGGGCCTGGACATCCGCCAGAGCGCCAAGATGCGCGCCTTCCGCGACAACGTGCAGGCCATGTACGGCGTCGACCCGTATAAAAAATGAACATACGTCTGCCCAAAACGCGGACCAAAAAACAAAACGGAGCCGCAAGAGCGCGGCTCCGTTTTGTATACCTTCGGAAAATTTGCGGCCCGTGCGGGTCACTTTTCATTCTTGGCGGTCGGCGGGGGTTTCGACGGTTTCGGGCGGGCGCCGTTCACCGCGCGTCCTGCGGGCGCGCACGATCATGGCGAGGCCTATGATGAACGTCAGCACCGCGATGGCCCCGCCGAGCAGGGCGTTGCCCGTGCCGCTTTGTTCGCCGAAGGCTTGGAGCATGGCGATCTGCAAAACGAGCACGGAATACAGCGCGGTCACGAGGTTGATGTTGCGCAGCGCCCGCACGGCGAGGCGGTCCTGCCTCCGCGCGCGGAAAAACTGCACGGCGGCGGATACGATCTTGCCGAAGGTGTAGGCGGCGGAAAAATAGATCATGACTCCCGCGTAGGCGAAGGAGAGGTCGGCCGTCTGCGCGAGCACGACCAGCCCCGCGAGCACGGGGGTGAGCAGGTTGAGCATCCCGCCGCAGAGGGCGTAGATGCGCCGTTCCCTCTTTTCGTCGCCCGCGCGCCTGCACCCGAAAAACAGGACGACGCCTCTGAGCGCGATGAGAACGAAGTAAAAGCCCGCAACGGTCACGTTCCACAGCGAGCGCGCCGCGATGCCCAGCCCCGCCTGCAAGGCGGCGTAGGCGACGCTGACGGCGAAGCCGCAAAAAGAGAATACGACGGTGCGCAGGCCGTAGTTTCGGATCAGTTCCGCCGTGAACGGGCGCCGCTGCAACAGGCGCACGGCCGCCGCTTTGGCCTTGGGCGCGAACAGCACCGCCGTGTATACGGCGTAGGCGAGCCCCGCCGCCGTCAGGGCAAACACGGCCGCGTGCAGGGCGGTAATGTCCGGCGCGAGGGCGAGCAGGAGCGCGGTGCCCGCCAACAGGGCGGCGAATACGGCGTAAAAACAGAGTAAGAACGCGCCGCGCGGGCGGCGCAGGGCGCATAGGAGCCGCTTCCACATCGCAGGCGTTTTCGCGCGGTCAGAACTGTTCGCCGCGCAGCAGCCCGTCGCCCTTTTCGAGGAGGAGTGCCAGCTTTTCTTCTGCCCTGTCGATCGCGGGCAGCAGCGCCTCGGCCTTTTTTGCCGCGAGCTTGCAAAAGATCGGGTAGTTCACGCAGCAGAGCGCCGCGCCCGCGAGCCCGAGCAGTACGCCGCCCGCCAGCGCGGCGCCGCTTTGGGCGAGCATGCAAAGGCTCATCCCGCCGCCGAACACGAGCGCGGCGGCGGCGCCGAACAGCCAGGCAAACACCTTGGCGCCCCGCGTCTTTTTGCGTTGCAGCGCTTTCAGCTCGGCCGCCGCGCCTTCGGCCTGCCGTTCCAGCCTGCCGAGCTCCTGCCTGTGCCGCAGCTTCCTGTCCCGCCGCAGCGACAGCACGACGCCGCCGAACGAGGGCGAAACGTCCGTCAGCTCCCAGCCGAAGGCCTCGCAGAAGTCCGCCGCGCGCGTCTGCTCCTGCGCTTTGGCGGTCACCGTCTTGTATTCGTAGCAAACAAAGTCTCTTTCCTGCATGGTTTTGTCTCCCTTTTCATGAAGATGCGTCCGCGGAAAAGGCGCGTTCGGTTGACTTCTCCGTAAGACAAGTGTATCATAATACAAAACCGCGGCGGGCGCAACCGGCGGAAGGCGCCGTGAGACAGGTCTGCGCCTTTTGTCTTCGCCGATGAAACACAAAGGGGAAGTTTGTATCATGAGTTATTTGTCCGAAGAGTACACGCGGCACTACATCGTGCAGGCGCTGTTCCGCCTGATGGACGTCTGCGAATACCCGAAGATCGCCGTGAGCGACATCGTCCGCAAGGCGGGCGTGGGGCGGGCGACCTTCTACCGCTATTTCAAGAGCAAGGAAGACGTCATCGCATACTATTTTACCTACCACGCCAAGGAATTCGTGTTCTCGCAGCACTATTACCCGCGGAACAAGGAGGACCATATCCGCGTGGCCGAGGAGAGTTTGCGGCTGTTTCGTGAACACAAGGAGTCCTTCCGCCTTCTGCAAAAGGCGAACCTGAGCGGGCTGTACCTGGATTTCCTCAACCGCTGCTTTGCCGAAGATTTCCGCCGCGACCACCCCGAAAAGGACCCGTATCTTCCTTATCTCTACGCGGGCATGCTGTACAACGTATCCATGAAGTGGCTGGAAGACGGCTGCGCGGAGGACCCCGCCGCCCTGGCAAGGCTCATCGTCGGGGCCATTTACAACAAATAGGGCGGGCCCCGCGCCCCGTCATTTTGCGCCCGTCTGCGCCCGCCCGCACCGCGCCCTCCAAAGCCGTCCTTCGTTCCGCGGGCGGCTTTTTATTCTTGGCGGTCGGCGGGGCTCAAATGAATTGACGAACGCGCGCAAATCCTGTACAATATTCGGCATGAAATACTTAGACAAGCGATTGCAAAACCTCGGCGAGCAGGAGCGCGCGGTGTACACGGCCGTTTGGAAGAAGGGCCGCCACGCCATCATCCTCAACTGGATCTTGCAGGCCGTCACCGTGCTGACGATGGCAGCGTCCATCGTCATTTACTTTCTCGAAGAGGAGCGCGGGCTGGACATCACCGTCAACCACGTCTTTCAGTGCGTGGGCGCGCTGGTCATCCTCAATATCCCGCTGCTCATCCAGCGCAAATTCCGCTGCTATTTCCCCAACTTCATCACCATCGTGCTGTACGTGTGGGTGTTCGCGCACTTCGTGCTGGGCGAGATCTTCCGCGCCTACGACCACGTGTTTTTGTACGACAAGGTGCTGCACGCCACGGGCGGCGTCGTCTTTTCGCTGCTGAGCTTTTCGGTCGTTTGGCTTTTGAACAACCGCGTGGGCGTGAACAAGCTCTCGCCCTTTTTCGTGGTGCTGTTCACCTTCTGCTTCGCCATGACCAGCGAATACGTGTGGGAACTGATCGAATGGGCGCTCGACCGCCTGTTCGGCTCCAACATGCAGCGCTGGCAGGATTCCATCATCGAGGGCGCCGAGATCGTCGTGAACGGGCAGCCCGTGGCGGGCACCGCGCACGACGTGCCTTACGGCAACGGCCTGGCCGACACGATGGGGGATATGTTCATCAACATCGTCGGCTGCCTCGTCGTCTGCATAGTCAGCTACCTCGGCATGAAGAAAAAGCCGCACTGGTTCGAGGATAAGGTCATCCTCACCGAAAAGCAGCTTCTGGCCAAGCTCGAACGCGAGGGCGCCCTGCTGCCCGCGGGCGCCGAAGAACAAGCGGGCGCCGAAGAACAAGCGGGCGCCGAAGAACAAGCGGGCGCCGAAGAACAAGCGGGCGCCGAGGCAGGCGTTTCCGAAGCGGGGCAGGGCGAAGAAAGCGCTTCCGCACGGGATCGAGCGGGCGCCGAAGGCGGGGAGGACCGTTCATGAAATTCATCGAACTGACGGTGCACACCACGAGCGAGGGCAGCGAGCTGGTGGCCGACCTGTTGTGGGATCACACCAATTACGGCGTCGCCGTCAACGACGCCAACGACGTCATCGCCTTGCAGCGGGACAAGAGCACCTTTTGGGACTACATGGACGACGGCCTGTCCGAAGACGCGGGCGGGGACGTGCTCGTCAAGTGCTTTTTGCCCCTCGACACCGCCGAAGAGCACATCCGCGCCATCCGCGAAGGGCTGGACGCGCTGCGCGCGCGCAGCGAGGGCTTTATCGCGCTTGGCAGCCTGGAAACGGGCCGCCGCGAGATCGAGGGGGACGACTGGCAGGAAGTGTGGAAGACCCATTTCCGCCCCCTGCACATCGGCGGGCGCGTCGTCGTCTGCCCCGAGTGGATCGCCTACGAGCCCAAGGCGGGGGAGGCGATCGTCAAGCTCGATTCCAACATGGCCTTCGGCACGGGCGAGCACGAAACGACGTCCATGTGCCTCGAACTGCTGCAAAAATACCTGCGCGAAGGGGACACCGTCGTGGACGTGGGCTGCGGCAGCGGCATCCTGGGCATCGCCGCCGTCAAGCTGGGGGCCGCGTTCGCGTATATGACGGACATCGACTACGTGGCCGTGCGCAGCAGCGAGCACAACGCCGCCCTCAACGGCGTGGAGGGGAAGGTGCGCATCGCCCTCTCCGACCTGCTGGAAAACGCCGAAGTGTGCGGCGACGTGATGACGGCCAACATCACCGCGGACATCCTCTGCCGCCTGGCGCAGAGCATCCCCGCGCGGCTGCGGGCGGGCGGCACCCTCATCCTCAGCGGCATCATCGAGCCCAAGCTGGCGCAGGTCGTCGCCGCCTACGAGGGGGTGGGCATGCGCCTTCTCGAACAGCGCCGCCTGGGCGAGTGGTTCGCCCTGGCCATGCGGAAGGGGGCGTGAAATGGCCCGCCGCTTTTTCGTGGAACAAGTCGGGCCCGAAACGGTTCTGCGCGGCGACGAATTTTCGCACGCCGTCAACGTTTTGCGCCTGCGCGAAGGGGACGAGATCGTCCTCTTGGACGGCAGCGGGCGGGAGTTCGACGCCGTCGTGCGGGCTGTGGGGCGGCGCGAGCTCGTCTGCGGCGTGACGGGCAGCCGCCCGTCGGACAAGGAGTGCCGCACCCGCGTGCGGCTCATGCTCGGCGCGCTCAAAGGGGACAAAACGGAGTTCGCCGTGCAGAAGGCCACCGAGCTCGGCGTGGCGGAGATCGGCGTGTTCTCCTCCCGCTATTGCGCCGCGTACATGAACGAAAATAAGCTCTCCCGCCTGCAAAAGGTGGCGCGCGAGGCCGCCAAGCAATGCCTGCGCGCCTCGGTGCCGCAGGTGGAGTATTTTCATGACCTTTCCTCCGCGCTCTCGTCCTGCAACGGGTACGAGAACAGGCTGTTCGCCTGCGAACTGGCCCGCGGGAGCGATGTTGACCTCCGCACCCTGCGCGGCCCGTGCGCCCTCGTCGTGGGCAGCGAGGGCGGCTTTTCGGAGGAGGAGTTCGCGCAGGCGAAGGCCGCCGGCTTTGCGGGCATCACCCTGGGGCGGCGCATCCTGCGCGCCGAAACGGCGGCCGTCGCCTTCACCGCGGCCGTGATGTTCTGTCTGGGGGAATGGGAATGAAGGCGTCCGTATTCACCCTCGGCTGCAAGGTCAACGGCTGCGAGAGCGCCTCGCTGCTGCGCGGCCTTGCCGAGCGCGGCTGGGAAGTGTGCGAGGGCCTCGTCCCCGCCGACCTGTACATCCTCAACACCTGCGCCGTCACCGCCGAGGCCGAAAAAAAGTCCCGCCAGGCGGTGGCGCGCATCCGTGCCGTCGCCCCCCGCGCGCGCATCGTCGTCTGCGGCTGCGCCTCCGAGCGCGACCCCACCGCCTTTGCGGGCAAGGAGGGGGTCAGCGCCGTGGCGGGCGCGCGGCAAAAGGGCAGGGTGCTGGAACTTTTGGACAAGGAAGGCGTCTTTTTGTGCGAGGACGATACCGCCTTCGACGAGCTCCTCCCGCCCAAGACCTTTCACGCCCGCGCCTTCGTCAAGGTGCAGGACGGCTGTAACAACTTCTGCTCCTACTGCATCATCCCGTACCTGCGCGGCAGGAGCCGTTCGCGCTCCCTCGAAAGCGCGGCGGCCGAGATCCTGGCGTCCCCCGCCGAGGAAGTCGTCATCACGGGCATCGACGTCTCCTCGTACAGCGACGGCGGCCGCGGCCTGCCTGAGCTCCTCCTGGCCGTCAAGGACGCCCGCAGCCGCATCCGCCTCGGCTCTTTGGAGGTGAGCGCGGTCACGCCCCGCCTTCTGGACGCGGCGGAACGGGTGCGCGGGTTTGCGCCGCACTTCCACCTCTCGTTGCAGAGCGGCTCGGACGCGGTGCTCAGGGCCATGAACCGTCATTATACGCGCGAGGAGTTTCTGGCGCGCGTGGAACTCATCCGCTCCCGCTTCCCCGCGGCCGCCGTCACCACCGACGCGATCGCGGGCTTCCCCACCGAAACGGAGGAAGATTTTTCGCAGACGCTCGACCTTCTGCGCCGCGCCCGCTTTTCGCAGGTGCACTGCTTCGCGTACAGCCCGCGCGCGGGCACGGCCGCGGCAAAGCGGTTCAAGGACCTCCCGCCCGCCGTCAAAAAGCACCGCCTGCACGAGCTGTTGGCGGCGGCGGAGGAGCTGCGCCGCGGCTACGAGTCCGCCTTTGCCGGCAAGGTGCTGGACTTCGTGCCCGAAGAGCGCAAGGGCGGCTACACCGTCGGCTATTCCGAAAATTACATCCGCCTCTACGTCGAGGGCGCCGTGGCGCACCGCTGCCGCGTCACCGCGCTCGGCGCCTTCGAGGACGGGTTGAAAGCTACGATCACGGAGGAACACTGAAATGGAGAACTGCATTTTCTGCAAGATCGCCGCGGGGGAGATCCCCTCGGCCAAGGTGTATGAGGACGAGGACATGATCGCCTTCCGCGACATCGCGCCCCAGGCCAAGGTGCACGTGCTCGTCGTGCCCAAATCGCACTTCGCTACGCTGGCCGAAATGGACGCGGCGCAGGCGGAGCTCGTCAAAAAATGCCTCGTCAAGATCCCCGCCATCGCCGAAGGGCTCGGCCTTGCAAACGGCTACCGGCTCATCGTCAACCAGGGCAGGGACGCGGGCCAGACGGTGCACCACCTGCATATCCACATCCTCGGCGGGCAGGACATGGGCGAAAAGATGCTGTAACGCCCCGCGCGGCCCGCGTTGCACGGCCGCGGCCCCGTTTTTGCCGCCCCGCGCGGCTTTTCCCGCGCGTGTATTTCCCGCGCGTGTTTTTCCCGCGCGGCTTTTCCCGCGCGTGTTTTTCCCGCGCGGCAAACATTCCCTTCCGCCCGCGGCGCATGGCGCGCGTGCGGCGCGCCCATACTTGGGGGGAGGGAGTGCGATGGGAAGGGAAAGGAAACGCAGAATACGCCTTTTGCCCGCGGCACTGGCCGCGGGCTTTTTGTTTCTGGCCTGCGGCTTTGCGGGCGTGCTGCCGCGCGGGACGAGTGTGGGCGGGGTAGACGTATCCCGCCTGACGCTGCCCGCGGCCGCGGCCAAGGTGCGCGCCGCGCTGGAAGGGGAGCTGGCGGGCCGCACCTTCACGGTGTGCGCGGGCGAGGACCGCGTCGTGTTCGGCCCGCCCGCCCTGCATTACGAAACGGACCTGTATCCCGCCTTGCAGGCGGCCGCGCGCAAGGGCGGCGCGGTGCCGCTGCGCAAGCGGCAGCGCGTCGCGGGGCTGGAAGGGGCGGTCCGCGGCCTGTGCGACGGGCTCTTCCGCCAAGGCCGCGCGGCGCGCGCCGTCTTCCGCCCGCAGGAGGACCCGCCCTTCGCCTTCGAGCCCGCCGCCGAGGGGCGGTATGTGGACGGCGCGGCGCTGCTGCGCGCGGCCGAGGCCGCCCTGGCCGCGGGGGAGCGGGAGGTGCGCGCCGAACCCGTGAATGTGCCGCCTTCGCGCAGCGAGGAGGAGGTGCGCCGCTCCGTCCGCCTGCTGGGTACCTTTTCCACCACCTTCAACGGCGGCAACGCCCCGCGCGCCCACAACATCGCGCTGGCGGCGGCCGCCCTCAACGGCTGCATCTTGGCCGCAGGGGAGACCTTTTCCTTCAACGCCCGCACCGGCCCGCGCACGGCGGAACAGGGCTACCGCGAGGCGCCCGTCATCCTGGAAGGGGAGTTCGTCGCGGGCGTGGGCGGCGGCGTCTGCCAGGTCAGCACCACCCTCTACAACGCCGCGCTGCTGGCGGGCATGCAGATTTCCGAGTACCACCCGCACAGCCTGGCGGTGGGCTACGTCGAACCCTCGTTCGACGCCATGGTCAGCGGCGCCGCCTGCGACCTCAAATTCCGCAACGCGGGCGCGGGGCCCGTGTACCTCGTCTGCCGCGTGAACGGGCAAACGCTCACCGCCTCCCTCTACGGCCCGCAGAGCGCCGTCACCTACCTGCGCGAGAGCGTGGTCACGGCCACCGTGCCCCCGCCCGAGCCCGAGCGGCGCGAGGCAGCCGAGGAGCGCGAGCTGCGCGCCCCCAAGGACGGCGTGAAGAGCGAGGGCTGGCTCATCCGCCGCGAAGAGGGCAAGCCGGACGAGCGCATCCTGCTGCGGCGGGACAGCTACGCCCCCGTGCGCGGCCTGTCCGAAGGCCCGCTTCCGCGCGAAGGGCAGGCGGGAGGAGAGGCACCGCCCGAGGGACAGAACGCCCCGCCCGCAGGGCAAGGCACCGCACGGCCCGAGGGACAGGCCGCCCCGCGCCCGCGGCGGCCGCGCTTTCCCTTTTTCCCGCGCGGGGGCGGGCGGTAAGTTTCCGTCCGCGGCAAAATTTCCCGCCCTTGGCACCCTTTTGCGCCCGCGCGGCGCCCTGCGGCCCGCAAAAAATGAGCGCGCCCTCTTGCCAAATCGGAAAATATATGATAGAATAAGAAAAAGCCGCCCGCGGCCCCTTCGGCGCACACGCGCACGCGGGGCGCCCGCCCGAACCTTTGCGGCTTGCAAGGAAAGAGAATATGATCACCATCCGAGAAGTCAAAACCAAGTCCGACCTGCGCAAATTCGCGCGCTTCCCCGTCAAGCTGTACAAGAAGTGCCCGCTGTACGTGCCGTCCTTTTATTCGGACGAGATGAGCGTCATGGACCCCAGCAAAAACTTTTCGCTGCCTTCGTGCGAGGTGCGCTGCTTCCTCGCCGAGCGCGACGGCAAAGTCGTGGGCCGCGTGGCGGGCATCATCCAGAAGAAGCGCAACGCCCTGGCGGGCACCAAAAACATCCGCTTTTCCCGCTTCGACTTCGTCGACGACGCCGAGGTGGCGCAAAAGCTGTTGGACGCGGTGGCCGCGTTCGGCAAAGAGCGGGGGATGGACACTATCCACGGTCCCTGGGGCTTCAACGACCAGGACCGCGAGGGCATGCTCACCGAGGGCTTCGACAAGCGCGCTACATACGCCACCAACTACAACTTCCCGTACTACGCAAAGCACGTGCAGGCCCTGGGATTCGAGCCCGAAAGCGAGTGGGTGGAGTACAACTTCACCATCCCCGAGGCCGTCGACGCGCGCATCAAGACCATCGCGAACTACGTCGAAAAGAAGCTCGAACTGACCGAGATCGCGGGTTCCGCTCCCATGAAGGAGCTCATCGCCAAATACGGCCACGCCGCGCTTGCCATGGTCAACGAGGCCTATTCCTGCCTCGATGAGTACGTCCCGCTGGAAGGCAAGGAGATGGACAACGTGCTCGACCAGTTCGCCACCATCATCAACCCGCGCTACTTTTCCTTCCTCGTCGACAAGACGGGCACGCCCGTGGGCATGGGCGTGATCATCCCGTCCATCGCCGAGCCCCTCATCAAGGGCCGCGGCCGCATGACCCCGCTCACCATCCTGCGCCTGCTGCGCGCCATCAAAAAGCCGCGCGAGCTGGAAATGGCCCTCGTCGCCGTCCGTCCCGATTACCAGAAAAAGGGCGTCAATTCGCTCATGATGGCCCGCATCAGCAGCCACATCATCGAGGACAAGATACGGAGCGTGGAGTCCAACCCCGAGCTCGTCACCAACCTCGCCGTGCAGACGCAGTGGACGAGCTTCGAGCGCGAGATCATCAAGCGCCGCAAAACGTTCGTCAAAAAAATCGACTGACCGCCGCAACGCGGCAGCCGTGCAGCAACATACCGCAACGCATCCGCAAAAGCGCCCGCCGTCCGTCGGGCGCTTTTTCCTTGCCGCCGCGGGCAGGGGCGGGGAATGTTTCACGCAAAAATCGCCCTTTTTCGCTTTTCGTGTTTTTTGCGCAATATAGTTGCGCTTTTTTTTCTTTTTTGGTACAATACAGGGGTATACGGAGCAAAAATTTTGCGCGGCTTCGGCCACGTTCGTACGGAGAAAAACGCTATGCAGAGAACGACCATCCGCGAATTGTACGCGGCGCCGCAGTCCTTCGGCGGGAAAGAGGTCACCCTCATGGGTTGGGCGCGCACCCTGCGCGATTCCAAGGCTTTCGGCTTCATCGAGCTCAACGACGGCAGCCACTTCAAAAACTGCCAGGTCGTCTTCGAGCGCGCATCGCTTGCCAATTACGACGAGATCGCCCGCCAGAACGTGGGCGCCAGCCTCGTGGTCAAAGGCACCCTCGTGCTCACGCCCGAAAACCGCCAGCCCTTCGAGGTCAAGGCGGAGAGCATCGCCGTGATGGGCGCCTCCACGCCCGATTACCCCCTGCAAAAAAAGCGGCACACGATGGAGTTTCTGCGCGAGATCGCCTACCTGCGCCCGCGCACCAACACCTTCGGCGCGGTGTTCCGCATCCGCAGCGAGGCCGCCTTCGCCATCCACAGCTTTTTCCATGAACGCGGCTTCGTCTACGTGCACACGCCCATCCTCACGGGCAGCGACTGCGAGGGCGCGGGCGCGATGTTCCAGGTCACCACGCTCGAATTGGACAAACTCAAAGGCGGTGTCGATTACAAAAAAGATTTCTTCGGCAAAAAGGCCAGCCTCACCGTTTCGGGCCAGCTCAACGTCGAGCCCTTCGCCATGGCCTATTCCGACGTGTACACCTTCGGCCCCACCTTCCGCGCCGAGCGCTCCAACACCACCCGCCACGCGGCCGAGTTTTGGATGATCGAGCCCGAAATGTCCTTTTGCGACCTCGCGGGGGATATGGACGTGGCCGAGGCGATGGTCAAATACGTCATCGCCCACGTGATGCGGGCCTGCCCCGACGAGATCGGGTTCTTGAACAGCTTTGTCGACAAGGGCCTCGTCGAGCGGCTGGAAAACGTGCTGCACAACGAGTTCGTGCGCCTTACCTACACCGAGGCTGTCTCCATCCTCGAAAAGGTGAAGGACAAGTTTGAATTCCCCGTCTATTGGGGGTGCGACCTGCAAAGCGAGCACGAGCGCTATCTGACCGAACAGCACTTCCGCAAGCCCGTCTTTTTGACCGATTACCCCAAGGAGATCAAGGCCTTTTACATGCGCCTGAACGACGACGGCAAAACGGTGGCCGCGGCCGACCTCCTCGTGCCCGGCATCGGCGAGCTGATCGGCGGTTCGCAGAGGGAGGAACGGGAGGACGTGCTCCTCGCCCGCATGAAAGAGCTGGGCTTAAACCCCGAAGATTACGATTTTTACATCAAACTCCGCCGTTACGGCGGCACGGTGCATTCGGGCTTCGGCCTGGGCTTCGAGCGGATGATCATGTACCTTACGGGCATTTCCAACATCCGCGACGTCCTCCCGTACCCGCGCACGGTGGGGAATTTGGAGTATTAAAAAAAAGCATTTCGCGCAAACCTCGCAAAAGAGATGCTGCGGTTTGCGCGAGTTTGAGGGAAAACCCGAGCGGTTTTCCCCTCCGCGCGCGATGTGTTTCGGCTTCAAAGTTTATTGAACCGCGCGCGTTCACCCCTTCCGCTTAGCCGAAAGTTTTCGGCAAATTGGGTGCGCTTATTCAAAATGCGATTTTGTAACGCGCAGTAGATTATAGAAATTGACCTCAATTCTATACTCTACATTTTACATTCTACATTACATTTTACATTCTGCAAGGAGTTTGCCATGTACAAGATCATCGTCGACGCGATGGGCGGGGACAACGCCCCCGCCGAGATCGTCAAAGGCGCCGCCATGGCGCTTTCCGCGGACAAGGACCTGCAAGTCGTTTTGACGGGCGACGGGCAGAAGATCGGCGAGGTCCTTTCGGGCCTTTCCTACGACAAGGAGCGCCTTCTCGTCGTTCACTGTTCCGAGGTCATCACCAACGACGACGTGCCCACCGCCGCCATCCGCCAAAAGAAGGATTCTTCCCTCGTGGTGGCGCTGAAAATGCTCAAAGAGGACGACACGGCGCACGGCTTCGTTTCGGCGGGCTCCACGGGCGCGGTGCTCACGGGCGCGCTGCTGCGCGTCGGGCGCATCCGCGGCATTTCCCGCCCCGCCGTCTGCCCCGTGCTGCCCACGGCCACGGGCGGGCGGGTGCTGCTCATCGACGCGGGCGCCAACGCCGAGTGCAAGGCCGTGAACATGGCGCACTTCGCCATCATGGGCACGGCGTACGCCAAGAGCATGGGCGTGGCCGCGCCGCGCGTGGGGCTGGTCAACAACGGCACCGAGGACCACAAGGGCGACCCCCTCCACCAGGAGGCGCACGAACTTTTGAAGGCGCTTCCCGGCATCGATTTCGTCGGCAACATCGAGGGGCGTGACATCATGAGCGGCGACGTGGACGTGGCCGTGTGCGACGGGTTTTCGGGCAACATCGCCTTGAAGACGACCGAGGGCACGGCGATGGCGCTCATGCGCGTCATCAAGGATACGATCTCTTCCTCCCTCTCGGCCAAGATCGGCTATGCTCTGTTCATGAAAAAGGCCTTCCGCAAGATCAAGCGGGTGATGGATTACAACAAATACGGCGGGGCGGTGCTTCTGGGCATCGAAAAGCCCGTCGTCAAATCGCACGGTTCGAGCAAGGCCGATTCCGTCTGCGCCTCCGTGTTGCAGGCGAAGGAGGCCGCGGCCCGCGGGCTCATCCCCGCCATCGCCGAGATGCTCTCCCATGTCGACCTCGAAAGCATCGGCGGGCAGTGACGGCATGAACGGGCAAACGTCCGCGCGGGCGCCCCTTTCCGCGGAGGAATCGGCCGCCGCCGAAGAAAAGCTCGGCTATACCTTCCGCGACAAGGCGCTGCTTTGCACCTGCTTCACCCATTCCTCCTACGCGGGGCAGTGGGGAGGGGAGAGCAACGAGCGGCTGGAATTTCTGGGCGACGCGCTGTTGGGCTTTTTCGTGGCCGAGCGGCTGTACGGCGAGGGCGGCGCGGAAGGGGAGATGACCGCCGCGCGCATGCGCCTCGTTTCGGCGGCACCCCTCGAACGGGCGGTGCGCCGCGCGGGGCTGGAAAAATTTTTGCGCACCGCGGGCGGTTACACCGCGGCGGGCAAGGCCGTTTCCAGCTTGTTTGAGGCGCTCGTGGCGGGCGTGTACCTCGACGGCGGTTTGGAGGCCGCGCGCACCTTCGTGTTTTCGCACCTGAGCGCCGAGGACGCCGCCGAGCCCAACTACAAGGGCGCTTTGCAGGAATATTTGCAGGCCGCGCACCTGCCGCGCGCCGAATACACGGCCGAAGGCCGCACGGGCAGCGACCATGCGCCCCGCTTCACCGTCCGCGCCGAAGCGGCGGGCAGGAGCGCCGTGGCCGAGGGAGCCAGCCTGCGCGAGGCCGAAAAACGCGCCGCCGCGCTCTTGCTGCGGCAGCTGCGCGGGCAGGGGGAGTAAAGCATTGAATTTCAAAAAAGTAGAACTCAACGGATTCAAGTCCTTCGCGGACAAGACCGAGATCAAATTCGACAACGGCGTGACCTGCATCGTCGGGCCCAACGGCTGCGGCAAGAGCAACGTCGCCGACGCCATCCGCTGGGTGTTCGGCGAACAGTCCGCCAAGACCATGCGCGGTTCGAGCATGCAGGACGTCATCTTCGGCGGCACCCAGGCCCGCAAGAGCCAGTCCTTTTGCGAAGTGAC
Source organism: uncultured Clostridia bacterium (assembly GCA_944328445.1). GTDB lineage: Bacteria > Bacillota > Clostridia > Christensenellales > Borkfalkiaceae > Borkfalkia. Next base: position 18,765 of record CALVHO010000020.1, on the reverse strand, counting down.
GCTCACCTTCGACAACGCCACGCACATGTTCTCCGACCTCGAATACGACGAGGTGGCCATGACGCGCCGCCTCTTCCGCAGCGGCGAGAGCGAGTACCTCATCAACAAGCAGCCCTGCCGCATGAAGGACATCGTCGACAGGCTGCACGCCGTGGGCCTGGGCAAGGAGGGCTATTCCATCATCGGGCAGGGCAAGATCGAGCAGATCATGAACGCCAAGCCCGAGGACAGGCGCGCCATCTTTGAAGAGGCGACGGGCATCATCATGTTCAAGTCCCGCCGCCAGGACATCGAGCGGCGGCTCGCCAATTCCTACACCAACCTCAACATCTTTTTGCAGCGCATGGGCGAGGTGGAGCATATGCTCGCCCCCCTTTCCCGCCAGGCGGAAAAGACGCGCAAATACCGTGAACTGTACGAACAGCTCAAAACGGACGAGATCAACCTCTACATCTACAAGCACGACACCGCCGAAACGTCCCGCGCGGCCATCCGCGAAGTGCTCGGCCGCGTGCAGCAGGCGGTGGAGGAGGCCCGCGCCGAGTCCGAGCGGCTGGACGCGCGCCACGCCGAGAGCCGCCGCCGCATCGCCGAGGCGGACGCGCTGTTGCAGGAGCTCGGGGACAAGATCTTGCAGATCACCGTCGAGCTGCAAAAAAAGGAAGGGGACGCCAACGTCATCCGCGAGCGCATCTCCTTCTTCAAAGAACAGCAGAAAAACGACGAACACACTGTCGAGGCGGGCAACGAGCGGCTGAAAGCCATCGAAAACGAGATCGGCGAAGCCGAAAAGGCGGCGGCCGCCGCCGAGGCGAAGATGGCCGATTCACGCCGCGAGAGCGACATGCTGGCGGGCGAGATCGCCGAACTTTCCGAAAAGCTCTCCCAATACGAGGCCTGGAACGACGAATCGCACCAAAGCGTCATCGACTCCATCGAAAACCTCTCCGAGATCCGCCAGAACATCGGCACGCTCTCGGCCAAAAAGGAGGCGGTGGAGGAGCGCATCGCCGAGATCGCCGCGGCCGCCGAAAGCGCCCGCGAAGCGCTCGCCGCCGACGAAAAGGCCCTCGCCGACTGCTGCGACTGGCGTGCCGAGCTGCAAGAATACCTCTCCCGCGAAAAGGAGGCCCGCGCCGCCAAGGAAGGCGCCGTGGCCGCCGCGAACGCCGCCCTCGACGAGGCGAGCGAGGCGCTCTTCCAGACGGGCGCGCGCATCTCCGCCTTGCAGGACCGCGAGCGCTTTTACCGCAACGTCAAGGAAGATTTCGAGGGCTATAAGTTCTCGGTGAAAAAGCTGATGGGCGAAGCCCGCAAGGATCGTTCCCTGGCCGCGTGCATCAAGGGCGTCATCGCGGACATCGTCAAGTGCGACGAAAAGTACGAAGTCGCCATCGAAACGGCGTTCGGCGGCGCCATGCAGAACATCGTCACCGCCACCGCGGACGACGCGCGCCGCCTCATCGAGTACCTCAAACGCAGCCGCGGCGGGCAGGTCACTTTCCTGCCCGTGGCGTCCTTGAAGCCCCGCTACGAGACGGACTACACCCGCCGCGCCCTGCAAGAGCCGGGCGCCTTGGGCCTGGCCACCGGGCTCGTCCGCTACGACAAGTATTACGAAAACGTCATCTACAACCTCATCGGCAACACGCTGGTGGCCGAGGACATCGCCCGCGCCACCGCCATCGCCAAAAAATACCCGCACGCCTTCCGCATCGTCACGCTGGACGGAGACGTCATCTCCACGAGCGGCTCCATGACGGGCGGTTCGCGGCGTGAAAACGCGGGCGGGCTTTTGGCCAACGAGCGCAAGGTGGAGGAGGCGCAGCAGGCCGTGGCCGCGGCCGAACGGCAGCGCAAGGCGCTTACCGAAAAGCGCGCCGCCTGCGAGGAGGGCGTCCGCCGCGCCGAGGCCGAGCTGGAAACGCTGCGCGAGAGCTACCAGGAGGCGCGCTCGCGCGCCGCGGCGCTGGCCGAAAAGGCGGAAACGCTGCAAAGCAAGTGCGAGGCGGGCCGCAAGGACCTCAAAACGCAGGAAGATACCCTCGCCGTGCTCTACGAGCGCCTGCGCGGGCTGGACGGCGAGGTGACGGCGTCCTCGCAGGGCGAGGAAAAGATCGCCCGCATCCGCAACGACGCCAAGGAAGAGGAAGGCCGCCGCAAAGGGGAGTACGACAAGCTGCGCTCCGCCCTCGGCGAGCGCAACCTGCGCCGCAGCACGCTGCAAGTGTACATCGCCCAGTACCGCGCCGCGGCCGGATCCGCCCGCGATACGGCCGCCCGCCTCTCCCGCGAGGGCGAGGAGCTTTCGCGGCGGGTGGCGTCCGCCAAGGAGAACATCGGCAACATCGCCGCCACCGTCACCGACCTCGAAGAGATGGCCGAGCAGGCCGCGCTCACGCCCGAACAGCGGCAGGAACTTTCTTCCCTGCGCGCCCGCAAGGACGAGGTCACGCGCGAAAAGGAGGCCCTCAACGCCGAGGAGGAGGGGGCCATGAACCGCACCCGCGCCCTCAGCGAGCGCATCGAGCAGCTCTCCGAGGAGCGCCACCGCCAGGAGATCGATCTGACCAAGATCGATTCCGAGCTGGAAAACTTGCAGTCGCGCATCGGCGAGGAGTACGGCGAAACGTACGAAAGCTGCCTTGCCTACAAGGACGAGGCCTTCGACCCCAAGGCGGGGCAGACGGCCGTCAACCGCTTGAAGCGCGAGATCAACGCCCTTGGCGCCATCAACCACAACGCGCTGGAAGAGTACGAAACGCTCAACGCCCAGTACGAGGAGATGTGCGCCCAGCGCGACGACGTGCAAAAGGGCATCGACGACACCACCGCCGCCCTCGAAGAGCTCAAAGGCGAGATGCAAAAGCAGTTCGACGAGGGGTTCAACCAGATCAACGAAAACTTCAAAAAGCTGTTCAAGGAACTGTTCGGCGGCGGCCGCGCCGAGTTGCAGATGGACTATTCCGAGTGCGACGACCCGCTCTCGGCGGGCGTGGAGATCGTGGCCTGCCCGCCGGGCAAAAAGCTGACCAAGATCTCGCTGCTTTCGGGCGGCGAACGCGCGCTCACGGCCATCGCCATCCTGTTCGCCATCCTGATGCTGCGCCCCATGCCGTTTTGCGTGCTCGACGAGATCGAGGCCGCGCTCGACGAGGCCAACGTCGACAAATTCGCGCAGTTTTTGAAAAAGTTCGCGAAGGAGACGCAGTTCATCGTCATCACCCACCGCAAGCCGACCATGGAAAAGGCGGACAGCCTCTTCGGCGTCACGATGGAGGAAAAGGGCGTCTCCAAGATCGTATCCGTCAAACTTTCCGAAGTGGAGAGCCGCCTGGGCGGGGATACGGTGAACTGACCTCCATCCGAAGCGCGGCCGAAGGGCCGCGGCAAGACCCGCGGGGGCGCTTTCACGCCAAAATTTACCGCGCACGGCCGCCCGCTTTTTGCACATACTCTTCGCGGGAGGGTGTGCGCATGGCAAGGTTCGTCAAGGACGAGGACGCGGCCGAGATCTCCTGGAAGCTCTTCGAGCGGACGGGCAGCCTGTCCTATTATATGTTGTACAAACAGCTGAAAAAGTGACCGCTCTTCGCGGGCCGCGCCCTATCGCGGCCCGCGCGGGCGGTTTTCGGCCCGCGCGGCGGGCCGCGGAGAGACGATGGAAAGCAAAGTGGACGCGCTGGTGCTGCGCACGGCCAATTACGGCGAAGCCGACAAGATGATCACCCTCTTTTCGCTGCAAAAGGGGAAGATCTCCGCCGCCGCCAAGGGGGTGCGCAAGGCCAAGGCAAAGCTCGCCTTCGCCGCCCAGCCCTTCTGCTTTGCCGAATACGTGCTCGCCTCCCGCGGCGAGCGCAACACCGTCGTCTCCGCCGCCGCCACCGACGGCTTTTACGCCCTGCGCGAGGACATCGGCAAGTTCTACGCCGCCGCCTGCGTCACGGGCCTGTGCGACGCGCTCCTCTTGGACGGCATCGTCAACGAGGAGCTCTTCCTGCGCGCCGTTTCCGCCCTGCGCGAGATGTGCGAGGGGGACGAGGCGGCCGCGCTCATCGGCTTTTTCCTGCACGCGCTCGCCCTGTCGGGGTACGAAGTGCAGCTTTCGGCCTGCGCGGGCTGCGGCGCCGTGCTCGAAGGCCGCTGTTGGTTCGACGCCGCCGACGGCTGCTTTTACTGCGCGGACTGCGCCCGCGGCGCGGGGGTGAGCGCGGTCACCGTCCGCACCCTGCAAGGCTGCGCGGCGGGGGAGGCGGGGCCCTTTCCGCCCGAGGGGAAGGCGCGCGCCGTCAAGCTTCTGTACGCCTACCTGCGCGAAAAGACGTGCGCTGCCGTCAAGGCCGTCGACGAGTACCTCGCCTTGCTCGGCGCGCCGTGAACGGGCAGCCCGCGCGGCCGCGTTTTTCCGCCGTTTTTGCGGCGGTTTTTTCATGCCCGCGCCGCACCTTGCAAAATCGGGGCAAAAAATTTGAAAAAGATTTTGTATTCACTTGAAATTTGATGGAAAGTATATTAAAATAGAAGTGTTGAAACGAAAAAGCCATTGTTATTCGGTTCCAAATTTTATCAGGAGGAAAAAACTTTTATGGCAAAGAAGTATTGCTATCTCTTCTCGGAAGGCAATGCGAAGATGCGCGAGCTTCTCGGCGGCAAGGGCGCGAACCTTGCGGAAATGACCGGCATGGGCCTTCCCGTGCCGCAGGGCTTCACCATCTCCACCGAGGCTTGCACCCAGTACTATGAAGACGGGCGCCAGATCAACCCTTCGATCCAGGCCGAGATCTTGGAGTACATCGAAAAGATGGAAAAGATCTGCGGCAAAAAGTTCGGCGACAAGGAGAACCCGCTCCTCGTCTCCGTCCGTTCGGGCGCGCGCGCTTCCATGCCGGGCATGATGGATACCATCCTCAACCTCGGCCTCAACGAGGAAGTCGTCGAAGTTCTGGCCAAGAAGTCGGGCAACCCCCGCTGGGCTTGGGACTGCTACCGCCGCTTCATCCAGATGTATTCCGACGTCGTCATGGAAGTGGGCAAAAAGTACTTTGAACAGCTCATCGACGCGATGAAGGAAAAGAAGGGCGTCACGCAGGACGTCGAGCTCACCGCCGACGACCTCAAAGAGCTGGCCAACCAGTTCAAAGCCGAATACAAGGAAAAGATCGGCGCCGACTTCCCCTCCGACCCGAAGGAACAGCTCTTCGGCGCCATCAAAGCGGTCTTCCGTTCGTGGGACAACCCCCGCGCCAACTACTACCGCATGCAGAACGATATCCCGTACAGCTGGGGCACCGCCGTCAACGTGCAGATGATGGCCTTCGGCAACATGGGCGATACCTCCGGTACGGGCGTCGCGTTCACGCGCAACCCCGCCACGGGCGAAAAGAAGCTCATGGGCGAGTTCCTCATGAACGCGCAGGGCGAGGACGTCGTTGCGGGTATCCGCACCCCGATGCCCATCGATAAGATGGCCGAGATCATGCCCGAAGTGTACGAGCAGTTCCAGGGCATCTGCCACACCCTCGAAAACCACTACAAAGACATGCAGGACATGGAGTTCACCATCGAGGACAAGCACCTCTACATGCTCCAAACCCGCAACGGCAAGCGCACCGCGGCCGCGGCCATCAAGATCGCCTGCGACCTCATCGACGAAGGCATGATCACCGAAGAACAGGCGCTCATGCAGATCGACCCGAAAACGCTCGACGCGCTCTTGCACCCGCAGTTCGACGCCGCCGCCCTCAAAAAGGCCAAGCCCGTCGCCAGCGCGCTGCCCGCGTCCCCCGGTGCCGCCACGGGTAAGATCGTCTTCACCGCCGAAGATGCCGTCGTGGAAGGCAAGAAGGGCGAAAAAGTCGTCCTCGTCCGCCTCGAAACGTCCCCCGAGGACATCGAAGGCATGCACTACGCGCAGGGCATCCTGACCGTGCGCGGCGGCATGACCTCGCACGCGGCCGTCGTCGCGCGCGGCATGGGCACCTGCTGCGTGTCCGGCTGCGGCGACATCAAGATGGACGAAGAGAACAAGCAGTTCACGCTCAAAGGCCGCGTCTATAAAGAGGGCGACGTGATCTCCCTCGACGGTTCGACGGGCAACATCTACGGCGAGGGCATCCCGACCGTGGCCGCCGATACCTCTTCGGGCTACTTCGGCCGCATCATGGAGCTGGCGGATAAGTACAAGGCCCTCGGCGTCCGCACCAACGCGGATACCCCTGCGGATGCGAAGCAGGCGGCCGCCTTCGGCGCGCAGGGCATCGGCCTGTGCCGCACCGAGCACATGTTCTTCGAGCCCGACCGCATCGCCGCCTTCCGCGAGATGATCTGCGCGGATACGGTCGAAGAGCGCGAAGCGGCTCTTGCGAAGATCGAGCCCATGCAGCAGGGCGACTTTGAAAAACTGTACGAAGCGCTGGGCGGCTACCCCGTCACCATCCGCTTCCTCGATCCCCCTCTGCACGAGTTCGTCCCCACGACCGAGGAGGACATCGCGGCGCTTGCCAAGGCGCAGAAGAAGACGGTCGCGCAGATCAAACAGATCATCGCCGACCTGCACGAGTTCAACCCGATGATGGGTCACCGCGGCTGCCGCCTGACCGTCACCTATCCCGAGATCGCGCGCATGCAGACGGCCGCCGTCATCAAGGCTGCCATCAACGTGAAAAAGCGTCATAAGGATTGGAACATCGTTCCCGAGATCATGATCCCGCTCACGGGCGAAGTCAAGGAAATGAAGTTCGTCAAGGACATCGTCGTGGAAGTTGCCGATAACCTCATCGCCGAGGCCAAGAGCGACATCAAGTACGAAGTCGGCACCATGATCGAGATCCCGCGCGCGGCCCTCACCGCCGACGAGATCGCCAAAGAGGCGGAGTTCTTCTGCTTCGGCACCAACGACCTGACGCAGATGACCTTCGGCTTCTCGCGCGACGACGCAGGCAAGTTCCTGCCCGCTTACTACGAGCACAAGATCTACGAGTCCGATCCGTTCGCCAAGCTCGACCAGATCGGCGTCGGCAAGCTGATGGAGATGGCCGTCGACCTCGGCCGCAAGACCCGCCCGTCGCTGCACTGCGGCATCTGCGGCGAACACGGCGGCGACCCTTCGTCCATCGAGTTCTGCCACAAGATCGGCCTCAACTACGTCTCCTGCTCGCCGTTCCGCGTGCCCATCGCGCGCCTCGCGGCCGCCCAGGCGAACATCAAAAACCCCCGCAAGTAATTTGCGAGGCTGCCGCGTAACGGCAAAACCATAACAACAGGCGCCCGCCCCGAATGTTTGGGGCGGGCGTTTTGCGTACGGCGCGGCGGATGCCGCAGCGAAATATGAACGTTCGGCCTTCCGCGCGGGCTGCAAATTTTTTATGAATAAAAGACAAAAAAGACTGCCTTGGGAACGGGGCGGTCTTTTTTTGTATGGGCGGAGCGTGCGGCGGGTCAGGCGGAGGGGGGTTGGCAGGAGCGCAGAAAGTCAGACGGCGTCATGCCCGTCAGCTTTTGGAAGGTCTTGGCAAAGTGCGATGCGGAGGCAAAGCCGACTTGCAGCGAGATCTCCGAGATCGTGAAGTCGGTGGACTGCAACAGCGTTTTGGCGCGGTCGATGCGCACTTTTTTGAGGTAGGCGAGGGGCGTGCACCCGACGATCTGTTTGAAGCAGCGTTCCAGGTAATATTTGTTGATGTAAAACTTCCCCGCCAGCATATCGAGCGTCATCGTTTCCGCGTAATTTTGTTCCATGTACTGCTTCGTCAGCCAAACGATGCGGTTGGAATGGTTGGTCGGCATCGTCCCTTCCGTCTGGATATTGTTCAGCTTCGTAAAGCGCAAGATAAGGATGAGCAGTTCGTTGATGATGCTCAGAACCGAGTTTTCCCAAAGGAGAGCTTCGCCGCTGATCTCCTGTTGGATCCGTTCGAGAAAGTTTTTGACCTCGTTCCAATGCTGCAAAAAGTTATAGATATAGCTGTCGGAAAAGATCGTTTCCGAGTTCTTGGCGGTAAAATAGATCCCGTCCAGCGAGATGACGATGTATTCGAGCGGCTTGCTGGGCGGGGGCAACGATATTTCCGTATGCGATACATAGGGGTTCGTGATCACGACGTCTCCTTCGGCGAGCGGGCGCTGCTTCCCGTTGTTGATAAAGGCCCCGCGTCCGTCCGTCACGAATAAGATCTCGCTGTACGGGTGGGAATGTTCGATGCTCTCCCAGTCGTGCTCGTATTTGAGTTTGTCGTAGGAAAGGAGTTTGAAGTTGAGTTTTGATATGTAGTTGCGGAAATTCAGAACGATCGTGCTCATGGCCGTATTATAGCACGCGCCGCCGAAAAAGTCAATAGTGCGGCAATGCAAGTCAATTTTGTTATAGAAAACGCCGCAAAATTATTGTAGAATAAAAGAAAAAAGCCATCCGCGAAGCTGCGAAAGCGCGCGCGGATGAACGTTTCGTCAAGGCCGTTTTGCGCGGAAAGCGGGCCGCTTGTGCAGGAGGCGAGCCGTCCGCGCGGCCGTTGCGGCGGGCCCCGTTTTTCGGCGGCCGCCGCGGCCGCGCGCGGGCGCGCGGCGGGGGGATGATATGGAAAAAACTACGAATAAAGTGATCGAGACGGATCTTTGCGTCATCGGCGGCGGCCTCGCGGGGGTCTGCGCGGCTGTTTCCGCCGCCAGGAGGGGCGTCAAAGTCGTTCTGGTGCAGGACAGGCCCGTGCTGGGCGGCAATGCATCCGGCGAGATCCGGATGTGGGTCCGCGGGGCGAGCATTTCCTTCCCCGATTTCAGGGAAGGCGGGATCTTGGAAGAGCTGGCCATGGACAACATCTTCTACAACCCGCGCATGAATTACAGCGGATGGGACGGCGTCGTGTACAACAAAGCCGCGGCGGAGCCGAACATCACGCTGATGCTGAACACGAGCTGCACGGGCGCGGAAGAGAGGGACGGCAGGATCGAGTCCGTCGAGGCATGGCAGCTGACGACGTATACGACGTACACCATCCGCGCGCGCTATTATGCCGATTGCTCGGGGGACGGCGTCCTGGCGGAATTTACGGGCGTCGCATACCGCAAGGGGCGGGAGAGCAGAAAAGAATACGGCGAATCGTACGCGCCCGAACAGGCGGACGGCTGCACGATGGGCAACAGCTGTCTGCTGCAAGCCCGCGAGACCTGCGGCCCCGTCTCCTTCACGCCGCCGCCGTTCGCGCACAAATTCTCGGACGATGAATTCCAAAACCGTTTCGACATCCACAGCAGGACCAATTTCAAGTACGAAAATTTTTGGTGGGTGGAGATCGGCGGCGACGGGGACGTGATCAAAAACGCCGAGGAGTACAACCGCGAACTCATTGCGCGCGCCTTCGGGGCGTGGGATTACATCAAGAACAGCGGCCGCTTCGATTCTGAAAACTGGGAGCTGGATTGGGTCGGCTTTCTTGCGGGCAAGCGCGAGTCGCGCCGCTACATGGGGGATTACGTCCTCACCCAGAACGACGTCGAGAACGCTTCCGTCTTCGACGACGAGGTCGCCTACGGCGGTTGGAGCATGGACGACCACGATCCCCGCGGCATCCACACGCGGGACGTGCCCAACATCCACTATACGGTATCCGCCCCGTACGGCATACCGTACCGCTGCCTGTATTCAAAGAACGTTTCCAACCTGTTTTTCGCGGGCAGGAACATCAGCGTGACGCACATGGCGCTCTCTTCCACGCGCGTCATGGCCACCTGCGCGCTCGAGGGGCAGGCTGTCGGCACGGCGTGTTCGCTCGCGGTACGTTACGGCATTTCCCCGCGCGCCGTGGGCGGGCACATGGCGGAATTGCAGCAGGCCCTGCGCGACGACGACTGCTACCTGCTGCACACCCCGCGGAAGATCTCCGGGGCCGTCCGCACGGCAACGCCGAACATCGCAAAGGAACGGCTTTCCGCCTTTTGGGAAGGCGCCGAACGCGCGATCGGCGCAAAGGACGGCGCGATCGTACTGCAAAGAGGGGAGCCGCTCGAATTTGTATTTTCGGGCAATGCGTATTGCGGAGCCGTCCGCCTGGTGTTCGACAACGACATTTCGGGCAAGCGTTACCCCGATTCGCAGGGGGCTTTGAAGATGTTCCCCAGCCGTTGCAGCTACCCGCTCGACGGCGCCGCCGCGACGATGGCGGGCGAATTGGTGAAAAAGTTCCGCGTCTATGTCCGCATCGGGGAGCGGTGGGAATTGTGGAAAGAGGTGGCGGACAACCACCAAAGGCTGGTCAAGATCCCCGTCGGGAGGGAGATCGGCGGGATACGGTTCGTCGGCGACGAGACCTACGGGCACGGCGAGATCCGCCTGTACTCTTTCGATATATGCGCTTAACGAATAAGGAGGAAAGTAACATTGGAGAACGTAGCCAAGAAAGGTAAGCTCACGCTCAACCGCAAGGCAAAAAAGCGGCTGTTCATCATCGCCATGCTGACGATCCCCGTCATCCACTTTGCCGTCTTTTGGGTGTGGGTCAACGTCGATTCGATCCTTCTGGTCTTTCAGAACAACGTCGGGGGTTGGATCGGGCTGGAAAACCTTCGCTGGGTGTTCACGTCGTTTACCGACAATCCCTACCTCGACATGACGGAAGCGACCGTGAACACGCTGATATTCTTTGCCTGGAACATGTTCGTGGAGCTGCCCATCGCGGTGGTGCTCGCGTACGTGTTTTATAAAAACATTCCGGGGAACAAGTTTTTCACGGTCTGCCTGTACATTCCCTGCATCATCACCCCCACGGTCATGACGACGGTGTACAAAAACTTTATCGGCTCGGACGGGCCCATCGCCCTCATGTACGCCGCTATGGGCAAGCGCTGGGTGTACCCCGTCACGCAGGACTCCACGTCCATGATCTCGCTGCTCATCTACCAGATCTGGACGGGTTACGGCCTGAACATCATTCTCTTCCGCAGCGCGATGAACCGCATCCCGAAGGAGATCTTTGAATCCGCCTCGCTGGACGGCATCACGATCGGGAAAGAGCTGACGAAGATCATCGTGCCGCTGATCTGGCCGATGATGACGACGATGATCATCCTCTCCGTCGCCTCCATCTTCAACGCGCAGGGGCCCATCCTCCTGTTCACGAACGGCGATTACGGCACGATGACCATCGGGTTTTCGATGTATCTGCAATACAAGGTGTACGGGATGGTCTCGCGGGCGGCGGCCATCGGGCTTATCTTCACCTGCATAGGCATCCCTCTCGTGTTCTTCACGCGGTGGATCTCGGGCAAGATCGGAGGCGAATATGAGTACTGAAAATACGAACGTATATGCAGACGGCGCCAAAAAGAAGAGACTGTTTTCCAAAAAGCCGAAGGAAAAGGAGCTCATCAAAAAGACGCCCGCATTCATCGCGGTGTTTGCGGTGCTGTTTATCATCCTGGTGCTGCACAGCGCCTCGCTCATCTATCCCTTCGTTTGGCTGTTTCTCAATTCGTTGAAGACCAACTTCGAATACATTTCCAATTCGTCGCTGCTGCTGCCCAAAAGCTGGCTGTTCAAAAACTACCTGGAAGTGTTCACCGTCTTTGAAGTGCGCGGCACCAACTTTCTGATGATGTTTTTCAACAGCATCTGGTGGTCGGTGGGCAACACCGTCGTCGGCGTGTTCATGGGCTGCGTCGTCTCCTACGTCGTGGCGCGGTACGATTTCAAAGCCAAAAACATCATCTACGGCGTGATCATGTTCACCATGATGTTCCCCGTCTACGGCGCGGGTGCGGCGGCGTACAAACAGCTGTTTACCCTGGGCATCTACGATTCCCCGCTCATGATCATCAAGTCTGCGGGCGGCTACGGCGGCTTCCAGTTTTTGATGCTGTACGCATTTTTCAAGGGCCTGCCGAAGGACTACATGGAGGCGGCCGAGATCGACGGCGCGGGAGATTTCCTCATCTTTATCCGCATCATGATGCCGCTCGCGATCGGGCCGATCACGGCGCTGTCCGTCGTGTCTTTCGTGAATTGCTGGAACGATTACATGACGCCCATCATCGCGTTGCCGTCCTTCCCCGGGCTGGCAACGGGCCTGTACCTGTACGAACAGGCGATGAAAAACGGCATGAACTACCCGATGTACTTCACGGGCACGATCGTCACCGTCATCCCCGTGATCATCATTTTCAGCTGCTTCCAGAGCGTGTTTTTGAACAACATGTCTGTGGGCGGACTCAAAGGTTAAAGCGGAATTTTTCCGTAAAATAATATTGTAAGGAGAAGGAAGGATGAAAAAACTGGCATGCATTTTGACTGCTGCCCTGTGCGCGCTCGCGTCTGTGTTCGCGTTCGCGGGCTGCAAAGGCAAGACGCCCGACGATGAAAATTCTTTGGAAATTTACATGACCGTCGGCGGCTACGGCAGCAAGTGGGTGGAGGACCTGATCCCGATCTTTGAGGAGCAGAACCCGGGCGCAAAGGTGTATCTGGAAGCCGAGACGGGCGTCGAACTGGCGCGCAACAAGGTCACGGCGGGGCCGCAGGCCACGTCTGCCGACCTGTTCATCTCCCTCGAAGACTGGGGCGAGCTGGTCATGCAGGGCAAAAACGGCGTCGCGGGCTACGATTACGCCATCGAAGATATGACCGATTTTCTCGACGAGAAGGACGCCGACGGCAACACGCTGCGCGGCAAATTCCGGGACAATTTCCTCAACGCCACGGCGGTGGAAGTGCAGATGCCGGACGGCACGTATTCCTACCGCGATTTCGTGATCCCGTACGCGACGGGCACGCTGGGCATCGTCTACAACCGCGTCATGTTCGAGCAAAACGGCTGGGATACCGACCCGAACACGACGGACGAGCTGCTCGACCTGTGCGATGCGATCATCGCGGCGGGCAAAGTCCCGTTTGAAAACGAGGGCACGACGGGCTACATCGACTACATGACCCACACGCTGTTTGCGCAGTATCTGGGCAGCGACGAGTATTACGACTACTTCAACCCCACGACGGAGGACGACTGGGTCAACTACTCCGCCGAATACGGTTCCAAGGCAAGTTTGTATACGATGCAGGTGATGAACCAAGTCGAGAACCCCACGTACGGGCGTATGAACCCGTATGTGACCGAAGACGGCTATGAGCGCGCGCAGGGCAGGCTGATCTCGGGCGAGGGCGCGATGTCCATCAACGGCGACTGGTTCGACAGCGAAATGGCGCAGACGATCGAGGAGGCGAACGCGGGCGGCAAGATCTACGAGTCCGGCATGATGAAGTTCCCCGTGATCTCGGCGCTGTCCGACCAGCTTTCGTATTGGAGCAAGATCCTGCCCGCCAAGGCCGATTACCAGGCGGCGTGTGCCGACCCCGCCTGCAAGCAGGGCTTAGAGGCCTGCGACGAGCTCCTTTCCAAACTGGTCGACTATGTCGACGGCGGCATGCAGGGGGATCTTCCCTCCGTTTCCTACGGCGGGCAGAACGTCGCCGCAACGGCGGAAGACGCCGCGCGCGTCGCCGACGCGCGCAGCTGCTACACCTCGCTCGGCGGCGGGCACACGATGGTCATCCCCGCGTACGCGACCGCCAAAGACCTCGCCAAAAAGTTCATCCGCCTGATGTTCAGCGACGAGGGCATCAAAGTGTTCATGAACGATTCGCAGGGCGGATCGCTCCCCGTCAAGTTCGACATGGCGTCCTGGGACGGTTACGCCTCCGCCACGCAGTTTGAAAAAGACATCTGGAAGATCGCGGACGAAGGCACCGCCATCCAACACTCTTCCACGGTGAATTGGAGGGTGAGCGGCCTGCCCACCCCGATGTCCAACGTCAAATTCTTCTCGTACCGGGAAGGGGATCCGAACTACATCTCCCCCGAAAAGTATTTCGAGAACAATTCGCTGGACAAAGAAGACTTTTTGGAAATCATGAAGATGGCAGACCTTTTGTAAAAAAAGAAAAAGGAGGATGTGATGAGAAAGATCGCTATCTTGATCGCAATGATGCTTTGCTGTTGCACGCTGCTTGCCGCGTGCAACAGCGGTGATGGTCCGCAGGGCGAGCAGCCGTCTGCGACCGGGCTTTCGGTCTGGTCCAAAGATTCCACGACGCACGTCATGCAGGACGAGGTGTATGATGACGCCTTCAAGGGCGCGGCGGAATACCGCGTCTTTGGCGGCAGGGGAGAGTACGAGGCGGCGCAGCTCGTTATCACGGCCGCGTCCGATGCCCCCGTGAGCGCCTACGACCTGGAAGTTTCCGACCTCAAATGCGGTGACGCCGTGATCGACAAGAGCTACATCGACGTGTACAACGAAAAGTACATCGAAGTCAGCTCTTCGCCTTCCGAGCTCTCCACGGGCACGGGCTGGTACAGCGACGCGCTTCTGCCCTTCGATACCGCCGTGGCCTACGGCGAAAACAAGGTAGAGGCGGGCAAAAACCAGGGCATCTACATCGAAACGTTCATTCCCCGCGCTGCTGCCGCGGGCGAATACAAGGGCGAGTTCACCCTCACCATCGACGGGGAAGCGTACGCCATCCCCGCGAGCGTCACGGTGTACGATTTCGACGTCAGCCAGGAATCGCACTTGCAGACGGACTGGATCAACGGCCTGCGCGCCTTCGGCGAGCTCGATTCGACGGCGGCGATGACGCAGACGTATTTTGAGGCGATCGCCTCCTTCCGCGCGAGCACGCACAGCATGAACATCGGCACGTCCGACCCCGACGTGTGGCTGGAAAACGTGCGCAAGTACACCAACCCCAACCTGCGCGACGAAAACGGCAAACCGCTGCTCGGGGAAAAGGATACCTACCTCGCGCAGATCAACCTGCCTTCCGCTTATGATGCGAGCAAGGGCATCGATTATAATACCTTCGATACCTACATCTCCCGCCTGATCGCCGCGTCCGTGCAGGATGAGTACGACTATCTCGCAAAGTCCGGCTGCTATATGGGCTTCATCGACGAGCCGCACTACAACAACACGTGGGATAAGGTCAAGGCGGTCTGCGCGGGCTACGAAACGAGGAAGGAATACTGGGCGGACATCATCAAAGAGGGCGACGTTGAAGACATCAACGCCAAGGCGGGGACAAAGCTGACCGCAGAAGACCTCGCCGCTCTGCCCGAAGGCTTTTTGACCTCTCTCGAAAAGAGCATGCGGCTCGTGGGCAACTATGTGGCGACCCCGCCCGACGAGCGTTTGGACAACACCGTGACGAAGCAGTTCTGCGTGCCCACTTCGAGCACCGAAACGGCAAAGCAGCTCGACGTGCTGGAAAACTGGACGGACGAAGAGACGAGCGGCAACTGGTGGTATGCCGCGGGCGGCGCCGCCTTCGGCAACCGCATCGACAGCGAGCCGCTCGAACAGCGCCTCTCTTCGTGGTACACCTACAACACCGGCGCGAAGGGGTATCTCATCTGGGAAGTGGCGCAGTACGTGCAGACGACGTGGAACGCCGCCGTCGGCGCCAACACCAGCGAGCCGTGCGACCCGTACAAAGTGGCGCTGCGCATCTCGAACGGCAACGGAGACGGCTTCCTGTTCTACCCCGGCGTGACCTACGGGCTGGATACGCCCGTCGCCTCCATCCGCGCGCACCAGTACCGCGACGCGAGCGAGGAGTACGAGTACTTCTATCTCCTGAACGAGCTGTACACCGCCGCGGGGTACAGTGCGGACGCCGTGCTGGACAAAATTTTCGATTCTTTGTACAACGACAACCGCATCACCGAGGACGGCTCTCTCTTCGCGGCGCAGCGTGAACAGGTCATCAACCTGATCCTGCTCGCGAAAAAGGGCGTGTTCGTCATCGATTACACCGAGCAGAACGCGCAGGCAAAACTGACGGTAAAAGCCACGGGCGAGGAAAAGATCAAAACGGCGGAAGGCGCCAAGGCCGAAGCCGTGATCGCGCAGGATCTGACCCAAAACGGCGGCAACATCGCAGTCAGCACATCGTCGGGCCTCACGTTCACGCTGATCGTGCAGGGCAAGGCGCGTTCGCTGTTTAACGTGAGCGGCACAGACGGCGTCACCGTGCGCGGCGGAACGGCGAGCGTTTCTGAGAGCGGCGGGCTGGAATTTGCCTTTGCCGTAGACGAAGAAACGCCCGCGGAGCTTCGCAATTTCGACTTCACCTTCGCGGCGGAGGCGGGCAGCATCAGCGCGGAAACGGGCAGCCTCGCGGCAACGCTGTACAACCCTACAAGCGATAAGCTGCTCGTCGAATGCTGGTTCGTCGGCACGGACAAACGCACCACGTTTGTATCGGACATCGTATTGGGCCAAGGGTACGGCACGCTGTACGTGAACAGGCCGGACCTCGTCCGCTGGGGATCCATCCGCACCCTGACGGGCGTGCGCTTCAAAGTGCTTTCCCTGACGGATGCCCAAAGCTACACCGTCCGCTGCACGGGCGTTTACGTGACGGACTGACAGGGAGGGAAGAATGATGAAAAATATCCGCAGGAAGATGTATGTGCTGGTGGCCCTGCTCCTTTGCCTCGCCTTCTCCTTCGCCGTTTTGGCGGCGTGCGACAAGGGCGAGGAGGAGCAGCCCGCTCCCGAGCAGCCCTCGAACGTGCTCCTCAATTCCTTTGAGTCGTATGCCGAGGTGTATGATTTCTATTACAGCGGCGCGTTCCGTTTCGGTTTCAGCGACGACAAGACCTATGTGACCGACGGCAGCAAAGCCGTGTGCTACACCGCCGACCCCGTCAAAGCGGGCACCGTCACGGCGAACACGTTCGGCGTTCCGCTGTATGATCTGGCGGGCACCAAAAATTACAGGGATTTTTCCAAACTGCAACGCATCACGTACGACGTGTACAATGCGTCCGCGGGCGAGATCACGCTGGCAACGTCCATCATGCAGAAAAAGGCGAGCGTCATGAACTCCAACGCGCAGCTCACGACGGTGGGCGCGGGGCAGAAGGCGACCGTCACGTATACCGTGAACGGGTACGAGATCTTCTATGCGCTCGGCATCGACGGGCCCACGCACGTCAACATCAACATCACGGGCACCGACCCTTGCGTGTATTTCGACAACATGGTCCTGCACTACGGCACGCAGGCGTTCACCGCGCCCGAGGTAGACAGCACCAACATGAACTTTTTGACCTTTGAAAAGGCGTACGAGAGCTTCGTGATCTACATGACGGGCACCAAGACCAAGGCGGTGACCAAGACGGACGTCGATTTCGCGTCGGAAGGGTACCGCTACGTCGCGCTCGAACGCCAGGGCGTGGAGGACGGCGAACCCGTCACCATGAACGGCAAGTTCGGCATTTCCGCCAAATATTTGAGCGAATTCAACTTCTCCACGGTGGCGGAAGGCTCGTACATCGCCTTCGATTACCGGTGCGGCTGGAACGGCGCGGCGCTGTGGGCGGTCCCTCGCCTCGTCTCCTCTTCGTCGGGCAGCTACATCAACGGACAGAAGGTCAACTGGACGGCGGACGAGGAGTGGCATACGCTGTGCATGCCGTTTGAAAAGGCTCCTGCGTTCTTCGACAACCTCGAGATCGACCTGTACGGGACGACCTACGGAGACGTGTATCTGGATAACTTCCGCATCGTTTCCTCGCTCCCCGCAGGCGCGCAGACGGTGGATCAGTGGGGCTTGTCCTAAATTTATAGGGGGAATACGATCATGAAAAAAAGTTTTCTCGTTGCGATCTTGTCTTTGATCGCGCTCGTGTGCGCGGCGGCGTTTTTCGCCGCCTGCGACAAGGGCGGGGAAGAGCAAAAGGAATTTACGGGCTTTACCGTAAAGGAGAGCGCGGAGGCGGAAGCGGGCACCGAATACGTGTTTGAAACGCCCGCAGTGCTCTGTGAAGGCAACAAGGCAGACCTCAGCGTGGCGGTGACCTTTGCAGACAAAGCCGTCGCGCACGACGGCACCAAAGTGTACCTGGAAAACGTGGGCGTGTACACCATCACGTACACAGCCTCGTACGAAGGCAGCACGCAGAGCAAATCGACGGCGCTGACCAGCAAGGATACGACCAAGCCCGTCATCGCGTCCAAACTTCCCGCCACGCTGAAAATGGAAAGCGCGCTCGTCTTGTCCGAGAACGTCTCGTTCAAGGACAAATCGGGCATCAAGCAGGCGGTGTTCACCGTACAGGATACCACCGCCGAAACGCCCGCCGCCTTGCGGGAAGGGCAGTTCGACGCGGCTACGACCCGCCTGTACATCACCGACGAGGCCGTGAAAGAGGTCACCGTCCACATCAGCGCGGAGGACAACGCCGGGCTCAAAAACGAGCGAGACGTCGTCATCGAGATCATCCCGCTTGCGCCTTACGGCTCGCTCACCTTTGGCGAGGCGTGGTACACGGCCTCCGTGCTCGGCGGCAGCAATATGCCGTACGAAGTGACGACGAAAGAGGACGGCGCGTACACCGCCATCACGTCGACGTTCAAGGGCTCCTGGCCGTCCTTTACAGTCGAGTCTGAAAGCCTGAAAACGCTGGCGGCGTTCGACTACATCACGTTGCGCCACAAGGTCGAATACGGCAATAACCTTGCCGGCTGGCTGGGGCTGGGAAAACAGGAGTATACTACCACATATACCTCCACAGACGGCGAATGGACGCTGCGGACATGGTATAAAGACAACCGAGGGAAGCCGTCAGAGCCCGAAGCGGGCGATGCGATCTGGGCAGACCTTGCCGCCGGGCGGTTGAAGATCCTGCCCACCACCGGGCAGAATGTGGAAACAACGTTCACCCTCGCCGAGATCACGGGCGGCTTCAACGATATCGTGATAGACAAGGGCGA
>CALVHO010000019.1 GCA_944328445.1 uncultured Clostridia bacterium | reverse complement strand
CCTTGCCGCCCGCTTTCGTCGTCACCTTGAAGGTGTCGTTGATGTGCCCTTCGCCGTAGCGCTCGCAGTCCGCAAGCTCTCCTTCCACGGCGAATTGTTCCACGATCTTCTCAAAATCGTATTCTCTGTTCATCTTTTCACCTCATTTGGCAAGGATCACGGCCGCGCTGCACGGCGCCATCGTGTTGCCCTGCGGCGCCGCGCCGACGGCGAACAGCACCTTGCCTTCGAGCGGGAAGGGCAGCTGCGCGGGCCTGTTTGCGGGGTTGAGGGCGACGACGATGCGCTCGCCCTCCGCCGCGCGCTCGTACACGAACGGGTACTTTTCCTTTTCGGCGTACAGCGGGCGGAAGGCGCCGAACGACCGCAGCGCCGCGTGTCCGCCGCGCAGCGCGATCAGCGCTTTGACCGCGTTGAGCAGGGAATCTTTGTCCTTTTCCTGCGCGGCCACGGTGGGCGCGTCGGCGCTCTTGTCGAAGGGGATGTACGACGTCGCCGAGGACGTGAACCCGAAGCCCGTCTTCTTTTCCCACTGCATGGGCGAGCGCGAGCCCGTGCGGTCGTAGCCGCCCTCCACCGACGTCAGCCCTTCCAGGTAGCGCATGCCGATCTCGTCACCGTAGTAAATGAAGGGCGCGCCCGGCATGGTCAGCAGGAAGGTGAAACAGATCTTCAAATCGAGCATGTCCCTGCCGCGCGCGAGGCGGTGCATGTCGTGGTTGCTCGACGGGATGCAGATGAGGCCCTTGCCCTCGGTGGAGGCGAGGGTGGGTTCATACATTTCGAGGAAGGCGGTGATGTCTCCCTTGCCCTCTTTGCTGAAAAAGGGATGTTCGCTGCGGAACAAAGACATGTAGGCGGGCGGGCCGAAGTGCAGCATGAAGTCCATGTGGAAGCCGCCCGCGATGGATTCTTTGGGCACGCCCCATTCCGAGACCATGGCGCAGTGCGGGTACTCCTTGTCGAGGAAGGCGCGGAAATCCTGCCACAGGCGGATGTTGGCGGGGTGGCCGATGTCGTCCTCCTTGATGAGGCTGGCCGCCATGTCGACGCGAAAGCCGTCCGCGCCCAAATCGAGCCAGAAGCGCATGATGTCCTTGATCGCCTCGCGCGTCGCCAGCGCGGCGGGCGCGTCGGCGGGCTGTTTCCACGGGCGGTCGGGGTGGGCGTAGCCGTAGTTGAGGGCGGGCTGGTGGGTGAAGAAGTTGACGACGGCGCTGCCGTCGCGGTCGGAAATGCCGCGCAGCGTGGCCGCTTCGCCGCCGCCTTCCCAAATGCTGTCCGTCCACACGTAGCGGTCGGTGTACTCGTTCTTTTCCGCGCGCATGGAGGCCTTGAACCAGGGATGGTCGATGGCCGTGTGCCCGGGCACGAGGTCGATCAGAACGTGGAAGCCGCGCTTGTGCGCCTCGGCAAAGAAGCGTTTGGCGTCCTCGTTCGTGCCGTAGCGGGGGGCGACTTTTTTGAAGTCGCGCACGTCGTAGCCCGCGTCCCCGAAGGGGGAATCGTACCAGGGGTTCACCCAGATGGCGTTGCAGCCGAGCTCTTTGACGTAGTCGAGGCGGGAGATCATGCCGTTGATGTCGCCGATGCCGTCCCCGTTTGAATCCTGAAAAGACTGCGGGTAGATCTCATAAAACACCGCGTTTTCCAGCCAGGCAAAACTTTGTACCGTATCCGTTTTTTTCATGGTTTACCTCGTTCGTTTTTGAAAAATTTATTTGAGGACGCGGAAGGTGCCGTCCTTGCGTTCGACGAGCGCCTTGGCGCGGATATCCTGCGCGGAGGCGCCGAGCAGGACCTCGTACAGGCCGTCGTCCACCCGCCAGCCGTCCACCGCCGTGGACCAGTAGGCAAAGGCCTCTTCCGTCAGCGTGAACGCGCATTCGCAGCCCTTGCCCGCCGCGATGGCGAGCTTTTGGTAGCCTTTGAGCTCCTTGTCGGGGCGGTAGACGAAGGGATCGAGCGGGCGGATGTACAGCTGCACGACCTCCTTGCCGTCCCGCGCGGAGACGTTTTTCACGGTGCAGCGCACCCGAAGCTCCCCGCCCTGCGCCTTGACCTGCATGCCGCCGTACTCGAAGCGGGAATAGCTGAGGCCGTGGCCGAAGGGGAAGGCCGCGCCGCCGTGGCGGTCGTAATGGCGGTAGCCCACGCTCAGGCCCTCGCCGTAGAGCGCCACGCAGGGCGAGCAATACTGCCCGTAGACGGGCGTGGTCTCGTAATGCACGGGGAAGGTCTCGGCGAGCTTGCCGCTGGGGTTGACCTCGCCCGTGAGCACGCGCGCGAGCGCGTCGCCGCCGCGTTCGCCGCAAAAGCCCGCCAGCACGATGGCTTTGACCGCGTCCTGCCAGGCGCTCGTATCGACGGCGCTGCCCGCAAACAGGACGACGACCGTGTTCTCGTTGCGCGCGGCGATGCGGCGGATCATCTCCTCCTCCCAAACGGGCAGGCGGAGGGTGGAGCGGTCGCCGCCCTCGGCCTCGATCTCCGCGCCCGTGCCCGCGCAAATGATGCTCACGTCGCTCACCGCCGCGTTGTAGAGCGCTTTGTGCGCCTTTTGGTTGAAGGATTCGATGCCCTTTTCCCAGAACGCGCGCTCGAACACGACCTTGCCTTCCATGCGGCTTTGCAGCTTTTCGGCGAGGCTGAACTTCTCTCCCCGCCACTGCACCATCGAAGAGCCGCCGCCCGCGATCCTGCCGTAGTTGGGCGGGGCCGCGAACTCGCCGCTGACGGCGACGCTCTGCTCCTTTTGCAGCGGGAGCACGCCCTCGTTTTTGAGCAGCACGATGCCCTCTTCGGCGATCTTTTGCGCCACAAGGAGCCGCTCTTCGGGGCTCGTTTTCGGCTTTTTGCCCGCGGACATCGCCTTGCAGCGCGCGATGAGGTCGAGGACGCGCTGCGCGCAGGCGTCTACCTGCGCCTCGGTGATGCGCCCTTCGCGGTAGTCTTTGACCAGCTTTTCGTAGTTGGCTTTGTCGAAGGGGAATTCGATGTCCAGCCCCGCCTTCGCCGCCGCCGTGCGGTCGCGCACGGCGCCCCAGTCGGAGAGGATCGCGCCGTCGAAGCCGAATTCTTCGCGCAGGATGCGGAAGCCCTTTTCGTTCTCGGACGCATACACCCCGTTGACGCGGTTGTACGCGCACATCGCGGAGACGGGCTTGGCCTCACAGGCGATCTCGAAGGGCTTCAAATAGATCTCGCGCAGCGTGCGCTCGTCCACTTCGCTCGTCTGTTCCAGGCGGTTGTATTCGAGGTTGTTGGCGTAGTAGTGTTTGAGGCAGGCGCCCACGCCGCCCTCTTGCAGCCCCGCGATGTATTCCTTCGCCAGGGTGCCCGCCAGGTACGGGTCCTCCGAAAAATACTCGAAGTTGCGCCCGTTCAGGGGGTTGCGCTTGATGTTCACGCCGGGCGCGAGCAGGATGTCCACGTCCTTTTCCAGGCAGTCGTCCGCGAGCGCCGCGCCCATGCCGCGCGCCAGGGCCGTGTTCCAGCTGTTGGCGAGGCATTGGATGGCGGGATAGGCCACGGAGGGAAGGTCGTATTCCTTTCCGTTTTCGTCCTTGGCCACCTTCCGCACCCCCACGGGCCCGTCCGAAACGGCCAGGGCGGGCAGCTTGCCGCCCAGATCGTCCGTGCTCCAAAAATCCCTGGCGCAGATCAGCCGCAATTTTTCTTCCACAGAAAGATCCCGTAATTCCTTCAACTGTATTTCCTCCTTGAAAAAGCCCGCCGTCACGGGCCGTTTTTTGCGGCCGCATGCAAAAACCTGCGCCGCCGCGCATTCAAAAAAAGAATACCATCTCGCGCGCGCGAAGTAAATGGAAACGTTTAACTATTTCATGGAAAATATTAACAGCAGGCGCTCCTCGCGGCTTATTCGATTTTTCCATGCGCAAAACCCGGCCGCGGCGGCGTACTAAAAACGAAAAGCCGCCGCCCGTATACGGGCGGCGGCCGCTTTCGTTATAGGGTCGGCACAACGCCACTCACTGCGCTTCGGCGGCGCGGGCTTTGACGATCTTTTCCGCTTCGGGCGCGGGGACTTCCTCGTAGCGGGCCAGTTCCATGGCGAACTTGCCGCGGCCCTGCGTCATGGAGCGGAGGTCGGTGGCGTATTTCATCAGTTCCGCCTGCGGCGCTTCGGCGTTGACTACCTGCATGCCTTCGACGAGGTCGATGCCCAGGATGCGGCCGCGGCGCTTGTTCATGTCTCCCATGATGTCGCCGAGGTAGGCTTCGGGGATGCCGATCTTCAACTTCATGATGGGCTCCAAGAGCACGGGCTTGGCGTTTTTGAGCCCTTCCTTGAAGGCGAGGGCGGCCGCGAGCTTGAAGGCCATTTCGGAGGAGTCTACGTCGTGGTAGCTGCCGTCGTAGAGCACGGCGCGAAGGCCGGTGACGGGGTAGCCCGCCAGCACGCCGTGCGGCAGGCACTCGATGAGGCCCTTTTCCACGGCGGGGATGTACTGCTTGGGGACGGACCCGCCCACGACTTCCTCGGCGAACTCGAAGGTGCCGTCAAACGGCTCGAAGCGCACCTTGCAGTGCCCGTACTGGCCGTGCCCGCCCGACTGCTTTTTGTGCTTGCCTTCGGCTTCCACCGTCTTGCGGATGGTCTCGCGGTAGGCGATCTTGGGCGTCTTCAACAGGGCGGAGACGTTGAACTTGGCTTTGAGCTTTTTGTTGATGACGTCGAGCTGGGTCTCGCCCTGGCCGCTCAAAATCATTTCGCCCGTTTCGGGGTTTTTGGTGACGGTGAAGGAGCGGTCCTCTTCGGCCAGGCGGTTGAGGCCCTGGAAGATCTTATCCTCCTCCCCCTTCTTTTCGGCGTAGATGGCCATGGAGAGGACGGGGCGGGGGAAGTGGATGGCGTCAAATTTGAGTTTTGCGGACTCATCGCAGAGGGTATCGCCCGTGTTGGTGTTGGAAAGTTTGCTGACCGCGCCGATATCCCCCGCGCCGAGCTCGGCGGTGGGTTCCTGCTTTTTGCCCTTCAACAGGTAGATCTGGCTGATGCGCTCGGTCTTGCCCGTGGTGGCGTTGTAGACGGTGCTGCCCGCTTTGAGGATGCCGCGGAACACCTTCATCACGTTGAGCTTGCCGACGAAGGGGTCGACGGTGGTCTTGAACACCTGGGCGGCAAAGGGCGCCATCGCCTTGCAGGAGACGGGGATGAGATCCTCCCCGTTCTCGCTTTGGGCGAGGATCTCGCGGCGCTCGACGGCGTTGGGCATGTATTTTACGATCTCTTCGATGAGGTTGATGATGCCGCGGTTCTGCAACGCGGAACCCGCCATCACGGGGATGGTGTTGACGTTGTAGATGCCCTTGCGGATGCCGAGGATGACCTCGTCACGGGTCAGGGCGCCCTCGCCGAAGTACTTATCCAAAAGCTGCTCGTCGTTTTCGGCCGCCGTCTCGGTGAGGTTGGCCTGCATGTCCGCCAGCGTGGGGCGGATGTCGTCGGGGATGGGGATGTCTTTGAGGCCTGTGCCCGTGAACTGGTAGGCCTTTTCGGTGAGGGCGTTCACGTAGCCGACCATCTTGTTGCCCTCCATCAGCGGGATCTGGATGGGCGCGATCTTGGCGGCGTAGCGCGCTTTGAGCGCGGCTACCGTGCCGGGGTAATCGGCGTTTTCCTTGTCCATGCCGTTGATGAAGATGACCATGGGGATCTTGTTTTTGAGGCAAAGGTCGACGGCCTTTTCCGCCCCCACCGTCAGCGAGCCCGACGCGCCCGTGACGATCAGCGCCCCGCCCGCCGCGCGCAGCGCTTCGGAAAGTTCGCCCTCGAAGTCGTAAAAGCCGGGCACGTCGAGAAGGTTGATCTTCACGTTGTCCCACATGACGTAGGCGACGGAGAGCGAGATGGACATCTTGCGCGCGATCTCCTGCTCGTCGTAGTCGGTGACGGTGGTGCCTTCGGCCACTTTGCCGAGGCGGTCGGTGGCGCGCGCGTTGAAGAGGATCGCCTCGCAGACGGAGGTCTTGCCCTCACCGCTGTGCCCGATGACCGCGATGTTGCGGATGTTTTCTCCCTGAATGATCATAATGGCTCCCTTATCGGCGGACAGAAGATTTTTTTCGGCCGTTGCAGAGCGTCCGCCTTTTTCATTATATACCATGCAGGCGCGATTTTCAATAGAAAATGAAAAAAAAGACGAAAAAATGTGAACTTTCACCGTTTGTCCGCCCGAAAGACGGCCGCGGGCGGGCGCGGAAGGCGCGCGAAATCGCTTGCGATTTGGGCGCGGGTGGCCTATAATAGAAAAAAAGGAGGAAACGGGCATGCGTGAATTGTTTTGCCGCGCCATCGCGCTTTTTGGCGAAGAGGGCTTTGCGCGCCTGCAACGGGCGCGCGTGGCGGTGTTCGGGCTCGGCGGGGTGGGCTCGTACGCGGCGGAGGCGCTCCTGCGCGCGGGCGTGGGCGCGCTCGACCTCGTCGACGGGGACTGCGTGTGCGCGAGCAACACCAACCGCCAGCTGTACGCCCTGCAAAGCACGATGGGCCGCAACAAGGCCGAGGTTGCGGCCGAACGGGCGCGCGACATCTGCCCCGAAACCAAGGTGCGCGCCGTGCCCCGTTTTTTTACGGCCGAAACGGCGGACACCTTCGATTTTTCGGCCTACGATTACGTGGCCGACTGCATCGACAGCGTGCAGGACAAGGTGCTGCTGCTCGCGCGCGCCCGCGCGGCGGGGGCGCGGGCCGTATCCTGCATGGGCGCGGGCAACAAGCTCGACCCCGCCGCCTTCCGCGTGGCGCCCGTCGAACGGACGCGCGTGTGCCCGCTGGCGCGCGTCGTGCGGCGCCGCCTGCGCGAGGAGAACGTGACGGGCGTTTGGGCGGTCTACTCGGAAGAAGAGCCCCGCCCCCTGCCCGCGGGAACGGATTTTGTGGGGAGCGTTTCCTTCGTGCCGCCCGCGGCGGGGCTGGTCCTGGCGGGGCACATCGTGCGCGAACTCGCGGGGCTGTAAGTGGCCGCACCCGAAAAACGAGAGCCACCGGACCTTCCGGTGGCTCTCTCTTTGCTTTTTGCCTGAACGCGCGATGCCCGTTCGGTTTTTTGATTTTCCCCTGCGGGGATCTGCGCCCGCCTTTTTGCCGTCAGGGCAGGAGCTTTTCCTTCGCGGCGGAAAACTCCTCGTCGTTCAGCAGTCCCTGCTTATGCAGCGCGGCATAGCGCTCCAACTGCGCGACGCGGGCGAGCTCGGCTTCCGCGGCCTTGCGCGCGGCGCGCTTGGAGGAGGCGGGCAGCCACTGCATGGCCGCCGCCCGCGCGAGCAACACCGCCGCGCCGACGATCCACGGGATGTAGGCGAGCGTGTAGGCCCCTTCCCACGAGGGGTCGAGCACGGACATGCCCGCGACGGCCGACGAATACACCAGGCCGAAGGCCGCGTACAGGCCGAGCAGGGCCAGGCAGACGATGCAAAGCGCCGTTGCCGCCTCGCGCAGCGGCTTGAAAAAGGCGGAGAGCAGCCCGACGATGACGGCCGCCGACGCCGCCGTGCACTGCACGATGGAAAAGGCGCCGATGGCCACGGCCAGCACGGGGATATCCTCTTCGGCGACGAACCGCCCGCCCTGCAAGTCCATCAGCGAAAAGCCCGTATCCGCCGCGCCGTGCCCGCCCGGCAGGCAGGCCACGGGCGCGAGCAGCGCGAGGATGGTCAGCTCGCCCATCGCCGCCGCGGCGAGCCCGGGCACCCACCTGCTGGCGCCGCCCGATGCGGACTCCCGCTCCGCGGCGGGCGGCGCGGGCAGCTTTTTGAAGAGCACAAAGAAACCCGCCAGCGCGGCGGCCGCCAAGGCGAGCCACAAAAACGGGACGCCCGTGGCCAAGGGCAGGGATGCCTGCCACACCGCGCTCTCGTTCCAACGGTTGAAATCGACGGTCATGCCCACCCCGAAGGCCGCATAAAACGCCGCGGTCAGCACGGACAGCGAGGCCAGGACCGCGCCCGCCGACGCGGCCCCGCGCGAAAAGACGGCGCAGACGCCGAGCACGACGGCGGCCGTTCCCGCCAACAGCTGCAAAATGCACATGACGCTCGCGATCGCGTAATACACGTCGGGAACGGACGGCCCGGGGTACTCCCCGCGGGAAAAGGTGAGCAGGTGGCGCCCGCTCAGCAGCGTTCCTTCCGCGTTGCTGCACAGGGCCGAAGTGAGCTGCACGACGGCAAACGCGCCCACGGCCGCCAGCAGCGCGCCGCAGAGGGCGCTTTTGAGACCGATCTTCATGTCCGCACCTCCTGTTTCAGCAAGCGGCGCTTGGCGGCGGCGAACTCCTCTTCGGTGAGGGCGCCGTCGCGAAACAGCTTGCCGTAGCGCTCGACGAGCCCGACGCGCTCCTCCTCGGTGAACGCGCCGCAAGGACCTTGCTCCCCGCCCGCGGCCGCGGGGGATTTTTCCGCGTTTTCGCCCGCCGCACGGTGCGGGGACGTTTTGGCGCGGCAGACGCACAGCGCGGCGTACAGGCCCGCGCCGACCAACAGCGGGACGTACGCGAGCGTCGAGGCGGAAGCGAGCATGTTTTCGCCGTTCCACACGGCGGCGTAGGCGACGCCCTGCGCCGCGTACACGAAGAGCAGCACGAGCGCCGCCGTGCCCGGCCCGAAGGCCGCGCGCGACAGGCGCGGGGAAAACAGCCCCGCGACGGACAGGACAATGAAGACGGCCGCCGCCGCGCACTCGGCGTACGCGGCGATGCCGAAGGCGGTCACCATGCCTTGGATGCCGTCTCCCGCGCCCCGGAAAAAGCCCGGGCTGCTCAGCCCCATGAGGGTATAGCCGCTTTCGGCCATGGCGGGCGCGCCGAAGGAGGGCAGCACCGCCAAGGGCGCCGCCGGGCCCGCCGCGAGGACCACGCCCAGCCCCGCCGCCAGCAGCGGGCAGACGAAGCCGCGCAAAGTAAATTTCATTCCCCTTCCCCCTGTTTTTCGGTGTTTTGCGCCCTTATTATCGCACGAAACACCTCGCTTGTCAAGCCCCCCCCCCCCGCCGGTTTTTTTCGTGAACGCGCGAAAGGCGGCGGGCCGAAGCCCGCCGCCTTATCTTTTGTTCTTGCTCTCTTTATTCGGCCGCGAGGCACAGCGGGAGGCCCGCCGCGTCGTACGCGAACACCGTCGCCTTGACGTAATCCGTTTTCACAAAGACGAAGTACCGCCCGCTCTTTTCATAGTCGATCACGAGGTACCGCGCGCCGCCCTTTTCGGCAAAGGCGTAGTAGAAGCCCTCCTTGCTCTTTTCGGAGCAGGCGAACGAGCCGTCCGCGATGCCGTCTTTCTTCGCCTCGCGCAGCGTCACCGCTTTGGCCTTGTACACGCCCGTTGCGGAAAGTTCGTCCTCCTCCACGCGGATGGTGAGGTTGTTGGAATCGGTCCGCGCGACGGGATCGCCCGTATACGTACCGTCCGCATACCAAAGCACGGAAGCGAGGCTGAGGCTGATCTCGTAATAGGCGACGCCCTTCGCCGCGGCCGCCGTGACGGTATAGGCGCCGTCCTGCTCGCCCGCTACGGCGAGGGAAGCGTCGGGGCCGACGTTGGTCACGCACGCTTTCGCCTCGTCGGAGACGCCCGCGTGCTCGGTCGTGGAGTTGCCGAAGGTCACGCCCGATTTGCCGCCCAGCGAGCGGATGGTGCCCTGCACCGTCAGGCCGTCCACCGTCACGTTTTTGAAGTACTCCTCATTTGCGGTCAGACTGCTGTTGGCAAAGAGCACGCCGACGTTTTTGCCCGCGATGGTGCCCGTGAACGAGCAATCGGTCACGGACGGGAAGGTGAAGGAATAGATCTGCCCGCCGAAGAACACGGCCGCGCCCGAGTTGCCGGAGCCGCCCGTGAAGTTTGCCTTCACGTCGCAGCCGTCGAGGCCGATGCGGAAGGTCAGGTTTTTGTCCTCCTGCCCCGAGACAAACGTCTGGTCGTTGTAGGTCTCGACGAAGGCGCCTTCGTACCGGGCGGACATCACCGTGCAGTTGCCGTTGTAATAGAGCGCGGCGTTGTTCGCGCCGAGGTCGTACCAGACCCCCGCCTGCCCGATGTAGTCGACGTTGTCATAGGAGAGCGTCAAAGACGCGGTGTCCGTCGTGAACCAGCCTTCTTTCCCCTGATACACGCCGTTGGCCGTGTAGGAGACGGTGCGCACGAGGCGGGTGACGCCCGCGCCGAAGGAGACGGTCAGATCGCGGAACGTGGTGTCGCCGTGGGCGATATCGAACACATACGCGAAGGCGCTGCCGCCGCGGACGGTGTGGCCGTCGCCGTCGAGAACGCCGCCGATCACCTTGGCAAAGTACGGGGTGTTGCCCGTTTCGGAAGAGAGGTCGATGTCCTGCGTGAGCACGTAATGGAAGGTTTCGCCGCCGAGGATCGAGCCTTCGAGCTTGCCGATGTTTTTCAGCTGCGCGGCCGAAGCGATCCGATAGGGATCTTCCGCCGTGCCCCAGCCGCCCGCGAACAGGGCGTCCTGCTCCGTCTTGGCCAGGAGGGTGCATTGCACGCTGTCGTACCCTTCGGCCGCGAAGGTGAACACGTAGCTGCCGCGCTCCTGCGGCGTGAACTCCGTCCCCGTCACCGAAACGGCTTCGCCGCCGTCCTTGCTGTACGTGACGGTGACCGCCTCGCCGCCCGAAGCCGCATACGTGAGTGTCACCTTTTCGCCGACGAGCACCTCGGCGTCGCTGAGCGTCGCGGTGATCTTCTTTTCCGCGGGGGGCGGCGTCGGGGTAGGTTCGTCGTCGCAGGCCGCGAACAGGAAGAGCGAAAAGCAGAGCGCCGCCAAAAGGCCGAGCGCCGAAATTGCCATTCTCTTTTTCATGGAACTTCTCCTTATTTTCTGAAAGTGGAAACATTATAGCATTTTACCCCCTCCCCGTCAATTTTTTGCGCGTTAGCGGCGATGATCTTACAAAAATTTTACACCGCGCGCAGGCTCGGCGGGGGGGCGTTGGGGCGCTTGGCGGGCCGAAGAACGGGAAACGCCGCCGCACGCCCTGCGTGCGGCGGCGGGAAGCGTGCGGCGGCGGTTCACAGGAAAAAACTGAGGACGAGCAGCCCTATGGCGCCCGGGATGCCGAAGATGCCCGTGATCAGCGCGGACCACCAGGTGACGGGGATGGCCACGCCCGGGATAAGGTTGAGCAAAAAGATGGCGCCGATGCCGACGGCGGCGTTGAGGGCGACTTTGAAGATGGTCTTGAAGGCGACTTTGAACAGTTTGAGCGCGATGCACAAGACGACGATCGCCGCCGCCGCGATGAGGATGAATTGCAAAATTTCAGACATACGTATGCTCCTTTTCGGGCACAGTATGCGCCGCGCCCCGCCCTTTTATGAGCGCGGGCGTTTCTGCGGCGGCCCCGCAACAAGGCCGCCCCGCCACAACAACACGGACGCAAAAGCCCCGCAACGAGACCCCGCCTTCACGGGAAAGGAAAGCCGCGCAAGGGCAAGCCCTTGCGCGGCCTTGTTGCGGGAGCGTTCCCGTTTTTTACTCGTAGTCGACGACGTTGACCCACTTTTCGAGGAAGGCCTGTTCTTCGGGGACGGCCTTGGTCGTCTGGCTGGCGGCGACGATGGGCAGCGCCTTCTGCACGAGCTGTTTGGCGATGCGCGTCTTTTCGCAGAAGAGCTTCAAGTACTCTTCGGCGACGTCGTCCTTGCCTTCGAGCTTGAACAGCAGGTAGGTGCGCGCGGCGTCGCAGCGGGCGTTGCCCTGGGTGGCGTGCGCCCAGTCGATGATGAACTTGCGGCCGTCGGGGCTGACGATGATGTTGCCGGGGTTGAAGTCTCCGTGGCAGAGCTTGTCGTGCGCGGGCAGCGAATCGAGCAGGATGTGCAGGTCGTAGCGGGTGGTCTTGTCGAATTTGGTCGACGAGATCTTGCGGTGCATCTTGTCTTTGAGCTTGGTCAGAAGCGGCACCTTCTGCGAGAGCACCTCCACTTGCAGGTCGACAAATTCTTCGAGGTACTGCTGCATCTTATCGGGGTTCTCGTCCATGAGCTGCTGCATGGTCTTGCCCTCGACGTAGTCGAGCATGATCGCCCATTCGCCGTTGACCTTGGTCACCTCGTGCACGGCGGGCACGTTGAGGGTGGTGCCCTCTTCCACGCGCGCCGTGTTGAGCGCCTCGTTCAGGACGTCCGACTTCGGGTACGTGCTGTTGAAGAGCTTGACCAGCGTCTTGCCCTCGCGGTAGATGGTTTTTTTGTCGGTCTTTTGAATGATCTCGGCCATGGTTTTTCCCCTCCTTATTTGCCGTAATAGCTTTTGAGATACATGTCTTTGATCTCGGAGATGAGCGGGTAGCGGGGGTTCGCGCCCGTGCACTGGTCGTCGAACGCCTGTTCGCTCATTTCATCCAGCCTGTCGAGGAAGTTCTTTTCGTCGACGCCGTACTCCTTGATGGTCTTTTTGATGCCCACTTTGGCTTTGAGGTCGTCGATCGCCTTGATGAGGTTTTTGACCTTGGCGTCGTCGTCCTTGCCGCCGAGGCCCAAAAATTCGGCGATCTCGGCATAGCGGCGCTTGGTGTGCGGGTACGCATACTGCGGGAAGGTGCCCATCTTGGTGGGGACTTCGGCGCTGTTGAAGCGGATGACCTCGTCGATCATCAGCGCGTTGGCGATGCCGTGCGGCAGGTGATGGAAGGCGCCGAGCTTGTGGGCCATGGAATGGCACACGCCGAGGAAGGCGTTCGCGAACGCGATACCCGCCATGCAGGAGGCGTCGGCCATCTTTTCGCGCGCTTCGGGGTCGTTGGCGCCGAATTCATAGGAGCGGGGCAGGTACTCGAAGATGAGTTTGAGCGCGACGAGCGCCTGGCCGTCGGTGTACGGGGTGGCCATGACCGAGGCATACGCTTCGAGCGCGTGCGTCATGGCGTCGATGCCCGTGGCGGCGGTCAGCCCGCGCGGCATGCTCATCATGAAGTCGGCATCGATGATGGCCATCTTCGGGAGCAGCTCGTAGTCGGCCAAAGGATACTTGATGCCCGTCGTTTCGTCGGTGATGACCGCGAACGGCGTGACCTCGGAGCCCGTGCCCGCCGAGGTGGGGATGGCGATGAAGTACGCCTTTTCGCCCATCTTCGGGAAGGTGTACACCCTCTTGCGGATGTCCATGAAGCGCATGGCCATGTCGAGGAAGTCCACTTCGGGATGTTCGTAGAGCACCCACATGATCTTGCCCGCGTCCATGGCGGAGCCGCCGCCGAGGGCGATGATCACGTCGGGCTGGAACTCGGTCATGAGTTTGGCGCCTTCCTTCGCGCAGGCGAGGTTGGGATCGGGCGCGACGTTGTAGAAGCAGGTGTGGCGGATGCCCATTTCGTCGAGCTTGTCGGTGATGGGCTTGATGTAGTTGTTCTCGTACAGGAATTTATCGGTGACGATGAACGCCTTCTGCTTGCCCATGACGTTTTTGAGCTCGTCCAGGGCGACGGGCAGGCAGCCCTTCTTGTGATACACTTTTTCAGGAAGTCTGAGCCACAACATGTTTTCTCTCCTCTCCGCAAGGGTCTTGATGTTCAGAAGGTGCTTGACGCCGACGTTTTCGGACACCGAGTTGCCGCCCCAGCTGCCGCAGCCGAGGGTGAGCGAAGGGTTGAGCTTGAAGTTGTAGATGTCGCCGATGGCGCCCTGCGACGAGGGCATGTTGATGATCATGCGGCAGGTCTTCATCGCTTCCTGCCACATGGCGATCTTGTCCTTGCCCGTCACGGTGTTGATGTACAGCGAGGCGGTGTGGCCGTACCCGCCGTCGGCGATGAGCCGCTCGGCTTTGGCCACGGCTTCGTCAAAGTTCTTGGCGCGGTACAGCGCGAGCACGGGCGAGAGCTTTTCGTGCGCGAAGGCCTCTTCCAGCTCCACGCTCTCCACTTCGCCGATGAGGATCTTGGCCGTATCGGGGACGGTGAAGCCGCAAAGCTCGGCGATCTTGGGGGCGCGCTGGCCGACGATCTTGGCGTTGAGCGCGCCGTTGATGATCATGGTGCTGCGGACCTTGTTCTTCTCCTCCTCGTTGAGGATGTAGCAGCCGCGCTTGGCAAATTCGGCCTTGACCGCGTCGTACACCTCGTCCTCGGCGATGACCGACTGCTCGGACGCGCAGATGAGGCCGTTGTCGAAGGTCTTGGAGTGGATGATGGAGTTGACGGCGACGGTGATGTCGGCCGAGGCGTCGATGATGGCGGGGGTGTTGCCCGCGCCGACGCCGAGGGCGGGTTTGCCCGAGCTGTACGCGCTGCGCACCATGCCGGGGCCGCCCGTGGCGAGGATGATGTCCGCCGTCTTCATCAGCGTGTTGGTCATTTCCAGGGAGGGGACGTCGATCCAGCCGATGATGTTTTCGGGCGCGCCCGCCTTCACGGCCGCGTCGAGCACCACTTTGGCCGCCGCGATGGTGCTGGCCTTGGCGCGCGGGTGCGGCGAGATGATGATGCCGTTGCGCGTTTTCAGGCAGATGAGCGTCTTGAAGATGGCCGTCGAGGTCGGGTTCGTCGTCGGGATGACCGCGGCGACGACGCCGATGGGCTCGGCGATCTTTTTCACGCCGTAGGCGGGGTCTTCCTCGATCACGCCCACCGTTTTGGTGTGCTTGTACTTGTTGTAGATGTACTCCGCGGCATAGTGGTTTTTGATGACCTTGTCTTCCACGATGCCCATGCCCGTCTCGGCCACGGCCATTTTCGCCAGGGGGATGCGCTGGTTGTTGGCGGCCAGGGCGGCGGCCGTAAAGATCTTATCGACCTGCTCCTGGCTGTACGTAGCAAAGATCTCCTGTGCTTTCCTGACCTGACCGATCTTCTCCATCAAGGATTCGACCGAGTCGACGATCTGCTGGTTTTCCATGAGTCCTCTCCTTTGAAAATTATTTTTCGTGACTTAAAATTTCCGCGAGGCGCTTGGACAGGATCGCGAGCGATGCCGCCATGTCCTCGTTTTTCACTGCGATGTTTTCGGGCAGGGATAAATGCACGGGCGCGAAGTTCCAGATGGCGCGCACGCCCCCCGCCACGAGCGCGTCCGCCGCGCCCTGCGCCGCCTCCTTGGGCACCGCCAAAATGCCGATGCGCACGTTCAGCCGCCGCACCAAAGACGCCGTCTCGCGCGCGTCGAAAACGTGAACGCCGCCCACCGTTCTGCCGATGCGGGAGGGGTCCGCGTCGAACGCGGCCACGATGTTCAGCCCGTAGTTTTTGAAGCCGCCGTAGCCCGCCAGCGCGCTGCCCAGGCCGCCCGCCCCCACGAGCACGGCGTCGGAAACGTTGTCGTACCCCAAAAAGCGGTCGATGTCGGCGATGAGCTCGTCCACGTCGAACCCGCGCTTGGGCTTGCCCGCCGTGGTGCTGATGAGAGACAGGTCCTTGCGCACCTGCACGGCGTTGAGGTGCAGATCCTCGGCGATGGCCGTCGAGGCGATGGTCCGCTCCCCCTGCGCCTGCTTCTCCTTCAAGTAGCGGTGGTAGGCGGGGAGGCGCCCGATGGTCGCCTTGGATACGCTTGTGAGCTCTTTGTTGTTCCCCATTCCCCTGCCTGCCTGTTTCGATAATCTTTTATTGATATCTTTTTATCGATAAAATTTTATCAAATCGTGCCTTTTCTGTCAACCGCGCGAAAAATTTTTTTGGAGAAGGAGCAAAAACGTGAACGGCGAACGCCGCTTGTGACAACTTCGCAAACGGGCAGCCCTTTCGGGCGGGTATGACCGCTTTTTCATCTTATCACGTTTCGGGCGGCATTGCAATACTTTGGCAAAAATAATCGGGGGCCGCGGCAAAAAATTTTGCCGCTTTTTGGCCGCCCGTTCGCTTTCCTAAATAATAAAGGCGGGGCCTATGCGGCCGCCGCTTTGCAAAAGCCCCGCCGCGGGCGCGGCGGGGCGAAATGCCTGCTGTAAAGATCGGCTGCTTACTGCGGCACTTATTTGGACAGGTCTTCCAAAATGGCGCGGATGATCTCCTCCGTTTCGGCGAGGATGCGGGCCTGTTCGCCCGCGTCGGTGGTGCCTGCGCGCGCGTTGCGGGCGCGGGCGGCGCGGGCCAGCACGAGCCGCTTGCAAAAGACGGCCGCCAGCACGAAAAACACGATGCCCACCGCGCTGCACACGATGGCGGGGACGAGGATCTCCACCCCCTGCACGGCGTTGATCAGCGACCACAGCGTTACGGAGGCGATCAGAAAGACGCCGAAAAAGGCGCACATCAGCCCGAACACCGTCGAAGAGAGGCGCACCTCGCGCAGCACGGCGGGGCGGGCCTGTTCGCGCTCGCGCTCGTCCTCGGCGGTGCGGCGGGCGTGCTCGGCCGCGAGCGCGTCTGCCCGCGCCGTGAGGGCGGGGCCGTATCGGGCCGAGAGGGCCGAAAGGTCCTCGCGGCTCATGCGGCGCATGGCCTTGTCGTAGGCCTGTTCGCAATCCGAAATTTCCGAAAAGTCGGTCAGGTCCTTGGTCTGCACCCGCACGACGCCGAACCACGGGCGCCAGTCGGTGCCGTAGAGCTCGCCGCTGTCCAAAAACTTTTCGCCTGCGGCTTCGAGCTCGCCGCGGGCAAAGAGCTCTTCCCCCTCCTCGTAGAGGGCGAGGGCGCGTTCGCGCCGCTCCGCCAGCGCGCGCTCGCGCTCGGCGCGGCGGTCGGCAAAGATCTCGTCCTCGTGCTTTTCCTCCTCGGCGGGGCCGAGGTCGGGCACCTCGATGACGATCTCGTCCTCTTCCCCCTCGCCCGCGGGCTCTCCCGCGCGGCGGATGCGGATCTTGCCGTCGTCGTCAAATTCCAGGTCTCTTTCTTCCATGTTTCCTCCGTGCCCGCCCGTGCGGACGGGGCGGCGTGCGCGTTTTTTCGTATACGGTAGAATGTTTTTTGTGCGTTCACGCTCTCCGTGAACGGGCGCTGCCGCGGGGCGCGTTCTCGCTCTCCGTGAACGGGCTTTGCCGCGGGGCGCGTTCACGCTCTCCGTGAACGGGCGCTGCGGTTTCCTCTCCCCTATTTTTCGGGCGCGCCCTCGCCGGGGCGGAGGGCGAAGGGGGTATAGAGGGTGCGCGGCGGCGCGGGCGTGCGCACCACGCGGGACGAGAAGGGCCCGCGCAGGCGGCTCTTGGCCCAGGCGCAGAGCTCCTCGCTTTCAAACAGCGCGAAGACGGCGCTGCCCGAACCCGTGACGGCGCAGGCCGCGGGCGAAAGGGCCCGCACGGCGGCCAGGGCGGCGGTGACTTCGGGGTTGAGGGTGCAGGCGGGCCGCTGCAAGGCGTTGTAGACGTTGGCGGCCACGCCCGCGAAGTCGCCTTGCCGCAGGGCGGCGCAAAGGCGCGCGGAATCCTCCCGCGGAGGGTCGGGCTCGTTGTCGTATTCGCGGTAGCAGGCCGCCGTGGAGACGGGCGACGCGGCCCAGACGAGCAGCATGGACAGGGGGCGGGCCGCCGCGATGGGCTGCACCCGTTCTCCCCGCCCGCCCAGGCGGGCATAGCCGCCGACGAGCAGGAAGGGCGTATCGCTGCCCAGCTTTTCGGCCAGGGGGATAAGCTCCTCCCGCGGCACGGCGTACAGCGCGGCCATGGCGTTGAGCACGCCCGCCGCGTCCGCCGAGGATCCGCCCAGCCCCGCGCCGATGGGGATATCCTTATAGATCTCGATGTCCGCCCCGCGGGTGCCGAAGGCGGAGACGAAGGCCTCGCCCGCCTTGACGGCGTTGTTCTGCGCGGGCGGGATGCCCTCGCTGCCGCGGCCGTGCATGTAGACGTTGACCAGGCCGTCCCTGCGCGCCTTGGCGCAGACGGTGTCATAGACGTCGATGCCCGCCACGACGGTATCGAGCAAGTGGTAGCCTTCCGCCGCGCCCGTGATGTTGAGGGAGAGGTTGACTTTGGCAAAGCTGCGCACCTTGGCAGCTTCGCGCGGCTTGGCGGGCCTGCCGCCCGCGCGCCTGCAAAAAAACACGCGCTTCCCCCTCCTTTGCCGCGCGGCCGTTTTTATTATTATACCACCGTTTTTCGGTTTTGTAAACGAACGTTGCCGCATTTTCGCGCCGCTTTGCCAAAAGTTTGGAAAAACCGCATGAAAAAACCGTGAACGGCCGCCCCGTTTTGTGCGAAAGGGCCGTGGCCCCGCCCCCGCAAAGGGAGGGGCGCGGCGGGCGTTTCCGCGGTGGCGCCGTCGCTTCCGCGGCGGGACGGGAGCAAGGCGCCGCCCCCGCAGGGCAAGCCCTGCGGGGGCGCATGCGGGGAAAGGGGCCCGCGGCGCGCGTTCATGCCCGCGGCATATTCATGCCCGCGGCGCGTTCATGCCCCGAGCGGGCGGGGGCTGTACACGACGATGCGTTCCTTGCCCGTGAGCGGGAAGGTGAGTTCCGGGTTTTCGCGGCGGACGTCCTCGGGCGCGCGGCCGAGCTTTTTGGCGGTATCCCAAAGCGTATCGCCCGCGGCAGGGAAGTGGATGGAGACGGCCGCGGGCAGCGGGGTCGCCTCTCCCGCCTCGACGGCGCAGACGAAGTGCTGCTCGCTCTCGCCGCGCAGGGCGATGAAGAGCTTGACGGTGCCCTCGCAGTCGAGCTCGCCCTCCCTGCGCCCGCGGCAGGAGACGCCGCAGGCCAGGGCGTGCACTTCGGCCGCGTCCCCCGCGCGGGCGCGGTCGCAGCGGACGGGGAAGGTGAAGGGGAGGCTGGCGCGCACGCTCTGCGCCGCGTTTTCCTCCTTGAAAAAGACGGTGGCCGACAGCACGCCCTCGACGATCACTTCGCCTTCGCGCACTTCGGCGGCGGCCTCCACGCGGCAGAGCGAGGCCGCCTGCAAGGCCGCGGCGGGGCCGACGGGGCCGTCGAGGGCGGCGGTGCCCGCCACGCGCTCGCTGACCGTGAAGGCGCACAGCGGCTCCTGCGCGCGCACCGTTTCGCGGTGCAGGGTGCAGGCGCGGCCGGGGCAGAAGGCGTCCTGCGCGGCGAGCACTTCCTCGCCCCGCCAGAGCCGCACGTTCACGGCGAGGGAGAGCTCGGCCAGCAGGCGGCAGCGGTTTTTGTCCTCGTCGCAGGCGGCGGAAAGGCGCACCGACGAGAGCGCGGCGGAAGCGTCACAGGCGGCGCCGGGGGCGGCTTCGTCGCAGGGGATCTCGGCGCGGAAGGGCACCGTGCGCTCGTAGGCGACGACGTCGCTCTCCCCTTCGCGCTTGGAGAGGACGCCGACGGCGATCTCGCCCGAGACCTCGACGAGGCCGTCGGCCGCCACCACGCGGGTGAGGCAGACCTGCTCGCTGTGCAAAAGCACATCTCCGACGTAGTCGGTATCGAACTCCTCCTCGATCTCGGCGGTGCCCGCGCAGAAGGCCGCGCGGCTCAGGCGCACGGGCACGAGGTCGCAGGCCACCCCCTCCCCGCCCGTGAGCAGGCGCAGCTGCCCGGGCACGAGGCGGGAGATCTCGGCCGAGACAATGGCCGAGAGGACGAGGGTGCGGCCGTCGCGGCGGAGCTCCACCTTTTCGACGGCGAGCGAGAGGGCGGCCTGCTGGGCGGGCGCGGCGTCGGCACATTCGGCGCGGTGGGTGAACTCGGCCCCGCGCTCGGCGCCGACGACGGACCCGTCGGGCGTGCGCGCGGCCAAGGAAAAGTACAGCGTGCCGCCGTAGCGGACCTCGCCCGAGAGCACCTCGGCCGAGGACGGCACCACGCGCGGCCAGACGGCGAGCACGTGGTTTTCCGCCCAGTCGGCGAGGCGGCACTCGACGATGGACTGCGCGTGCAGCCCCCGCACGCAGGCGGACGCGGCGTATTCTTCGTATTGCGGGGAGACAGACATGGTGAAAGGTACCTCCGTCACAGGCGTTTTTGTTCATTGTATGAAGAAGCCGCCGCGAATATGCCCGCGAAGGGAGGCGAAAGAGGGCTAAGAAGGGCGAACGCGCATAGCTTCGCCCGCGGGCGGGAACAATAGCGTTGCGGGCCGCGCGCCGCGCGTTCGTGCTCGCGGCGCGGCAGACGGGAGCCGCAAAGAAAAGAGCCCCCGCGCAGGGGGCAAAAGGAGGGAGCGATGATCCGCCCGACGGGAAATTTACGGCAGGTCAAGGAGGAGATCGCCGCCTGCCTGCGGCAGGAAGTGCGCGTGCACGTGGAGCTGGGGCGGGGGCGCAGCGCGGACTTTACCGGGAGGCTGACGGGGGTGTACCCTGCCCTCTTCACCGTGGCGCCCGACGACGAAGGGTTCCGCGGCAAGACGGCCTATTCCTACGCCGAAGTGCTCTGCGGCAGCGTGCGCGTGACCAGGGCCGCAAAGAGCGTGTAAGCGCGGGCGCGCGCCGTGCGGGGCCGCGCCGCGCGCGGGCACAAAGAGATGCGCGGATAAAAAACGGGCCGCGGCGGGCGCTTTTTGCGCCTGCCGCGGCCTAAAACCGCTTGCGGGGGTCAGAAATCTTCGTCCTCGTCCTCTTCGTCGTCTTCCTCGTCCTCGTCGTCGAGGTCCTCGTAGCCGTCGGCGTAGTCGAGGTCATCTTCCTCTTCGCTCTCCTCGTTCCCGTCGGTGTAGCCGTCCTCGAACTCGTCGTCGAAGTCCTCGTCGGTGAGGTCTTCGCCGAAGTCGATGCCGTCGCTCTCCATCGGGAAGTCGTCCGTGTCCTCGTCGAGGTAGTTGCGCCATTCCTCGTCCTTCTCGGGGTTGGCGTCCTCCTCTTCCTCGTATTCGGCGTTCTTTTTGCACTCGTCGCACATTTTTTCGCCCGGGAGCATATAATTTTCGCCGCAGACGGGGCAAAGCTCCGTCTTTTCGAGGTCTTCCTCGTCGTCGATGTCGGCAAATTTCAGCTTATCGCCCTGCATTTCGGCCAGGCAGACGTCGCAGAGGTCTTTGTCCTCTTCGATGTAATTGAGCTCGCACCGCGGGCATTTTTTGTAGCGTACCATAACATTTCTCCCTTTCGGCGGCTGCGGCCGCGCTTACTTCATGGTATTGCAGCGGAGTGTACTATGTGCAAGTTTACGTATCTTACGCGCGCGGAAAGGTTTTCCGCGGCGCGCGGCCCTTCCTGCCGCCGTTTTACATCGTAAGATTATAATAAAAGGCCCTCCTTTTGTAAAGGGTTTTTGCGATTTTTTTTGGGTTTTTTTGCCTTTTTTGCTCCTTTTTCCTCCCATGCAAAAGGGGCGGCGCATGCGCCGCCCCCGCGGGGCTTGTTTTTTGTCTTTTCTTCCGCTCAGGCGGCGGTCTCTTCGCTCCCGTCCGAGGAGGAGGTTTCCTCCGTCGTTTCCGAGAGCAGCAGGTCGGCTTTGAGGGCGTC
Source organism: uncultured Clostridia bacterium (assembly GCA_944328445.1). Lineage (GTDB taxonomy): Bacteria > Bacillota > Clostridia > Christensenellales > Borkfalkiaceae > Borkfalkia. Next base: position 23,386 of record CALVHO010000019.1, on the reverse strand, counting down.
TTCGATGGTTTCGGCGTCCTCCTCGCTCAATGCGCCGAGGCGGCGGTAGAACGCGCTCTGCACGTTGTAGGCCTTCTCCCCGTCTTTGAGCGTTGTGAAGTTCATGTGGAAGCGGGAAGAGGCGTCCGCACAGCCCGCGAAGGCCTGCGCCAGGTCGAGATCCTCCTGCTCGTAGAGGGAGAAGTGGTCGCCGTTCTCGTCGAGCACGACGGCGAGGCTCTCCGCATAATAATAGTATTGTGCGAGGTCGGAGGCTTCGGCAAAACTTTCGCCGATCTCGTCGATGACGTCCTGCGTGTCCTCGTAGCGCTCGTTGAGGGCGGCGAGGGCGGCGTTGTCGGCGGGGTTTTGCAGGGTGTAGACGTAATTTTCGGCGTAGCTTTCGGCGTTGCAGAAGAAGAGGCGGCCCGCGACGATCTCGGGTTCGTACCAGGACGAATTGTAATCGATCTCCAAATAGCGGGTGGGCTTGTAGTCGTCGTTGTCGTAGGCGGCGCCTTCAAAGATGTTGTACTGCGCGGCCTGCCCGTCGTAGCGCAGGCGGTAGAGGGCGTTGCCGTTGGTGCCCGCCATCGAATAGTAGAGGTAGCCGCCGTCGAGGTACAGAAGCGCCGCGTCCGTCTGCTGCTTGGCGAGCGTCACCGTTTCGGCGATGTAGTCCTTGTCGGCAGGGTCGGAAGAGACCTTGACGCGGACGACGGAACCTTCCGAAACGTAGATGTAGTACAGCGCGCCGTCCGCGGTGTAGAAGAGGGCGCTCTCGCCCGCGTTGGACGTGGTGACGGCGACGGGCGCGATGGCGCCGCCCGCGGAAACGCCGACGGTCGGGTTGGCCGTGACCGAATTCCAGTCCTTGGCCGCGGCGAAGGCCGCGTCGTCGAGGCGGTAGACGAAGGCCTGCGACTGGTCGAGGTTGGTGCGGGTGAACACGAGGCCGCCCGCCGCGTACTTGACCAAGGCGTAGGTGTAGCCCGCCGAGCTGTTGATGGAGAGCGTTTCCGCCCAGTCACGGTTGAAGGGCGTCACGGTGTGCGCGTCACGGTCGCCGCCGACGCCGTCGAGCACCAGCGTGCCGAGGTTCACGTACTCCATCGTGTAGCCGTCCTCCCCTTCGTCCAGCGAAGAGTCGGTGTAGCCGGTCATGTCCGTCTCGCCGTACGGGCTCTGCGTCGTGAAGGCGCTGACGCGGTAGAGCTGGTTGTAGGAGTACTGCTCCCCGCCCGACGCCGCGGTGTAGGTGTTCTTTTTCACCACGGGCATCGTATAATAGACGGTGGGATCGGTGCGGTCGTCCTCGTTCAGGACGTAATCGGTGTAACCCGCCGCGAGCACCGTTTCCTCGCCCGTGGCGGTGTTGTAGGAGCGGATCTCGGTGGCGGCGCTGTCGACGTAGAGCAGATACACCGTACCGTCCTCGCCCTGCACGTAGCGGTAGACGGTGGTGTTGTCCGTCACCTGCACGTAGTAGTGGCGCATGGTCTCGGTGCCGTCGAGCTTGGTGCTCTTGAAATCGAGATAGGAGCTCTGCACCTCGCCCTGCATGGTGCCGAGGGTGTTGGGCGTCGCGTAATAGACGTAATCGCCGTAAATGTACACGCCCGACGTGTAGTCCTGCGAGACGACGAGCAGGGGCACCACCGTCTGCGCGGCGGCCAGGTCGCCGCTTTCGAGGGCGGAGACGGCGATGCGCATGAGCGAACCTTTGACCACGTCGCCATAGGTGTTGTCGCCCGAATAGTCGGCCGAGCCGTTGATGAAGTAGACGTAGTTGCCCTTCTGCACGACGAAGCCGCCGTTGGAGGAAACTTCGCCCTGCGGCAGGCCGCCTTCGAGCGGGTCGGCCGCGTAGGAAGCGGAGCAGCCGATGAACAGGCCCGCGCACAGCGCGGCCGCCAACAGCAGCGGGATGAGCTTTTTGAACAGTTTCAGCATGGCGTCAAAACTCCTTGTTTGCGGGAAGAGCCGCGTTGGCCAAAACGGCCGCGGCGCTGCGGTGTTTCCTTCGGCGGGCGGCCGCCGCAAGCGGGCGCCGCGCACCCGTGCGGGAACGCCGCACGCTTTTATTATATACCAAAGCGGGCGTTTTCGCAATAAAAAAGCGGCTTTGGCGATGAAATTTTCGCGAAATGCACCCGCCGCACGGCGGGCGGCGGCAGAAAACGCGGGCCGCGGGCCCGCCTACGGAGACGGCAATGGAAAAATTCGGGATCTTCAACCTGCTTTCCGCCCTTGCGGGCGCCGCGGCGGAAGAGGCAAAGGCGCCCGCCCCGAAGGACGGGGAACCGCGCGAGAGCCCCGCCGCGGGCGCAAAGGGCGCGGGCACGGGCGGCGCGGGGGCCTGCCGCGGCGACGACGCGCGCGCGGCGGCGCGGCGCGAAAGCGCGGGCGCGCTGTTGGAGCGGCACGCGGCCATCTCGCGGCGCATAAAAAAGGGCTGAGCGGGAAGGCGCACGCCCCCGCACGGCGGGAGGCCCCGGGCCTCGTCCCCTGCCCCGAAAACGCCTGCACACGGCCCCGAACGGCGGACGAGCCCTGCGCGCGCCCCCGCACGGCGGGAGGCCTTTGCGCGAGCAAAAACGCCGCAAGAGAACAAACCACCGCCCCGCCGCAGCGAGCTGCGGCGCGCGGTGGCGTTTTTTCTGCCGTTTTGCGCGGGCCGCTTATCTCTTGGAGAACTGCGGCGCGCGGCGGGCCTTTTTGAGGCCGTACTTTTTCCTCTCCTTGGCGCGCGGGTCGCGGGTGAGGAAGCCTTCTTTTTTGAGCGCGGGGCGAAGCTCGGGCTGCGCCTGGATGAGGGCGCGCGCGATGCCGTGGCGGATGGCGCCCGCCTGGCCCGTGTACCCGCCGCCGCCGACGTTCACGACGATGTCGTACGCGGCTTCGGTCTGCGTGAGGGCGAGGGGCTGCTTGACGATGTACTGCAAGGTGCCCTGCGGGAAGTAATCTTCGAGGGCGCGGTCGTTGATGACGATGCTGCCCGTACCCGAAGGAATGAGGCGGACGCGGGCGATGGCCTTTTTGCGTCGGCCCGTGCCCCAGAACTGCAACTTCTTTTTCAGATTCGCTTTTGCCATGATCTTACCTCACTCAGAATAATTTCAGCGGTTCGGGCTTTTGCGCCTCGTGGTTGTGCTCCGCGCCCTTGTAGACGCGCAGTTTTTTGATCATTTTGCGGCCCAGCGAGTTTTTGGGGAGCATGCCGCGCACCGCTTCGTAGACGGCCAAGTCGCTCTTTTCGGCCATCATTTTGCGGTACGAAGTCTCTTTCAGCCCGCCGATGTAACCCGTGTGGTAACGGTAAAATTTGTCGTCCAGCTTTTTGCCCGTCAGCAGCGCCTTGTCGCTGTTGATGACGATCACGAAGTCGCCCGTGTCGACATTGGGCGTGAACGTCGGCTTGTTTTTGCCGCGCAGGATGGCGGCGACCTTGGAAGCAAGCCTGCCCAAAGGAACGCCCGCGGCGTCGACAACATACCACTTTCTCTCTACCGTTTGGGCATTTGCCATGTAGGTCTTCATGCTGTTGTTCTCCTTGTTGATTTTATGCATGACCGAGCGTTCCATAGACGCCCCGCGTTGTTTACTCAATAGATTTTAGACCATATGCAAAAAGCTGTCAAGCGGTTTTGCTCGCGGTTTTCGCACTTTTTTCAAAAAAACCTTTTCTTTTTTTCGCGTTCCGCGCGGAAAAAGCGGCGGCTGCGCGAGAGGGCGGAACGCGATGCGTTCCGCCCTCTCTTTCGGTTTCGTGTTTTTGTTTATTTGCCGCCTTGCGCGGCGTCCTTGCCCGCGGCGGGCTCTTCCTTCTTTTGCGGCCCGCGGCAGGACGAGCAAAGCCCGCAGTGTTCGCAGCCGCAACCGCAGCCGCCCGTTTTGCCGCGCTTTTTTTGCACGAAGTGCCACACGGCGGCAAAGACCACCGCGCCCGCGGCCAGCACGCCGACGGCGACGGATACGGCCGTGCCCAGGGCGGACAAAAGCAACGTTTGCATGGGTTCCTCCTGCGCGCGGGGGCCTTACGCGGACCCGTTTTTGCGCTTGAACGAAAGTTTGATCTTGCCCTTGTTGCGCAGCACGAAGAAGGCGATGACCAGCGCTAGGGCGGCGGCGAAGAGGAAGGCCGTCCACCACCAGCTCAGCACGACGTAGGCGATGCAGGACGTGACGTACGACGTTCCCACCCAGAAAAGCACCGTCCACTTGAATTTGCCCTTGGGCAGCTCGGCGCGCACGGTGGCCGCCGCCGCGAAGCAGGGAATGGTGAGCATGTTGAAGACGGTGTAGGCGATCAGGCCCTGCCAGCCGATGCCCGTTTCCCCGATGAGGAAGATGACTTCCTCGATGCCGTCGGCCGAGGCCTCGTCCATCCCCGCCAGGCCGCCGAGCGACTTGGCGATGATGAAGAAGGTGGCCACGACGTTTTCCTTGGCGATGAGGCCCGTGACGGCCGCCACCGCGAAGATCCAGGCGTTTTCCAGCTGCAAGCCGAAGCCGAGCGGGGTGAAGATCCAGGCAAAGAAGGAGCCGATGTCGCGCAAAATGCTCTCGTCGGCGTCCACCATGCGCCAATCCCAGGCGAAGCTCTGCAAGAACCAGATGACGATGCAGGAGACGAGGATGATGGTAAATGCCTTTTTGATGTAGTGTTTGAGCTTATCCCACACGTGCGCCATCAGGTTGGAAAAGCGGGGCGCGTGGTAGGCGGGCAATTCCATGATGAAGGGAGCCACCTCGCCGCGCATGGTGGTCTGCCGCATGAAGGCCACCATGATGACGGCCATGGCCATGCCGAACACGTACAGGAGGAAGACCATCAGGCCCGCGTCCATCGAGGTGAACTCGGCTGCGATGGCGCCGCAGACGGCGGCGAGGATGGGCGCCTTCGCCCCGCAGGTGAAGAAGGGGATGACGCGGTTGGTCATGATGCGCTCGCGCTCGTCGGAGAGGGTGCGCGTGTTCACGGCCGCGGGGACCGAGCAGCCGAAGCCCATGATCATGGGGATGAAGGCGCGGCCCGAGAGCCCGAATTTGCGGAAGGCCCTGTCGAGGATGAAGGCCACGCGCGCCATATACCCCGAATCTTCGAGGATGGAGATGCACAAAAAGAGGAACAGGATCTGCGGCACGAAGGACAAAACGCCCGAAATGCCGCCCCAGATGCCGTCGCCGACCAGCCCGAGCGCCCATTCGGCGGCGCCCGCCGCTTCCAGCCCGGCGGAGATGCCGGTGCCGATCCAGTCGGTCAGAAATCCCATGAAGTTGAACAGGATGGCGCCCGGTGTGGAGATGCCGTCCGCCGTGAAGAAGATGGCGACGACGCTGTTCCAGAACGCGCTGCCCGTTTCCACGTCGAAGGCGAAGCCCGCCCCGCCGTTGAACCAGCCGACGATGGTGTTGAGGTACAGCAGGTCTCCGCTGAACGTGAGGTGGAATACCGCGAACAGGATGACGAGGAAGATGGGGATGCCCCACACCCTGTGGGTGAGGACGCGGTCGGCCTTGTCCGAACCGGTCAGCGTCTCTTCCTTTTTGGCACGCACAAAGGCGGTGGAAAAGTTGGCCGCTATGTACTTGTAGCGCTCGTCGGCCACCATCGCCTCGAAGTCTCCCGCGAACACGTCGTCGGCGAACTGCTTTTTGAACTCCTCCACCATCGCCACTTCGGCGGGGTGGTCCTTGACTTCGAGCTCGTCTCCCTCGGTGAGCTTGACGGCGTGGAAGAGCGGGTTTTCCACCCCCTTGCCCTTCAAGGCGATGCGGACGTCGTCGATGACGTGCGCGAGGGGGGAAGAGGCCAGCACGGTGGCGCCGTTCCGCTTTTGTTGGGCGGCGGCGTAGGCGCGGTCCATCAGTTCGGCGATGCCCTCGTCTTTGAGGGCGGAGATCTCCACCACGGGCACGCCGATCTTTTCTTCGAGCTTTTTCGCGTCCAGCTTGTCGCCGCTCTTTTTCACGACGTCGATCATGTTCAGCGCCACCACGAGGGGGACGTCGATCTCCATGATCTGGGTGGTGAGGTAGAGGTTGCGTTCCAGGTTGGTCGCGTCGACGATGTTGATGACGCAGTCGGGCTTTTCGTCGATGATGAAGTTGCGCGAAACGACCTCTTCGGGGGTGTAGGGGGACAGCGAGTAGATGCCGGGCAGGTCGACGATGGCCACGGGAGCCACGCCCTTTTTGTACACGCCTTCACGCTTGTCGACGGTGACGCCCGGCCAGTTGCCGACGTGCGCCGTGCTGCCCGTCAGGGAATTGAACAGCGTCGTCTTGCCGCAGTTGGGGTTGCCCGCCAGAGCAAATTTAAGCATTTTGCACCTCCATGACCACGCATTCCGCTTCCGCCTTGCGCAGCGTCAGCTCGTAGCCGCGCAGCGTCACCTCGACGGGGTCGCCCAGCGGCGCGAGCTTGCGCAACACGATGTCCGCGCCGGGCGTCACTCCCATGTCGAAGAGACGGCGGCGGACTCTGCCTTCCCCGAGGATGCGTTTGACGACGCCCCTCTCTCCGGGAACAAATTGACTGAGATTTTTTTCCATGGCTCTATCCTTTTATTTTATAATACAGAATTTAGAATGCAAAATGAAATGTAGAATGTAGAATGTAATGTAGAATGTAAAATGTAGAGTGTAGAATTTTGGATAAATTCTATAATCTATTGCGCGCGCAAAAATCACACTTTTTGCAAGCGCACCCGCGGCTCCGCCCGAGGCCGGTTTCTCGCGGCCGCCCGTACGGGCAGCCGCTCGCTTCCGCCTCGGCTCCGCCGCTTATGTTCACAAAAATCTCGGGCTTCGCCCTGCGATTTTTCGTGAGGCTGTGGACAAAAATTTTTTATAACACCCTGAAAAAGCGGAAACCACGCTTTTCGCTTTTTCCCCTTGCGCCGCAAAGCGGCGAACGGATGGGGTGAACGCGCGCGATTTTATAGACTTTGAAGCCGAAACACATCGCGCGCGGAGGGGAAAACCGTTCGGGTTTCCCCTCAAAATCACGGAAAAAAGTTTTGTCTCTTTCAAAACTTTTTTCGTGAACCCTTTTTATTACACCATGATCTTCATCGCCAGCGAGCGGTCGATGGCCAGGCGGCCGTCGCGCACGCGGATGATGACGTTCCCGCCCACCTGCGAGAGCACGGTGACGCCCGTACCGATGGTGATGCCCAAATTTTCCAGATGCCTCTTGTTGCGCTCGTCCGCCACGACTTTTTTGACGGTGAACCTCTCCCCTACGGGGGCGATGGGCAGCGGCATATGCTCCTCCCCGCGCGCACGGCGGCGCGCCCTTCCGATAAAAAATTAACCTTTGTTAACTGCAAATAATTTAGCACTTTTTTTTGCCTTTGTCAAGCAGGCGGCGGCACTTTTTTCAAAAATTTTCCATGAAAAAAGCCCCCTCTCGCGGAGGGGGTTTCGGCTGCGGGGGCGCTTACGGCAACAGGACGACGCGCTTGCCCTTTTTTTCGGCATAGCGGACAGTGTAGAAGGTGCCGCCGCGTTCGGACGTTAAATAGGCCAGCAGCAGGTCGCACCGCTCCACCATGTAGCGGTTGCGCGCGAACATGCAGCCGTGCTCGTACGAGGGGAAGAGGACGACGCGCTCGTCGCAGGCGGCGAGCACTTTCTCGTAGCGGGCGCGGGCGGCGGCGGAAAATTTTTCGGCCTGGTCGGCGCAGGGGATGCAGGCGACGAGCCTGAACGCCGCGCCCGCGGCCTTGCGGTCGGCCAACAATTCGCCGCAAAGAAGATCGAACCCCAGCGCCATGCCGCAGAGGAAGCACTCCGCCCCCTGCTGCAAGAGCTCGTCCAGCGCCCGCCCGAGGGCGGACACGTCAAAATTTTTGGCAAGGACCCTGTGGCCCGACAACGCGACGGTCAAAGCGGTCTGCTCCTTTCCCTGCCCCGCCCGCGCGGGTAGGCGGCGGGGGTGGGGGCTGTTTTTTCGGCGACGACGACGGTGCGTTCGCCCGCGCCCTCCAAGTTAAAGCGCGCGCATTCGCGGACGCGCGCGCCCAGCACCGCAAAGGCGTGCGCGGCTTCCTGCAATTCTTCCTCCGCCCTGCCCTTGTAGGCGATGAACAGGCCGCCCGTCCGTACCAAAGGGAGACAATACTCGGCCAGCGTGTTCATGCGGGCGACGGCGCGTGCGCAGCAGACGTCAAACCGTTCGCGGAACCGCGCGTCCCTGGCCGCGTCCTCGGCGCGCAGGGCGTACACTTCGGCGGGCAGGCGCAAGGCCGCGCAGACTTCGCGCAAAAAACCGCACTTTTTCTGCGTCGGCTCCAAGAGCACGAAGCGAAGGTCTGGCCGCGCGATCATGAGCGGCACCGAGGGAAACCCCCCGCCCGAGCCCACTTCGCACACGCGCGCGCCCTGCGGAAAGAAGGGGCTGCCCGCAAGGCTGTCGGCAAAGTGTTTGGCGTAGCAATCCTCCCGCCCCGTGATGGCCGTCAGGTTGAATTTTTGGTTGGCTTCGGCCAGCATTTCGTAAAACGCGGCAAACTTTTCGCCCGTGGCGCCCTCGTACAGGAGCGCGTCCTTTCCGTCCATGCCCTCATTATACCACACCGCCGCGCCAAAAGCTACCGCCTTGCCCGCGGCAAACGGGGGTTTGCAAAAAATTTTCCGCACGGCACGGCCGTGTTTGCGGCGGGCTGTGCGTTTTGTGCATCGCTGTGGAAAAGTGCCGTGCATTTGTGCATTGCCTCCCTTTTTTTTCCGCCGCGCGCCCCTTCCCTGTCCCCTCTTTTACAGACGCCGCGGCGGCGGGCGTGGAAAACTTTCCACATCTCCACCCCTTGCCCACACGCCGTTCCACAAAAAAATGGGCTTTGTTCACACCCTTCCCGCCCTGAAAAACTTGCTTTTTTCCCGTTTCTTTTATATAATGATTGGGTAAATGCGGGGCGCGGGCGGCGTTGTGCACATTTCCACGCTCCTTATTACTATATCTACCAAAAAACAATAAAAGAAAGATAGTATATCTTTCGGCGGCGCAAAACGGCGCCCGAAGGGAGGAAAAGCCATGAAGATCGTATGCGAGGGGATCGAACTTTCGGACGCGCTGGCCAAAGTGACCAAGGCGTGCAGCACCAAGACCACCAACCCCGTTCTTGAAACGGTGAAAATGACGGCCGAAAACGACGGGCTTTCGCTTCTGGCCACGGACGGGGAGATCTCCATCCTCAAAAAGATCAAGGCCGAAGTGTTTGAAGAGGGCTCCATCTGCGTGCCCGGCAAATATTTTGCCGAGTTCAGCAAGCGCCTCGAACGGGAGCAGATATCCCTCTCCACCGAAGGGGAGACCTTGCTCATCGAGTACGGCGATTCGCAGAGCACGTTGCAGACGCTGCCCGCGGACGACTTCCCCGCCATCGACCTGAACGCGGACGAAAACAAGATCGAGATCGCGGCCAAGGACCTGAAAGAGCTGATCGCAAAGACCACTTTCTGCTGTGCGCAGGACGATTCGCGACCCATCCTCAAAGGCTGCCTCATCGAGGCGAGCGAGGGCATGGTGCGCTTTACGGCGCTGGACGGCTACCGCCTGGCGGTGTGCCGCAAAAACCTCGTTTCCATGCGCGGGGACCTGCGCATCGTGTGCCCCGGGCGCACCCTCAACGAGATCGCCCGCATGCTGGGCAACGACGAGGACATCGTGGGCCTGTGCGTGGGCCGCGGCATCGCGCTCGTCGACATCGACGACACCGTGCTCACCTCCCGCCTGTACGAGGGTGAGTTCGTGAACGTGAACAACATCATCCCCCGCGAGTTTGCGAGCGAAGTCATCGTCGAGCGCGACGTGCTGGCCGCGAGCGTGGACCGCGCGTCCGTTCTGGCCCGCACCGACAAGGGGAGCCTCATCCTCTTCGACATCCACGAAGACGAGATGGACATCACTTCCAACACAAGCATCGGCCGCGTGGAGGAGAACGTGAAGATCCTTCTGGACGGGAAGGACGCCAACATCGCGCTCAACTGCAAATACGTCAGCGAGTGCCTGGCCGCCGCGGGCGAAGGGAAGATCCGCATCGGCTTCAACGGGCCCGTGGCGCCCTGCGTGGTGACGCCCGCCGAGGGGGACGGATTTTTGTTCCTCATCCTGCCCGTGCGGCCGACAACGGCGTAAAAACGGTTGACACGCGGCAAAATTATTTTGTATAATGGAACGCAACCCAAAATAAACCGAGAAAGACAGGAGAAAGTACGATGAAAAGGACTTATCAGCCGAAAAAGAGGCAGCGGAGCAAGGTGCACGGGTTCCGCCAGCGCATGAAGACGCAGGGCGGCCGCAAGACGCTCAAACGCCGCAGGGACAAGGGCAGGAAAAAGATCTCCGCCTGATGGGCAGGAGAAGAGGGCCCGCCCTGTACGGCAGGATCAAGAAAAACGCCGAATTCAAAAAGATGTTCGCGAGGGGGAAAAAATGTTTTTCCCCTGCTTTGCTTGTTTTGTATATGCCCGCCGAAAAGATGCGGCTGGGCGTGTGCGTGAGCAAAAAACACGGCAAGAGCGTGAAGCGCAACCGCATCAAGCGGCTGCTGCGCGAGGCGTTCCGCAAGGTGTGCCCCGCCATGCTGCGGCCGTGCGCGGTGCTGCTCATCCCAAAGGAGGCGCAGCAGTATACCCTGGCCGCCTTCGAGCGCGGCTTGTTTGCGGCGCTGCGGAGGGAAGGTCTCGTCGATGGGAAAGGTGCGAAAGATGTGGCGCCGCCTGCGAAGGACGGTGTTTAAGCCCTACGTGAAGATGGCGTGCATGCACGCGATCGTCTTTTACCAGCGCAACCTTTCGCGCGGGACGTGCATGTTCCGCCCCACCTGTTCGCAGTACATGCTCGAAGCCATCAACAACCACGGCGTATTGGTGGGCATCCTGCTGGGGACCTGGCGCATCCTGCGCTGCAACCCCTTTACCAAGGGGGGATACGATCCCGTGCCCGAGAATTATTTCAAGGTGCGCTGGCTCTACTGAATTTTGGATGTAAAGCGATGTTGAATATTCTGGAAACAACGATCACGCTCTTTTCGGGCGGGTTCGCCGAAGACCTGAACGCACTGGGCAAGGCGATCCAATGGATCGTCGGGCTGGGCGTCGGGATCGGCGGCGCCTGGGTCGGCATCATTTTGTTTACCCTCGTCCTGCGCACCGTGCTGTTGCCGCTGGACGCCTTTTCCAAGGCGTCGATGCGCAAAAACAGCCTCAAAATGGAGAAGATGCGCCCGCAGCTGGAAAAGCTGCAAAAGCAGTACCAGAACGACAAAAACGCTTACAACCAGAAGATGCTGGAACTGTACAAGAAGAACGGCTACTCCATGCTGGGCGCCTGCTTGCCCATGCTGGTGACCATGATCGTGTTTATCGTGGTCTTGTCCGCCTTCTCCTCCTATTCCGAGTTCGCCAACGTCGACGTGTACGAAAAGATGGCGGCCTCGTACAGCTCCTCCATCCGCGCCTATGCCGCCGAAGAGAGCACGTTCACGCCCTGGCAGCAACAGGCGGACGGCACGTACATCCGCACCGAGACGCGCGACAGCGCGGACGCGCTTTTGCGCGAGACGTATACCTGGACCATCGTCCCTTCCGAAGAGGGTGAGAGCTTGGCCGAAGACCTCGGCGCGCCCGTTGCAAAGGGCACCGTTTCCGTTTCGGCCGCGACCTACACCGTCAAGACGGACAACGTTTTGGCCGCCCTCGGCAAGGGCGACGCCGCGCTCGACGCCGCGTACGAAGACGTGAAGGCGGCGCAGGCAGGCCTTGCGGGCGACGTGAACGCGATGGACGCGGGCACGCGGGACACCTTGGCGGCGGCCGTCATGCAGCAGCTGGGCAGCCGCGCCGCGGCCGCGACGTACGAGACGGACAAGGACAGCTTTTTCTGGGTTAAGAACATCTGGCTGCCCGATACTTCGTACAACCATCCCGTGCCCGACGAACCGCCGACGGAAAACTTCCCCGTGGCGGCCTACGAGCGCATCACCGCCAACCTCGCCGAGCAGAAGGAACAGGCCAACGGCTATTACATCATGATCGTGATCTCCGTCGGCACGATGTTCCTTTCGCAGTTCATCATTTCCAAAAGCAACAAGGCGCAGAACGAATTGCAGACGGCCGACGGGCGCGGGCAGAAGACGCAGCGCGTCATGATGATCGCCATGCCCATCATCTTCGGTATCTTCTCCTTCATGTACAGCACGGCCTTTACCCTGTACATGGTGGTGGGCAACATCTACAACATTCTGAGCACGGTCGTCATCAACCTCATCATCGACAGAAAATTCCGGAAGATCGAAGAGCGCGAGATTCAGGAAAAATATAACAAGAGGATCCCGCACGCGGCGCACAACGGCACCTATGTGCGGAACGGAGGAAAGAAAAAATGAGCGAAACGAACGAGTTTTGCGGCAAGACGGTGGAAGAAGCCGTCGAAGAGGGCCTCAAAGCGCTGGGTCTTGCGCGCGAAGAGGCGGAGATCGAGGTGCTCGAAGAGGGGAAAAAAGGCGGACTGTTCTCCAAGGGGGTCAAGGCCCGCGTGCGCGTGGGCAGGAAAAAGACGGACGGACAGCGCGCCGTCGCCTTTTTGGAAGGGGTCTTTTCCCGCATGAACGTTCCCGCCGTCACCGAGCTGGACGAGAGCGGCGAAAACATCCGCATCAACGTCATCGCGCCCAACAGCTACGCCGTCATCGGCCACCGCGGCGAATTGCTCGACGCCTTGCAGGTCATCGCGGGCGCCGTGGCCAACATCGGCCGCGAGGAGTATGAGCGCGTCGTCGTCGACTGCGAGAATTACCGCGAAAAGCGCGAGGCGACCCTCAAACGCCTGGCGCAGAAGCTGGCCGAAAAGGCGGTGCGCACCGGCCGCAAGGTCTCTATCGAGCCCATGAGCCCGTACGAGCGGCGCATCATCCATTCCGCCCTGGCGGACAATGCCGACGTGAAGACCACGAGCGAGGGCAAAGAGCCCTACCGCTATATCGTGGTGGTGCCCAACAACCTGCGCCCGGGCAGCGAAAATTACGACGCCCGCCGCGGCGGCAGGCGCGGCGGCGGCCGCGCGGGGTACGGCTTCAACCGTGACCGCGGCTACGGCGAACGAGGCGGCGACCGCCCCTACCGCGAACGCAGTTACGACCGCGACCGCGGCGAAGGGCAGGAAGGCGAAGAGCGCCCCTACCGCGAACGCCGCGACGGGTATGAGCGCAGGGACGGCTACGACCGCCGCCGCGGCTTCCGCGACCGCGAGGAGCGGCCGCGCGCCACGGGCCTGCCCCGCTCCAAGCGCCAGCCCTACTTCGGCACTTATCTCGGCAACAGCAACCGCATGAACGAGGAAAACGCCGGACCCAAGCCCGAAGAAAACAAAGACGAAGAATAACAAGAAAGCCCCCTTCCGCCGCGAAGGGGGCCTTTTGTATGCCGACACCCGCGGGTGTCGGTATGCACACAAGTTGTAACTTTGTGTTCGCGCAAAAGGTAGTGTGTTGTTCAAACTTGAAAATGTTCGCTCCATGCCGCGTGAGGCGGCGGGAGCAGTGCCGCAGTATGGCCGAAAAAAGGGCGGACGTACGCCAAAAAACGCGCCCTTTCCGCGTTGGGAAGGGCGCGTTTGACGCTGTGGCTTGCAAACTTAAAAGTTCGGGATGTCGCTGTTGTCGTCGTCCGGTTTGTTCTTTTCCTCTTCTTCTTTGCGCTGGTAGTAGTTTTTGTAGCCGACTTTCTGGTTGTCGGCCGTGTCCCAGTTTTTGGCGCCCGTGAACAGCAGCCCCAGCACGAGGCCGGCGGCGGCCACCACCAGGCAGATGGGCAGCACCAGGTTGTTGGGCAGGGCCAGCGCCGAGATGAGGCACAGCGCCGCCACGATCAGCAAAATGGTGCCCAAAAGCACTTGCAGTTTTTTCAGCTGCGTCGAGTTTTTGGTGGTGAGCGCGCCCAAAAGGAAGGCCAGGCCGCTCACGCCCGAGAACAGCAGGCCCGCCCAGGCGAGGTTGAACTGCGTGAAGGGCTCCACGTCGAGCGCGGACAAGAGGTAAAACACCGCCGCGGCCAGAAAGGAAAGGCCGACCAAAAGGCGGATCAGGAATTTTTTACTCATAAAACGTTCCTCCGTTCATGTTTCAGCGAAAGATGACCGAGCACGAAACGGCGCTGACCGTTTCGCCGTTGCCGACGACGACGGTGTCTCCGTGTTCGTATTCGCGCACGTAGCCGCCAAGGCGCAGTTTGAAGGTCTGCGTCTGCTCCCCCGTGGCCAGCACGGTGTACTTGCCGGGCAAAAACCCGCCGCCTTGTTCGGCCGTGACCGATTTGCCCTGTTCCAGCAGAAAATCGCCGGGGCGATGCGTGATGTTGGCCTGCCCCGCGGGCGTGGCGATGACGTCGTTTTTGGTGTAGCGCACGCCGTCGATGATCTTGACCTCTTCGGCGCGTTCGCCCTCGCCCTTGCGGCGGTGCCTGCGAAGCAATACCGCAATGACGATGAGCGCGATGACGAGCACGGCGCCCGCGCAGATCAGAATGATGTACTTCGGATCCATGAACTATCTCCTCGCGTTCAGCGCACTTTGGCGCCGCATTCGGGGCAGAACTTGCCCTTGCCCGTGAGCTTGGCGCCGCACTTGGGGCAGGTCTCCTCGACGGGTTTGCCGCATTCGGGGCAGAACTTGGCGGAAGCGCCCAGCGCCGCGCCGCAGTGGATGCAGTGCTTGCCGCCCGCAGCAGCCCCCGCGCCTGCGCCTGCGCCCGCGCCCATGCCGCCGGCCATGCCCGCGAACATGTTGCCCATGCCCATCCCCATGCCCATGCCGATGCCCGCGCCCATGGCGGTGCCCGCCATGCCGGGGTTTTTGGCGGCCTCGCGCAGGGCGTCGGCCTGGGCCATCTGCGTGTACACGTCCATGTTGCGGCGCATCATGCCCAGCTTCGTCGTTTCGTCCAGCGCCTTTTCCAGTTCGGGCGGCATGGAAAAGCTCTCGAAGGTGAAGGTCTCCAACGCCAGGCCCATCGAGGCGAATTTGGGCGTGAGAGACTTTTTCACGGTGGCGGCCAGCTCCATGAGGTTGCCCGCCATGTCCAGAACGGGGATGCCGCTCTCGCCGATGGCGTCCGAAATGCCCATCACCAGCATGCTGCGGATGTGGTCGGTGATGTCCTGCGTGGAGAAGGAGCTGTTCGTGCCCGAGAGCTCGGTCATGAACTTGTACGCATCCTTCACGCGGTACGAATAGGTGCCGAACCCGCGCACGCGCACGGCGCCGTAGTCTGCGTCGCGCACGATGATGGGGTTGGCGGTGCCCCACTTCTGCCCCGTGAACTGCTTGGTGTTGACGAAGTAGATGTCCGACTTGAAGGGCGTCTGGAACCCGTACTTCCAGGACAGGAGCTTGGTGAGCACGGGGATGCTGTCCGTTTCCAGCGTGTAAAAGCCGGGGAGGAACACGTCGGCCATGCGGCCCTTGTCGCAGAAGATCGCCACCTGGCTCTCGCGCACCGTCAGCTTGGAGCCGCGCTTGATCACGTTGTCTTTGGTGTCGACTTTGTAGACGATGGTGTCGGACGAGTTGTCCTCCCATTCGATGACTTTCAAAATAGCCATGTTGTGAACCTGCCTTATCGGTGTTGTACCGCCGCAAAGAACGATACTCTATTAAAAATATACCATATTTCCGCGAAAAAGTCAATGCAAAAGAAAAAACATTGCGGGAAAATCACATTTTTTATGTTCTTGGTTGACAACGCGCGCAAAAAGACATATACTTGTTTCTGCCCCGTCAAAGGGGATGGCCGCCCGCGCGCGCGGCGCGGCAAGGAGGCTTGTATGGGACCTGTCAAAAAGGCGTTGCGCAATAGCCTGGCGCTCGCCCTGTTCATGACGTTTTTGTTCCCCCTCGGCGGGGTGCTGTTGGGCGTGGGCCTGGGGATACACGTCGCGCCCGTGTGGGCGGTGGGCATCGCCTGCCTGGGCCTCGGGCTTTACGGCTGTCCCTGCGCCTGGGCCATCGGCTACGCGCCCAAGCACGGGTATTTGCGCCTGGTCAGCGCCATCGAGGAGGAGCACATCTATACCGTGACCGAGCTGGCGCGCCAGCTCGGCCTCTCCGAAAAGGAAGTGCGCAACCGCCTCGACGTGTGCTTCAACAAGCGCTGGCTCATCGGCTACAAGCGGGAGGCGGACGGGCTTTCCCTCAACGAGAACAAGGCGCTCTCCGAGGCGGTGCACGGCCGCGAATGCCCCGGCTGCGGCGCCAAAGTCAACTTCAAGGGTACCGAAACGGTCTGCCCCTACTGCGGCACGCTGATCAAGCGCTGAACGCTCTTGGCGGCTGTCGGTGCGGCCGCCCGCTGCCCCTAACACGAGGCGAGGGAAGGCGCGAGAGGCGCACCGCCGAAGGGGCGCGTTGAATGTAGAATGTAAAATGTAGAGTG
The DNA here is from genome assembly GCA_944328445.1 of uncultured Clostridia bacterium. Lineage (GTDB taxonomy): Bacteria > Bacillota > Clostridia > Christensenellales > Borkfalkiaceae > Borkfalkia. Next base: position 6,967 of record CALVHO010000019.1, on the reverse strand, counting down.
TAGAATTGCGGATGTATCCTTATGTCATCCCGAGCCCGACGCAAGGCGCCCTGGCGGGCGTTTGCGAATGTAGAATGTAGAATGTAGAGCGTAGAATTGAGGATAAACCACTTGTCATCCCGAGCTTGTCGAGGGATCTCCTATCTATAAATACAACCAAAGACCTCACGAAAAAACTCGGGCGGAGCCGTAAGCGCTCCGCCCGAAATTTTTGTGAACAAAGCGGCAGAGCCGAGGCGGAAGCGAGCGGCGGCCCGTATGGGCTGCCGTGAGAAACCGGCCTCGGGCGGAGCCGACGTCGAGGGATCTCATTGCAGGCGCAACGGTGGGCGGGCGAATGAGATCCTTCGACTGCGCTTCGCTCCGCTCAGGATGACAGAGGGGTGCGCCCCTCTCCCTGTCATCCCGAGCTTGCCGAGGGATCTCATTGCTGGCTCAACGGTGGGCGGAGTGAGATCCTTCGACTGCGCCTCACTTCGTTCGGCTCCGCTCAGGATGACAGAAGGGGCCGCCCGACCCTCGTCAATCCGAGCGCCCACCCGTTATCCCGAGCCCGACGCAAGGTGCCCTGGCGGGCTTTGCGAATGTAGAATGTAAAATGTAGAATGTAGAATTGAGGATGTATCCTTATGTCATCCCGAGCTCGACGCAAGGCGCCCTGGCGGGCGTTTGCGAATGTAGAATGTAGAGTGTAGAATGTAGAGTTGAGGATGTATCCTTATCTTTTACTATTTATAAATACGACCAAAGCCCTCACGAAAAATCGCAGGGCGAAGCCCGAGATTTTTGTGAACAAAGCGGCGGAGCCGAGGCGGAAGCGAGCGGCGGCCCGTATGGGCTGCCGTGAGAACCCGGCCTCGGGCGGAGCCGACGGCGAGGGATCTCATTGCAGGAGCAACGGTGGGCGGGCGAATGAGATCCTTCGACTGCGCCTCACTTTGTTCGGCTCCGCTCAGGATGACAAAAGGGGCCGCCCGTCCCTCGTCAGAGGACCCCACCTGTCGTCCCGAGCCCCTGCGAGCTTTGCGAATGTAGAATGTAAAGTGTAGAGTATAGAATTGAGGATAAACCATATGTCATCCCGAGCACCCTACTGTCATCCCGAGCCTGCCGAGGGATCTCATTGCAGGCGCAACGGTGGGCGGGCGAGTGAGATCCTTCGACTGCGCCTCACTTCGTTCGGCTCCGCTCAGGATGACAGGAAGGGGCGCATCGCTTCTCGTCAATCAGAGCGTCCCCATCTGTCATCCCGAGTCCCTGCGGGCGTTTGCGAATGTAGAATGTAAAATGTAGAGTATAGAATTGCGGATAAACCATATGTCATCCCGAGACTGTCGAGGGATCTCCCATCTATAAATACAACCAAAGACCTCACGAAAAATCTCGGGCGGAGCCGACGTCGAGGGATCTCATAGCAGGAGCAACGGTGGGCGGGCGAGTGAGATCCTTCGACTGCGCCTCACTTTGTTCGGCTCCGCTCAGGATGACAGAAGGGGCCGCCCGACCCTCGTCAATCCGAGCGCCAACCCGTTATCCCGAGCCCGACGCAAGGTGCCCTGGCGGGCTTTGCGAATGTAGAATGTAAAATGTAGAATGTAGAATTGAGGATGTATCCTTATGTCATCCCGAGCACCCTACTGTCATCCCGAGCCTGCCGAGGGATCTCATTGCAGGCGCAACGGTGGGCGGGCGAGTGAGATCCTTCGACTGCGCCTCACTTTGTTCGGCTCCGCTCAGGATGACAAAAAGGGCCGCCCGTCCCTCGTCAATCCGAGGACCCCACCAGTCATCCCGAGCCCCTGCGTGCTTTGCGAATGTAGAATGTAGAGTGTAGAATGTAGAGTTGAGGATGTATCCTTATGTCATCCCGAGCTCGTCATCGCGGGGTCTTACCTCTATAAATACAACCAATTCACTCACGAAAAAACTCAGGCGGAGTCGTAAGCGCTCCGCCCGAGTTTTTGTGAATTCTCCCCACACCCCCCATACCCCATACCCCCATACCAGCTCTCATTTTTAGTACAAAAATAGCCGCCAGCGGCCGCAAAATTGCGGCCGCTGGCGGCTTGAAAGGGCGTTGCGGCAAAGACGTTCAGCGACAGGTAGGCTATCCTTCGCGCGCATCTGAAAAAACAAAAAACAGCATATATTCAAACAAATTCACGGGCGGAAATTAAGGGCGCAGAGATAAAAATCTCTGCGCCCGCTTTGGGAAAAATATGTTGTTTTTATGCGCTTTGGCCGAACGCGGAAGGCCCGTTCCTGCCCCAAAAGCGATCGCGCAGAGGGGTGGGCGCGTTCACTTTGGCGGCGTAATCGGCAAGGCCCGCAGCGATGGTTTCGGCCGCGCGGTACACGAGACCCAGCCGCGTGAGGTTCAAAAGCGAGTAGTTGAACAGCGACTTTTCGGCCACGATGCCGAGGATGCCGACGTCGCCGAGGCGGCCGAGCTTTTTGTTGGCCCCGAGCCCCGGGCGGATGCCGCTCGTCGTGAGTTTGATGAGCCCGATGTCGTCCGCCTGCCCCACCGCCGCGTCGACGGCGACGATCGGGCGGCCGGGGTGCGTTTCGCGAAGGAAGGCGTTCAGGTACGGCACCTCCTTGGCGGTGACGGATTTTTTCAGAGTGCCGTAGACGAACAGCCCGCCCGCCGTTTTCCGCTGCAAGAGCGTTCCGCAGACGGGCCCGAGGCTGTCCCCGATGGCCAGGTCGCTGCCGACGCACACCACGACGGGCAGCGGGCCGTCGCTGCCCAGGTGGCGGGAAAGCGCCATCACAAGCCCCGTCGCCGCCATTTTGTTGTAAATGTTGAAGGTGTAATCCATGTTTTTGCCCTCGCCGTTTGCACGGGTATTGCCGTTTTGCCGCCGTTTTATACGCCGTTTGTTGCGTGAACGAGCGCAAATTTTGTATTTTAGCTGAACTCCGCCTATGTTGACAGACGTGCACAAAATGTGGATAGGTTTGTGGATAACTGCGGTGCTCTTGCCGATTTCGATGCGCCGCAATTTGGTGTTGCGCCCCGCATTTTGCCGAAATTTGGCCGCGTTCTGTGCGTTTTGTGGAAAAAATTGAACAAATACGCCCCAGCCCTTGAAAATCGCAGCTTTGCCGGATGGGTTTCCGTGCGCGCATACAATGCAGTTGTGCACAAGCCCGCAGCGTCCCTGTTCTCGTCCTGCGCCCGCGGGCTAATCGGGCGTGGCTCCTTCGCCCTGCCCAATGTGGGCCGAACGTGCGCAAGACGGCTTTGGAACATGCATCCGCCAAGGCAGGTATGTATGCACGCCGCCCGGGCCGCCGATTGCTCACCATAAGCAAAAGTGCATTTGCGTGATAGCAATGCGGGAAAAATGTGCGTGCCGCGGCGTACGCATTTTGAGACGCTCTCCTCGCTTCCGTGGCAGCACGGACGATTTTGCGGTAGTTTTGCTGGCTTAGTCGCTTTTTCCTCTTTCCTGTATTTTGCGCTGCCGATTTCTACTGCGCTATCAATTTATGCGCTTTTTATGCATTTGGCGCTATTCGTTTTTGCGCTGTATTGCGCTGTTGCGCCGTCTATGCGTACGCTCGCCGTGCGCCCGCATGGATGCTTGCGTCTATCGGCGGCAACCCCCTCCTACCCTGCCTTCTTGCACGATTTTTTGGTGCTGCTTTTGCGCCGATCATATACGCTTTTGCGCCAATATGGTTGCGTCTTGGTTCGCTTGGTGCACCAATAGCATGCCGTAGAGCGCGTATAGTCTTTTTTGCTGTCAGGCAGCGGCAATTATGCTGCTGCTCGGATAATTTTGAGCGGTTTTTGGCTCAAACAACTCGCTTTTCGGCTCAGTGTTACTGTTTTCTGGATGCATACATATTTTTCGTCTGTTTTCCCGTGTTTTTGTGGTAATTTTGGCCGTTTTGAGTGTTTTTATGAGCTTTTGGGCTGTATCGGCAATTCGTGGCGATTTGCCGGGCGCAATGGCAAATTCTTGCCAGCGCTCGATATAATTTTGTTAAAAATACGGCTTTTTGGTCCATTTTTACCTCAAAAACGGGTTCAAAAAAGCCGTTTAGACGGTCTGAGACAGAATGAAATGCCGTTTTTCCTGTTTTGCCCGACCAAAATTACCCGATTTTTGGGCTAAAAACTGATTTTTCGGGCGGCTTGGGTCGGATAGAACACAAATTATGGCTCGATGACCGTTCGTTCGTGGTGTGTCCTTGCATATCTTGCCGTTATGCAAGGTTTTGCGGAAAATTTTTCACATTTGCGTAAATTCCCGGGTCGCATTTTTAGCTTGCGCATACTATGTGTGCATGGCTCGTCTTTGATTTTTACAACAATTTAATTCATGCGCTTAGCTATGTCAGCTTTTGTTTCATGTGAAACGTGAGCAGACTGTGCCTGCGCTTTGTTGATTGCACGTGTCCACGCATATAGCGTCCTAAACTGTTCAACGTTAGACCGCTGATATTGCTTCCATAGAGGCATGGTTTCTGTGGTGGAAATGTTTAACGTGGAACACATAATAATAAAGCGTGCATTTTACTCTAAAAAGCCGAGGCATTATGAAAAAATCATTAAAATCATTATAGCGCTTTACGTGTTTATAGTTTCACGTGAAACATCAAGGTTTTCGAAAAGTTCCATATGAAACATTTTTACACGGTTTTTAGGTCCGATTTTGTGGGGCGCAGCCGTAAAAATGGCGAAAAACGTATGATAAAATGATAAAATTTTCACAAAAATAAAAAAGGGGAAGAGATAGCTTGTGTTTTTCGGCTTTCTGTGGTATGATTATAGCAACCGTCGGGGCTTTTCACGGCGTTTCGCAGCGCTGTTTGCACTGTGCAGTGCGTACGCGATGGGCTTTGGTTCACGGCGGCAGCATATAGGGCGCTCGCCTTGCGTTTTGCGCTTTGTAAATGCCGACACAGCCCGCTGCCGGACCCGAATGGCCGACGTTAGCGGGAGCGGTTCACCCTGAGGCCGTGTTTTGCGGGCGGGAGCGTTTGAAGCGTGGGCGGCAAGGTTTAGGCGTGCCGCCGGGTGGCAATAACCGTCTGTGGGGCCGCGCAACGTTCCGTGCGCTACGGAATGCTCCGACCATGCAACGGGTGAAGGCGCTCGACGTTTTTTGCGCCGCTTTACAAATTTGGCGCATGAAAATGCGTCGGCCCGACGCGCGTTAACGCAGCGCGCTTGTGGCTGTTTTGGGGCGAAAGGAGTCGGCGCTGTCAAAAATCGGGCCGCGCTGCCGGTGCCCCTCGGCTGCGTTAAGGGTTTATTTCGTTTTGGTTGTATATAATAATATTGTCGCGCGCGTGCGGAGTGCCAGCCGAACCGTTGGTCAGAGATCCCTCGACAGGCTCGGGATGACGGCAGCAGCCGGTTCGCCGCGCGAAGGGTGTGCCCGCCGAACGACCGGTGGGAGTTCCCTCGACAAGCTCGGGATGACGGCTGTTGCCGAAGCGGCGCGCGAAGTGAGTGCCCACCGAACGACCGGCAGGAGCTTCCTCGACAAGCGAGGGATGACGGTGGAGACCGAATCACCGCGTGAAGGGAGTGCTCGCCGGATGACCGACAAGAGATCCCTCGACAAGCTCGGGATGACGGCAGCGGCCGGCTCGCCGCGCGTAGGGAGTGCCTGCCGAACGACCGGCAAGAGATCCCTCGACAAGCTCGGGATGACGGCAGTGGCCGGCTCGCCGCGCGAAGGAAGTGAACGCCGGCCACCCGGCGGTAGATCCCTCGACTGACGCGGGATGGCGGCGGAGGCCTAAGCACCGCGTGAAGGGAGTGCTTGCCGAACGACCGGCGGGAGATCCCTCGACAGGCTCGGGATGACGGCGGAGACCGAAGCACCGCGTGAAGGGAGTGCCCGCCGAACGACCGACGGGAGCTTCCTCGGCAAACGAGGGGTCAACAACGGACTGCCGTGGGGAGAGTGCTTCCCCGGTCTGCTGCCGGCAAGCGGCGGCATAACGCGGTGTTGTCGTGGGCTTCCGTTGCCGTGAGGGAACAGCCGCCTGCGGGCGGGCGTTCGCCTCGCCGCAGCGTTTTCCGTTGTTGGTCGTCAATTTGCCTTTGCCGCAGCAATCACCGTTCACAACAGGCCGCAAGGCAAACCGCATTTCGGCGGGGAAGCCCAAATCAAGAGGCAAGGCAAGTTATATTTTGGAGCGTTGCGGCCGCCTTCCATAGCCGCAGGTAAACCGCATTTCGGCGGGCCTTCAAATTCCGTTCGGGATCTTTGCGGCGGCCGATGCCGCGGAGTTTTCAATAAAACCATAGCGCAGGAGATGCGCCGCAGCCGATGCGGTTTGCGCCATGCGCTTGGACCGTTCACGCAAACTGACAAGGAGAGTATAAATGAGCAAAACTTCCAAGATCGTCCTTTGGGTTTTGGTGGCTTTGGCCATGATCGTCGTCCTGTGGATCGTTCTGGCCAACACCCTCGATACCTCGGAGGAGATCGACTATTCGGAGATCCCGACGCACATGGAGCCCGTCGGGGAGGGACAGCCCAACAACATTGATGACAACAAGCAAATATTTAGAATTGTAATCGATGATTACAATCTACTTTGCTACAACAACAACGGCAGGCTGATCTATACGGCGACGTACGGCCGCAACGAGTTCGACGCGACCCTGCTCGACGAGTGGGCGAGCAAGTACGGCGTTTCCTACACCTACACCGACCCCAACGCGGGCAGCTTCATGAGCTATCTGGTGCCGCTGTTCGGCATCATCCTCGTGTGCGTGGTGTTCTGGCTGATCATCCGCCAGACGCAGGGCGGCAGCAGCAAGGCCATGAGCTTCGCCAAGACCAAGGCGCGCGTCAATTCCAACATCAAAGTCCGCTTCTCCGACGTGGCGGGCGCGGAGGAAGAAAAGCAGGAGCTTGCCGAAGTCGTCGAGTTCCTCAAAAGCCCGCGCAAATTTTCCGACCTCGGCGCGCGCATTCCCAAGGGCGTG
>CALVHO010000018.1 GCA_944328445.1 uncultured Clostridia bacterium | reverse complement strand
TTCGTGCTCGGCGACGAATTTGACATGAAGACCCGCCGCGAGCTCCGCCAGGACGCCCGCCGCGAGCAGCAGGCGCAGGCGCGGCAGCAGCGCGCCCCCGAGCCGCCCGCCCCGCCCACGCCCTATTCGCAGAGCCACAGCATCCTGTACCCGCAGAACAACGGCGAGAGTTACGATTGGTACGCCGAGCGCTTCGGCGGCGGGCACGTTTCCGCGCCATCGCCCAAAAAGGCGGCCGAACCCGCGCCCTACGGCAGCTACACCAACAACCGCATCTTCGACAAGGATTCCTACTTCAACCGCCCCGACCGCGGCATCAGCGCCGAACAGTATTCCGCCTATTTCCGCGGCCCGTCCGCCTATGCGGAGGGGCATGAACGCACCACGCCTCGCCCGTCCGCGCCCGCGGCCGCCGAGGCGGCGCCGTCCGCCCCGCCCGCGCCCGCCGCGACCACGCCCGTGCCGTCCGCGGGGACCTATTCCGCCGCCTATGAAGACGCCGAGAGCAAGATCTCCTATTCGGCCATCCCCAAAAAGATCGTCACCGACGCGACCGAAGAACCCCGCCGCGACGCCGATTTTTACCGCAACGACGTGACGCCTTCCGCCGCCGGCCAACCGACCGCGGCCCCCGCGCAGCCCCGCCGTATCGCGGGGGAGGAGAGCGTCGACGTGCGCGCCGCCGCCCGCCGCGCGGGCTTCGGCGACTTTGACCGCCACGCGCCCGAAGAGACGACGGAAGGGAGCGCCCTCCGCCGCGACCCGCTGCGCGCGGAAAGCGCCGCGGGTGCGGACGCCCTGCGCGCCGAGGCCACGGTCCCGTCCCGCGAAAATCTGCGGAACGAGCCCGTCATCCCGTCCCGCGACGGTTTGCGGAGCGAACCCGCCGTCCCGTCCCGCGACGGTTTGCGGAGCGAACCCGCCGTCCCTTCCCGCGACAGTTTGCGGAGCGAACCCGCCGTTCCGTCCCGCGACGGTTTGCGGAGCGAACCCGCCGTTCCGTCCCGCGACGGTTTGCGGAGCGAGGCCGCTCCGTCCTATGAAAGCGCGGAAGAGCCGCCCGCCCGCGAAAGCCTGCGCGGCGAGGCTTCGGTCCCGTCCCGCGAGAGCCTGCGCGGCGAGGCCGCCGCGCCCCGCGCTTCCCGCGAACGCGAAGAGATTTCCGCGGACGAAGAGGAAGGGGAGGAGCGCTCGGGGTTGCAGCCCGTGCCGCCCGCCCTGGATACGGCCGTCGACCTGTTCGGCAGCGGGGAGGACGAGGAGGAAGAGCCCGCCGTTTCCGCCGTGACCGAAGCGGCCGAGCGCACCCGCCTGTCCGCGGCGCCCGCCCCCAAGGCGGAGGAGCCGCGCAAAAAGCACGTCTACGCCCGCTACAACCCGCCGCCCCTCGATCTGCTCAACGACTATACGACGATGGTCACGGGCGGGGACGAGACGGAGGAAGTCGAGCACAACAAAGAGATCATCGTCGAAACGCTGTACAATCTCAAAGTGCAGTCCGAGGTGGTGCAGGTCACCCGCGGCCCCGCCGTCACCCGCTACGACATCGACATCCCGGGCAACATCCCCGCGTCGCGCGTGCTCGGCTGCGATACCGAGCTCGCCATGCGCCTGCACGCCAAGGACGGCGTCAACATTCAGCCCAACTACGAGAGCGGCACCATCAGCATCGAGGTCCCAAACCAGATCCGCGACAACGTGGGCCTGCGCGAGGTCATCGACACCCGCGAATTCTCTTCCGCCAGGCCCAATTCGCTGACCTTCGGCCTGGGGAAAGACATCGAAGGGCGTGTCATCCTCGGGGACATCACCAAGATGATCCATTTGCTGGTGGCGGGCTCGACGGGCGCGGGCAAGAGCGTGTGCCTGAACGCGCTCATCATCAGCCTGCTCTGCCGTTACAGCCCGGAAGACCTGCGCATCATTCTCGTCGACCCCAAACAGGTGGAGTTCAACATCTACGACAAGCTCCCGCACCTGATGATCAACGAGATCATCAACGAGCCTTCCAAGGTCATCAACGTGCTCAACTGGTGCATCAACGAGATGGAGCGGCGGTATTCCCTATTCAAGCAAAAGACCAAGAGCGAGGCGCTCGTGCGGGACATCGACGAGTTCAACGCCCATTTGAAGCCGGACGAGGAGAAGCTGCCCAAGATCGTCATCATCATCGACGAGCTGGCCGACCTCATGTCGGCGGCCAAAAAGGAGATCGAGGACCGCATCCAGCGCCTGACGCAGAAGTCCCGCGCGGCGGGCATCCATATGGTGCTGGCCACCCAGCGCCCTTCGGTCAACGTCATCACGGGCGTCATCAAGACCAACCTGCCCACCCGCATCGCCTTCAAGGTCACCTCGGGCTTCGATTCGCAGACCATTCTCGATACCGTCGGCGCCGAAAAGCTGCTCGGCAAGGGCGACATGCTCTACAAGGCGGACGCCATGCCCTTCCCGCTGCGCGTGCAGGGCGCCTTCCTCAGTTCGGACGAGGTGCAGCGCGTCGTCGAATACGTCAAAGAACACAACGAAGCGTATTTTGACGACCGTGTGGCCGATTTCGTGAACAACCGCGGCGGCGGTGGCGGCGAGGGGGGAGACGACGACGGCGTCGAAGCCGTCTACATCGAGGCCCTGCGCAACGTCGTAGACATCGGCCAGGCCTCCATCTCCATGATCCAACGCCGCTGTTCGGTGGGGTACCCCAAGGCGGGCAAGATCATCGAATGGATGGAAAACATGGGCTACATCTCCGCCTTCGACGGCGCCAAGGCCCGCAAAGTGCTGCTGACCAAGGAAGAGTTCGAGAGCAAGTACGGCGATTACGGTGAATGAGCGTATGCTGGAAAACAAGACTTTCGGGATGATCTCCCTCGGCTGTGACAAGAACCGCGTCGACGCCGAGCGCCTGCTGGCCATCGTGCGCGGGCGCGGCTGCACCGTCACGAACGACCTCGCCGAGGCGCAGATCGTCATCGTCAACACCTGCGCCTTCCTGAACGCGGCCCGCAAAGAAGCCATCGAGACCGTGCTCGACTGCGACGCCTACCGCGGCGGCAGGCTGGAAAAGATCGTGGTCACGGGCTGCCTGCCCGAAAAGTTCGTTCACGAACTGTTCCCGTCCTTGACCGAGGCGGACGTGTTTTTGGGCTGCAACGACGCCGACGCGCTCCTTGCCGCCATCGAGCGTTCCTACCGCGAAAACTGCCGCGTCGACGCCGTCGGCACGGGCCATGAGAGCAGGGGCGGGCGGGTGCTGACCACGCCGCTGCATTACGCCTATTTGAAGATCGCCGACGGCTGCAACAACCACTGCACCTACTGCCTCATCCCCAAGATCCGCGGCCGCTACCGCTCCTATCCGACGGACGGGCTGGTGGCCGAGGCGGCGTCTTTGGGAGAGCTTTCCGAGCTCATCCTCGTCGCGCAGGACACCACGCGCTACGGCGAGGACCTGTACGGAAAAAACGCGCTCGTGGACCTCATCCGCAGGCTGTCCGCGCTCGATAACGTCGCGCACATCCGCCTGCTGTATTGCTATCCCGAAGCCATCGGCGAGGATCTCATCGGCGAGTTGGCCGCAAACCCCAAGCTCGTCAAATACCTCGACATCCCTTTGCAGCACAGCGAGGACAGGGTGTTGAAGCGCATGAACCGCAAAGGCAGCCGCGCGGAGTACGCGCGCCTGTTGGAAAACCTGCGCGCCCGCGTCCCCGGCATCGCCCTGCGCTCCACCTTCATCGCGGGCTTTCCGGGCGAAACGGCGGAGGAAGCCGAGGCGCTTGCCTCCTTCGTCCGCGAACAGAAGCTGGAAAACTGCGGCTTTTTCGCCTATTCGCGCGAGCCGGACACCCCCGCGTACCGCTTGAAGGAGCAGATCCCCGCGCGCGAAAAACAGCGCCGCGTGAAGATGCTCTACGCCGCCCAGCGCGAGGTCTCGCTGCAACGGCAGCGCGCGCGCGTGGGCACCGTCCTGCGCGTGCTGTGCGACGGTGCCGACTTCGACCGCGGCTGCTTCGTGGGGCGGGCGTATTTCAGCGCCCCCGAGATCGACGGCAAGGTCTATTTCCACGCCCGCGAAGCGGAGCAGGGCTCTTTTTACGACGTAAAGATCACGCGCGCCGACGCATACGACCTGTACGGCGCCACGGAGGACTATCTATGAACCTTCCCAACCGCATCACCCTTTCGCGCATCTGCCTCATTCCCGTGTTTGCGGCCGTCTTTCTCATCGGGGCGATCCCCGCGAACTATTTCATCGCGGCCGTCGTGTTCGTTGCGGCCGCCTGCACCGACTTCGTGGACGGGCACATCGCCCGCAAGCGCGGCCTGGTGACCAACCTCGGCAAATTTCTCGACCCCATCGCCGACAAGGTGCTCGTCTCCACGGCGCTCATCCTGCTGCTCGTCCGCCACGAAACGCTCACCGTGCTGTGGCAGGGGGATTGGGTGATCGTCTGCGCGGGCATCTGCGTGGCCGTCATCCTGGCGCGCGAGCTCATCGTCAGCGGCTTCCGCATGGTGGCCGCCTCCACGGGCCTCGTGCTGGCCGCCGACAAGATCGGCAAGGTCAAGACCACCTTTCAGGACATCGCCATCGCCATGCTCCTGCTCGGCGCCGACTTTTTCGGCGTGCAGGCGGCGAGCGAGGTGATGAACGCCGTCGGCCTCGTCTGCCTGGCGGTCGCCACGTTGCTGACCATCTGGTCGGGCGTCAACTACATCGTGAAGAACCGCGCCGTCTTCGCCGAGACCAAGGAATGAAGACCGCCCTCGTCGCCGTGCGCGGCCGCCGCGCGCCCGCCATGGGGCGGGACGTCGGCCCCCTTGCCGACGCCCTCGCGGCCGCGGGCTTTGCCGCGGACAAGGTGTTCGTGCTGGACGGGGAGGACGCGCACGAGTTCGGCCAGACCGTCCTCGAATGCAAAAACTTTTTTGACGCCGTCCTCTTTTCCGCCGCCGCGGACAAACTGCCCGCGCTGCGCGGCCGCGCGGCGGAGCTGCTCAAAACGGAAGGGGAGGGCGGCGTGCTGGAAGCGGCGGGCAAGCTCTTTTTCTTCCTCCCGCAGGGCGAGGAGGGGGCGGCCGCCGTGTACGGCGAGGCCGTGCCACGCCTGCAAGAGCGCTTCGGCAGGCGCGGCTGTTCGGTGCTGCGCGCCGTCGGCGTGCCCGCGGCGCGGCTGGATGGGCTCCGCTCCTCGCTCGGCGAGGGGATCGGCTGCGACGTCGCCGACGACCACGGCGATGTGCGCGTGGCCCTTTCCTACGCCGCCGATACCCCGCAAAGCCGTGTCGACGAGGCCGTGCAGGCGGCCGCCGCCGCGCTGGAAGGGTACCTGTACGCCATCGACGACACCCCGCTTTGCCGCCGCGCCGTCGAATTGTTGAAGCTGCGCAAGATGCGGCTGAGCTGCGCGGAATCGTTCACGGGCGGCAACGTGGCCGCGCGCATCGTCTCCGTTCCGGGCGCGAGCGAAGTGTTCTACGAGGGCGTCGTCGCCTACGACAACGGCACCAAGGCGCGCCGCCTCGGCGTGCGGGGAGAAACGCTCTCGCGCAGCGGCGCCGTTTCGGACGACACCGCCTACGAGATGGCCGTGGGGCTTTTGAACACGGGCTGCTGCGACGTGGCCCTGGCCACCACGGGCATCGCGGGGCCCGCGTCCGACGGCACGGATAAGCCCGTGGGGCTTTGCTACATCGCCGCGGGCACGCGCGAGGCGGTGTTCGTGTACAAGTATATCCTCCGCGGCAGCCGGGAGGACATCACCCGCCAGGCCGTCAACCGCGCGCTGTTTTTGCTTTGCAAGCAGATCCGCTGAACGTGCGGCCGTTTCATGAATATGGCAAAATTTTCCGCCCCTTTGCGGGCGGCGGATGAAAATATCAGACCGTGAGGTACAGAATGGACAACGAAAAAGTCAAAGCGCTGGACCAGATGCTGGCGCAGATCGAAAAGCGCTACGGCAAGGGCGCGATCATGAAGCTGGGCGACGCCGCGGGCAACACCGACATCGAGGTGATCCCCACGGGCTGCCTGTCTCTGGACATCGCCCTCGGCATCGGCGGGCTGCCCCGCGGCAGGATCGTCGAGATCTTCGGGCCCGAATCGTCGGGCAAGACGACGGTGGCCCTGCACGCCATCGCGCAGATCCAGAAGTCGGGCGGCATCGCCGCCTTCGTCGACGCGGAGCACGCGCTCGACCCCGTCTACGCCAAAAACCTGGGCGTCGATCTGGACAACCTGTATGTCTCCCAGCCCGACACGGGCGAACAGGCGCTCGACATCGCCGACGCCCTCGTGCGCAGCGGCGCCGTCGACCTCATCGTCATCGACTCCGTCGCCGCGCTCACGCCCAAGGCGGAGATCGAGGGAGACATGGGGGAAGCGCACGTGGGCTTGCAGGCCCGCCTCATGTCGCAGGCGCTGCGCAAGCTGACGGGCATCATCAACCGCTCGCACGCCTGCGTCATCTTCATCAACCAGCTGCGCGAAAAAGTCGGCGTCATGTTCGGCAACCCCGAAACGACCCCGGGCGGCAAGGCGCTCAAATTCTACGCCAGCGTGCGCATCGACGTGCGCCGCGCCGACGCCCTCAAAGACAGCGACGGCATCATGGGCAACAAGACCAAGGCCAAGATCGTCAAAAACAAGCTCGCCCCGCCCTTCAAGACGGCCGAGTTCGACATCCTCTACGGCGAAGGCATCTCGCAGGAGGGGTGCATCATCGACCTCGGCATCGCCTGCGACGTCATCGCCAAGAGCGGTTCCTGGTTCTCCTACGAGGGGGAAAAGGTGGCGCAGGGCCGCGAAAAGATGCGCGAATGGCTGAAAGACAACCCCGGAAAGGCCCAAGAGATCGAGAGCAAGATCCGCGCGGCCTACAAACCCGCCAAGGAGCCCGAAGCGCCCAAGGCGACGGAAGAGGAAGAGTAAGCGATGCGTTTCGGTTTCGTCAAAGTCGCCGCGGCGACGCCGCGCATCCGCGTCGCGGATACGGAATACAACGCGCAGAGCGTCGTCGCCTGCATCGAAAAGGCGCACGGGGCGGGGGCGGAGATCCTCGTCTTCCCCGAGCTGTGCCTGTGCGGCTACACCTGCGGCGACCTGTTCGGCCAGGACGTGCTGCTCGAAGGCGCGCTGCGGGCGCTGCGCCGCGTCTGCGATTGCCCGCAGGCCAAGGACATGCTCGTGTTCGTCGGCCTTCCCCTGAAAGTGGGGGACGCGCTGTACAACTGCGCCGCCGCGCTGGCGGGGGGCAAGGTGCTCGCCTTCATCCCCAAGAGCTACCTCCCGAACTATGCCGAGTTCTACGAGCGGCGCAACTTCCGCCCTTACCGCGGCGAAAACATCCGCATCCCCTTCGGCGGGGAAGAGGTGCTCTTCGGCAACAAGGTCCTGTTCCGCTCGCAGACGGAGGCGGACCTGACCGTGGCGGCGGAGCTTTGCGAGGACGTATGGGTCCCCGCGCCGCCCTCCGTCGCACACGCGCAGGCGGGGGCGACGGTCATCGTCAACCTCTCCGCCAGCGACGAGACGGCGGGCAAGGCGGAGTACCGCCGCCTGCTCGTGCGCGCCCAGTCGGCAAAAACGGTTTCCGCCTACATCTACGCGGACGCGGGCGAGGGCGAATCGACCACCGACATGGTGTTTTCCGGCCACAACATGATCTGCGAAAACGGCGAGATGCTCGCCGAGAGCAGGTTGTTTGAAAACGGCGTCACCCTTTCGGAGGTGGACGTGCAGAAGCTCGCCTTCGAGCGCCGCCGCATCAATACCTTTTGCGACGCCGCCCCGCCCGCGGGCTACGAGACCGTGCCCTTCGCCGCGCACGGAAAGGATGCGCCGCTCACCCGCAAGGTCGCGCGCCTGCCCTTCGTGCCGCAGGAGGAAGGGGCGCTCGGCGAACGCGCGGGCCTCATCCTCTCCATCCAGGCGGAGGGGCTGAAAAAGCGGCTCGAACACACCCGCGCGCAGTCGGCGGTGATCGGCATCTCGGGCGGGCTGGACAGCGCCCTGGCGCTCTTGGTCAGCGTGCGCGCCTTCGACGCGCTGGGCAGGGACAGGAAGGGCATCGTCGCCGTCACCATGCCCTGCTTCGGCACCACGGGCAAAACGTACCAAAATTCGCTGCGGCTCATGCGTGAACTGGGCGTCACCGCGCGCACCGTTCCCATTTCCGATTCGGTGCGGCGCCACTTTGCGGACATCGGTCACGACGAGTCCGTGCACAACGCCGCCTACGAAAACGCCCAGGCCCGCATGCGCACGATGGTGCTGATGGACATCGCCAACGACGTCGGCGGCCTGGTGGTGGGCACGGGGGACCTGAGCGAATTGGCTCTCGGCTGGGCGACGTACAACGGCGACCACATGTCGATGTACGGCGTCAACGCATCCGTCCCCAAAACGCTGGTCAAATTCCTCATCCGCTGCGAGGCGGCGCGCCTGGGCGGCGGGGCGGGGGAGGTGCTCACCGACATCCTGAACACCGAGATCAGCCCCGAGCTGCTCCCGCCCGCGGGGGACGACATCGCCCAGAAAACGGAGGAGCTGGTGGGCCCGTATGAGCTGCACGACTTTTACCTCTACCATGCCGTGCGCTACGGTTTCCCGCCCGCCAAGGTGTACTACCTCGCCCAAGCGGCGTTCGGCGGCGATCACCCGCCCGAAACGCTCAAAAAATGGCTCGTCAGCTTTTACAGGCGCTTTTTTGCCCAGCAATTCAAGCGTTCCTGCCTGCCCGACGGCGTCAAAGTCGGCTCGGTGGCGCTGTCGCCGCGCGGGGACTGGCGCATGCCTTCCGACGCCTCGGCGGCGCTTTGGCTCGAACAGGCCGAAAAGCTGTAAACGGAAAGAAAGTTTCATGGCCCGCCATGAAACTTTTTTACATTGCGGCGTGAAAATCGGCGGATAGCATTGACTTTTGCGGCGCTTTCATGTATAATGGATTTGCTGTAAATTATCAAGGCACATGTTAAGCGTACTTTGATTATTTATACGGAACATTCACTTCAAAACAGGAGGCTTTTATGTTTGCAAACAACGTAGGCAACCTGTTTCTCAGCGTGAGCACGGGCTTGTTTATCGGCGTGCTCGCGGCCGCTATTGTAGTGGTTGGCGTTGCGGTTTTCTTCGTCGGCGTCTTTTTGTACAAAAAGGGCGTCGAAAAGAAGCTCGGCAGTGCCGACCGTCGCGTCAAGTTAATGCTCGAAGAGGCGGAAGCCGAAAGCAAGGCATTAAAAAAGGAAGCTATTTTAGAGGCAAAGGAACAGGAATTAAAGCTGCGCAACGAATTTGAGCGCGAATCGAAGGAAAAGAGGGCGGAATTGCAGAGGGCGGAACAGCGCCTCTCCCAGCGCGAGGACAACCTCGATAAGAAGGAAGAAGCCCTCGATAAAAAGACCGAGCAAGTCGAACAGCAGCAAAAAAACCTCGCCCGCCGCGACGAGGAGATCAAAAAGATGCAGGAGAAGGTGGCGCACCAGCACGATCTCATGATCGGCGAGCTGGAAAAAGTCGCCCAGCTCACCCGTGAGGAGGCGAAACGGATCCTCACCGAAAACATCCTCGAAGAGGCACGCAGGGATGCCGCCGTGCAGGTGCGCACCATCGAGCAGGAGGCCAAAGAGGAGGCGGACGCCAACGCGAAAAAGATCATCAGCCTGGCCATCCAGCGCTGCGCGAGCGACCAGGCGTCCGAGCTGACCGTATCCGTGGTGCCGCTGCCCAACGATGACATGAAGGCGCGCATCATCGGCCGCGAGGGCCGCAACATCCGCGCTCTCGAAAACGCAACGGGCGTCGAGCTGATCATCGACGACACGCCCGAAGTGGTCATCGTTTCGGGCTTCGACCCCGTCCGCCGCGAGGTGGCGCGCATCTCCTTGGAAAAGCTCATCACCGACGGTCGCATCCACCCCGCCCGCATCGAGGAGACGGTGGAAAAGGTCAAAAAGGAGCTCGACCAGCAGATCAAGGAAAACGGCGAGGCCGCCATGTTCGAGGTGGGCATCTTCGGCCTGCACCCCGAGCTCGTCAAGCTGCTCGGCCGCCTCAAATACAGGACGAGCTACGGCCAGAACGTGTACCGCCACTCCATCGAAGTGGCGCAGCTCGCGGGCATGATGGCCGCCGAACTGGGACTGGACGTGAACCTCGCAAAGCGCGCGGGGCTGCTGCACGATATCGGCAAATCCGTCGACCACGAGCAGGAAGGCACGCACATCCAGATCGGCGCGGACATCGCCAAAAAGTACAAGGAAAACAACAACGTCATCAACGCCATCATGGCCCACCACGGCGACGTGGAGCCCAAAACGGTGGAAGCCGTCCTCATCCAGGCGGCGGACGCCATCTCGGGCGCGCGGCCCGGCGCGCGGCGCGAAACGAGCACCAACTACGTCAAGCGCCTCGAACAGCTCGAACAGATCGCCACTTCCTTCAAGGGTGTGGAAAAGAGCTACGCCATCCAGGCCGGCCGCGAGGTGCGCGTCATCGTCAAGCCCGATCAGGTGGACGACGCGCAGACCCTCTTTTTGGCCAAGGACATCGCCAAAAAGATCGAGCAGGAGCTCGAATACCCGGGCCAGATCAAAGTCAACGTCATCCGCGAATTCCGCAGCGTCGAATACGCGAAGTGACCCCCGCGGCCCTGGCCACGGCACAACAAAATACGAGAACAAAAGGACGGAGCTCTCTGCGGGCTCCGTTTTTTTGCTGCCCGCGCCGAACGTTGCGCACGCCGAACGTTGCCCGCTTGCTCGTCTTTGTCCGCTCGTTCCGCTCATGCCTGTTCCGTCCGCCGCGCCTTGCGTCCGCGCGGAATATCGGCCGCGCCGCCGCCATATATATAAGCGGAAGGGGAGGGACAGGCATGCTTGATTTTCTCACGGACGGGCTGCGGGCGGCCCTCGCGCACGTCAACATGCAGCGGGTGTACGAGCTCCGCGTGCGGGCGGGCAAGCCCGTCGTCGTCAACTACGGCGGCGCCTATACCTACCTGGGCGCGCGCGGCCTCACCGCCGAACGCGCCCTCGCCCTCTCGGCCCGCTTTGCAGACATCGAGGACATCCTCTACCGCGCCAGCGAGTATTCCGTCTATTCGGTGACCGAGCAACTGCGGCAGGGGTTTCTGACGGGGGCCTGCGGCGAGCGCATCGGCCTTGCGGGCATCTTCGTCTACGAAAACGGGGCGGTGTTCACCGTCAAGGAAGTCACTTCCCTCAACATCCGCATCCCGCACGAGGTGCGCGGCTGTTCGGACGCCGTGTTCGCCCGCTGCTTCGGCGGCGGGCCGAGAAGCACTCTCCTGCTGTCCCCGCCGGGGCGGGGCAAGACCACCATTTTGCGCGACCTCGCGCGCCGCCTGTGCGAGGGCGGCATCGTCAACATCCTCATCAACGACGAGCGCAACGAGATCGCCGCGGCCGTGCGCGACAGCTCTCTCGACGTCGGCTGCTTTGCCGACATCGTCCGCTACACCTACAAGGCGGACGCGCTCCTGGCGGCCGTGCGCACCATGCGGCCGGACATCATCGTCACCGACGAGATCGTCTCCGAAGAGGAGATCGCCGCCGTGGCCGCCTGCGTGCGCGGCGGCATCTGCGTCGTCGCCAGCGCCCACTGCAAGGACGCGGCCGCCCTGTCCGCTTCGCCCGTGTTCTCCAAGGCGGTGGAGGGGCGGCTGTTTGAACGGTACGCCTTTCTCTCCCCGGACGGGGTGGGGGAGCTGGAAAGCGTCTACGACGCCGCGCTGCGCCCGATCGGATAGCGGTGTTGAAGCTTTTTCTCTGCGCGGCGGCCGTGGGGCTGTGCGTGCTGTTTTCCTACCTGCTCACCCGCCGTTTCCGCCTGCGCAAGGACTTTTTCACATCCTGGCACCGCTTCAACGAGCGGCTCATCAACGAAGTCAGCTACACGCGGGTGCCGCTGCCCGCCTTCCTCGAAAAATACCGCTTCACGGGCGATTTCGGCCGCATGCTCGAAGAAAAGAAGGACGTCGGCTTCGGCGAGATCGGCTGCGCGTTCGCCTACCTGAGCGAGGACGAGCGTCGCGCCGCGTCCGACTATTTCCGCATGGTGGGCCGCAGCGACGCCGCCTCGCAGCGCGCCTACCTCGCGGCGGCGCGCGGGGAGATCGGATCCCTCGTCCGCGCGGCGGACGAGGAGTACAAAAAGACCTTTTCTCTGTACATCAAACTCGGGGTGCTGGCGGGGCTGGTGCTCGTCATCCTCATCGTCTGAGCAGGAGCTTTTCATGGAGATCGACATCATCTTCAAGATCGCCGTCGTCGGAATCATCGTCACCATCATTTGCCAGATCCTGAAAAAGTCCGACCGCGACGACATCGCCACCATCGTCAGCCTCGCGGGGCTGATCATCGTCCTGACCGTCGTGTTGGACATGGTCGTCGGGCTCTTCGATTCCATCCGCAACATGTTCGACCTGTTTTAGCCATGAACGAGATCGTCCGCATCGTCGGCGTCGGGCTGGTCACGGCCGTCGCCGCGCTCCTTCTGCGCAGCACCAAGCCCGAACTCTCCTTCGCGGTCACGCTCGCGGGCGTCGCGGTCATCCTCCTGTTCTGCGTCGACCTCCTGTCCGAAACGCTCGGCATCTTCCGCGACATCGGCGAAATGACGGGCATCGACAGCGCGCTCATCAAGATCCTCATCAAGATCGTCGCCATCGGCTACCTCGTCGAATTTGCGGCGGGCATCGTGGAGGACTTCGGCGCAAAGAGCGTGGCGGACAAGCTCGTGTTCGCGGGCAAGGTGGTCATTTTCACCGTTTCCGTGCCCATCGTGCGCAGCATGGTGGCGCTCATCGGCAGTTTTTTGGAGTTGGTATGAACTTGTTCCGCCGCATACACGGGCCGCTTTCCGCCCGCCCGACGCCCCGCGCGCCGCTGTGGCTCCGCGCCCCGCGCTTCCGTCAAACGCCGCTTTACCGCCGCACGCCGTCCCCCGGGGGCGCTACGCGCCTGTGCCGCGCTCCGCGACCCGGGGCCCCGCGTTTCCGCCGTTTCTGCGCGGCGCTTTGCGCGCTTCTCGTACTGTTTGCGGCGCTCTTGGCTGCGTCGTTTGCGGCTGCGGAGGGCGCGTTCACGCGGCAAGGCGGCGCCTCATCGCCCGCGCCCGCGTCGGCGGTGCGCGCGGCGCAGGAGGAGGCGGGGAGCGAGGACGAGGACGGCCCGACGCTGCAAGGGAGCGCGGAGCAGATCCTCGGCGCGCTCGACACCGCCGCCTTGCAGGCCTGCCTCGACGCCCTTTCGGAACGGCAGCGCGAACTGTTCGGCGATGACGCCAAGGACAAGCTCGCTTCCCTCGTCGACGGCGGCTACGCCGTCGACTACACGGGCGCGCTCTCGGCGTTGGCGGGGCTGCTCTTCGGGGACCTGGCGGCGCTGCTGCCCGTCTTTTGCGCCGTCTGCTCGGTCGCCATCCTCTGCGGCATCCTCGACCGCTTCAAAAGCTCGCTCGCGGGCAGCGGCACGGCGCGGCTCATCTTTTTCGTCGGCTATGCGGCGGTGCTGGTGCTGATCTTGTCCACGCTGACGGGGATCGTCGCCGACTGCGTTTCGGCGGCGGGGTCCTTGCAGGCGCAGATGCAGGCCGTGTTCCCGCTCCTGCTGACGCTGACGGCCACGAGCGGCGGCAGCGTCTCGGCGGCCGTCTACCGCCCCGCCGTCCTGTTTTTGAGCGACGGCATCGTGCGCATCGTCACGGCCGTGGTCTTTCCGCTGGCTTCGCTCATGTGCGTCATGAACATGGCGGGCCACATGAGCGGGGAGATCCGCTTAAAAAACTTCTGCAACCTCTTTGCGGGCATCATCAAGTGGCTGCTCGGCCTCTCTTTGGCCGCCTTCACCGTCTTTTTGACGGTGCAGGGCATCACTTCGGCCACCTACGACGGGCTCTCCTTCAAGGCGATGAAGTTCGCCGTCGGCAACACCGTGCCCATCGTCGGCGGCTTTGTGGGCGGGGGGCTCGACCTCGTCGCCGCGGGCAGCGTGCTCATCAAAAATTCGGTGGGGCTGTGCGGGGTGCTGCTGATGGCGCTCGTGCTGGCGGCGCCGCTGGCGCAGCTGGCGGCCTACAACCTGTTTCTGCGCCTTTCGGCCGCCGTCACCGAGCCGATGGGCGAGGGGAACATCACGGGCTTTCTCTCGTCGCTGGCGGGAACGGTCAACTATTTCACGGCGGGGCTGGTCTGCACGGGGTTCATGTACTTTATCACCGTGCTGCTGCTCATCTGTTCGTCGGGCGCCCTCTTTTGAGATGGAAGGCTACATCCTGGCCGCCTGCGGGGCGGTCATCCTCTCTTCGCTCATCCTGCTCGTTTTGCCCGAGGGAAAAACGGGGCGGTTCATCGGCGGCATCCTGCGCCTGTTTTGCCTTTTGGTCATGCTCACGCCCCTTCTCGCCCTGCTGCGGGAGGGCGGGGAGGGGGAGATCTTCGGCTCTGCCGCGCAGGAAGAGCTCGTCGACGATGAGTTTATAAGCTACGCCTTTTCGCTGCGCGCCGAGGAGCAGGAGCGCGCGTTGGAAGAGGAGCTTGCCCGGGACGGGTTGCGCGTGCAGGTGCAGATCGGGTGGAAAAGCGTCGAATATGCGTATACGGTGACGGATGTGCATGTCCTCGTCCAAGATTTCGGAATATACGGCCCCGACGAGCATATATTTGTTATAGAGCGGCTGCAAAGCCGCGTGTCCGCGCTCTTTGACGGGGCGGAGGTGGTGGTGCATGGCGGGTAAACTTGCGGAAAAGCTCGGCCGCGGCAAAGTGGCCGAGATCGCCGTGATCGCGATCCTGGTGCTCGTGGTGCTGGCGGTCTTTTTCGTCTCCTTCGGCGGGGGCGGGGAGGACGCGGGCGGAGAGAGCGCGGATACGGGCGAGGAGCTCGCGCGCATCCTCTCGCGGGTGGAAGGCGCGGGCGACGTCGAAGTGTACCTGACCTACGCCTCCGAAGGGGAAACGGTCATCGCCACCGAGACGCAGACCGCGCCCGACGGCACCGTGACCTCGGCGCCCGTCCTCGTGGGCGGAGACGTGGTGGTGCTCGAACAAAAGCGGCCGGCGATCGCGGGCGTGCTCATCGTGGCCGAAGGCGCGCGCGAGCTCGCGGTGCGTTTCCGCCTGTTGGAGGCGGCGGCCGCCGCTCTGGACGTCGACCAAAGCATAATCAAAGTATACGCAAAAGAGGGAACAAAACGGTAAAGTTGACAATAAGGAGAGAACGAGGATGTCGAAAACCAAAAAGATCGTGATCATGACGGGGCTCGTGCTGCTGCTTGCGGTGACGGCGGTGTTCAACTTCGTGCTGGCGGGCAGCGTGACGGGGGACGCGGACAGCGACCTCACCGCGGCCAATTATTTTTCCGCCTACCGCAGCGAGCGCACGTCCACCCGCAACGAGGAACTGTTGCAGCTCGATTCCATTTTGGCGAGCACCGAGAGCGGCAGCCAGGCCTACCAGGACGCCATCGCCTTGAAGTTGCAGATCGTGGAGATGATGGAAAAGGAGCTGCTGTTGGAGACCTTCGTCAAATCGATGGGGTATGAGGACGCCGTCGTCAGCATCGGCCTGGATTCGGACAACGTGAACGTGTTCGTCAATGCCGACGGGCTCTCGCACAACGACTTTCTCACCATCTACAACATGCTGTGGAGCGAGGCGGGCTGCGACCCCGTCAACGTCAACATCATGCCCATTCATTCGGAAAGTTGAGAAAGTTGCGCAAAATGCTGTTCATTCCCGAAAAAGTGTGCTATAATAAGGCCAGGAAGTTTTTCGGGAGGAAACACCATGGCACTTTTCAAGCGCGTCCCGCCCGACGGCCATAAAGGCAAGGTCTCGTACAATTCGGGCATCGTGGGCGGCATCGTCGATCTCGCCGTCGCCGAAGTGGAAGGCGTGGAGATGCTCCCCGGCAAAAAGAGTTTCAAGCTCTATTTTGAAAAGGGCGGCATCTATGCCGACATCGCCGTCAAGGTCGATTACGGGTACAGCGTGCCCGAAGTCGCCTTCAAGATCCAGCAGACGGTCAAGCACAACGTCGAGGCCATGACCAAGTACAAGGTGGCCAAAGTCGACGTGCGCGTCGTCGGCGTCGATTTCCTCGGCGAGCATACCGAGCAAAATTGAAGCAGTTTTCCGTTTCCCCTCGAGTTTTCGGGGGGAAATCATCGGTTTTTACCCAAAGGGCATTCGTATGAGGAGAAAGTCGCGCGAGTGCGCGTTCAAGATCATCTTTGCGGGGCTGTTCGGAGGGGACGGAGGCCCGTCCTTCCGCCGCGGCGTGTACAAGGCCTTCGGGCTGAACGAGGAGGAGAGCGCCTATGCGGACACCCTTCTCGCGCTTTCGGAGGAACACAGGGAGGAGCTTTTGGCCGAGATCGACGCGCATGCCGTCGGCTTTTCGGCCGCGCGCGTCTTCCCCGCGGACAAGAGCCTGCTGCTTCTGGCCATGGCCGAGATGCGCTACACGGACGTGCCTGCGGCCGTCGCCATCGACGAGGCCGTGAGCCTGGCACGCGAATATTCGACGGAAAAGAGCGCGGGGTTCGTCAACGGCGTCCTGGCGTCCTTTGCCACGGAGGAAAAACAATGAGTACGATCATCGACGGAAAGGCGCTCGCCGCCAAGCTGCGCGGGCAGATCCGCGAACGCGCGGCCGCGTTTTGTGCGGAGCGCGGGCAGGACGTCGGCCTGGCCGTCGTCCTGGTGGGCAACGACCCCGCGTCCGAGGTGTACGTCCGCAACAAGATCAAGGCGTGCGAGGAGACGGGCATCCGCTCCTTTTCCTACCGCCTGCCCGCCGAAACGCGGCAGGAGCAGCTCGAAGAGCTTTTGCAAACGCTCGCGGCCGACGCGCGCGTGCACGGCATCCTCGTGCAGCTGCCGCTTCCCAAGCACCTCGACGAG
The DNA here is from genome assembly GCA_944328445.1 of uncultured Clostridia bacterium. GTDB lineage: Bacteria > Bacillota > Clostridia > Christensenellales > Borkfalkiaceae > Borkfalkia. The sequence continues at coordinate 29,347 of CALVHO010000018.1, read as the reverse complement.
CGCGCGGCGCTCGCCTGCATCCCCGCCGAAAAGGACGTGGACGGCTTCTGCGCGCAGAACGTGGGCAACCTCGCCATGGGCCGGGATACGCTGGTGGCCTGCACGCCGCACGGCGTGATGAAGATGCTCGAAGAGTACGGCATCGACCCGCGCGGCAAGCGCGCCGTCGTGCTGGGGCGCTCGAACATCGTCGGCAAGCCGATGGCCATGCTGTTGCTCAATGCCGACGCCACCGTCACCGTCTGCCACAGCAAAACGAAGGACCTGCGCGAAGTGTGTTCGCAGGCGGATATCCTCGTGGTGGCCATCGGCAGGGCCAAGTTCGTCACCGCCGACATGGTCAAGGAGGGCGCCGTCGTCATCGACGTGGGCATGGACCGCGACGAGAACGGCAAGCTCTGCGGCGACGTGGACTTTGCGTCCGTCGCGCCGAAGGCCTCTTACATCACCCCCGTGCCCGGCGGCGTCGGGCCCATGACCATCACCATGCTGTTGTACAATACCGTCCTCGCGGCGTACGGGAGTAAATGAGTTTGCGCAAAGAACTGGAAGAAAAGATGCAGGCCTGGCGGCAGTATTTTGAAGACGTCTTGCAAGAATACCTGCAAAATACCCGCCTGCAACCCTCCGTCCTCAACGATAGTTTCCGCTATTCGCTGTTGTTGGGCGGCAAGCGCGTGCGGCCCGTTTTGATGTTCGCCTGCGCGCAGACGCTCGGCGGAAAACCGGGCGACGTGTCGCGGCTGGCGCTCGCGCTGGAAATGATCCATACCTATTCGCTCATTCACGACGACCTCCCCGCGATGGACAACGACGATTTCCGCCGCGGTCAGCCGTCCAGCCACAAAAAATTCGGCGAAGGGCAGGCCATTCTGGCGGGCGACGCCCTCCTGAACGAGGCCTATGCCATCTGCCTGGAAGCCTGCCGCGGAGGGCGCACCTACCTCGAAGCCTCGGCCTACCTTTGCCGCTGCGCGGGCGCGCACGGCATGGTGGCGGGCCAGGCCGCCGATCTCGGCTGGCAGGGCAGGGAGGATGCGGGCCCCGCCAACCTCGACTTTGTCATCCTCAACAAGACGGCGCGCATGCTCATGGCCGCGGCCGCCGTGCCCGCCTACGTGTACGGCCTCGACCAAAACATCGCCGACCTCATGGCCGAATTCGGCAAAGACCTCGGGTTTTTGTTCCAGATCACCGACGACATCCTCGACGTCGTCGGCGACTTTGCCAAGCTCGGCAAGACGCCCGGAAAGGACGCCGCCGAGGACAAACTGTCCGCCGTAAGCGTCTACGGGCTGGAAAAGGCGCAGGCCCTGGCCGACCGCTACGCAGACCTGTGCGTGCAGGTGCTCGACCAGCTTCCCTACGAAAGCGGGCTGCTGCACGAGTTCGTGGCCATGGTCCGCGCGCGGCAGGCGTGATGCGGCTGGATAAATACCTGGCCGAGCGGTTCGGTTCGCGCACGCGGGCGGCCCGCGCCATCGCGGAAGGCCACGTCACCGTCAACGGCAGGCAAGCCAAGGCGTCCGACGAGATCGGCCTCGCGGACGCCGTTTCCGTCTGTGAGGACGGGGCGCACGGCTTCGTCTCCGAAGGCGGCGCCAAACTGCAAAAGGCGCTGGACGATTTCGGCGCCGACGTTCACGGCTGCACCTTTGCGGATATCGGCGCCAGCACGGGCGGCTTTACGGACTGCCTGCTGCGCGCGGGCGCGGCGCACGTCTTTGCCGTGGACGTGGGCAAGAGCCAGCTGCACCCGTCGCTGGCGACGGACGCGCGCGTCACGGTCATGGACGGCATGAACGCGCGCTACCTGACGCCGCAGGACTTTCCCGCGCCGCCGGACGGCGTCGTCATCGACGTGAGCTTCATCTCCCTGCGCCACGTCCTGCCCGCCGCGGCGGGGCTGCTTAGGGAGGGCGGGCGGCTCTTTGCACTCATCAAGCCGCAGTTTGAATGCGAGGGGAAGGGGCTGAACAAGCACGGCATCCTCACCGACGAGGGCAGGCGCGAAGAGGCTGTCCTGGCGGTCTGCGCCTTCGCGAAGGGTTGCGGGCTGGCCCTGCAAGGGCTGACGGAAGCGCCGCGCAAGCCGCGCAAAAACGTGGAATACGTGGCCCTGTTTGCCCGCGCGGCGGGCGGGCAGGACGCGGCCGCGCTGCTCAAACGGCTGCACGGTATAAAGGGGTGAGAGATGGCGCGCTATACCGAAGGGCAGGAGATCTTGCGGAAACTGCAAGCCAAGGGCAAGCGCTGGACGCAGGAGGAAGAGGCTGTCTTCGAGCGCGCGTTGCTGCCGCGCACGGTCTACCTTCCCGAAGACGAGGGCGAGTGCCGCGCTTTGGCTTCCGCCTGGCTGGGCGAGGAGCTGACGGCCTGCATGGACCGCTTTTTGCATGAGCTCGAAAGGGTCTACGGCGCCCTCGACGTGCATTGGGTCCGCGGCGGAATGCGCCGCGCCATGAACTTGTCTGTTCACAGCGGCGGCAAGCCGCTGTGCCGCCTGGCCGTGGATTACCGCATCCTTGACCTCGTGATCGCCTTCGGCGCCGCCGAGTGCGCGCGGTTTGAACGGGCGCGCAACGCCTTTCCCGCCGAGGTGCGCTGGGCGTTCGACTTTTTCCCGGTCGAGCGCGGCGTGCGCACCGTCCGCCTCGACCTCGCGCAGGAAGAGATGATGCCGTGGATCTGGCAGCTGCTTGCCGTCAAGCGCCCGCCGCTCATCGTGCAGGACCAAAAGCGCGCGAAGCCGCGGGGCATTCACCGCCGATAAACAACGCGCAAAGCCGCAAGCCGGAGTTCACCGCCGACAAAAAAAACGGGCAGGCCGTACGGCCTGCCTTTTGCGTGGGCTTCGCGTCTCTCCGTCCGACGCCGGGCCCTTTTCGCCCGACTCCGCGCGTTGCGACAAAAAACGACAATTCATTACATATAGTTACAACATTTGTAAAAATCATTTTTTATTTTGCATGAAAAACAATTTACAAATGTCGGCGCGCGGCGTATAATGGAGTCACTTTCCAATTTTTGGCACAGGGGAGGGATGAATGTGCAAAAAAAGAGAGTGGTGATTTTGGACAGCAGCGCGGCCGCGGCCGAGAGTTTGGCGCAGTACCTGCGCGGCGCGGGGTTTGACGTGTGCGGCGTCGGAGACGACGGGACGGCGGGCGCCGAGCTCATCGCGCGGACCATGCCCGACGCCGCCGTTGTGAGCCTGGTCCTGAAAGGCACGGACGGCCTGGGCGTTTTGGAGAAGGTGCGCGCGCTGCACCCCGCGGTCAAAGTCATCGTCACGGGCAGCAGCGCCGAGGACGGCATCGTCTCGCGGGTGATGGAGCGCGGCGCACGGTATTATTTGCTGCGGCCCTTTGAACCGCAGGTGCTGGCCGACCGCCTCAAAGAGATCGCGGAAGAGCCCGCGCCCGCGCGCGAGCGCAGGAGCGTGCCGCTGGACGAGCGCATCAGCGCCATCTTCATGTCCATCGGCATCCCGCCGCACATCAAGGGCTACGCATACCTGCGCGAGGGCATCAAGATGGCCGTCGACGACCCGACGTACATCAACAGCGTCACCAAGCGGCTGTACCCGCAGATCGCCGAAAAGTTCAACACCAGCGCCAGCAAAGTGGAGCGCGCCATCCGCCACGGCATCGAGGTGGCCTGGAACCGCCAGCGGCTGGACGCCATCAACGCCGTCTTCGGCGTCCGCGTCTACGTCGGCGCCGAAAAGCCGACCAACAGCGAGTTCATCGCCCTCGTGGCGGACAAGCTCATGCTCGAAAGCCTCGCCCGCTACTGAACGGGCGGCCCGCGCATAGAGTATGAACGCGCGTTCCGGTCCGCGCAAACGAGCCCGCCGTGAACGCGCGTTTCGGTCCACACAAACAAAATTGGCGTGCGCCGCGGCAAAAAGCCGCCCGTCCCGCAGGGTTGCGGGGCGGGCGGCTCGTGCGTCGTTTTATTCTTTTTTGCAGTTGTAGTTGTAGAGGATGGCGAACAGCGGCACGTTGAAGGCGAAGATGCTGGGGAAGATCGCGTAGCGCAGCACGTGCACGAAGCGCACCGATTCGTCGCCGAGGTAGATGACCAGGAAGGCGATGAGGCAGATGATCAGCACCAGGTTCGCGTAGAGGATGAGGCTTGCCGACACGTACGACTTCGCCTGCGACCTGCGGCTGTTTTTGCCGTAGCCGCGCAGGTACAGGAAGAGGAAAATGCCCAGGAACACGAAGGTGAGCACGAAGGGCAGCGTCACGTAGGCCGCGCCCGAACCGAGGACACCCATCAGGCAGATGTTGAGGATGGATTCGGCCAGCGCCACGATGAACACGTACACCGCCGTCAGGAAGAGCACTTTGCCCTTGTCGAAGGTGCTGCCCACCGCCCGCACCGCCGTGCGGCCGCGGGTGCCGTCGCTGGTGGTGATCTTCAAGCCGTCGTCTTCGGCCTGTTCCTGCAAGTCGGAAAATTCGACGTTGCCCGCGGGCCGTACGCGCGACGGTCGGTCGGGCTGTTCCTGCACGGGCGCGCTCTCTTCGGCAGCGGGCGCCTCGGCGGGGGCCTGCGCGTCCGCCTCGGCGGGCTGTGCGTTCTCGTACAGGCGGGAGATGAGCTCCTTATAGTTGCGCTCGGCAGGGGGGAGGTCTGCATAGAGCGGCTCCTGCGCGCCGTAGGCCCCGTTTTGCCCGTAGCCGTAGGCGTACTCCTGCTGCGCCTGCGCGTAGGCGGCCTGTTCGCGGGCGGCCTGCTCGGCGGCGAGCCGTTCGTGCTCGGCCTGTTCGGCGGCGAGCCGCGCGCGTTCGGCCGCTTCCTGCGCTTCGCGCTCGGCCTGCTCGGCCGCGAGCCGTTCGCGCTCGGCCGCTTCCTGCGCGCGCGCCGTTTCCGCGTTGGAGCGCGCCACGCTCGAATAGTAGTAGGCGGTGGCGTCCTCGTCGCCGACGAGGTTTTTGTAGTTTTCGTGAATGCGGCGCTGCTCGGCCTCGGTCAGTTCGGCGTGCGCGCGGGCCGTCTCTTCGTCCGCTTGCTCCGCGTAGACCGCTTCTTCCCGCCCGTAGGCCTGCGCGGGCTGCGCAAAGTTGTGCGCGGGGCGCTCGTCCTGTGCGGGCTGCGCTTCGTCCTGCGCGGGCTGCGCGGCCTCTTCTGCGACTGCCTCGGCTGCGGGCGCCTGCGCGCCTTCATCGCCGCGCGCTTCGGCCGTTTCTTCGGCTTCTTCGGCGTGCGCTTCGGCCTCGGCCGCCGCGACGGTTGTTTCGCCCTCTTCGGCTTGCTCCCCGTCTGCCGCGCCGCGCGGGGCAGGGGACCCGCCGTAGGAAAAGTCCTCTTCCTCCTCCTCGCCGCCGGGGATGGAGACGCGCGTCGTCGACTTTTTCAGGATGTTGAAGTCCACGGTCTGCGCGGGCGGGGGATTGTCGAAGTCGTAATCCTTTTCGGAGATGAGGCTGTCGATGACGGTGCGCGAATACTCCCATTCGGCCAGGTTCTGTTCGACGACCTGCCTGCCCTTGTCGGTGATCTGGAAATATTTGCGCCGCCCGCCGTTCTCCGCGCCGCCCCAGTACGAGGTGACGTAATCCTGCCCTTCCAGCCGTTTGAGCGCGCTGTACAGCGTGGGCTGTTTGAGGGTGTATTGCTTTTTGCTCTTTTCTTCGATCTCGTTGATGATCTCGTAGCCGTATTTGTCGCCGTCGTACAGCGTCCGCAGGATGATGGTGTTGATGTGCCCGCGGATCAGGTCGCTGCTGATCGAGGAAACGTTGTCACGGCCGTCTTTTTCGTCGGTGAAATCGGGGTCCATGTACAATCCTCCTTATGCCGCCATTATACGCTATTTTGAACGTTCTGTCAATACTTTGCGGCCATAAATGTCGAAAAATCTGTTTTTACACAGTATTATGTCAGATATAATCGGCCGTTTCCGGCAGTGTGTGTCCGCGAAAGGATATAGCGCTTCCCGCGCCGTTTTTCACGAAAAAGTATTGGACAAATCGCGCGCGTTGCGCTACAATAATGGCGACGCAAGGAGGGCTTGTTTTATGACGCAACCGCGCGATACCCTGGCAAGGGAGTATACGATCAAGAACATCGAATGCGATTTCCATAGCGAGATCAGGCCGTCGGCACTGCTGGGATACTTTCAGGAAGTGGCGGGCGCACACGCCGCGCAGATCGGCATCGGCTACGACGCTTTGCGCGCGCAGGGCTTTTACTGGGTGCTTTCCAAGATCTATGTGCAGGTGCTGCGCCGCCCCCGCTTTGAGGAGGAGATCCGCGTGGAGACCTGGCCGCACGCGCCCAACAAGGCCATTTTCGAGCGCAGCTTTCTCCTGACGGGCAGCGGCGGCGCCGAGGTGCGCGCCTTTTCGCGCTGGTGCGTGCTCGAAGGCAGCGGCCGCATCGTGCCCTGTTCCCGCCTTTCGGCGACGCTGCCATCCTACCGCACCGACGTCTCCGTGCCCTTCGACGACTGGCGCATCCCCGAGGCGGGGCGGGGAGAGCCCGCCTATTCGCTGCGCGTCGCCAATTCGGAATACGACCAGAACTACCACGTCAACAACTGCCGCTACGCCGACCACGTGTTCAACTGCTTTTCGGTGGCCGAGCTGGAAGCGCGCCGCCTGTCGGCATTCCAGATGAACTACGTTCACCAGTCGCACGAGGGCGACGTGCTCGATTGGTACCGCCGCGACCTCGGCGGGGGCGTTTTCGCCGTCGAAGGGGTCAAGAACGGCGCCGAGACCGTCGTCGCGGCGCGGGTGTGTTTTGATGCCTGAACCCGCGGGCTACCGCCTGGTCCGTTCCCGCCGCCGCACCCTCGCTGTCTGCATCGAGGGCGGGCGTGTGACAGTGCGCGCCCCGCTCGGCATGCCCGCCGCCGCCATCGATTCCTTCCTCGCGCAAAAAAAGGACTGGATCGAGGACAAGCTGCGCCGCTTTGCCGCGGAGTCTGCCCGCTTTGCCGCCGTGCGCGAGGGCCGCGCCTTGCTCGACGCGGGCCGCGAGCGGCCCGTCGTTTACGGCGCCGCGGCGGACGGCGAGGGGGAGGGCGGCTTTTTTCTGCGCTCGCCGCGCTCGGTGCGGCCGTATTTTGAAAAGACCCGCTGCGACCTTCTGCCCGAAGCGCTCTTTGCCTTCGCCCGCCGCGCGGGCGTCTGTCCCGAAAAGGTGGCCGTGCGCGACTTCAAGGCCCGCTGGGGCAGCTGCGACGCGGCGCGCGTCATCAAGCTCAACTGGCGGCTCGCCATGCTGCCCGCGCCGCTGCGCGATTACGTGCTCGTACACGAGCTGTGCCACCTGCGCCGCCTCGATCATTCGCCTGCGTTCTGGCGGGAAGTGGAGCGCCTTTTGCCCGATTACCGCGCCCGCCGCGCGGCGCTGCGGGCCTATTCCTTCCTCACGGGGCTGTACCGCGGCTGAGCGGTGCGGCTTTTTTTCTGTCCCGCGTTTCCGCGTTTTTGCTTTTATTCATGAATATTCGCTAATTCATGAATAAAAATTCATTTCATGCAAAATCGTTTGTTGTTTTGTGAATATTTTTTCACAGTGGCGTGCAAACGCTTGACTTGCGCGCGCGGAAAGGGTATAATCGTTGCCGACAATTCAAAACATCGGAGCGCACTATGGCAAACAAAGAGATCAAAAAAGTCGTTTTGGCCTATTCGGGCGGGCTGGATACCTCCATCATCATCCCTTGGCTGAAAGAGAATTACAACAACTGCGAGGTCATCGCCGTCTCGGCGGACGTGGGGCAGGAGAGCGAGCTGGAAGGGCTGGAAGAGAAGGCTTTGAAGACGGGCGCCTCCAAACTCTACATCGAGGACCTGCGCAAGGAATTCATCGAAGATTACATCTATCCCACCATGCAGGCGGGCGCGGTGTACGAGAACAAGTACCTGCTCGGCACCTCCTTCGCGCGGCCGGTCATCGCCAAGCGCATCGTGGAGATCGCCAAAAAAGAGGGGGCGGACGCCATCTGCCACGGCTGCACGGGCAAGGGCAACGACCAGGTCCGCTTTGAACTGACCATCAAGGCCTTCGCGCCCGACATGCCCATCATCGCGCCCTGGCGCATCTGGGACATCAAGAGCCGCGACGAGGAGATCGACTACGCCGAGGCGCACAACATCCCGTTGAAGATCACGCGCGAGACCAATTATTCCAAGGACAAGAACCTTTGGCACCTCTCGCACGAGGGCCTCGACCTCGAAGACCCCGCCAACGAGCCCAAGTACGACGAGATCCTCGAACTCGGCGTTTCGCCCGAAAAGGCGCCCGACAAACCCACCTACCTGACCCTCACCTTTGAGAAGGGCATCCCCGTGGCGCTGGACGGGAAAAAACTCGGCAGCGTGGAGCTGATGGACAGGCTCAACAAGATCGGCGGCGCCAACGGCGTCGGCATCGTCGACATGGTGGAAAACCGTCTCGTCGGCATGAAGAGCCGCGGCGTGTACGAGACGCCCGGCGGCACCATCCTCTACGCCGCGCACGAGCTGTTGGAGATGCTCTGCCTCGACAAGGAGACGCAGCACTTCAAGCAGCATGTCGCGATCCGCTTTGCCGAACTCGTGTACAACGGGCAGTGGTTCACGCCCCTGCGCGAGGCGCTCTCGGCCTTCGTCGAAAAGACGCAGGAGAACGTCTCCGGCGACGTGAAGCTGAAAATTTACAAGGGCAACGTCATCAACGCGGGCATCAAGAGCGCGCATTCGCTGTACAGCGAGGAGATCGCGACCTTCGGCGAGGAGGACGTGTACGACCAGCACGACGCGGAAGGGTTCATCAACCTCTTCGGCCTGCCCATCAAGGTGCGCGCCCTCCTGCAAAACAAGGAGATCCGCTGACCGAAGCGCGCGCCTTTCTGCGGGCCGCGGCTTTCTGCGCGGGCGCATGCCCGCGCGCATTTTGAAAATACTGACCGTGCGGCGGCGCCTTGCAGGCGCCGCCGTTGCAGGGATAAAATCATGACCAAGGTATTCATCGACGGAAAAGAGGGGACGACGGGTTTACAGATCTACGACCGCCTCGGCGCGCGCGCGGACATCGAGCTTTTGACCCTGCCCGAAGAGCTGCGCAAAGACGCGGGGGCGCGGGCGGAGGCCATCAACGGGGCGGACATCGTCTTTTTGTGCCTGCCCGACGCCGCCGCCAAAGAATCTGTTTCGCTGTGCCGCAACGGGCAGGTGCGCATCATCGACGCATCCACCGCCCACCGTACGGCGGCGGGCTGGGCGTACGGCTTTCCCGAGCTCTCGCAAAAACACCGCGCCGCCGTCGCGTCCTCGGCCCGCGTCGCGGTGCCCGGCTGCCACGCGAGCGGCTTCATCGCCCTCGTCTATCCGCTGATCGCGGGCGGCATCGCCGCGCCCGATTACCCCTTTGCCTGCCATTCGGTGACGGGGTACAGCGGCGGCGGCAAAAAGATGATCGCCGAATATGAAACGGAGGACCGCGCGTCGGGGCTGGACAGCCCGCGCCGCTACTCCCTCGGCCAGGCGCACAAGCATCTGCCCGAAATGACGGCCGTCTGCGGGCTGGAATACGCGCCCGTGTTCGACCCTATCGTGGCCGATTTTTACAGCGGCATGTGCGTCAGTGTTCCGCTGCATGCGCGCCTTCTGCGCAAAAAAATGGGCGTAAACGGCATAAAAGACTATTTTGCACAGTACTATGCGTCACAGAATTTCGTCGAAGTTGCGGATGAGTCGCCGTCCTACCTGGCGGCGGACCTGTTGGCGGGGACCAACCGCATGCGCATCTACTGCGGCGGCAACGACGAGCGCATCGTGCTCTCGGCGGTGTTCGACAACCTCGGCAAGGGCGCGTCGGGCGCGGCGGTGCAGTGCATGAACATCATGCTCGGATTGGACGAGCGCACTTCGCTGCAATAAGGCGGCGCAGCCGCCCGCGGAAAGGCCCGCGGCGGCCATTTTGCAAAAGACCCGCGCACGCCGCGGCGGCGATGCTGCCGTGCGGCTGCGGGATCGGGGAAGGATCATGGAAGAGAACATCATTGCGATCGAAGGCGGCGTCTGCGCCGCAAAAGGTTTCCGTGCGGGCGGCGTTCATTGCGGCATCCGCAAGAACAAGACCAAGCGCGACCTCTCGCTCATTGTCAGCGACGTGCGCGCCGCGGCCGCCTGCGTCTACACGCAGAACCTCGTCAAGGGCGCGCCCATCGCGGTGACCCGCCGCCACGTGGCGGACGGGTACGCGCAGGCCGTCGTGTGCAACAGCGGCAACGCCAACACCTGCAACGCCGACGGCGAGCAGGTGGCCGAGGCGATGTGCGCGCTGGTGGAAAAGCACACGGGCATCCCCGCGCAGGACGTCGTTGTGGCTTCGACGGGCGTCATCGGCCAGCCGCTGGACATCGCGCCCATCGCCGCGGGCATGGCGGGGCTTGCGGCGAGCCTTTCGGCGGGCGGCAGCGAGGCCGCCGCGCAGGGCATCATGACCACGGACACCGTGGAAAAACAGGCCGCCGTCTCCTTCACGCTCGGCGGCAGGACCTGCCGCCTCGGCGCCATCGGCAAGGGGGTGGGCATGATCTGTCCCAACATGGCGACCATGCTCATCTTTGTCTGCACGGATGCGGCCGTCTCGCCCGCCATGCTGCAAAAGGCACTCTCGGCCGACGTGCAGGACTCCTTCAACATGGTCAGCGTCGACGGGGACACCTCCACCAACGACATGGTCTGCCTTTTGGCCAACGGCCTGGCGGGCAACCCGCCCGTGGACGCCGAAGGGGCGGATTACGATACCTTCCGCGCGGCGCTCGCCGCGGTCACGCGCAAGCTCTGCCGCATGATCGCCAAGGACGGCGAGGGCGCCACCAAGCTGCTCGAATGCAAGGTGAGCGGCGCCAAGGACAAGGCCGCCGCCCGCACGGTGGCCAAGTCGGTCATCAAGTCTTCCCTGTTCAAGGCGGCGATGTTCGGCTCCGACGCCAACTGGGGGCGCGTGCTCTGCGCAATCGGCTATGCGGGCGCCGACGTGTGCGTGAACAAGATCGGCGTCTCCTTCCGCTCGGCGGCGGGGGAGATCGAGGTGTGCCGCGGCGGCAGCGGCGTCCCGTTTTCGGAGGAGGAGGCCAAAAAGGTGCTCTCCGCGGACGAGATCGAGGTCTGCATCGCCCTCGGCGACGGGCAGGCCTCGGCGACGGCCTGGGGCTGCGACCTCACCTACGACTACGTCAAGATCAACGGCGACTACCGCACCTGAGCGGGCCGCGGGCGGCGTTTTTTCCGCCACGAACGCACATTCATGCACGGGAGAGGGGACATGGACATCAACGAGATCAACGAAAAGAAATTCCGCGCGCAGGTGCTGAGCGAGGCACTGCCGCATATCCAGGATTACAACGGCAAGATCGTCGTCGTCAAATACGGCGGCAACGCCATGATCAACGAGCAGCTGAAACTTTCGGTCATGCGCGACATCGTGCTCCTCAACCTCATCGGCGTGAAGGTGGTGCTCGTGCACGGCGGCGGGCCGGAGATCTCCGAAATGCTGAAAAAGCTGGGCAAGGAATCCGTCTTTGTCGACGGCCTGCGCTATACCGACGAGGAGACGGCCGAAGTGGTGCGCATGGTGCTCGCGGGCAAGATCAACAAATCGCTGGTCAACCTCTTGGAGAGCATCGGCGGCCGCGCCCTCGGCCTTTGCGGCATCGACGGCCACATGATGAAGTGCTGCAAGGAGAGCGAAAAGCTCGGCTACGTCGGCAAGATCGTGGATATGGACACCAAAGTCATCACCGACGCGCTGGACGCGGGCTATATCCCCGTCGTCTCCACGGTTGGATACGACGACGAGGGCCATATCTACAACGTCAATGCCGACACCGCCTCCGCCGTCATCGCGGGCGCGCTCAAAGCCACCAGCCTCATCCTCATGACCGACACCAAGGGCGTGCTTCGCGACCGCGATGACGAGTCCACCCTCATCGAAAAAATTTACGTAAGCGACATCCCTTCGCTCGTCAAGCAGGGCATCATCTCCGGCGGCATGATCCCCAAGATCGACTGCTGCAAGGAGGCCATCCGCCGCGGCGTGCAAAAGGTATTCATCATCGACGGAAGGGTGGAGCATTCCATCCTCGTGGAAACGTTGTCCGACCGCGGCATCGGCACCATGTTCGTCAACGGAGACTGATCGCCCGATCGGTCTCTTTTTTTGCGCCGCGCGTGCCGACCGTTTCCGCGCCTCTGCGTTTGCGCCGCTTTCCGCCGTGAACGTGCCCCGCTGGCGCGCGGGCGGGGAGGGCTTGCGGCCGGGCGGGGTCGGGCAGCCCCGCGGGCAGGAAAGTGCGGCAAAGTTCTTTCAAAGATTTGCATTTGCGGCCCGTATATGATAGAATAGATAAAATAGGTACGTTTATGAGTTTGGAAAACTGGCAGAAGGAAGACAGGCAATACATCGCGGGCACGTATAACCGCTTCCCCGTGGTGCTGGTGGGCGGCGAGGGGGCGACCCTGTACGGCGAGGACGGCAAAAAGTACGTCGACTTCGGCAGCGGCATCGCCGTCAACGTGTTCGGCGTCAACGACGCGGCGTGGAAGGAGGCGGTCACGGCGCAGCTCGGCTGCATCCAGCACGCGAGCAACCTCTATTACACCGCCCCGCAGATCGGGCTCGCCAAGCTCCTGTGCGGGAGGACGGGCGCGGACAAGGTCTTTTTCTCCAATTCGGGGGCGGAGGCCAACGAATGCGCCATCAAGGCGGCGCGCAAGTATTCCTTCGACAAATACGGCGGCGGGCGTTTCCGCATCGTCACGCTGCAAAACTCCTTTCACGGCCGCACGATGGCCACCCTTTCGGCCACGGGCCAGGACGCCATGCACCGCTATTTCATGCCCTTTTTGGAGGGCTTCGACTACGCCGCGCCGACGTATGAAGGCGTGCGCGCCAAATGCGGCGGGCAGACCTGCGCCGTCATGCTCGAACTCGTGCAGGGCGAGGGCGGCGTGCGCGCGCTGGACAAGGACGACGTGAAAAAGATCGCCGCATTCTGCCGCGAGCATGATATCCTGCTCGTCGTCGACGAGGTGCAGACGGGCAACGGCCGCACGGGCACGCTGTACGCCTACGAGCAGTACGGCATCGAGCCCGACATTGTCACCACCGCCAAGGGCCTGGGCGGCGGGCTGCCGCTGGGCGCCACCATGCTCTTCGGCCGCTGCGGCTCCGTCTTTTCGGCGGGGGACCACGGCTCCACCTTCGGCGGCAACCCCGTCGCCTGCGCGGGCGCCGTGAGCATCCTTTCGCGCATCACGAAGGAGCTTTTGCTCGAAGTGCAGGGCAAAAGCGCCTACCTGCGCACCCACCTCGGCCGCATCCGCGGCGTGAACGAGGTCAGCGGCCTGGGCCTGATGATCGGCCTCACGGTGGAAAAGGACGCGCGCGCCGTCGCCGAGGCCTGCCTGGCCCGCGGGCTGCTCGTGCTCACCGCCAAGAGCAAAGTGCGGCTGCTGCCGCCGCTGACCATCCGCAAAGACGAAATGGATCTCGGTCTGAATATTTTGAATGAGGTACTCGCCCAATGAAACATCTTTTGAAGCTGTCCGATCTCTCTTCCGAAGAGATCATGAGCATTCTCAACCTTGCCGACCAGCTCAAATACGAGCGCAAGAACCACATCGCCCACCGCCACTTGCAGGGGAAACAGCTGGGCATGATCTTCACCAAATCGTCCACCCGTACCCGCGTCAGTTTTGAAGTGGGCATGAACGAGCTCGGCGGCAACGCCCTGTTCCTGTCCGGCAACGACTTGCAGCTCGGCCGCGGCGAGCCCATCAAGGACACGGTGCGCGTGCTCTCGCGCTACCTCGACGGCATCATGATCCGCACCTTCAAGCAGTCCGACGTGGAGGAACTGGCCGAATACGGCTCCATCCCCGTCATCAACGGGCTGACCGATTACTGCCATCCCTGCCAGGTGCTGGCCGACCTGATGACCGTCCGCGAATACAAGGGCAGCTTCAAGGGCCTCAAACTGTGCTTCATCGGAGACGGCAACAACATGGCCAACTCCCTCATCGTCGGCGGCATCAAGATGGGCATGGAAGTGGCCGTGGCCTGCCCCGAAGGGTACCGCCCCGACGCGGACATCTGCGCGTGGGCGGAAAAAGAGGGCAAGCTGCTCGTCACCGACGACATCGCGGCCGCCGCGGCGGGCGCGGACGTCGTCTACACCGACGTGTGGGCGTCGATGGGGCAGGAAGGGGAAAAGGCGGTGCGCGAAAAGGCCTTCCGCGGCTACTGCGTGGACGCGGCGGTGATGGCCTGCGCCAAGCCCGACGCGATGGTGCTGCACTGCCTGCCCGCACACCGCGGCGAGGAGATCACCGAGGAGGTGTTCGAGGCGCACGCGGGCGAGATCTTCGACGAGGCGGAAAACAGGCTGCACGCGCAAAAAGCGGTGCTGGTAAAACTTCTCAAATGACGGCAATCCACCAATAAATCATTTTCTACGGGGTTCATATGAAGGAAGAAAGAGTGTATCTGACCTTGCAGAACGGTCGCGTATTTGAAGGCAAGCGCTTCGGCGCCGCGGGCGACGTGCTCGGCGAGCTCGTGTTCACCACGGGCATTACGGGCTACATCGAGACGCTCACGGACCCGAGCTATTACGGCCAGATCGTCATCCAGACCTTCCCGCTCATCGGGAACTACGGCATGATCTTATCCGACCGCGAGAGCCGCAAGCCCTACCTTTCGGGCTACATCGTGCGCGAATACTGCGAGCAGCCTTCCAATTTCCGCTGCGAGCAGAGGATCGACGACTACCTCAAAGAACAGGGCGTCGTCGGCATCTACGGCATCGACACCCGCGAACTGACCAAAACGGTGCGCGAGGCGGGCGTCATGAACGCGGTCATCTCTTCCCGCCCGGTGGAGGACGTGGCCGCCATCGGCCGCTTTGCCATCCGTGACGCCGTCAAAAACGTGACCTGTGCCAAGGAGATGTACTACGGCGACGAAAAGGCTAAGCGCACCGTCGTGCTCTGGGACTTCGGCGCCAAGGAAAACATCGTGCGCGAGCTCGTGCGGCGCGGCTGCCGCGTCATCCGCGTGCCCTCGTGGTACACGGCCGAGCAGATCCTGGCCCTGCACCCCGGCGGGCTCATGCTCACCAACGGCCCCGGCGACCCCGCCGAAAACACGGAGATCATCGAAAACATCCGCAAGATCGCGGGCAAGCTGCCCGTTTTCGGCATCTGCCTCGGCCACCAGCTCTTTGCGCTGGCCATGGGCGGCAAGACCAAAAAGATGAAGTATGGCCACCGCGGCGGCAACCAGCCCGTCAAGGAGCTGAAAACGGGCACCGTCTACATTTCCAGCCAGAACCACGGCTACGAGGTGCTGGCGGACTCCATCCGCGGCGCGGGGGAACTCAGCTTCGTCAACGCCAACGACGGCACCTGCGAAGGTGTCGAATACCCGCAGGTGAACGCCTTCACCGTGCAGTTCCACCCCGAAGCCTGCGCGGGCCCGCTGGACGCGCGCGACCTGTTCGACAAATTCATGGCCATGATCGACGGAGGAAAAAAACATGCCTAAAAAGAGCGAAATCAAAAAAGTTCTCGTGATCGGCTCCGGCCCGATCGTCATCGGCCAGGCGGCGGAATTCGACTACGCGGGCGCGCAGGCCTGCCGCGTGCTCAAAGACGCGGGCGTGAACGTCGTCCTTTGCAACTCCAACCCCGCCACCATCATGACCGACAAGGCGCTCGCGGACGAGATCTACCTCGAACCGCTCACCCTCGAATCGATCAAGCGCATCATCATCAAGGAGCGGCCCGACAGCCTGCTCGCCTCGCTGGGCGGGCAGACCGGCCTGACCATCGGCTGCCAGCTCGCCAAAGAGGGCTTCCTCGACAAGTGGGGGGTCAAGCTCATCGGCACCAAGGTGGACGCTATCGACCGCGCCGAGGACCGCGAACTGTTCAAAGAGACCATGCAGAAGATCGGCCAGCCCGTGGTGCCTTCGGACATCGCGTATACGGTGGACGAATGCGTTGCGGTCGCGAACAAGATCGGCTACCCCGTCATCATCCGCCCCGCCTTTACCCTCGGCGGCGCGGGCGGCGGTGTCGCCTTCAACGAGGAGGAGCTGCGCTCGGTCTCGCACAACGGCCTCATGCTCTCGCCCATCACCCAGGTGCTGGTCGAAAAATACATCTACGGCTGGAAGGAGATCGAGTTTGAAGTGCTGCGCGACGGCGCGGGCAACGTCATCACCGTCTGTTCGATGGAAAACTTCGACCCCGTCGGCATCCACACGGGCGACTCCATCGTCATCGCGCCCGCCGTCACCTTGTCCGACAAGGAATACCAGATGCTGCGCAGCGCCTCGTTGAAGATCATCACCGAGCTTGGCATCGAGGGCGGCTGCAACTGCCAGTTCGCGCTCGATCCCAACTCCTTCGACTACGCCGTCATCGAAGTGAACCCGCGCGTCTCGCGCTCCTCGGCGCTCGCCTCCAAGGCGACGGGCTTCCCCATCGCCAAGGTGGCCAGCAAGATCGCTTTGGGCTACACCCTCGACGAGATCAAAAACGACGTCACGGGCGAAACGTACGCCTGCTTTGAACCCGCCATCGACTACGTCGTCGTCAAACTCCCCAAGTGGCCGTTCGACAAATTTCTCTACGCCAAGCGCGAACTGGGCACGCGCATGAAGGCGACGGGCGAGGTCATGTCCATCGGCACCTCCTTTGAAATGGCCATCATGAAGGCCGTGCGCGGCGCCGAGATCTCCCTGTCCTCGCTCAACCTCGACAAATACGCGGGGAAGGACCTGCGCGAAGAGCTGAAAAAGCTCTCCGACGAGCGCCTGTTCACGGTGTTCGCGGCCATCAAGGCGGGCATTTCCATCGACGAGATCTTCGAGCTGACCAAGATCGACCGCTGGTTCCTGCACAAGCTGGAAAACCTCGTCAAATTCGAGGCGCGCCTGCAAAGCGAAAAACTGACCCGCGCCCTCTACGACGAGGGCAAGCGCCTCGGCTATCCCGACAAGGAGCTGGAACGCATCGCGGGGCAGAAGATCCCGTACCACAGGAAGGCCGTCTACAAGATGGTGGATACCTGCGCGGCCGAGTTCGCCGCCGCCACGCCGTATTTCTACTCCACGTACGACGAGTACAGCCACGACGAGGCGACGCCCTTCATCCGCGAGAGCAAGAAAAAGCGCATCATCGTCATCGGCTCGGGCCCCATCCGCATCGGGCAGGGCATCGAGTTCGACTATTCGTCCGTGCACTGCGTGTGGACGCTCAAAGAGCTCGGCTACGAAGTGATCATCATCAACAACAACCCCGAAACGGTCTCCACCGACTTCGACACGGCCGACAGGCTGTACTTCGAGCCGCTCACCCCCGAGGACGTGCAGAACGTCATCGACAAGGAAAAGCCGTACGGCGTCGTCATCACCTTCGGCGGGCAGACGGCCATCAAACTGTGCAACTACCTCGACAAGAAGGGGGTCCGCATCCTCGGCACCTCGGCCGACAGCGTCGACATGGCCGAAGACCGCGAGCGCTTCGACGAGCTGTTGGAGCGGTTCGGCATCCGCCGCCCGAAGGGCCTGACCGTCATGACCAAGGAAGAGGCGCTCTCGGCGGCCGAAAAGCTCGGCTATCCCGTGCTGCTGCGCCCCTCGTACGTCATCGGCGGGCAGAACATGACCATCGCCTTCACCCCCAACGACATCTCCCGCTACATGGACGTCATCTTGGCGCAGCACATCGAAAACCCCGTGCTCTGCGACAAGTACCTGATGGGACAGGAGCTGGAAGTGGACGTCATCAGCGACGGCACCGACGTGCTCATCCCCGGCATCATGCAGCACATCGAGCGCGCGGGCGTGCACAGCGGCGACTCCATCGCCGTCTACCCGCCGTACAACCTCAGCGACATCATGCTGGACAGGATCGTCGAATGCTCCACGCAGCTGGCGCTCTCGCTCAAAACCAAGGGCCTGGTCAATATCCAGTTCCTCGTCTACCGCAACGAACTGTACGTCATCGAGGTCAACCCGCGCGCCTCGCGCACCATCCCGTACATCTCCAAGGTGACGGGCGTGCCCATGGTGGAGCTGGCGACTAAGATCATCGTCGGCGCCAAGCTCAAAAAGCTCGGCTACGGCACGGGGCTGTACAAGTCCTCGCCGTACGTGGCCGTCAAGGTGCCCGTGTTCTCCTATGAAAAGCTGAACGACGTCAACTCCCAGCTCGGGCCCGAAATGAAGTCGACGGGCGAAGTGCTCGGCATCGGCAAGACCATCGAGGAGGCGCTGTTCAAAGGCCTCGTTTCGGCGGGCTTCAAGCTCTGCCACCCGAGCAAAGAGCGTGAAGTGGGCGTGTACTTCACCGTCAACGACCAGGACAAATTCGAGATCCTGGGCCTTGCCAAAAAGTTCAGCGACCTCGGCCTGCACATCTACGCCACCAAGGGCACGGCGGAGACCATCCGCACCCTCGGCATCGACGTGACCGACGTCGACCGCGTCTCCCAGAGCGGACAGATCCTGCAACTGATGGACGAGGGCAAGATCGACTACATCGTCTACACGGGCAAGACGGATATGGATTCCATCAACGACTATATCCGCATGCACCACCACGCCATCCTGCTCGGCATCACCGTTCTGACCTCGCTGGATACCGCCAACGCCCTGGCCGACATCATTGCCAGCCGCTTCAACGAGGACAACACCGAGCTTGTCGACATCAACCGCCTGCGCACCGAGCGCACCAAGCTCAAATTCGTGAAGATGCAGAGCTGCGGCAACGACTACATCTTCTTTGACAACATGGACGGCAAGATCACCTGTCCCGAATCGTTGGCCATCAACTTTGTGGACAGGCACTACGGCATCGGCGGCGACGGCATCACCCTCATCGAGAGGTCGGACGTGGCCGACGCGAAGATGCGCATTTTCAACAAGGACGGCAGCGAGGGCGCCATGGCGGGTAACTCCATCCGCTGCGTGGCCAAATACCTCTTCGACAACGGCTTCGTCAAGGATAAGCACATCACCATCGAAACGCTCAGCGGCGTGAAGGAGCTCACCCTCTACACCTTCGGCGGAAAGGTGGGTTCGGTCAGCGTCGACATGGGTAAGGCCGTGCTCGAAGGCTCCGCCATCCCGTCCACGCTGGAAGGGGATACCGTCGTCGGCCGCAAGATCGCGGTGCAGGGCAAGGAATACGCCGTGACGCTCGTCAACGTCGGCAACCCGCACTGCGTCGTGTTCTGCGACAAGGTGGACGCCGTCGATGTCCCCAATCTCGGCCCCGCCTTTGAAAACGCGCCCTGCTTCCCGCAGCGCATCAACGCGGAGTTCGTGCGCGTGGTCAACGGCAAAACGCTGAAAATGCGCGTGTGGGAGCGCGGCAACGGCGAAACGCTCGCCTGCGGCACGGGGGCTGCGGCCTCGGTGGTGGCGGCCGTGCTCAACGGCTACTGCGCGGCGGACGAGGACATCACCGTCAAAGTGCGCGGAGGAGACCTCATCGTGCGCTACGGTTCGGACGGTTCCGTGCGCCTGACGGGCAGCGTGAAGCAGGTCTTTGAAGGCACCGTCGAGTTCTGACCGCGGGAGTGGACCATGCAGGATATTTTCTACGAAGAGAGCGTATCGCTGCGCAACGAACGCCCCGCCAAGCGCATGTTCGTCGTCTTTACGGTGTTCGGCGCGCTGAGCATCGTCTTTGCGGTCATGGCTTTGTTCATGTGTTATATGATCAGTTTCAATGACCCGGAGCAGGTATCCATCACGAGCAAGGAGTTCCTCATTCCCACCCTCGTCTGGCTTGCGGTGGGCATCCTGATGATCGTCTGCGCCGTCGTGTTCCTGAAAAAGCGCCACGCCTTTTACGTCAGTTACGACTATACCTACGTTTCGGGCGATCTGCGCATCTCCAAAGTGCTGCACCAGCGCAAGCGCAAACACCTGTACACCATCGGCGAGGACAGGTTCATCAAGATCGGCCGCTACGGCTCGGAGTCTTACAAAAAACTCAAAGCCTCACCCGAAAACCGCGAGGACGTGCTTACGCCCAACGAGGAAGCGGGCGAGGGCAAGGAGTTTTTCTACATCTATACGGGCACGGCCGTCGGCAAAAAGATCCTGCTGCTCGAATGTAGGCTCGACCTGATCGCCGCCATCGTCAAGCACCTGAACAAAAACATCCTCGAATCGGAATTCAACCGCAAACAATGAGTATCTATCTCGACAACGCGGCGACCACACGCCCGAGCCCCGCGGCCACGGCGCAGGCGATCGCCCTATTGGAAGACGGCTTTTACAACCCCTCGGCGCTCTACCGCGAGGGGTTTGCCGCGCACAAACGGCTGGAAGAGGCGCGCCGCGCCGTCCTTTCGCACCTGGCGCCCGCGGGCGGCTACGGGCTGGTGTTCACCTCCTGCGGCAGCGAGGCGGACAACCTGGCCATCTTTTCGGCGGGGCACGGGAACATCGTCGTTTCGGGCGGCGAGCATGCCGCCGTGTACAGCGCGGCGGAGGAGCTGGCCCGCCGCGGCAGGGAGGTGCGCTTTGCCGCCCTGCGCGCGGACGGGCGGGTGGACGAGGCCGACCTCCTTTCCAAGGTGGACGGCGAAACGGCGCTCGTCTCCGTCATCCACGTCGGCAACGAGACGGGCGCCGTGAACGACATCGCCGCCCTCGCCCGCGCGGTGAAGGCGAAAAACCCGCGCGCCCGCTTCCACAGCGACGGCGTGCAGGCCTTCGGCAAGATCCCGTTCGCGCTCGCTTCGCCCGTCGACCTGTACACGGTCAGCGCCCACAAGATCGGCGGCGTGCGCGGCGCGGCGGCGCTCGCCTTCCGCAAGGGCACCCCGCTGCACCCGATCATCTTCGGCGGCGGGCAGGAAGGGGGGCTGCGCAGCGGCACCGAAAACACCTTCGCCGCCGTGCACTTCGCGGCGGCGGCGGGGGAGGCCTGCGGCCGCTTCCATGAAAATTACGCCCACGTGCGCGCCCTCAACGCCTGTATGCGCGCGCGGCTGAACGGGGAGCTGTTCACCGTTTTGTCGGGCGATGAGGCCTCGCCGTATATTCTGAGCGTGGCCACCCGCCTGCGCGGCGAGGTGCTCATGCACATGTGCGACGACGCCGGCCTCATCGTGGGGACGGGTTCGGCCTGCTCTTCCAAGAGCAGGGTCAGCCGCGTCATCCTCGCCTGCGGCGTCGCGCCCGCGCTGGCGGAGGGGGTGCTGCGGCTCTCCTTTTCGCCCGCCAACACCGAGGATGAGTGCGCCCGCGCGGCGGTCATCCTCAACCGCTGTGCCGCAGAACTTGCGGAAAGGATGCGCTGAGCATGAAACAAGTCGTCATCGTTCGCTATTGCGAGATCCATTTGAAGGGGAAAAACCGCGGCTATTTTGAAAAGGTCTTTCTCGAAAACCTCGAAAAGGCGCTGCGCGGCATCCGCCACGAGATCCACCGCCCGAGCGGGCGGTACATCGTCGACGGCTTCGACGAGGGCTGCGCCGAAGAGATCGCCGCGCGCCTTAGCAAGGTGTTCGGCACCCATTCGGTGAGCGTGGCGGAGCAGGTCCCCGCGGACATGGAGGAGATCTACGCGGCCGTGCTGCGCATCGCGCCCGCAGAGGGCACGTTCAAGGTGCAGACCAACCGCGCCGACAAGCATTTCCCCCTCGATTCCATGCAGATGAACGCGGCCGTCGGCGGCAGGCTGCTCTCCGACCGCCCGCAGCTGCGCGTCGACGTGCGCGCGCCGCAGCACGTGCTGAGCGTCGACATCCGCGAGGACGGCACGGCGCTCGTCTTTTCTTCCCTGATCAAGGGTGCGGGCGGCATGCCCGTAGGGACCGCGGGCAAAGGCATGCTCCTCCTCTCGGGCGGCATCGACAGCCCCGTGGCGGGCTACATGATCGCCAAGCGCGGCATGGTGCTCGAAGGCGTGCATTTCCACAGCTATCCGTACACCAACATGCAGGCGCGCGAAAAGGTGGAGGAGCTGGCGCGCATCCTCGCGGGATACACGGGCGGCATGCGCCTGCACGTCGTCTCCGTCACGCACATCCAGGAAGAGATCCACCGCCGCTGCCCCGACGAGATGATGATCACCTTGCTGCGCCGCTTCATGATGCGCATCGCCGAGCGCATCGGCAACGAAGCGGGGGCGCAGTGCATCGTCACGGGCGAGAGCCTCGGCCAGGTGGCCAGCCAGACCGTCGAGGGCATGACGTCGTCCAACGCCGTCGTGGAGCGCTTCCCCGTCCTCCGCCCGCTCGTCGGGTTCGACAAGACGGAGATCATCGAGCGCGCCCGCGCCATCGGTACGTACGAAACGTCCGTGCTGCCCTTCGAGGACTGCTGCACCGTCTTTTTGCCCAAACACCCGCTCATCCGCCCCGACCTCGCGAAGGTGGAAAAGGCGGAGGCGCAGCTGGACGTTGAGGCGCTCATCGCCGAAGCGCTCGCAGGCGCCGAGACCGTCACCTTCGGCGGCTGAACGTGTAAAGCGCCCCTTTTTCGGCCGTGAACGGGCAATGCGCCCGGCGCCTGTGGCCGAAAGGGGATTTGAACAAAAACATCTCAGTGGCGGAAACAAGCCGCATGCGGCCTGTCCTTTGCCGCGTTTTTAAGCCCTCCGCCTCGGCCGTATCGTTAAGCCTCCCACCACGGCTTGTCCGTGACGGGCGGCTTTTTTTGTGCCGTGCCGAGGCATACGGCGGGGAGGGTCTGCGGTTTTCCGCGCACCCGCCCGCCGCGCCCGTCGGCGTACCAGGCCGTCACCGTATAGGTGTAGCGCACGCCCGCCTCGGCCGTCTCGTCGCGGAAGGGCGATCGGCACTTTCCGTCCAAAAGGACGAGTTTTTTGCCGTCATTTTCGCGTTCTATCGTATATCCATAGTACTCTGTCAGACATAGTTCGATGTTAACGCCGTCGTTTTGGCAGGCGATGGCGGCGCGCGGGTCGGGCTCGGCAAATACGGGGCTGATCGCCGTCGGGCAAAATTGCGCGCGGAAGTAGTCGGTAAACACGTAGCGCGCGGGCTGGTGTTCGGCGGCGAGCGCCAAGGTATGGTCCTTTTCGTAGCTCGCGCGGTCCAAGCGGCAACAGACGACGGCGTCGTCGGCAAAGGGCGGGGGCGCCGCGTTTTCGTACAGCCGTTGCAGCAGCCCTTCGGCCGTGCGGCAGGGCAGCCCTCCGCCCGTGACGGCGGCGGGAGAATTGTCGGCGTTGCCCATCCACACCCCGACGGTGTGTTCGGTGGTGTAGGCGACGGTGTAGGCGTCGGTATTGCCTTCGGCGGTCCCGTTCGTGCCCGTCTTGGCGGCCACGGCAAAGGGCAGGTTTGCCAGCCGTTTGGCCGTGCCCGTCTTTGCCGCGTCCGCCAGCATACCGTTGAGCAGCTGTGCCGTATCCTCGGAGCAGTATGCGTGCGTTTCGGGGGTGCGCTCGTACAGCGTTTCCCCGTCCGCGCTCTCGATCCTGCGGATGAAGGCGGTGCCGACGCGCGTGCCGCCGCGCGGGAAGGCGGTGTAGGCTTCGGTGAGCTGCCGCAGCGTGTAGCCCGTGCCCGTCCCGCCCAGCGCCAGCGCGAGGTGCTTGTCCTCTTCGGCCAGGGGCAGCCCCGCGCGCTGCATGTACCGTTCGCAGGTGTCGAGGCCGAGGCTTGCGAGCACCTTCACGGCGGGCACGTTCAGGCTTTCGGCCAGCGCCTGCCGCGCGGGCACGTAGCCGCGGTACACGCCCTTGTAGTTCTCGGGCGCGTAGCCGTGGAAATCTGTCTTTTCGTCGAGGATGGGGGTCGCGGGGGAGAGCAGTCCCTCCTCGATGGCGGGCGCGTAGACGGCGACGGGCTTGATGAGGGAAGCGGGCTGGCGGCGCGGTTCGCCCACCGTCGAGGCCGCGGCCAGGATGCCGCCCGTGCGGTTGTCGGCAACGAGCAGGCTCCGCCCGCAGTTTTCGGCCGCGGGCAGCGCTTCGGCGTAGCTTTGCAGGCCCGCGTCGAGATAGGTGTACACCTTGCAGCCGCCGCGCAGGCGGTAGGGGGCGAGCAGCGGGATGTTTTCGAGCTCGCGGCAGACGGCGGAGAGATATGCCTCGTCCGCGGCCGCGCTCTCGCGCGGCCCGGGCAGCGGTTCGGCTTCGGCCGCGGCGCAGGCGGGCCCGTCCAGGTACCCGAGCGCGCGCATGCGCCGCAGCACGGCGTTGCGCGTGGCCAGGCAGCGCTCGGGCGCGGTGAACGGGGAGTAGTTGTTGGGCGAGCGGATGACGGCGGCCAACATGGCCCCTTCGGCGGGGCGCAGCGCGGGCGCCTCTTTGCCGAAGTAAAATTCGGCCGCCGCCGCGATGCCGTAGCAGGTGTGGCCGAAGTAGATGGTGTTGAGGTACATTTCCAGGATCTGTTCCTTGGAAAACTTTTTTTCCAGCTGCTTTGTCAGCTTGATCTCGCGCAGCTTGCGTTTGAGCGTCTTTTCCCCCGACAGCTGCGTGTTCTTGACCAGTTGCTGGCTGATGGTGGAGGCGCCCTGCACGAAGGCCCGCGCGCGCAGGTTTTTGCAGAAGGCGCGCGCCATGCCGCGCACGTCCAGCCCGCGGTGGCTGTAAAAGCGCTTGTCCTCGGCGGCGATGAAGGCGTCTTTCACGTGGGAAGGCAGCGCGGCGGCGCGCACCTGTTTGTGCGCGCCCCGCAAGGAAACTTCGGTCACAGGCGCGTCCTCGCCGTCGAACACGGCGACGCGGCTGTCGGCCTCGTAAAATTTGGCCTCGTCGATGCGCACCCCCGCGGTGGCGGCGAAGTAGTAGGCGGCCGCGGCCAGCGCCAGCGCGGCCAGCGCGGCGCCCAGTACGAGGGCTACCTTGGCAAGTGTTTTCATGAAAAGACCTCCGCGGCGGGCGGCACGGCCGCAAACGCGCGTATACAGTATAGCGCCGCGGCGCGAAAATTATTTCGGCGGCCGCCCAAAGACTTGAAAACCGCGCGGAAAAATTGTATAATAGAGCGAGGCGCAAAGTATGTCCGCGGCGTTCCCGCGGCCCTTTCCGCCGCGACGGGAGCACCATGGAGAAAAAATATTTTATCGTCACCTACGGGTGCCAGATGAACGTACACGAATCGGAAAAGCTGGCGGGCATCCTGCGCCGCCGCGGCTATACCGCGGCCGCCTGCGCGGAGGAGGCGGACGTCGTCGTCTTCAACACCTGCTGCATCCGCGAAAATGCCGAAAACCACGCCTACGGCAACATCGGCGCCCTCAAAAAACTGAAACGGTCCCGCCCCGGCCTGCTCATCGCGGTGGGCGGGTGCATGACCCAGCAGGAGGGCGCGGCCGAGCGGCTGCACAAAAAACTGCCCTTCGTCGACATCGTGTTCGGCACCCACAACCTCTACAAATTCGGCGAACTGCTCGATAAGAAGGCGGGGCAGAAAAAGGCGCTCCTTTCCGTCGAGGAGCAGGGGAGGGAGCCCGAAGAGGACATCGCCTTCCGCACCAGCTACCCCAACGCCTGGGTCAACATCATGTACGGTTGCAACAACTTCTGCACCTACTGCATCGTGCCCTACGTGCGCGGGCGGGAGCGCAGCCGCGACCCCGAAGCCGTCCTCGCCGAGGTGCGCGGGCTTTTGGACGAGGGGTACAAGGAGATCACGCTGCTCGGCCAAAACGTCAATTCCTACGGCACCGACCGCGACGTGGGCATGAACTTTCCGCAGCTGCTGCGCCGCATCTGTGAGGACGGGCGCAAGTTCCGCCTCCGCTTCATGACCAGCAACCCCAAGGACTTCGGCGAAGAGCTCGTCCGCGCCGTCGCCGAATGCCCGCAGCTGTGCCGCCTGGTGCACCTGCCCGCGCAGTCGGGTTCCGACCGCATTTTGCGGCTGATGAACCGCAAATACACCGCGGAGGAGTACCTCAAAAAGGTGGAGATGCTGCGAAAGTACGTCCCCGGCTGCGCGCTCACGTCCGATTTGATGGTGGGCTTTCCCACCGAGACGGAGGAAGATTTCCGCCGCACCCTCGAACTGGTGGAGGCGGCCTCTTTTTCGGCGGCCTTCACCTTCGTCTATTCCCGCCGCAGCGGCACCAAGGCGGCCGCCATGGACGGCCAGGTGCCCGAAGAGGTGTGCAAGGAGCGCATCATGCGCCTCGTCGAGGCCGTGAACGCGCAGACGCGGCGGCTGTCGGAAGGGTACGCGGGTAAGACGGTGGAGATCCTGTGCGAGGACCGCGACGAAAAGCGCGGGCTTTGGATGGGGCGGGACGAGTTCGGCCGCATGGGCTACTTTGCGGACGAGGCAGACCCCGTCGGTCAGTTCGTGAACGTGCGCGTAAAGGACACGTCGGGCATATCGCTCTTCGGCGAGCGGGTGTGACCGCGGCGGAACGGCCAAAAGCGCGGGACGTGAACGTGCCCGTTCACGTCCGAAAAGATACGAGGCGCGCCGCGTCGGCGGGCGCCGTCGGGAGAGAGGGGATACCATGCAGCAAGGTCTTTCGCCGATGATGCGGCATTACCTGGAAGTCAAGGAAAAATACAAGGACTGCGTCCTGTTTTACCGCCTCGGCGACTTTTACGAGATGTTTTTCGAGGACGCGCAGGAGGTCTCGCAGCTTCTGGACCTGACGCTGACGGGGCGCGACTGCGGCCTGAGCGAGCGCGCGCCCATGTGCGGGATCCCGTTCCACGCGGCGGATACCTACATCGCGCGCCTCGTCGCCCTGGGCAAAAAGGTGGCCATCTGCGAACAGCTGAGCGAGCCGACGCCGGGCAAGGGCATCGTGGAGCGGGACGTCATCCGCGTCGTCTCGGCGGGCACCCTCATCGAGGAATCGCTGCTCGACGAAAAGAGCAACAACTACATCGCCTGCGCCTGCTTCGACGGCGATGTCGCCCTGGCCTGGGCGGACATCACCACGGGCGAGTTCTGCACGGCCGTCTTCGCGGGCGAACGGCAGATCGAGGACAGCCTCGACAGGCTCTGCAAACTTTCGGTGGCCGAGGTCATCTGCAACGACGCCTTCCTGTTCGCGACCAAGGGGAGAAAGGAACTGCGCGCCCTCCCGCTCTTTTCCTGCTACGCGCCTTGGGCCTTCGGGCTGCGGCGCGCCGAAAAGGCGCTGTGCGAGCAGCTCGGCTGCAAGACGCTCGCGCCCTTCGGCCTGGAAGAAAAGCCCGTGGCCGTCTGTGCCTGCGGCGCGCTCGTCGAATACCTGCGCGAGACGCAGAAACACGCCTTGAAGAACATCGACTCCGTGCAGGTGGAAGGGGACGCGGCCATGGTGCTCGACAGCACCGCCGTGCGCAACCTCGAACTGATCCGTACCCTCGGGGACGGCAAGCGGAAAGGCTCCCTCCTGTGGCTGCTGGACAAGACGCAGACGGCGATGGGCGCGCGGCTCATGGGCAGCCTCGTCCTCAACCCGCTGCGCGACGCCGCCGCCATCGAGCGCCGCCTGGGCGGGGTGGACGAGCTGTTCAAGGCCACCGTCATCCGCGCGGGCATCGCCGATACCCTCAAAGGGGTGCGCGACATCGAGCGCATCGCGGGCAAGATCTCCAACAACAACCTGACCCCGCGCGACTGCGAGGCGCTCGGCCTCTCGCTGGCGCTCGTTCCCAACTTAAAATTTCAGCTCTCGGGCTTCACGTCGCCCGCCATCACCGCCATCGCGGAGGGGCTCGGCGACTTCTCGCAGGAATGCGAGCGGCTGCGCGCCGCCTTCGTGGACAACCCGCCCGTCAACGTGAAGGAGGGCGGCTACATCCGCGCGGGGTACAGCAAGGAGCTCGACGAGCTGCGCGAGATGCGCGACGGCGGCGCCAAGGCCATCGCCGCCATCGAGGCGCGCGAGCGCGAACGCACGGGCATACGCAACCTGCGCATCAAATACAACCGCGTGTTCGGCTATTCCATCGAGGTGACAAACGCCTTCAAGGACAAGGTCCCGTACGATTACAAGCGCCGCCAGACGCTGGCCAACGCCGAGCGCTACGTCACCGACGAGCTCAAAGAGGTGGAGGAGCGCATCCTGACCAGCGCCGAGCGCAGCCTCGCACTCGAAGTGGCGCTGTTTGAAGAGTTGCGCGGCATGCTTGCGGGGCAGATCGGGCGGCTGAAAAAGCTCGCCTCGGCCATCGCGCGGCTCGACTGCCTGACCGCCTTTGCCACGCTCGCCAAGGAGCGCGGTTACTGCCGTCCGCAGATCCTGCCCGCGGGGGCGGAGCTCTCCATCACCGACGGCCGCCACCCCGTCGTCGAGGCGCTTTCGCAGGAGCGGTTCGTCCCCAACGACGTGCTGCTGGACGACAAGACGCGGACCATGGTCATCACGGGCCCGAACATGGCGGGCAAAAGCACCTTCATGCGGCAGGTGGCGCTCATCGTGCTGATGGCGCAGATCGGTTGCTTCGTCCCCGCCCGCGCGGCCAGGATCCCAGTCGTCGACCGCATCTTCACGCGCGTCGGCGCCAGCGACAACCTCATTTCCGACCAGAGCACGTTCATGGTGGAGATGACGGAGGTGGCCTCCATCATCCGCGGCGCCGACGAAAATTCGCTGCTCATCCTCGACGAAGTGGGGCGGGGCACGAGCACCTTCGACGGGCTGAGCATCGCCTGGGCGGTGCTGGAATACCTGACCGAAAACATCCGTGCCAAGACGCTGTTTGCGACCCATTACCATGAACTGACCGAGCTGGAAGGCCGCATCGAGGGCGTGCGCAACTTCAAAGTGACCGTGCGCGAGTCTGCGGGCGGCATCGTGTTTTTGCGCAAGATCGTGCGCGGCGGCGCCAACAAGAGCTTCGGCATCGAGGTGGCGCGCCTTGCGGGCATCCCCGCCGAGGTGACGGGCCGCGCCAAAGAGATCTTGAAAAAGCTGGAAAAGAACGACATCGCCCGCCATGCCCGCGCGCAGGGCGGGGCGGCCGCGGAAGAGGCCGGGAGCCCGTCCGCGGCGGAAGGGGCGGAAGAGGCGCGTGCACTTTCGCCCGCCGAGCGCGCGCTGGTGCAGGCGGACATCGACAACCTCACGCCCATGCAGGCGCTGGCGCTGTTGAACGAACTGCGCGAGATGGTCAAAAACGGAGAGGACGATGGCTAAGATCAACATTCTCGACAGCACCGTCTACAACCGCATCGCGGCGGGGGAAGTCGTCGAGCGCCCCGCTTCGGCGGTCAAAGAACTGGTGGAAAACAGCATCGACGCGGGCGCGAAGTCCGTCGAGGTGCACATCGAGCGGGGCGGCAAGGACCTCATCCGCGTCTGCGACGACGGCGAGGGGATCGAGCGGGACGAGCTTGCCTCCGCCTTTTTGCCGCACGCCACGAGCAAGAT
>CALVHO010000017.1 GCA_944328445.1 uncultured Clostridia bacterium | reverse complement strand
GAGGGAGAGATATGTCCGGATCATATCCATATGCTGGTAAGTATACCGCCCAAAATGAGCGTTGCGGGATTCATGGGGTATTTGAAAGGGAAGAGTAGCCTGATGATCTACCAAAAATGGGGCAGCATGAAATTCAAATACAGGAACCGGCAATTTTGGTGCAGAGGTTACTACGTGGACACTGTCACATATTTTTATGGATACTATATTTTAACCAATAAGTAGTAACTTCGAATCACATTGGTTTTTATTAAACACATGTATGGCAATCTCAAGTGCGGTAAGCGGCGTGTGGAGAGTCTTTTTGAAGGGATTGCGGGGCATCTTGTACTGCGAGCGCGCTGTTTGTGAGGACTGACCACCTCGCAGCCGCTTTTGAGGGACAATCCTTTGGGATCGCCGCCTGCGTAAAGTGCGGTGGCTGCTGTGCAAAAAAGAAGACCTGACGAGTATATAACAGTCTGAAATTGCATGTAAACGGAGAAAGAATGCAATCCTGCGTGAAAAGAAGTGAAAAAAATGAGAAAAAAAGGTTGACAAAATCAAAAAGCTGTAGTATACTGTAATCAAAAATGGAAACGTTTCCAAACGAAGTAAAAAGAGCCGCGCGCAAGCAGGCAAATTTTTTTCAAACAATTGGAAACGTTTCCAAAAGGAAGAAAGCCGCCGTTTCAGCGGCGGTCGTGTGGGACGTTGCCGGGCAGTACGCGGCGATCGTGTGGGACGTTGCCGGGCAGAACGCGGCGGCAGCTACGGAACTGTGCAGCGGCGGCGGATACAGCGGCGCGGGACGGACGTGTGATGAAAATGCGTTGGGCGGAAGGCAGATAGACTTTCGGCAAGGAGAGCAAAAGGGGGATTACGATGATTCTTTGCATAGGCGAGATCCTCGCCGATATGATCGGTTCAAAAAGAGAGCAGTCGATGCGGTTCGATTGTTTTGCGGGCGGCGCGCCCTTCAACGTAGCGTGTGGCATTGCAAAGCTGGGCTGCCGCGCGGCATTTTTCGGGTGCGTCGGGAACGATGCCGTCGGCAGGTTTCTGCGGGAATACGCGGACGGCGTGAAGGGGCTGCAGAGCAGGATCTCTGTTTCCCCCGACCGCAACACGACGCTCGCGTTCGTGACCCTGAGCGAGGATGGCGAGCGCAGCTTTTCCTTTTACCGCAGACATACGGCGGACTATGCCCTGGAGCTTTCTGCGGCGGTACCGCTGCTCGCCGATGCGGACATCGTGCACCTCGGTTCGCTGATGCTCAGCGAAGAGGCGGGCAGGCGGTTTGCCGAAGAGGTCTGTTCGGCTGTGAAAGAGAGCGGAAAAAGGCTCAGCTTTGACGTGAATTACCGTGACGATATTTTTGCGTCTGCGGAAGAGGCAAAGCGCATCTATTCCGCATGGATCGAACGGGCGGATATTTTAAAGCTCAGCGACGACGAGGCGGACCTCTTTTTCGGGGAAAACAGAGAAAGTTCTCTTTTACGCCTATCGGAGGGGAGAAAGGTATTTGTCACGCTGGGCAGGCGCGGCGCACGGCTGTACGAAAACGGTACGCTCACCGAGCGCCCGACCGTTCCCGCGGCGACGGTGGATACGACGGGCGCGGGCGATGCGTTTTATGCGGGCGCGCTTTCCCGCATCGACGCGGGCGAGACCGATGCGGGCAGGCTGCTGCTCTATGCGAACGTCTGCGGCGCGATCGCGACGGAGCGGTACGGAGCGACGGCGGCGCTGCCGTCTGCGGATGAAGTAAACAAGCGGCTGAACGGTTGATTCCGTTGCAAGATAAGAGAGAGGGGAACCGAAGAATGGTGGGAAAAGCAAAAAAACTTCTTTTGGCGGCGTTTGTCGCTCTGTTTGCAGTTTGCGCGGCGCTTTTTGCCGTGTGCACGGCGTATGCGGGCACGAAGCCGTCCTTTGAAATGAGTGCGGGTGGCGATAAGATCGAAGAGATCGGGCAGAGCTACTCTGCGGAAGATTCGTACGTTTACACGGCGCGCGTCCGCTTTACCGAGGGGCAGGCGGCGGGTATCGCGTTCGGCATAACGGACAAAGGCGCGTTCGTGCTGAACATTGACCGCGCGGCGAACCGCACAAAGCTCATGTATTTTGTCAAGGGCGCGGATAGGGCGCTTTCGGCGACGGAACTGTATTCCGATTATTATATCGGCTATAAGAACAGCTATATCGGCAACGCAAACAGCACGGAGGCGGAACTTGACCGCGTGCAGAGCAGGGTCGCCGCAAAGAGCGAATTTTACCTGAAAGTCGCCGTCACGGGCGGCAGCGAGCCCTCCGTCAAGTGCTATGTGGATGACATCCTGCGCTTTGAATATGACGAGGCGATCTCCTTGCAGAACGTCGTTCTGAAGGACGAAAGCACCGTCACCTATGCGGGCGGCGCGCTGGGCGCGAACGTCTTTAACGCGACCGCCTCGTTCGACGAAGTGTATTTCGGGTCGAGCGATTTCACGCGCTATACAGAGCTGTACAGGAACCAGTATCACTATTCGCCGTTCAGCGGCTGGAACAACGACCCGAACGGGCTGGTGTTCGACGGCGAATATTATCATCTGTATTATCAGCATCAGCCTTTCCAGAAACTGTGGGGGGATATGTATTGGGGGCACGCCCGCTCCAAGGACCTCGTGACGTGGGAAAACCTTCCCCTCGCCCTCCTGCCGACGGACGGGAACTACATGTGGTCCGGCTCGGCGATCATCGACAAGGAGAACGTGAGCGGGCTGTTCGGTCCGATCAAAGATTCTCCGGACTACGATAAAGGCGCGAAGAATATCATCATCTACTACACGGTGGACGGCGGCCGCTACCAGGACCAGTGGATGGCGTACAGCCTCGACGGAGGCATGTCCTTTATCAAGCATAAATGTATCATCGGCGGAGCGACGGTCGATAACGGCATCACCTTCCGCGACCCGAAGGTGTTTGAAGTGCAGGACGGGGTGTGGGGCATCCTCGTCGGCGGCGGGCAGTTCCGTTTTTATACGTCCGAAAACCTGACGGACTGGACGTTTGCGGGGGATATGCCGATCTATGCCGAGTGCCCCGACATCTATAAGCTCCCCGCGGGAAACGGAGACAAGTGGGTCATCAACGTGGGCGGCATCGGCTATGTCGTCGGAGATCTTTCCTATAACGAAGCGGACGGCAGCATCACCTTTACCGACCAGTTCGGCGTAGAGCTGACGGCGGATGCGACGCAGCCCGAAGACGTGCATATCTTCGACCTCGACAACGCGAACGGTTCGTACGCCACGCAGACCTTTTATATCAATGACGGAGGGAGCAAATACAACGGCGAGATCGTCGGGCTGAGCTGGTTTGCGGGGCAGCCCGGGTATCAGGCGCCCATGGACGAGCACGTCTGGCTCTCGGGCGGGCAGGCGGTAGGACCCGATACGGGCGCGGAGGCAAACAACCGCTCCATCTGGAACGGCGGGTTCACCTTCCCCGTCCGCTATTCCCTCAAACAGGTAGAGGGCACGGTCGGCGGGGAGCCGCGCCCGGTCTGGGTGCTGCAGCAGACGCCGATCGACGCGCTGGACGGCATTGCCGCGGGGACGCCCCTTTATTCCAAAAAGGATCTGCAGGTCTCGGCGGCGGACGAAAATATCCTCGCGGGCGTTTCGGGCAACACGCTCCGCATCACGGCGAAGGTGCAGACGCAGGCACAGCGGTTCGGGTTCCGCGTGTTTATCGGCGAGGGCGAATATACCGAGATCGGGTACGATGCGTCGCTCGGCTATTATCTGGACAGGACGCATACCTCCTCGGGCAATACGGTCATCGCGAATTATTCTGCCGTCTATTCCTCGGGCACGGCGTTTGCGCCCGCGGACGGCACATACGATCTCGACATCCTGCTCGACCGCGGCAGTATAGAGATGTTCTGCGAAGACTATACGCAGGTCTTTTACGCAAATACCTTTGCGGGGTATTATTCGGACGGGCTGGAATTTTTCATTGAGGGCGAGGAGAGCGCGCAGGTCGCTCTCACCGTTGAAAAGATCGGCAGCACCTTCCGCGGCGAGGCGGCGGCAGAGGATACGAAACTGACCCTCTCCGCCGAAGAGGCGGTGCTCGACACCGTTATCACGACGGAGACGGAGATCGCCGCCTATGTGAGCGGCAGCGGCAGCGTCGAATGGCAGGCGGAGAACGAGGGGATCGTTTCCCTCACGCACACCGAAAACGGCGTGAAACTGACGGCGCTTTCGAGCGGGCAGACGACCCTAACCGCTCTGCTCAAAGACGGGCAGGGGACGGTTTTAGACAGCAAGAGCGTTGCCGTGGAGGTGCTTGCGGGCGGCGCGGCGTCGGAGGGCGTCTCCTTCTCCTTCGGCGGGATCAGAGCGGGCGAATGGCATTCTCTGTCCGAAGGGATCCGCGGCACGATGTCCGGCGACGGGTTCCTGCTCTCCGACGAAACAGCGACGGACTTCACCTTTGAGACGACGGTAAACGTATCTGCGGCGGGCGCGGCGGCGCTCGTGTTCCGCGCCGATGCGGATATGGAGTTCTACTACGTTGCGAATTATGACCGCGCGGCGGGGGTCGTAAAGGTCTGGTCGCCTAAGCGGGAGTTCATCAACAAGTCGGTCGGCGCGTTCGGCACGGTCACGCTGCGCATCCGTGCGGAGGGGAACACCTTCACTTATTACTGCAACGGGCAGGAGATCGGTTCCTTTACGGACGAAAACGCGCCCGAAAGCGGGTACCTCGGGCTGAACGTGTTCAACGGCACGGCTGTGTTTTCATCGGTGCAGAGCTACGAACTGCATAGCGGCGCATATGCCTATGACGGTACGGACGTCACGTTCTACCTCTCTTCGGGCGCCTATGTGAACGAAGTATTCAATTTCACGCTCGGCAATGCGGAGGTCGATCGTACGTTTTATGCCCAAAGCGGCAACGAGCTGACCGTTTCGTCCGCCTATCTGCGGACGCTGCCTGCGGGGGAATATACGCTGACCGCTTTGACAAGCGGCGGCACGGATGAATTCGTGTTGAATGTCTCGAGTGTTCCGCTCACCGTCGGCAGCGTGACGCTCACGGAAAAGACGAGCGTGCACGTCAATGTCGGCGCAGCGAGCATTACGGGCGTAGAGATAAACGGCGTCCCTGCGGCGCCCTCCCTGTACGGCACGGCAAACGGCGTGCTGACGATCGGGGCGGAAGCTCTCTCGGGAGGCGTCAATTCCGTGACGCTGGTCCTTGCGGACGGCTCGCGCGTGTCCTTTACGGTCACGGCGCCCGCCGACCCCGTACCCGAAGAACCTGCCGCGCAGGCGGGTTGGGGGGATATCCTCTTTTACATCGTAGGCGGTGCGGAAGTGGTGCTTATAGCCGTTTTGCTCGTGTTGGTGATCAGAAAACGCCGCAAGGCAAAGAAGGTGAAATAAGTATGGCAAGCATTAAAGACGTTGCAAAATGCGCGGGCGTCGGGATCGGTACCGTTTCCCGCGTGCTGAACGGGGAGAAGGGCGTGAGCGCCGAGACGCGCGAAAACGTGCTGGATGCGATCCGTAGCCTCGATTACAAGCGCAACTCGCTGGCGGTGAGTTTCCGCAAAAACGAAAACAAGATCGCGGCGCTGCTCGTTCCCGTCATCGATCATCCGTTCTTTTCAAAACTCGCCTATTATATTGAGGACGAGCTGGATAAGAACGGGTATTCCCTGCTGATTTCCAGCAGTCAGAACCGCCAGAGCAAGGAATACGCCATGATCGAAAAGCTGAAGAAAAAGGACGTGGACGGGATCATCTTCGTCACCCACTACGATTACAAGGACGAAGAATTGAGCAAATACCCCGTCGTTTCCATAGACAGGCATTTTGACAACGTTCCCTTCGTCACGAGCGACAATTTCGATTCTTCCGTGCGCGCGTGCGAGTGGCTCGTTGCGGCGGGCTGCAAGAAGATCGCCTACCTCGGCGGGAAAACGCTGGTCGAATCCGAAGTCATGGAGCGCGAGCGCGCATACCGCGAAACGATGAAAAAATACGGTCTGCCCGTGATCGTGCAGTGCGAAGTCGTCATACACGGGGGCGAGCAGCCGCTCGTTGAGGCGCTCTTTGCGGCGCACCCGGACTTAGACGGCGTGTTCGTTTCGGGCGATACGATGACGAACCTCATCTTCCGGCACTGCGAGCGTTGCGGCATAGCTATCCCGCAGCGGCTGAAGGTCGCCTCCTATGACGGCGTGCAGGTCAAGACGGGGGAGATGAAGGACAAGATCGCCTATGTCGAACAGCCCGTGGAACAGCTCGGGCGGGAGACGGCACGGGCGCTTCTGAAAAAGATCAGGGGCGAAGAGGTCTCGCTGAAAACCGTTCTTCCCGCAACGTTCGTTTCGTATGACATAAAGGGCGTTCCCGCGGCGGAACGCTCCGTAAAATAAAAAAAGAAAAAGAAAAAGGAGAAAGGGAAAATGAAAAAATGGATCGCCGGCATATTGAGTGCCTTGTTAGCTGTTTTGATGGCGTTTTCGTTCATCGGGTGCGGAGGCGGCAACGAAGCGGAAGAGGAACTTGACGAGGAAGGGAATACCATCATCGACATGATGGTGCACGTCGCGCAGCAGTCCGCGGAAGGGATGGCGTACAGCAGGATCACGGATTCGTTCAACAGCAGCGACACCGCAAAGGAGAACAAGATCAAGATCCGCGTCGATTACAGCCCGCGCTCGACCAGCGCCACGGGGTATGAAACGGAGCTCGGGAACATGCTGAACAACGGCACGCTGCCCGATATCATCACGTTCGACGCGCCGAACACCTGGAACTATGCCGAGAACAGCATCCTTGCGGACATTACGGGCCTCATTGCCGAAGAGACGCAGAGCGACTTTTTTGAGATCAGCAAAAACACTTATAACGGTAAACTGTACGGGCTGCCCATTCAGGAGTCCAGCGCCGGCATTTATTACAACAAGGCGATCTTCCGCAGCGCGGGGCTTTTGGGCGAAGTGGAGAAAATGACGGTGGACGACGCCTGGACGATGACGGAGTTCGAGAACATCTGCAACCGTCTCAAAGGCAAATGCGACCTGCCCGTCGACCTGCAGCTCTACAACGCGAACGACGAGATGGCGACCTACCTGCTGTACCCGTTTATTCTCGCGGGGGGAGGTACGTTCCTTTCTTCGGACGGAATGACGGCGACGGGCTTTTTCGATTCCGCAGCGACGGTCGCTGCGTTCGACAGGCTGCGCGGTTGGGTGAATAACGGCTATACCTCTTTCGATGCGAGCAACGTCGGGTTCTATACGGGCAAGATCGCCATGTACCTTTCCAGCGGCTGGTCCATCCCCGAGATCCGCAACCAATACACGCAGCAGCTCGGAGAAGATTGGGGCATCCTTCCCTATCCGAAAGGGGATAAAGGGATCGCCGCTTCGGCTACGGGGAGCTGGTCGTTCGGCATGACCACGCAGTGCTCAACCCCAGAAAAGGCGGCTATCGTGCTCGAATGGCTGGTTTCGACGGACAGTTCCGTTGCGATCACCGACGCGACGGGCATGATCCCGGCGCGCAGGAGCGCCGTGGAGAAGAAGGGGTATACGCCCGGCTCGCCCGAATACGTGCTCTACGATCAGCTGAACAAAACGGGAAAAACGCGCCCCGGCACGATCGCCTATCCCGAATTTTCAAGCAGGTTCCGCGCAGTCGTCAACCAGATCCGCGAGGGTACGCAGACGACCGCTTCGATCGTTTCGGGGCAGGCGTCGCAGTTTCAGACCTACCTTGACCGTTACGGCAGATAAGGGGATATCATGATTGTAACAAGCATTGCGATCATCGGGGTTTTTCTGCTGTTGTTCGCCGCATTCATCGTCAAGGATATTGTAGCGGCAAAGCGTTCCGTGCATAAAACGGTGCATTATTCCGTGCGGGAGAGCATCGGCGCCTATCTGATGCTCTTCCCCGCGCTGGCGCTCATCTGCCTGTTCGTCCTGCTGCCGATCGTCTATTCGCTGGGGTATGCGTTCACGGATTATTACCTGCTGAGCCCCAACGATGTGGGCTTTATCGGGTTCGACAATTTTGCGGACATCATTGAAAATATCAGGAAACACGGCACCGTTTACAATGCGATCATAAACACGCTCAAATTTGTTGTATTCGTCGTGCCGTTGCAGATCGGTATGGCGCTCGGGCTGGCGATGCTCGTCAACAAAAAGGCGCGCGGGATGGGCGTGTTCAAGGTGATGTATTTTGCGCCCGTGGTCATATCGCTCACAGTTACTTCTTATCTGTGGGTGCGCATCCTCGGCGGCGGGGATTCGGGGCTTTTGAACTCATTCCTTGTAAAGCTGGGGTCTGAACCGATCAGTTTCCTGTACGACCCGCAGGGAGCCATGTATTGGATCATCTTCGTGTCGGCTTGGCAGGGCTGCGGCTATCAGATGCTTATTTTTCTGTCGGGATTGAAGGGGATCGATTCCACGCTTTATGAAGCAGCCGAGCTGGACGGTGCGGGGAAAGGCAGGCAGTTCCTCGCCGTCACGGTGCCCGGGCTGCGCTCGGTGCTCACCTTCGTGATCATTACGGTGTTTATCGGCGCGTGCAAAGTCATGGTGCAGCCCATGCTCATGACGGGCGAGCAGACCTTTACGATCACGCTCAACTATCTTATGTATATTGAAGGGTATACGTACAGGTGGGTCGGTTATTCTTCGGCGATCGCGCTTCTGATGACCATCGCCATCGGGGCGATCACCTTCCTGCAACGGTACCTTCTGAAAGAGGAGGACTGAGATGGAGAGAGAGCATATCCTGCGCCGTACAAAGTTTATTTCGGCGCGCGTCATCCTTTATCTTTTCAGTGTGCTGATCGCCCTGTTCTTCATCTTTCCGCTCGTATGGATGGTCGTAACGAGCACAAAGACGGAGATGCAGTACGCGAACGACCTCGGTTCCTTTGCGACGTTCATCCCGAATTTTCAGGAGCTGAGCACCTTTTTCGACAACTATGCCAGCGTCTTTACGCAATACGATATCTGGCAGTACGCACTGAACAGTTTCGGCTATGCGGCGGCGGTCGTCGTCGGGAATATTGTCGTCAACGCGCTCGCGGGCTACGTCATGGCGAAGTTCAACTTCCCCGGGAAGGGGTTCGTGACCTTCCTCATCATGTTCCTGCTCATCGTGCCGGTGGAGACGACGATCATTCCGCTGTACTCCATCGTGCATACGCTCGGCATGTCCGGCACGGTGCTGGCGGTCATCCTGCCGCCTTTGGTCAGCGTGTTCAATATCTTCCTGTTCCAGCAGTTTTTCGCAAACATTTCAAGGGAGTACATCGAGGCGGCGCAGCTTGACGGCGCATCGCAGCTCCGCATCTTTTTCGTGATCATGATGCCGCTCTCGGCGCCCATCGTCGCGACGGTCGCGACGTTCGCGTTCATCGGCGTCTGGAACGACTACATCTGGCCCACCATGGTGCTGCCCAACCCGCAGCCGGGGCAGTGGCCCCTGTATCCTATTCAGGCGGCTCTCACGACCATTCAGAGCATCGAGGGCGTGACGACGGGCGAGGTGATGGCGTCGTTGGTCGTAACAAGCATCCCGATCTTCCTCGTTTATGTCTTTGCGCAGAAATACATTGTCGAAGGCATCGGCGCGGGCGGTCTGAAGATCTGAAGGAGGGAAAATGAGATTTTTCAAAAAAACGGCGGCGTGCCTGCTTGCCGCGGCGTGCGCGTTCGGGCTGCTCGGCGCGGCGGGCTGCGCGGAGGATCCCGCCTCGCAGGGAGCGGGCGATCCCGTCGCCTATTACGCCTTTGACGAAGGGCAGGGCTCGCAGACGACGGAGGCGGTCAGCGGCAGGTCGCTGACCATTCAGAACGTGTTTTCGGAGGAAAATCAGGCGAACCTGATGAAACCCGCGAGCGACCCGCTGTGGCGCGAGGGGGTGAAAGGGAACTGCCTGTACATGGACGGTATTTCCAACTACATCCAGGACGATTCGTTTGAGAATATCGGCACGGGCAGCCTGACGGTGAGCGCGTGGGTCGCGCCGCGCGTCTTTGAAAACACCTTCAACCCCGAAGGGCTGACCTGCATCGTCGGCAAGGGCGACGTAGGGCTCAACGAGGGCTGGCTGCTCGGCTACGGCTATCTCGGGACGTGGGGGCTGAAAGTCGCCCTCGAGGATCCCGAAACGGGGGACGTGTTTACGGCGGCGTTCTACGACCCCGTAAACTACCTTCCGCTGTACGAATGGAGCCACGTCGCGGCGTCGTATGACGCGCCGAGCGGCAGGATCTGCCTGTATCTGAACGGAGAGCTTGTCTACGAACAGATCTATGCCGAATACGCGGGCTGCGAAATGGTGGCAGCCTCCGACCCGCTGCGCGTCGGGAAATATATCTCTCCCGCCACCGTCGGGATCGACTGCAACCTCGTTGCGGGACTTCTGGACGAGGTGTACGTCTACGATACGGAACTGACGCACGCGGAGGTCGCCGCATTGTATGCGGACAAGGACGCAAGCGGACACCCCGTCTGCGATTATGAGGACGTCATGCTCGACTCCTCCGTGTATGAAGGCGACCGGTACCGCCCGCAGTACCATGCGATCCCGCCCGGGATGTGGATGAACGAGCCGCACGCGGGGTTCTTTTACAACGGGTATTATCACCTCTTTTACCAGAGCAATCCGGGCGGCCCGTACTGGGCGCAGATCCGCTGGTCGCACTGGGCGAGTACAGACCTTGTGCATTGGGAGTACGTGAAGGAGGCGGTCGTCCCTACGGAGGGCATCTGCCCCGACGGCGTGTGGACGGGCGGTTCGGTCATCGGCCCCGACGGCACGCCCTGGCTGGTCATCACCGCGGGCACGACGACGACAACGCACAGCGGGCAGAACATCGCCTTTGCGCACTGCGCCGACCCCTCCGATCCCTATCTCACGGAGTGGGTGGTCGAAGATACCGTCGCGATCACGCAGGAGCCGGGGATCGGGGAGAAGGGCCAGTTCCGCGACCCGTTCGTCTGGCAGGATGACGGCATCTATTACATGATGGTCGGCTCGGGCTACGACGGGCAGTCCGGCGGCGCGCTGTTCTTCACCTCGACGGATATGCGCGACTGGGAGTTTCACGATTATATCTTCCGCTCCACGGCGGAGGAGGCGGGCATCCACTGGGAGTGCATCCAGCTTCTGCCGGTCTCTACGAAGGACGGTTCGCAGACGAAGTACGTCTTTTTCCTCACGCCGCAGTATGCGGACAATTCGCGCCGCACCGTCGAGTGCTATTACTGGATCGGCACCTTCGACAAACAGAGCCTGAAATTCGTCCCCGACGAGGGCTATGAGGCGCCCCGCCTGATGGACTACGGCAACGGCATCTTCACGGGGCAGACGGGCTTTACTTATCTGACCGAGGAGGGTGCCGAAGTGGGAAAGACCTACGAACAGGGCAGGACGGTCCTCTTCGCCATCGCGCAGGGGAAGGAGCCGGGCACGACGCACAATTACTATTCGGGCTGGGCGCACAACGCGAGCCTGCCCGTGGAGCTGTATCTTTCGGACGACGGGCACTCCATCGGGCTGGAGCCCATCGAGGAATTGCAGAGCCTGCGCACCGCGACGGTCTATGAGACCGCGGACACGATGACGTGGGAAGAGGCAAACGCGGCGATCGGCAGCCTGCGCGGAGATTCCTTCGAGATCCGCATGACGCTGGAACTTGTGCCGCAGGCAGAAGAGTACAGCGCGGGGCTGTACGTACGCTACAATCCGTACACCGATTCGCTGGGCAGTACCGAGCGGACGGGCATCGTGTTCGGCAGCGGTGGCGTATACATCGACCGCTCGCAGGCGTCGCAGTACGTCAGAAATCTTATCAATTCGCACGTATGGCAGAACACGGGCACGCGGTTCGAGGTCATCGTCTACATGGACCGCTCCATGCTCGAGGTGTACGTCAACGGCGCCGTCAGCTTTACGTCGAGGATGTATCCGCGCTACGAGGACTCGGACTATCTTCGTTTCTTTGCGGACGGGTGCGCGCTCTCGGTGACGGGGCTCACCGTCTATACGCTCGGTTCCGTCTATACGGATACGGTCACGCCCGCCTATTACGGCAACACGGGCAGCATTCTGGACGCATAAAGGAGGGAATATGAAGAAATTCGCTTGCATTTTGCTGAGCATAATCTTTCTGTTTTCCTTCGCCGCCTGCGCCGAAGAGGAGACGGCGGACGAGAGCGTGTACAGCATCGTGAACGGCGGGTTCGAGACGGGCGACCTCACGGGCTGGACGGTGGAGAGCGGGAATGCGTTCGGCGAGGACAACGTGACGACGAGGAGCACCTTCCGTTTCGAGGAAGACGCCAACCACAACGAGCTCGCCATCGGGCAGTCCGGCAACTGGCACCTGTACGGCAGAGGGTTTGACGAGAGCATCCCGTACTCCTTTACGGGCGTGCTGCGCTCTTCCGATTTTATCCTCGGCGGCGACGGTACGATCTCCATGAAACTTGCGGGCGGGTCGACCCGCTACAAAGGGAAGGACGGTGCGGAAAAGCCCGTCGGCGAGCGGTGCTACGTCGGGGTCTACCTCGTGGAGAGCGGCCGCATGATCGCCAAACAGGAGAATACGTACTTCCTCAAACACGACACACCGTACGTCAATCCGTCGCAGTATGCGTCGCACGTGTACAATACGGACAATTATTACACCTATTCCCTCGATCTGTCCGCGTATATCGGGCAGGAGCTGTTCCTGCGCATCGTGGACAACGACCGTTCCAATTATTACGGCTATATCTCCGTGGACGATATCCGCACCTACAGCGAAGAATCCGAGCAGGCGGCGGGCGCCGTCTACGATAAGGTGAAGGTGTACGAGACGGAGGCGGAAGGAACGGAATACCAGATCGCGAACGGCGGGTTTGAAACGGGCTCGCTCGCGGGCTGGACGGTCACGGAGGGGCTTGCCTTTTCCAACGAAGGGGTCAACGCGTCCGACGTGTGGTGGGACGAAAACATCACGTACAACCGCGACGGGGAATACCACTACGGGTATTACCGCCGCGAGGCGACGGGGCGCATGCGCTCTTCCGAATTCACGCTCGGCGGCAGCGGGTACGTCTCCTTCAAGCTGGGCGGGTGCAAGAACAATTCGCTCACCTACCTGCGCTTTCTGGTGCTGGAAGAGGACGGCAGCGAGACGGAGGTCGCGCGGTTCAGCAACGAAAAATATAAAGATTTCCAGTTCCCGTACGTGGAGAACGGGTTGAAACTTCTCAACCTCGTGCAGTACTATGCCGACCTGTCCGAATTTCTCGGCAGGCGCATGGTCATCGAGGCGGTGGACGAGAATACGGCGGCGGACGATCTCGGCTGCATGACGCTGGACAGCGTCGTCACCTACTATGAGAGCCGCCCGACCTTTATGTACTCGTCTGAGGCGTTTGAGCTGAAGACGGAGATCGAATACGAGCCGCAGAGCGAATACCAGGTACAAAACGGCACCTTTGAGACGGGCGATCTCACGGGCTGGACGATGGAAGGGGACATCGGCGAAGTCTCCGCAGATTCCGGCTGGTGGAAGGAGAACTTCCCGTACAACAAGAACGGCAAGTACCTCTTTACGGGGATCGATAAGGAGAGCGGCACGGGTACGCTGACGAGCGATGCGTTCACCTTCGGCGGTAGCGGCTGGATCACGTTCAGCCTCGGCGGCGGGGGAGACCCTGCGCTGTGCTACCTGTCTGTGCTGGACGCGGAGACGGGCGCGGAACTTGCGCGCTTTGCGAACCTGCTGTTCACCGACAACGACACGGGGAAGCTGAATACGACAAGCTTCCTCGCGAATATGATCTCCTACAAAGCCGACCTCACCGCCTGCGGGATAGAGAAGGGCAAAAAGATAAAGCTGCGCATCACGGACAACGCGACGAGCAATTGGGGGCTTGTCACGGCGGACAGCTTCATCACCTATTACGAGAGCGCGGATGCCGTGCCGCGGGATGCGTTCACGGCGAAGAACATCCTGCCGCAGACGGTCACGGATACCGAATATCAGATCAAAAACGGCGGATTCGAGACGGGCGACCTCACGGGCTGGACGGTCAAGGGCGGCACGGTTGCGGAGAACCCCGTCAGCCGCGCGCAGGTGTTCTGGAACGAACGCTTCCCGTACAACAGTGAGGGGCTGTACCACTTCGACGGTTGGCTGGCGAACACGGTCGAGGCGGAGGGCTATTCGCTCCGTTCCGAAAACTTCACGCTCGGCGGCAGCGGGTATATCTCCTTCAAGCTGGGCGGACGCAGCGCCGTGCTGCGCGTGTATACCGAGGCGGGCGACTTGTTGATAGCGGAATACGGGAATACGAAGTTCTCGGACGGGAATTTCCCGTTTGTCAATCAAGGCTGCCGCACGGCGACGATGACGACGTATCTTGCAAACCTCTCCGCATATCTCGGCGAGACGCTGTATATCGAGATCGCGGATACGGTGCTCACAGGCGACGAAAACTGGGGAGTTGCGTTCTTTGATGACATCGTCACCTATTACGAAACGGCGCCCGTGCTTGCGGAACTGTACGATACGGTCGATCTGACTGCCGTCACTTCTTCGGCGGGGGTGCAGGCATACCGCCTCCCTTGGGCAGAGGCAGTGAATAAAATAACGGCGTGAACGCCGTAAAAGGGGAAATGTATGAAAAAAATCGGAAAAAAGCTGGCTGCTCTGTTGGCTGCGGTGCTCCTGTGCGCCGCAATGGGCGTCCTGTTTGCGGCGTGCGAAGAAGGAACGGAAGAGCCGCCGCAGACCGACCCCGTAAAAGTCGCGGACGGTATCGACTTCGATCTCGCCGTCGGCGCGGAGCGGGAGTTTGCCGTCGCGGA
This sequence comes from uncultured Clostridia bacterium, assembly GCA_944328445.1. Lineage (GTDB taxonomy): Bacteria > Bacillota > Clostridia > Christensenellales > Borkfalkiaceae > Borkfalkia. The sequence goes on along the minus strand of CALVHO010000017.1, from coordinate 35,379 downwards.
CTATATCACGGCGAACGGCAATACCGTTTCTGCCGCAGCCGCGCCCGAAGGGGTGGTGACCGCCTCCGTTGCGGAAGGCGTGCTCACCGTTGCGGCTGTCAAGTCGGGTACGGCGCAGGTCAAACTTACTTGCGGTACGGTAGAAGTCACCTTCTCCGTCACGGTGTATAACGTATACACGGTTACCGTAGGCAGTGAAACGACGCAGGTGCGCGAGGGTGGCACCTTCGAGCTGCCCGCGGCGATCGCGCCCGAAGATCAAAACTTCGAGTTCGTCGCATGGCAGGTAGGGAGCGAGCAAAAGCAGCCCGGGGCAGAGATCACCGTCAATGCAAACCTCACGATCACGGCGGCCACGCGGCGCAAAGCGCCCGTCAAGGTCAAGGACGGCGAACCCTTCGAGCTTGCCTTCGGCGGCAATAAGCAGATCACGGTCGCAGACTATATCACAACATACGGGAACGAAGTTACCGCGTCTGTCGGCACCGAGGGCATTGTGACGGCGAACGTTGCGGGCGGTGTGCTTACCGTTACGGCGATCAGATCGGGCGAAGCAAAAGTCACGCTCTCCTGCGGCGAAGTGGAAGCGGTGTTCGGCTTCACGGTGCAAAAGCCCGACGTGGATGCGCCCGCGTATGCGAACGGGACGATCTCTTTCGACCTCTTTAATGCGGCCAGCGGCAGCTTTACGTTCGTGCCCACCGCGCCCGAAGGCGTAAGCTATACTTACGCGTATTCTCTTGCCGAGCAGGATGGAAACGCCCAAATTTCAGACGGCGCGCTCACCTATACCGCAACGGAGCCTGTCAGCAAAGTGCTGACTGTCAACGTCACGGCTACGGCGACCGTTTCGGGAGAGACGATCGAAAAGCAAGGCAGCTTCACTGTCACGATCACCGTGACGGATACCACGCCCGCCGTGATAGAGAGCGCGATCGCCGCGGATGGCACGGTAGACCTGTACGACCATGCGGACGGCTACACCATCGACCTGACGGCAAACATTGAAAACGCGGGGAACGTCACCTCCTACACCGTTGCCGTGGGCGATGAGGAAGCCGCGTCTGTCGAAAATGCGGAAGAATATGTTTTTACGGGCAGCTACAGCGATACTGCACAGCAAGTGACGCTCACCGTCACGGCGCTGTTCGGGGAGAAGAGCGTAAGCTACACCTATACGCTCAGCGTCATCGATTCGACTGCGTACCGCATGCCGAACGGCGCTCTGGAAGATGTTACGGGCTGGACGGGCATGAGCGGCGGTTTCAGCGAGGACGGTACCTATTTTGGGAAGTATCCTGTCAACAACGACGGGCGCTATTATGTCGGCATTGACAAAGGGACGGAGACGGTCGTCAGCCCTTCCTTTGTGGTCGGGAACAGCGGGTGGATCACCTTCAAACTCGGTTCGATGCGTCCCAACAGCGGAAGTGAACTGCGCAACATTTATTTGGAAGTTGTCAAATATTCAGTCGAAGGGGAAGGGGAGGTTCTTGCTAGGGTGCGCAACGTCCTGTTCGCGGACCCCGCCGCCGCGCTGAAACTCCACGACTATAAGCTCGATCTCTCGCAGTTCAAGGGAAATTCGGTCTTTATCCGTGCGGTCGATCAAGAGGTCGGAGAGAATTTCCGCAGTTTGTATCTCGATGCGTTCGTGACGTGGTATGACGCCGAGCCCGCCGATACCTATACCGACCTCACGCATGCCTTCTGGCTCGATGCGGAGGTTGCCTTCGACCTTGCGAAGACGAATACGGCGCAGGTCACGCCCGTGTTCCTTTCGGAGGGCGTGCTGGGCGTGCAGTACACCTACGCCGCCGAGATTTCGGAGAGCGGGCTGACCGCCGACGGGCTGGCGCTCAAGGCGACGAAGAGCGGCGTGTACACCGTCACGTACACCGTCTCGTACGGCGGAGAGCCGATCGGCTCGTTTTCGGTCACAGTCACGGTGACGAACACGACGCAGCTCCCCGAATTTGAAAACACAACGAAAGACTATGCTTACGGCGAGTGGCAAAGCGAAACACCTGTTCAGGTCGCCTTGCCCGCGGACGGCGAGCGGTTCAGTTATTCCTATTCCGTCCCCGAAGGGGAGGCAAGCATCGACGGCAAAACGCTCACCTATACCCCTTCGGCGGCAGGCTCCGTGCAGATCACCGTCACGGTCACGCTTACGGACAAGAACTATACGGTCACAGATCTGCCGACCCGTTCGTTCACCGTCACGCTGAACTTTGCGGACAGCGAGATCACCCTTGCGGACGGCGAAAGCATTTCCGTGGCGTTCGATGTGAACGATGCAGAGGTCACCGATAAAACAGAGTATACGCTGGATTTTGCACAGTATCTCGTCATTCCCGCAGATAAGACGGTCAGCTATGCCGTCAAGATGAACGAAGAGAACATCACGCTCAATGGCTCTTCCTACACGCTCGTCTTTGCAGGATTGGAGCTTAACGAGACCGAACAGGAATTTGTGTTTGCGGTGACTGCGACAAGCGGCAAAAAGCAGCTCGAGTACACCGTTACGCTGCGCATCAAGGATACCTATCAGTACCGCCTCTTTAACGGCGGGTTCGACCTTGACCTCGACGGCTGGACGCTCGACGGCACGATGGACAACGAGAAAAACGATGCGGCGCTGGGCGGCATTTCGGAGGCGACGGGGTATTGGGAGAATGAAACCGTACCTCCTGTTTTCAACAACGACGGTAAATTTTTCAGCGCCTATGCGGAGGGCGCCGCGGAGAGCGCGACGGGTACGCTGCGCAGCGCAAACTTTGTCATCGGCGGCAGCGGGTGGATCACTTATAAGCTCGGCGGGGCAAGGAATATCGAACAGGTCTATCTGGAAATCGTCTCGGCGGACGACGCAAAGCGTGTGACGCTGCCCAACTTCGATTGGTCGGATGTGGCAGGCAGTACCGTGCGCGGCTGTACGCTCGTCGCGTATAAGGCGAACTTGCTTGACTACGGCTTTGCCCGCGGCGACAAGGTGTACCTGCGCGTCACCGACAACGGCAACAGCACGGGTGACTACGGTCTGTTCTTCCTTGACAGCGTCGTGACGTACTACCCCATCGGCAGCGAGCCGGACGACTCGTTCAATCTTGTTTCAAAGTACCGCCTCTTTAACGGCGGGTTCGAGACGGGCAGCCTCATGGGCTGGGAGCTTACGGGCGAAATCGGCGTCGTGACCGATGACGATAATTATTGGAACGATCCCAACAACGTTTACGGCAAAAACGGCAGATATCTGTTTTCTTGGTACACAAATGGGGACAGGGTGAGCCGCGAGGATGCGACGGGTACTCTGCAGAGCAGGGTGTTCACGCTGAAAAAGAATGCGATCGTCTCCTTCCTGTTGGGCGGAGGGCAGACGGGCGTCAGTTTGGAGTTCGTCAGACCTGCGGCAGACGGTGCGGGAGAGCAAGTGCTTGCGCGGTTTACCAATCAACTGTTCGATCAACTGCTCGATAATAACGGCAGGCTGATGAGCTATTATTACCAATTCGATCTGCAAGAGGATACGCAGTGCTTTGTGCGTGTCATCGATCAGGCTGCTACCGACGAGGGCGCTTGGCGCTGCTTTGCGCTGGACGGCGTGGAGACAAATCTTGCGAAGGCGCCCGAAGGGTATAACCTTGCCGTGAACCAACTTTCGGCGAACGTATAAAAATCAATGGACAGGCGCCGCCCGATCACGGGCGGCGCAGGGGAACGATTCGTATGGCTGACTTGTTTAATTTTCCCGCATTCCATATCACAGGCGAGAGGGGCTGGATCAACGACCCGAACGGGCTTGTAAAGTTCCGCGGCGAGTACCATGTGTTTTTCCAGCACTACCCTGGCGCGACGAAGTGGGGCCCCATGCACTGGGGACACGTGAAGAGCCGCGACCTTATGCATTGGGAGCGGCTGCCCGCTGCGCTCGCGCCCGACGAAAACGAGGACGGCTGCTTTTCGGGCAGCGCCGTCGAGTGGAAGGGAAAGCTCTGGCTGCTGTACACGGGGTTTAAGGAGAACGGCGGCGGGGAGAACGTGCGGCAGTTGCAATGCCTTGCGTCCAGCGAAGACGGCGTGCATTTCACCAAGCACGGCGTGGTCATCGGCGAGCGCGAGCTTCCGCCCGCATACTGCCCGTGGGACTTCCGCGATCCCAAACTGTTCCTCCGCGGGGAAACGTTTTACTGCGTCGTCGCGGCGAAAAAGAGGGGCGCGGGCGGCAGGATCCTGCTGTTTTCCTCGGAAGATCTTTTCCGCTGGGCGTTCGTGTGCGATCTGTTCGGCAGCGACGCGGCGGGGTTCATGACCGAGTGCCCGGATTATCGCGACGATTTGCGCCTGCTGCTGTATTCCGAACAGTTCTACCCCGCGCAGGGGAACTTTTGCCGCAATATCCACAGCTCCTTTTATCGGTTCGGTGAACTTGATCCCGCGCGCGGCTTTCTGCCCGCAGGCGGGGCGCATCTGCTCGATTACGGTTTCGATTTTTACGCGGCGCAGACCTTTGCGGACGAACCTGTCCTTTTCGGCTGGCTGAACATGTGGGAGCGTTCCAACCCGACGGAAGCGTTCGGGTTTGCGGGGCAGCTCACCGTGCCGCGCAGGCTTTCGGTGCGGGAGGGCAGGCTGTGGCAGACACCCGTCTACGCCGGTGCGCCCGTGCGCGAGGAGAAGAATTTTTCTGTCCTTTCGGATCGGCTGCTTGTCGGTGCCGTCAAAATACAGGCAAGGGGGCTGCGCGCGTTCTCGGTAAAGCTGCGCAAAAAGGGGGAGAACTTTGCGTCTTTTGTGCTCGGAGAGGGCGAATGGGTGTTCGACCGATCCAAGGCGGGCGAACCGATCGTCGGGGCGGAAAAAGACGCGGATTCCCTTGCGGGCATCCGGCGGATGCCGTATATCCCCGACGAAGAGACGTGCATCGAGATCGTCGGCGACCGCTTTTCTTTGGAGATCTTTGTGAACGGCATGGCGCTTTCCTCCGTCGTCTGCCTGCCCGCGGATGCGGACGGGCTGGAGCTGGAGCTCGATGCCAAACGCTGCACGTACAGGCGCTTTGCAGTTAAGTAGAAGCAGAATTACTTAATTTCTATTTGATATTAAGATGAGCGTTTAGCATAGATAAAAAGATAATGCTTAGTTGTTTTTTGCGCTCATTATCCCTCCGAATTTGTGCTTTTTCGGGGCGGCTATGGTAGCATAGTTCCTCGCGGACGTCAACGGTCGCAAAATCGTCGCTTAAAACCCTCATAGAAAAGAGGATAGAGCCGAGCAAGGATTGTTTCCTTGCTCGGCTCTTTTGCTATGCTTACAAAGTTTTGATTTACACCCACGCAACGATTTTTCTTTCCCCGTTGACTTTCGCAGATTGACTGAAAAGATGCTTTCCTTCCACCGTCCTATGCACCTTCGCCTCTTGCCCGAAAAAGGCAAAATCAAATTCGTAGCAAACCAGTTGAAGAAGGATAAGGAAAGTGAGCAATTAAGCATCTTTGACCCGCGGGACCCGTTTACGGGTAGCAAGTAACCAATGCATGGCCGGCAGGCCAATATAAAAGCGCACTTGTGCGCAGCCGGTAAAGTTTAGGGTTATACCCGAAAATGAAATACCCCGCGTTTCCACGCGGGGATCTTTATTACTTTGCCCTTAACGAGGGGAAAAGGGCCGCGTTCACGGGCGGCGCAGAGGGAGGTGTGGGGGAATGCCCGTTGCAGAAGAATGGAGGCGCGGCGGGATATAGGCGAACGTTCATATTCATGCGGATATCGGCAATAACGTGGAAAATTTTTGCGCGTTTTGGGAAAAAACTTGGTCTTGAACGGGTGGGGGAGCGATGGTATACTGAGGCTACCAAACGATAAGGAGCCGCAGCGATGGATACCAGAACGGAATATGAAAAGATCGTTCTTCCGACCTACGAGATCGGGAAGGCAGAGGAACTTCCCGTCTTTTTTGAAAAACGTGCCAACCAAGGCGCGTCCAGCAAGATCTACCCCATGCCGTACACCGACAGGCTGACGGATACCTGCCGCAACAAGGAGTACGAGGCGATCGTGCTGGAAAACGAATACATCAAAGTGACGGCGCTGCCGCAGATCGGCGGCAAGATCCATTGCGCCACCGACAAGGCGACGGGCTACGATTTCGTGTACGGAAACAAGGTCATCAAGCCCGCGATGATCGCCCTGGCGGGGCCGTGGGTCTCGGGCGGCATCGAGTTCAACTGGCCGCTGCACCACCGCCCGACCACCTACGAGGCCGTCGATTCCAAGATCGTGGAAAACGAGGACGGCACCAAGACGGCGTGGATGGGCGAAGTGGAGCCCTACAACCGCACGAAGGGGATGGTGGGTCTGACCGTGCCGCCCGGCCGCTCGTATATCCGCGCCGAAGTCAGCCTCTACAACGGTACGCCCTCCGCGCGGCCCTTCCTGTGGTGGGCCAACCTTGCCGTGGAGATCGACGACAACTACGCCGTGGTGTTCCCGCCCGACGTCGAGTACGTGAACGACCACGACCGCCGCGCGGTGATCGGCTGGCCGATCGCCAAAGGGCGCTTCGACACCGCGCGCCCCTACGATTACGGCGCGGGCCGGGACATCCATTACCACCGCAACATCGTCGTGCCGTCTTCGTTCATGGTCTCCAAGGGGCAGAGCGATTCCGATTTCCTCTGCGGCTACGACCTGGGCAAACAGTTCGGCACCGTGACGGTGGCCAACCACTACATCGCCCCGGGCAAAAAGCTGTGGACGTGGGGCAACAACGATTTCGGCTACAAATGGTGCAGCAACCTGACCGACGACGGCAGCCGTTACGTGGAGCTGATGACGGGCTGCTACACGGACAACCAGCCCGATTTCACCTACATCGCCCCCTACGAGACAAAGCGGTTCATGCAATTCTGGTACCCCGTGCGCGGCATCGGCGAGGTCAAAAACGCGACGATCGACGCCGCCGTCAACCTCGAAAAGGAGGGGCGGGGCTGCCGCGTCGGCTTCTGCGTGACGGGCACCTTCCGCGGCTGCACGGTCCTGGTCAAGAGCGGGGAGCGCACAGTGCTGCGCGAGCGGGCGGACCTCGCCCCCGGCGCGGCCTGGACGGCGCACGTGCCCTGCACGTACAAGGCGGGCCTTTCGGCCGCGCTGTACGACGGCGCGGGCAACGTGCTCGTGCGTTACGAAGTGCGCGAACGCGGCACAAAACAGCCCCCCGCGCCCCGCGTGCCTTCGCCCCGCCCGCAGGACATCGCCACCGTCGAAGAGCTGTACCTGCACGGCAAGCACATCGTGCAGTACAAGCACTTCACGCTGGACGCGGAGGACTACTTCGCCGAAGGCCTGCGCCGCGACCCCATGGACGCGCGCTGCAACGAGGCGATGGGCGATCTCCTGTACGACCGCGGCCTGTTCGCGGAGGCGCTCGCGCACTATGAACGCGCGGAACAGCGCCTGGAACTGCGCAACGCCAACCCCGAACACACCGACGTGTTGTACAAGCGCGGCCTTTGCGAGCGCTTTTTGGGGCGGGACGCGGACGCCTACCGCGATCTTTACTGGTCGACGTGGAGCTACAAAAACCGCAGCGCGGGCTATTATGCGCTGGCGGGCCTGGCCTCCAAGGGCGGCGACACCGCGGAGACGGTGCGCCTGCTACGCCTGTCTTTGGAGACGAACGCGCACCACCTCTGGGCGCTGCACATGCTGGCCGTTCTGACGGGCGGCGACGCCGCGGAAAAGACCGCGCGGGAGGACGCCTTGTTCGACGCCTTCCGCACCGCGCCCGCGCAGGCGCTCGACTTGGCCGTCGAATACATGCGCTTCGGGCTGGACCGCGAGGCGATCGGGGTGCTCGAACGGGCGGAACCCTCGGTCATGACCGATTATTACCTCGCCTACCTGTATAACAGGGCGGGGGACAAAAAACAGTCGGCCGCCGCCAAGCGGCGGGGCGAACGGCGGAGCTGGGTCTACTGCAATCCCAACCGTCTGGAAGACATCGCCGTCCTGGAATGGGTGGCTACGCCGCGGGCCGATTATTACCTGGGCAGCCTGTTCTACGACCGCGGCCGCTACGCCGACGCTGCCGACCGCTGGCAGGCCTGCGCGGAGCGCTCCGCGTTTGCGCCCGCCTACCGCGGGTTCGCCCTGGCCTGCTACGACCACCTCGGCCGCAAGGACGAGGCCAAGGAGGCCCTGGAACGCGCCTTCGAGCTCGCCCCCGAGAGCGACAGGATCTTTTACGAGCTTTCGCAGCTGTACAAGAGCCTCAACATCTGCGTGGCCGAGCGCATCGCGTTTTTTGAGGGGCACCGCGCCAACACAGCCCGCCGCGACGACTGCACGCTGGAATATTCGCAGCTTTTAAGCGAAGTGGGGCGGCTGGACGACGCCAAGCGCGTGCTTTCGGAACACCGCTTCCACACCTACGAGGGCGGCGAGGGCAACCTCACCAACCACCACGCCTGGCTGCACAAGCTCATCGGCGACAACTGTTTCCGCCAGGGAGACTACGAGGACGCCTTCCTCGCGTACAAGGCGGGGCTTACCTTCCCGCGCAACTACGGCGAGGAAAAGAGCTTTTTCGTCAACGACGCGCCCCTCTATCTCGGCATGAGCCGCTGCGCGCGCATGCTCGGAAAAAAGGATACGTATCTCGAAAAAGCGTGCAAAAACCACGCGGGGCTCGGTGTACAGAGCTATTGGCAGGCGCAGGCCCTGCGCGAGGCGGGGCGGCCCGCGGAGGCCGACGCCCTGCTCGGCGCCATGCTGGCCGCGGCCGACGCGGCCTATGCCGACCGCGACAGGCCCCCGTACTTCGGCGTCGGCGCGCACGCCTTCATGCCCTTCCAGTACGACGTGGCCAAATACAACACGATGGTGGCTTTGCAGCTGCGCGGCTACGCGCTCCTGGCCCGCGGCGACCGCGCCGCGGTGACCGACATCGTCGGCAAACTCATGAACATCGACTGCGGAGACTTCGCTTCGGTGTTGCTGCGGGACATGCTGCACGGATACGAGGCATGACCGCGCCCGCGGCCTTGCCCGTACGGGCGGGGCCGTGGCCGTTGTTGCCTCCCGTCCCTGCGGGGGCTGTTTGCGAGATATATTATGGGAGGAAAACGATGAAGAAGACGATGCTTGCGTTGTTTCTGGCGGCGGCGCTGTCGCTGCTGCCCGCCCTTGCGGGCTGCGACAGGGGAAGCGGACAGACGTTCACGGTCAGCTACGATTGCCGCGGCGGCCGCCCGAAGGTGAGCGATACGTACACCGAAGGCCGCCTGTTCAGCCCCACGCCGCCCTCGGCGACGACGGCGCTGACGGGGTATACGTTCACGGGCTGGTACTACGACGAGGCCTGCACGCAGCCCTACGACTACCGCGACCCGCAGATCGATTCGGACATCACGCTGTATGCGGGCTGGTCCAACGTGCACAGCATCCGCTTTTTTACCGACACCGATGAGACCATCGAGGCGCGGCAGTACGAATACGGCGCAACGGTCGCCTTTGCCGACCTGCCCGTGCCCGCGGGCAAGCAGTACGGCGAAAAGGTGTACGGCTTTGACTACTGGATCAACGTGGCCACGGGCGAGCGTATCGCGGGAGACTTTTCGATGTCGTCCATGGACATGAACCTGTTCGCCGTGTACAAGACGGGCCTTTCCCGCTCCTTCGAGCTCTCGCGCAGCGGCGAATGGGTGGCCGCGAGCGACAGCGCGCTGACCTGGGCGCAGGACATGACGCTGCAAGGGCACGGCTCCATCGAGGTGGATATGACCCTCATGCCCGGCGCGGGTTGGGCGGGGATCGCCTTCCAGATCTCGGACGGGGCGAAAAAGTACGACCAGCCCTTCTCGCAGGCGGACGTGAGCCACTACGCATTCGTGCTGCTGGCGAGCCCCTCGGGCGCGACGCAGATCGTCCGCCGCGAGGCGGGGTCCTACAACTCATGCTCGACGGGTTGGAGCGTCACGGGTTCGCCCCTCTCCGAAACGCACTACGCGCAAAAATGGGCGCAGTACACGGCCTCGGGCGACAGCATGACCTTCCGCCTCAAAGTGGAGATCACCGAAGAGGGCGGGCAGGGCCGCGTCAACGGCTATGTGTGGGACGACATCGACGGCGACTGGGAGCTCGTCTGCTTCTGCACCGAGGACGGGCAGAATTCGGCGGGCCGTCCGAACACGGCGCCCGTCAAATACGAGCCCGAAAGCGCGGTGACGGTCGGCGTCGTCTCGCAGCGCAGCGGCGTACGGTTCAGCAACTTCAAAGTCACTCCCGCGGCGGAGTAAAGGAGGGCGCATGAAACGGAAACTCTGCCTCTTGTTCGGCCTGCTTTTGGCCTTGGCCTTTGCCGCGGGGGCCTGTTCGCCCGAAACGCCCCCGTACGACATCGCCGACCGCACGCCCTTGGACGAGGGCGAGCAGGCCTACCTGCTCGACGCGAAGGACTACGAGACCTATTACAACTTCATCGAATTGTTTGACGGCGACGGCGACGTGTACGACGTCGGCGACCCCTTCGTGTTCCGTTACGACAGCAAATATTACCTGTACTCCTCCCTCAACGGAGACAAGCGCTATTCGGGGCGCATCCCGTGCTGGGTGAGCGACAACCTCGTCGATTGGGAGTGGGCGGGCTGGGCGTACGGCGAGGGGAATGCCGAAAACCCCGAAACTTCCATCGCCTGCGCGCCCGAGGTGGTCTACTACCAAGGTTGGTTCTACCTCGTGGAATCGGATACGGGGGACGGGCATTACTTTTTCCGCAGCAAGACGCCGAACGGGCCGTTCGAGCGCATCACGGACAACCTCGGGCAGACCATCGACGGCTCCTTCTACCTGGCCAACGACGGCAAGCTGTACTTTGCCGCCGCCCGCGCCACGGGCATGGCGTACATGCCCGTGAACATCGAAGAGCGCGGCAGCGACGTCTCGCTGACGCTGGGCGATCCCGTCGCCCTGCCCGAGGCGACGCTGAGCAATATGTGGACGGAGGGCCCGGGCTGGTTCTACCGCAACGGCTACAATTACATGACCTTTACGGGCAACCACGTCGACAGCGCGGGCTACCGCATCGGCTACGCCTACACGACGTCCGAATTCCTCTACGACGGGCTCACCACCCACGAAAACAACGTGACCATCGTCTCCAACGGGGAGGATACGTCCGCCATCGACATCGGCTACGGCGGGAACCTCGTCTCCTCGCAGGTGAAATTTTCCAACTACCGCGGCACGGGGCACTCCTCCAACGTGACGGGCCCGAACCTGGACAGCGTGTACACCGCCTACCACAACGCGCGGCGCATCAACTACAACAACGTGCAGGAGGGCAGCGAGCGCAAGTACAACCTCACGCGCTACTACACGAACGGCGGCTACGTTTTGGCCGATTCTTTGGCCAATTTCGACGTGGTCAAGCCCGCGCTTCCCGATTTCGGCGCGGCCGCGGGCGAGCTTACGGCCGAGAACGGCCTGCTGCTGACGGCCGAAAGCGCGGGCGCCGTGTACACCGCCGAGCTCAACTTCCGCGCGCCGCGCGGGCGGGCGGAGGTGTACGTGAGTTACGAAAGCGCCTCCGACTACACCAAGATCGCGCTGGCGGGCGGCACGCTCACGGCGCAGCGCGCCGAGGGAGGCAAGACCGAGGTGCTCGGCAGCGCGCCCGTCGCTTTGGGCAGCAATTCCGAGGCTCTGCACACCGTGCGCGTGGTGGCGGGCGCCGACCGCTGCGAGATCTGGCTGGACAACATGCGTAAGATCGTGGCGGACGCCGCCCTCGGCGGCGGCAGGGCGGGCTACGCACAGGGCGTCGACGCTTCGGGCACCTATTTCACGAACGACGCCTTCGGCACCTCCGATTTCGACGCCGTGAAGAACCTGACGGGCAGCTTCCCCGCCTATACGTACGTCAAAGGCGAAAACAGGGGATGGAGCATCGCGGGCGCGGCCGTGCAAAAGGGCGGCCTCCGTCAGGGCGAGCGCGAAAGCACGGTGCAGACGCAGGACGGCTACGCCGTGCGGTTGCAGGCGGGAGACTGGGTCAAGTACAACGTAAACGCCCCCGAACAGGGTTGGTACGACCTGACGGCCTGCCTCTCGGAGGCATCGAGCGGTGCGGTGTTCGAGGTGATCGTCGACAACGAGCACATTTACAAGCTGGAAGCGGGCTCCGCCGAATTCGGCGATGCGGAATACCTGGAAGTTTCCTGCGGGCGCTTTTTCATGGACGAGGGCCTGCACACGATGAAGGTCCGCGTCTACGACGGCACGCTGGAAGTGAAGAACTTTTCCACCGAACGCCGCGCGGGGGAGATGGGCGAGATCTCCGAAACGTTGACGCAAAAGCCCGCCGACGTAAAGACGCTGATCGGCTATTCCTATTACGGCGACGAGGGGATGATCGTCAACGAATTCCTCGGCCGCACGATGACGTACTACGGGCAGCGCGGCATGGCCGATTACGAATTTTCGATCGACGTGACGCTGCCGACGCGCACCATCCTCGCGGGCGATTTTGCGGGCGGGTTCCTCTTCCGCGCCAAAAATTACCACTACGCGGAGAATGCGAAGGTATCGGCCAACCTCTACGGCTGGCAGGGGTATTTCCTGCAAATTTCCAACAGCGGGCTGACGCTGCACAAGTGCAACTTCAACCAAAAGGTTTTGGGTACATACGACCTGCAAAACGGAGAAACGCTGTTCGGCGAGATGGGCGGCGGCACGGTCAACATCCGCGTCCGCGCCCTGCACAACGTGATCGAGATCTATCTCAAAGACGAGCTCGTTATCCGCTGTGCGGACACCGTGCAGCCGTGGACGACGGGTTACATCGGCATCTACGGCACGGGCAGCGAGATGATCTGCAAAAACCTGCACTTTCAGGAACTGTAAAAAAAATACGCGCGGGGCGCCTGTGCGCCCCGCGGACGGGGAGGTAACGGGATGAAAAAGATCTTGGCATTGGTTTTGGGACTGCTGCTTGCCGTCGGGTCCTTGGCGGCGTTCGCGGGCTGCGGTGGCGGCGGCGATTACCAGGGCTACGTGGACGAGAGCGGCGTCGCGCACGTCGTGTTCATGGGGCGAGACGTGGAGAGCGAGCGCGTCAATTACCAGCGCGTCGTAGACAACTTCAACGCCTCGCAGAACCAGATCCGCGTGGAGATGCAGTGGTTTACCGACGGCACCAGCTACAACACCATGCTCGACGGCCTCGGCACCGACCTGCCCGATTGCCTCATGCTCTCCAACGCGATGTTTTTGCGCTACGTCTCTTCGGGCAAGCTCTACGACTACAAATCGCGCATCACGCAGGACGAGCTGGCGCTCCTGTACGAGGACGCCTATTCCTATTACTGTTACGACCCCGCCACCAAGCAGGTGGGGTACAGCGACAGCGCGGGCCTGTACGGCCTGCCCAAGGACATGGGGCCCGTCGCCATCTGCTACAACGCCGACCTCTTGCGGGCGAAGGTGAACGAATACAACGCCGCCAACCCCGCGCAGCCGCTCGATTGGGACGAGATCACCGACCCCGAGGACCCGATGACCTTTACGCAGTTCATCGACGTGGGCAAAAAGCTGAAAACGGTGCTCTCTTCGGGGCAGTACGTGTGCTCGGGTTACGACATGCAGTCGGCCGTGTATTCCAACAACGCCAACTACTTCACCGACGACACGGCCTCCACCCAGGCCATCGACAGCGAAAACTTTATCGGCGCCATGCAGTTCGTGCAGGATCTGTACAAGGAGGGCATCCTGCCCGCGGCGGGCACGGTCTCCTCGGGCGGGGAGGCGCTGTTCACTTCCGGCAACGCGCTGTTCTTCTACGCGGGGCCGTGGAAGACCAAGGACTATTGGGCGGCCATCGGCTTTGAATGGGATCTCATCCCCGTCCTCTGCGGGGACGCGGCGGGCGCCGTTTCCACCTGCTATGTGGGCGGCATGGCCTTCTGCGTATCGGCCAACTCCGCCGTCAAGGACTACGCCGTCGAATTCCTGCGCTATATGGCGCTCGACCTGAACGCGCAGCGCTCGCTGTATTCCAACGGGCAGTGCATCCCCAACCTCGTGGAGCTGGCCGGCGAATACGAGACCAACGCCGAAAACCTGCTGTCCAGGCCGCAGCCCGCCCACCGCGGCGTCTGGCTCGACTGCGTGGACGGCACGGGGGAAAAGACGGTGAACGGCCAGACCGTCGTCGACAAGGTGGGCGGCCGTTACCGCGCCGAAGCCTACACCTACGACGAGACGTGGTATACTTTTTTGACCGACTTCATGGCGGGGAATTCGGGCAGCTACGGCTCCTTCTGGGAGGCCAAGCCGGACGGCACCTGGGTCGACGTGGGCGCGGCGCTGCGCGCCTTTGCCCCGACGTTGCAGGAGAGCCTGACCGAACTCCGCAGCTATCTGGTCTGACCGTACGGGGGAAAGGATGGAGAAAGTCAAGATACGGCCGGGCAGGCTGAAACGCAAGGAGGGGCGCATCGCCCTGGCGATCATTTCCGTCAAGTACGTGGGGGAGATCGTCTTCGTGTTCGTTCCCGTCCTGTTCAGCATCCTGTACAGCTTTACCGATTACAACGCCGCGCGCGAAACGGCCCCGTTCTTTTCGCGCATCGGGGACATCTGGATCGGCTTCGGCAACTACAAAAACCTGTTCACGCACTTCATGTACTCCGAATATTTCCTTCGTTCGGTGTGCAACAACCTCTTCATGCTTTTGAGCGTGCCCCTCGGCATCGCCGCGGGGCTGCTGGTGGCGGCCATCCTCTCCCAGCCGGACATCCGCTTTGCGGGGGTCTTCCGCATGCTCATCTACATGCCCGTTGTGGCGGGCGCGGTGGCCATGAACATCATCTGGCGGTATATGTTCGACAACCAGTACGGGCTCATCAACAGCCTGCTCGGTACGCAGTGGATGTGGCTGACCGACGACTGGCTGGTCAAGACCGCCATCGTCATCAAAAACGTGTGGGGCGGCGTCGGGCGGACGATGATCCTCTGCCTGGCGGCCATGCTGGCCGTGGACGGAAACTATTACGAGGCCGCCAAGCTCGACGGCGCGGGGGCGACGCGGCGGTTTTTCGCCATCACGCTGCCCATCATCACGCCGACCGTGTTTTACCTGCTCATCACGGGGGTCATCGGCAATTTGCAGATGTATACCGACTCGCTCATCTTCGCCTCGGGCGACCCGGGGGCGCAGACGGTGGTCTACTTTATCTGGACGTTCGGCATACGGCGTTCGATGTACGGCCTGGCGGCGGCTGCCAGCACCCTCCTGACGATCACCATCATGATCATCACCGTCGTGCAGTTCCGCATTTCCGACCGCTGGGTCTTCGAGGGGTGACGCCATGAACGCAGCCGTCATTGTTTTGCTCGTACTCTTGGCCGCCCTGGCGGTGTCCGTCGCCGCGGGGTATGCCTTTTCCTCGCGCTCGGCGCGCCTGCGCGCCATGGACGTGCGCGGTGGGATCGGCGCGCGGCAAAAGGCGTTCGTCCGCTTTTCCTCGGCGTACTGCCGCATCGGCGGCAGGGTGCTGGCGTACGGGATCCTGTTTTTGACCTGCGCGGCCAGCCTCTTCCCGTTTTTGTGGATGATCTCGTCCAGCCTGAAAACGCCCGCCGAAGTTTCCAACACGATGCGGCTCGTCTTTTTCCCCGCGTCGCCGCAGTGGTCCAACTACGCGCGCGCCTGGACGACCATCGACATGGTGGGCGGCTTCCTCAATACCATGATCATCGAAGCGGCCACCATCCCTGTGTGCGTCATCGTCTCGTCGCTGGAAGCCTTTGCCTTTTCCAAGATGTACATGCGCCACAAAACGGTGCACCTTCTTATCCTGCTCAGCGGCCTGATGGTCCCGTATGCGTCGGTGGTGCTGCCGCTGTACAGGGCGTATTACAAGCTCGGGTTCATCAACACCTTCTGGCCGCTCATCCTGCCCACGATGTTCGGCTCGGTATCGCAGATGTTCTTTTACATCCAATACCAAAAGGGCATCCCCGACGCCATGTTTGAATCGGGCAAGATAGACGGCGCGGGGTATTTGCAGCAGTTCGTCCACATCATGCTGCCCATGATGGGCCCCGCCATCGCCGCGCAGGTGGTGTTCATGTTCATCGGGAACTGGAACGACTTCTTTGCGCCCAGCCTGTACCTGACCAACGAAAACGTAAAAACGTTGCAGCTCAAACTCAAATCGCTCTCGGACGGCAACCGCATGGACCTGCCTTACGTGTTTGCCGGGGCCGCCATCACCTGCGTGCCGCTGTTTGCCATCTACTTCGCATTCCAGCGCTATTTCGTGGGCGGGCTGGCCATCACGGGGACGGGCGTCAAGGGATGAACGCGCAGCGCTCTATGGGGGAGGAAAGACCGTGAAACACGCCGCCTGTTATAAAAAGGGATACCCGCGCCCGC
Source organism: uncultured Clostridia bacterium (assembly GCA_944328445.1). GTDB lineage: Bacteria > Bacillota > Clostridia > Christensenellales > Borkfalkiaceae > Borkfalkia. Next base: position 18,941 of record CALVHO010000017.1, on the reverse strand, counting down.
GATTCGTGCGCGATTCCTTCTTTTCCCTCGGCGGGGAATGGGAATTCGCCTTCGGCGCGGGGCAAACGCCCGCCGCCATGCAGCGGGCCGCCTTTCCGCTGCGCATCTGCGTGCCCTATGCCTGCAACACCCCCGCGGGCGGCGTCGGCGACGCGCGCGACTGCGATACCGTTTGGTACCGCCGCCGCTTCGCCTTCCGCAAGGGGCGGGGGCGCGTGCTGCTCCATTTCGACGGCGCCGATTATTTTTGCGACGTGTGGCTCAACGGGCAATACCTCGGCGGGCACGAAGGGGGATACACGCGGTTCACATTCGACATCACCGATCCCCTGCGCGGCGAAAACGTTTTGCTGGTCCGCTGCCGCGATCCCTTCGACCCCGCCTATCCGCGCGGCAAACAGCGCCACCTTTCTGCGTGCACGGGCTGCTTTTACGAGCCGACCGTCGGGCTGTGGAAGGAGGTGTGGATGGAGGAGGTGCCCCAAAGCAGCCTCAGCGACGTGTTTGCCGAGATCCGCTACGCCGACGCGGGCGCCTTCCTGCACTATTCGCTGCGCGGCTTCCGCGCGGGGCTGACCTTCCGCGCCGCGGCGTATTTTGAAGGCCGCGAGGTGAGCAGCGTATCCTGCGCCGTCACCGCGCCCGAGGGGCGCGCCTGGCTGAGCTTGGAGGACCGCGCCCGCCAGCTCCCCGTCAAGCCCTGGTCCGCGGGGGCGAGCGGACAATTTTTCGACGTCGAATACGCATTGTACGAGGACGGCCGCCCCGTCGACGTGGTGCGCTCGTACGTCGCGCTCGTCGACTACCGCACCGACCGCGACCGCATCCTCGTCAACTACCTGCCGAACACCTGTTTCCGCATGGTGCTGGCGCAGGGGTACTATACGGGCGGCGTGCTCACGGGCACCGAGGAGCAGATGGAGCGCGACGTGCGCCTCATCAAGGAGGCGGGCTTCAACGGCGTGCGCATGCACCAGAAGCTGGAAGACGAGCGCTTTTACTACTTTTGCGACATGTACGGCCTGTACGTATGGTGCGAGATGCCTTCCGCCTACGCGACGGACGAACGCACCGTTCACGCCTTGAACGTACAGGCCGAGGAGGCGCTGCGCCAGTACCGCGGCTTCCCTTCGGTGATGGCCTTCGTGCTGTTCAACGAGGATTGGGGCTGCTTGCAGGTGTACGAAAACGAGCGCCAGCAGGCGATGGTCAGCGCGGCGTACTGGCTGGCCAAAGCGCTGGCCCCGGGGAAGCTGGCCATCGGCAACGACGGCTGGGAGCACACCGAAACGGACATCGTCACCCTGCACAACTACGCGCAGAGCGCCGAAGAGCTCTCCGAGGCCGTCTCCTGCCTGCCGCACTTCCTGGCGGGGGGCAGGGTGCGCGGCCTGCACACGCGCACGGCCTTCGCCAAGGGGTGGTCCCGCCGCGTCCGCCCCGTGCTCATGAGCGAGTACGGCGGCGTGAAGTTTTCCGCCGACGGCGCGTCGTGGGGGTACGGCAACGCGGCGGCCTCGGCCGCCGAGCTGGAAGAGCGGCTCTTTGCCCTGACCCGCGCGCTGGACGTCGCGGGGCTGGCGGGGTATTGCCTGACGCAGTTTACCGACGTGCGGCAGGAAAAGAACGGCCTGTTCACCGAAGAGCGCGAACCGAAGATCCCTTTGGCGGCCATGCGCCGCATCAACGGGCAGTGAGGGCGGCGGCCGCCCGCAAACAGGGCCGCAAGGAGGGGGACATGAACGAGCAACTGTACAAAGGGCAATGGAGCCGCGAGCGCGCCTGGGCCTGGCACAACGCCCGCCCGTGGGTGCGCGGCTTCAACTACCTGCCCGCCAACTGCACTTTCCAGTTCGAGATGTGGCAGGAATACGGCTTTGAAGAGCGGATCGCGGTGATGGAAAAGGAGATCGCCCTCGCGCAGCGGGTCGGGTTCAATTCGGTGCGCATGGCCATGAACTTCGAGCCGTGGAAGGCGGACCGCGACGGCTATATGCGGCGCTTGGAGCGGGTGTTGCAGCTTCTGGACGGGCACGGGTTCACGATGATGGCCAAGTTCGGCAACGACTGCACGGTGCCCAAGGAGGAATACGTGCCGCCCGTCCTCGGCCCGCAAAAGACGGACTGGGGCTACCACGGCGGCGTGTACCGCTCTCCCCACCGCGCGGGCCTCGGGGAGGGCTGGCTGCCCATGGACGACCCCGCGCTCGAACCGCAGTATTACGAATGGCTGCGCGATATCATATCTGCACATAAGGACGATGAGCGCGTCGTGATCTGGAATTTGTGGAACGAGCCCGGCAACACCAAGCGCTTCAACAAGTCCGAGCGCTACCTGCGCCGCTTTTTCGAGATCGCCCGCGAGATCGGGCCCGTGCAGCCCCTCACGGCGGACAGCTGGATGATGACCTTCAACAAGGACCTGAACGACCCGCTCTCCAACCTGCGCGAGATCGAGTTTCTGGCTATGGAGCTTTCCGACATCGTCAGCTTCCACCATTACGGCCGCTTTGAATGCGTCGTTTCGGTCATCGACGCGCTGAAAAAGAAGTACGGCCGCCCGCTGTACAACACCGAGTGGCTGCACCGCATCTACGGCAACAACGTGCAGGACCTGTACCCGCTCTTTTGGCTGGAACGCATCGGCAGCTACCATTACGGGCTCGTGGAGGGGCGGGCGCAGTACTACGAGCCGTGGGAGAGCCTGCGCGGCTCTGCGCTGCCCATCGACCTTTGGCAGCACGATATTTTCCGCGCCAACCACCGCCCGTATTCGCACGAGGAGATCGCCCTGTTCGAGCGCGTCAACCGCATGGCGGACGCGCGCTACTTGCAGGAAAAGGAATAAACCGCGCGGGCTCGCCCCGCACGGATGCGGAACGGCTCCGCAAAATAGATCAGGAAAGGAGGGAAAACCATGAGGACCAAGCGCAAAGGCCTGCTGCTTTGCCTGCTCACATTGCTCATGTGCGCATGCGTGGCGGCGGGGATGACGGCCGTTTTCGGCGCGTCGGGAACGGACGGGTACCGCTATCTGCTGCAATTTTCAGACGATTTCAACGGCACCGTCGAAGAAGACTGGGCCGTGATCGAGGGCGGCTCGTCCTACTCCTATGCGGCGGACGAGCAGACCGTCCGCGGCTGGCGTTTCGGCGGCGAAAACCACATCGCATACAAAACGAACACCACCACCGATTACGGCAAGTTCCTGTACGGGAACGCGGGTTCCGCCAATTACATGTTTGAAGTCAAAGTCAAGGCGGACGTGCCCGAGGACAATTTGCAGCAGTATCTCGACGAGAATGCCGCAAGCCTCGGCGCGGGGCTTACGCTCAACACGCACCTGCCGTTCTTCGTGACCGATCCCGGCCCCGATACAAACACGCACACCTTCCGGGGGCGCAGCGTCTGCTTTTCCAACTACGCCATCGGATTTTATGAGTACGGTACCAGCGAAAGCGGCGCCGTTACTTCCGGCTGGGCGCAGTCTGTGCGCATCAATGCCAAATTAGACGCGAACGAGTTCAGCTGGCGCGAATGGCACACCATCCGCGTCGAGGCCACGGCCGAGTATTGCCGCCTGTGGCTGGACGGCGTTCTGCTCCTGGAAACGCCGCAGTCGCTGTTTACGCGCTCGCCGCAGGCGAGCGGCCACTGCGGGTTTGCGGGCGTGTGCGGGGAGGCGTATTCGCCCCTGCATTACGACGATTTCCGCTTCTGGGCGTCCAATCCCGATTACGACGAAACCGTCACCGAAACGCTTGACGTCACCGCCATCGACCCCGCCGATTTTACCGATGCGTCCAAGGTGGATTACCGCGGGTCTTCGTTTGCGGGCAACCTGAGCGTCGCGGGGAACAAAGCCGCCTTCAATTCCGACCCGGGGACGGACATCCGCCTGCTCAACGAGTACAGCTATGGAGACTTTTCCATGACCGTCGCGCTGGATATGGATAACCAGCTCGCGGCCAAGGGGACGACGGCCGAGGATACCGAAACAAAGGACCTGCGCGTGAGCATCGCTTCGGGCGTCATGTTCTGGGCGGAAAACGCGAACTCTCTCAACGGCTACATGGTCAGCTACATGGCGTACCAGACAGGCCACGATAGAGCGCCGTGTACCTTTTTGAATTTGACGCCCTTCGTGAACGCTACGCAGATTACATCGACGACGGCGACAGGCGTCAAGGCGGTCGCCATCGGCACGGTTGCGGGCACGACCTCGGTGGTGCTCGACCTGGTGGCCGATTCGCAGGCGCAGACGCTGACGGTCACGGCGTATGCAAGCAAAGAGGATAAGGAAAGCAATACGCCCGTAGGCAACATCAACCAAAAGGTGATCGAACTCTCGCAGACGGGTTGCAGCTATGCCGAGGGATATGTCGGCATGCGCGTCAATGCGGGCGGCACTTCGAATTTGATCTATCAGGCAGAATTTATGGATTTTTCGGCGCAGACGCAGGTGCCCCTGCCCGACGCGCAGCCCGTCGAGGAGGCGGCGACGCAGACGGTCTCCGTCACGGCGGGGGAGAACGGGCGCGTGCTGTACGGCGGTACGGACGCGGCGAGCTCCTTTGCCGTCGCCACCCACAGCGACGTGGCGCTGGAATTTGCCCCCGCGGAGGGGTACATCGTGGACGACGTGACCATCAACGGCCAAAGCCTGGGGGCGCTGCGCTCGTTCACGCTGCAAAACGTGACGGAGGCGTACACCGTGAAAGTTTCGTTCACGGACGCGAAGGCGCTCGACGTGTACATCCTGGCGGGGCAGTCCAACGCGGCGGGGTTCACGCCCGTGGCGGGGCTGTACAAGGGATATACCTACGGCGGCACCGTCGACGAGGAAAAACTGGCCGAATACGAGAACGGCTATACCGACGTGCTCTACTACGGCGTGACGCAGAGCGCCGATTCCGCCACGGCGGGGGCGAGGCTGCAATTCGTGCACGCGGGGCAGGGGCACGCGGGCACCCGCCTGGGGCCCGAGCTCGGGTTTGCCGAGGGCATGCACGCCTACTACGGCGGCAGCGCGGGCAAGGCCGCCGTGCTCAAATACGCCGTGGGGGCCACGTCGCTCGGCAATTTCCAAAACAGCACTTCGGATGAATTCGGCACCTGGATGTCCCCGAGCATGATCGAAAAATACGGCGAGGAGAACCTCTGCCCGAAGGCGGGCCTGCTGTACGAAAACCTGCTCGTCACGGTGCGCATGGGCTTGCAGGCCATGATCGAGGCCGGCTACGAACCCGTCATCCGCGGCGTGATGTGGATGCAGGGCGAGGCCGATTCCACCCGCGAAGACCTCGCGAACCTCTACCAAAAACACCTCTCGGCGCTCATCACGGACCTGCGCGGCGACCTGACCGGTATCATGACCGAATTGGAGATAGAGCAGAATTGTTCGGCGACGCCCTTCGTCATCGGCAAGATCGGCGCCGATCTGCAAAACGCGGCCTATGAAGACGTGGTCCGCGAGCAGATGCAAAAGACGGCCGCCTCCATGACGGCGGTGCGCTGCGCCGAGACGGGCGACCTGCTCGTCCCCGACCCCAACGACAACAACGACGTGTGGCACTTTTCGGCCAAGGGCATCCTGGCGGTGGGCAACCGCTTTGCCGAGATGCTCGCCCAGGAGACGGGCAAAAAGGCGCAAGTGACCTACGACGTGAGCTTTGACCCCGCGGAAGGCGCCTTTGCCGACCCTGCGGAAGGGGCTGCGCAGCAGGTCAAACAGTGGCTGACGGCAACCGAGCCCGAAGCGCCCGCGCGCGACGGCTACACCTTCCTCGGCTGGTTCACCGAGGACGGGGAGCTCTTCGATTTTGACGGCACCGCCATCGGCAAAGACGTCGCCCTGACCGCGCACTGGCAGCAGATCGTCTACACGGTGACCGTCGGAGACGTCGAAAACGGCCGCGTGGCTTTGAGTGCCGAAAGCGGCGTCCCCGGGGCGCAGATCACCGTCACCGCCACGCCCGAAGAGGGCTTCGTGCTGGAAACGATCTACGTGAACGGGCAGCCGCTGGAAGGCAATTCCTTCACGTTGCAGGCAGACAGCACCGTGACGGCGTCCTTCGTGCCCGAAAAGATCGTCTACACGGTCACGGTGCAGCCTTCCGAACACGGCACGGTCACGGTCAGCGCGCAGTCCGCGCCCGAAAACACGGTCATCACCGTCACCGCCACGCCCGCGGAGGGCTACGAATTGGCCGCGATCAAGGTCAACGGCGCGGCGATCGAGGGCAACACCTTCGTCCTGAGCGGGGACAGTGTGGTTACGGCAGAATTTGCCGAAGATACGGACAGCGCGAAGAGCGGCTGCGGCGGTTCGGCCGTCGGTGCGGGTGCGCTGCTGGCGCTGCCCGTGCTGGGCGCGGCTTGCCTGTTCCTCCGCCGCAAAAAGAACTGAACCGATGGCTCTGCCGCGCCCGCTCCCGCGGGCGCGGCACAAGGGAAAAAGCAAACGGGCGGGCGGCGTTGCCGCCCGCTTTTGCGGCCGCGGAAAGCGCGGCAAAGGAGGAGGTATGGAAAAGATCCGCGTCGGCATCGTGGGTACGGGCTGGCGGGCGCAGGCCTGGCTGCGGCTGCTTGCCAAGCTGCAAAACAGGTTCGCCCTCGCGGGGGTGTGCTGCCACGGCGAGGCGGGAGCGGGGCCGCTGCGGGCGGCGGGCGTTCCCGTCTTTTTCGAGCCCGCGCGGCTTTGGGAGCAGGGGTGCGATTTCGTGCTCGTCTGCGTGGCCAAGGCGGCGGCTTACGGCGTCTGCCGCGGCCTGCTGCAAGCGGGCGCCGCCGTGTTGTGCGAGACGCCCGCGGGGACGGACGAGGCGGAGTGTGCCGCCTTCGCCTCCCTCGGCGGCAGGCTGCAATTTGCCGAGCAGTACCCGCTCTTGCCCCGCTTTGCCGCCCTGCGCGCGGCGGCGGAGCGCGGGATGCTCGGGCGGGTGCACACCCTCCTGCTGTCCTGCTGCCACGGCTGCCACGCCGCGGCCCTTGCGCGCGCACTGCTGGGCACGGGCACCCTCTTCCCGCAGGTGCGCGCGCTGCGCGCCGAGGACGTCTACGTACGCATCCGCGGGCGGGAGGGGGAGCTTCCGCCCGCCTTGCAGGCGGCCGAGCGCGTTTTGGCCGTGCTGCGATTCGGCGGCAAAACGGCGCTGTACGACTTTTCCTACCCGCAGTATTTTTCCGCCATCCGCCGCCCGCGCGTGCTGTTGCAGGGCACGGAGGGCGAGGCCGACGCCGCGGGTGGCGCCCGCATCGACGGCGAGGATTTTTCCGCCTTCGCGTTCTCCTACCGCCGCGGCGGGGCGGACGATCTGGCCGCGCCCTGCCTGGAAACGGTCTCCTGCGGGCAGGAGGTGCTCTACCGCGCCCCGTTCGCGGGCGCGCCGTTGAGCGACGAGGAGCTGGCCATGGGGGAATGCCTGCTGAAAATGCAGCGCTTCGTGCAAGAAGGCGTCCCGTTTTACGGTCCGCGGGAGGCCGCTCTCGACGCGCGCATCGCCGCGGCGGTGCACGCCGCCGCGCGGGAAGGGGAATGAGCGTTTCTGCCGCTTTTGCCCTTGCGCTCCCTTTCTTTCGCCCCGTTTTCGCGGCCCGCGCTTCACGGGGGCAAAAATATGAACATTTTTGCCAAAAAATTCAATCTTGACAAGGCCGCCCCGCCGTGTTACAATAATGGGCGAGGACACACGAAATGAAACAGCCTTCGCCTTTTGACCAGCAGGTGCCCGTCCTGCTCGAAAACATGTTTTTGGTCAACCCGCAGCTCAACAGCATCGTCAAGGGTGTGCAGAGCATGGCGCGCCGCCGCAAGCTGACGGTGCGCATGTCGTCGTCGTTCGACGAGGTGGCCGCCTGGTGCCGCCGCGGCAAGGTGCGCGCGGCCATCGTTTTGAGCTGCTCCAAGGCGGAAGCCGCGTCGCTTTGCCGCCGCTTTTACGAACACCGCGTTCACCCCGTCTTTACCAACATGCAGCCCGAGGGGTGCGGGTATCCCTATTCCTGCGTGATGCAGGACTACCGCGACGCCTGCGACAGGATCATCGGCGAAGTGGTCTCCCGCGGGGCGGAAAAGATCGCCTACGTGGGGCACAACCCCGATTCGTACACCGATTCGCTGCGCTTCGGCGAGCTGCGCCGCGGCGTGCAGGAACACCGCTTGCAGTGCGACGTGTACGAAAACACGGGCGACCTGCGCGCCTGCATCGACGCCTTTTTGCGCCGCGCGGACGAGTACGGCGCCGTGATCTGCGCAAACGACATCATCGCCGTGCTGCTTGTGCGCCGCTTCGACGACCCCGAAAGCCACAACATCATGGGGTTCGGCGGCATGGTCATCGGGGAACAGATCCGCGGGTTCACCACCGCGGTGCTCGATTATTTCGGCGTCGGTTCGCACGCCGTGGAGATCTTTTCGCTGCTGGTGAAGGAGCAGGACATCGGCAACATCACCATGACCGTGACCAGCCGCCTCGCACACGAAACGGCGGCACGCCCGCGCGCCGTGGGGAGGGGTAGCCCTTCCGAGCGGAAACGCATCGATTTTTACGGGGACGGCGAGGTGCAGCGCACCTCTTCTTTGGAAAATTTGCTGCTCAACTGTGACGACGTCGACCGCGGCATCCTGCGGTGCCTGCTGCGCGGGGACCATTACAGCACCATTGAGGAGAATAACTACATCTCCCTCAACACGATCAAATACCGCATCGGCAAGATGATCAAAAATGCCGAGGTGGCGGACAAAGCCGCCCTGCTCGATCTGCTGCGCAGCTTCGATATCGACTTCGGGGAATGAACGCGCGCAGCGTCTTTTACGCAAAACAAAACGCCGCCCCGCGCCCAAAGGCGCGGGGCGGCGCCGCTGTACGGCGCCATGCGCCGCCGTCAAGTTCTGTACGGGCGGGGGCGCGCATACGCTATACGGTATGAACGTGCTCTTTGTGGCGGTGTTTTGCGCGGCGGGCGCGGCCGTGGCCATGACCGATCCCGCCGCCTTTTTGCCCGCGCTTTTGCGCGGCGGCGAAAAGGCGGCGGGGCTTTGCCTGTCGCTGGCGGCCGTCTACGCCGTGTGGCTCGGCTTTTTGCGGGTGGCGGAGGATGCGGGGCTCTTGTCCTTGCTGTCGCGCGGGCTGCGCCCGTTGACGCGCCGCCTCTTCGGCACCGATGACGAACAGGCCCTCGGCCACATCGCCGTCAACTTCTCCGCCAACCTTTTGGGCATGGGCGGCGCGGCCACGCCCGCGGGCGTGGCCGCCATGCGCCGCCTGGGGGAGCGCGGCACGCCGTACGCCCGCGCCATGCTCTTTGCCGTCAACTGCGCGGGCTTTCAGCTCTTGCCCGCCACCGTCGTCGCCCTGCGCGCGCAGGCGGGTGCGCAGGATGCGTACAGCGTCTTTTGGCCCGTCTTTCTGGCGGGGCTGTGCGCGCTGGCCGCCAATGTTTTGCTGGTTTGGCTGGCGTACGGCCTCCGCGCCCGTCTGGCACGCCGCGGCAGGGCAGGCGCGGAGGCCTCCCGCCCGCAGGCGTCCCGCGGGGGCGGGGGCGCGTGAGCGCGGCGCTGCTCTTTCCCGTGCTGTTTTGCGCGGTGTTCGTGTTCGCGGCCGCCCGCCGCGTGCGCGTGTACGACAGCTTTGCCTCGGGCGCGGCGGGGGTGCTGCCGCTGCTGCGTTCCCTCTTCCCGTACCTGGCGGCCATGCTCGTGCTGGCCGAACTGTTCGAGGCGTCGGGGCTCTCCGCGCGGCTGGCAGCGGCGCTCTCGCCCGCGCTCTCGGCGCTCGGCATCCCGTCCGAAGTCGCGCCTTTGGTCCTCGTCAAGCCCTTTTCGGGCAGCGGCTCACTCTCCCTGCTGAGCGGGCTGTTCGCGCGTTACGGGGCCGATTCCTACATCGGCCGCTGCGCGTCCGTCGCCTACGCCGCGGGGGAAACGGTCTTTTACCTCTCGGCCGTCTACTTTGCCGTCCTCCCCAAAAAGCCCGTGCTGCCCCTTGTTTTGGCGCTCGCCGCCAACGCCGCCTCGCTCGCGCTCGGCTGCCTGTTCTGCCGCATCCTGTAACGGGCGGTGCGGCCCCGTTTTTGTGAAAAATGCAAATTGTGTGTTGCTGTCTTTTCATTTTTGTTTTTTCATGAAAAGTTTTTACAAAGTAATCGATAATTCCTCGTTTTTCGACAAAAATGTTGAAAATTTACAAAAAATGTGCATGAAAAAAATTTTCAAAAAAATCAAAAAAAATTTTTCTTTCGCTTTACATTCGCCGCGGCATCGGTTATAATATGCGTGTAATCAAACGAAACGCGCGATGCTTCCGCTTGGTTACATTCCATAGCTCATCATTTTCCCCCTTATCATATTTGGATCGGGCGCAGGGCCGCAAGGCTCTGCGCCCGGTTCAATTTTTGCCGCGCGGCGCGCGAAAAAAGCGGCCGTCCCGCCGCATGCGCGGCGGGACGGCCGCAAAACAATTTTCCCGCGGAAGGTGGAGGGCGCGTTCACGCATTCACAGGGCGGAAAACAGTTCGCCGATCTTGGCGTCGATGAAGTACACGCCGCGCATGTCCTTGGCGGGCGCGCCGCGGTTGACGACGACTACGTTGCCGCCGCGGAAAAATTCGACGAGCCCCGCCGCCGGGTAGACGTTGAGGGAGGTCCCGCCGATGATCAGCGTGTCCGCGGCCGAGATGGCGCGCACCGCCCCGTCGAGCACGGCCTGGTCGAGCGGCTCTTCGTAGAGCACGACGTCGGGCTTGACGGTGCCGCCGCAGGGGCAGCGGGGCACGCCGCCGCCCTTGGCGATGCGCTGCACGGGGTAGGGCATGCCGCAGCGCATGCAGCGGTTGCGCCAGATGCTGCCGTGCAGTTCAAACACGTTTTTGCTGCCCGCCTTCTGGTGCAGGCCGTCGATGTTTTGGGTGACGACGGCCGCGAGCCTGCCTTCCTTTTCCCACTGCGCCAGTTTTTTGTGCGCGGCGTTGGGTTCGGCGTTCAGGCAGAGCATCTTTTCGCGGTAAAACTCGTAAAATTCCTCGGTATGCTCCATGAAAAAGCTGTGCGAAAGGATGCGTTCGGGCGGGTATTTGTATTTTTGCCTGTACAGCCCGTCCTGCGAGCGGAAGTCGGGGATGCCGCTCTCCGTGCTCACGCCCGCCCCGCCGAAAAACACGGCGCGTCTGGACGCCGCGAGGATGCGGCGCAAGTTCTGTACGGCTGCTTCAAAGTCTTGCATGGTGCCTCCTTGCCAAGGCCGCGCGCCCGCGTGAGGGGCCGCCGCGTTCAGTATCCCTCGGGCGGTTCGATGCCGTGTGCGCGGAGCAGGGCGGTGTATCGGCCGTACACGGCCATCGCGATCTCTTCGTCCTCTTCGAGGGATATGGTCGAACGCCCTTCGCCGTCGGCGCCGACGCGGAACACGATGGCGGTATCCGTGTCCAAGCCTTCGCGCGCTTCGAGGGGCGCGAGGAGCACGTACAGCCTCTTTTCGTCTCCGCACAGGAAGGGGATGACCGCGACCTGGCGGAAGTGCAGCTGCTTTCCGTTTTTGTCCACGAACGAGACGGGTTCGGTGTTGTTCGCGTCGAGCAAAACGTCGAGCAGGTCCTTGGGTACGATTTCTTCTCTCTCTTTCTTCATGATGACCTCGCAGTCGCGCCGCGCAAAAGGGCGGCAAAAAGGGCGCGGTCGGCCGCGCCCTCTTCGTCAGTCTTCGATGCCTTCGTTCAGCCTGGCGAGCAGGTCTTCCAGGTCCTGCCCGTGCACGTTGACGGCTTCGCCGATGGTCTCGCCGTGCGCCATCGCGCAGCCGAGGCAGTGCATCCCGCACGAGAGCAAAATGGCGGGAGAGTCGGGGTTGAGTTTCAGGCAGTCCGCGATCAGCGTGTCGGCCGTGATCTTTGCCATGGTCGTTCTCCTTGTCCGTTTATCGGCCGCGCTTTCGCGCGTCCGTATATATAGTATACCACGTCTTGCGGAAAAACACAAATTATTTGCACCCCTTGGCGAAATTGCTACCGGGTCGGCGGTATTTTTTGGTCCGTGCATGAACGCGCCCGCCTCTTTTTGCGGGCAAGGGCGGCCCGCGGCCCCGCATGTTCGCCCGCCCCACAAGGGCGAACGGCAGGGGATGCGGGCGGCTGTGGAAGACTCCGTCCCCTTGTGGACAACCCGCGCGTTTGTCCACAGCGTTATGCACAAGATCGGCGCGCCAAGCGTGGGTGCCAAGAAGTTGCCGATTTTTATCCACAATTTATCCACACATATCCACAAAACCGACAAAAATTGTGCCGAACCGCGCTTTTTCGGGCTTGTTTGCGGAAAGGTCAGCCAAATTTATCAACAAAAAGGCAAACATCTGTTTACAAACGCGGCGGCGCGACGCGCCTTTCGGCCGCCCGCGCGGTGGGCGGGGAAAGGGGCCGCCGCGGCGCAGAATTTTCGGAAAAATTTTCTTCCGCGGGCAAAATCCATTGACAAATTTCAAAAATACGGTTATACTGTTTGGGTACGCTGAACGGCAGGCGCGGCGCTCGCGCGGCCGTTTTGCGCGGACATGCGCCCTTAGCTCAATTGGATAGAGCGTTGGTCTACGGAACCAAAGGTTAGGGATTCGAGCTCCTTAGGGCGCGCCACAAAACCGCCACAGACGTTTGTCTGTGGCGGTTTTGTTCTGCGCCCACGCGGAGCACGAATAGCTTGCGCCTTCGGTGCAAGCTATTCGTGCACGAAGTGCTTTGCTCCCGCAGGGAGCAAGCCTCCTTAGGGCGCGCGTTCGGTTTTTGTGGGGGCTTTTGGCGCGCCGTCAAGAAGACCGAGTCGCTTGCGGCGCAGCCGCAAGCTATTCGTGCACGAAGTGCTTTGCTCCCGCAGGGAGCAAGCCTCCTTAGGGCGCGCGTTCGGTTTCCGTGGGGGCTTTTGGCGCGCCGTCAAGAAGTCCGAGTCGCTTGCGGCGCAGCCGCAAGCTATTCGTGCACGAAGTGCTTTGCTCCCGCAGGGAGCAAGCCTCCTTAGGGCGCGTGCTCGGTTTCCGTGGGGGCTTTTGGCGCGCCGTCAAGAAGACCGAGTTGCTTGCGGCGCAGCCGCAAGCTATTCGTGCACGAAGTGCTTTGCTCCCGCAGGGAGCAAGCCTCCTTAGGGCGCGCCAAAAACGGTTAAAATCAGTCGATTTTGACCGTTTTTTCTATGTTTTTTGCCTTTTTTTATTCAACCCCACACGTTCTTCTAACCTTTTCTAACCCAAATCAGCAAATTGGGTTAGAAAAAATTATAAGTTCCCCGGCGATGCTTTTTTAGATTAAAAACTCTAAAAACTGCTTATTTCTAACCTTTTTTCTAACCTTTTTCTAAAAACTCGTGCAGAATTGACGCTTAAACTTGTTTTTAATCGTTGTTCTTTATCTTTCCTGTTTTTTAATTATTGTTCCCGATTTTTGAGTTTAATAAACATCCACCCGCATAGCGGGTGGATGTTTATTCGCAAATCTTTACTTCACGAACAGTATCTTGCGCTCGATAAAGAGATGGTTATCCTTTTTCAAGGTTTTTGTCAAATCGTTCTTCGTATTCATTTTACAAACGGATAAATCTTTGCGAAGAACGCGCCGCTGATCAGTTTCTTCCTGTAAAGCAACGCACATACGCCGTATGCGATGATCAGCGCACCGACGACGCAACCGATCACGATGCCCGCGACCGCCCCGCCCGAAAGCCCTTCAGGCGTTTCGGGAGCCGCCGTTTCCTCGTAAACCGTTACCGTCAGTTCCACCTCGACGGGGTTGTAATTCGCCGTGTCGGCAGGCGTATAGATTGCGACTGCTTTATATTCTCCCGTTTCGGTGAGTTGCACGCTGCCGTCCTTCCACGACCAGCCTTCGGGGAGCGTAACGTCCGCAAGAGTGCCTTCCACGACCACCGTAAGATCGGTAGGCGCGGTATACGCGGGGGCAGCCTTTGCTATCGTCAGCGAGAATTCCGCCTCGTTATACGTTCCGTCTTCGCCGAGCGCCGCCACCTTGACGATGTAAGTCCCCGCACTTGCGGGAAGACCGGAAACGTAATTTCCGTCCGTCTTGTAAGCATAAGCGAGAACGAGGCCGTCCGCGCCCGTCACCGTAAAGTCGGTGCCCGCCGCAACGGGAGAGCCGTCGTAAACGATATTGTTATTCGCGCTCGCCGTAATCTGAGCCGTGTCGTTCTTGTAGACCGCAAAGGCAAAGCCCTCTCTGTAATTTTCGTCGAGAGCCGTGCCGAAATCGGAAATATCGTACGCCCCGAGTCCTTCGCCGAGATACGCCGCATCGGGTTCTTCCGAAAAATAGCCGCCGAAAATCGAAACCGTGCCGTCGTTTTTAATCTCGCCGCCGAGATAGCCGCCGTTTATCGTAAACAAGCTGTCGTAATCTACATAGACGCCGCTGCCGTTTTCCGCCGCCGTATTATCCGCTATCGTGCCGCCGCTTATCGTAACCGCGCCGTATAAATTGGCGTTGGTGCTCATAACACACACGCCGCTGCCGGTTTTCGTCGCCGTGTTGTTCGTTATCGTGCCGCCTGTCATCGTAAACGTGCCGTTGTATGCACACACGCCGCCGCCGTTTTGCACAGTGTTGCCGGATATTGTGCCGCCTTCCATTCTGAACGAGCAATTCGTCGATACATACACGCTGCCGTCATACGTTGTCGTGTTGTCCGAAATCGTACCGTTTTTCATCGTAAACGTGCCTCTTACATACACGCCGCCACCATATTGATTCGCCGTGTTGTGCGAAATCGTACCGTTTTCCATCGTAAACGAACCGTACGTATACACGCCGCCGCCGTGTGACGTCGTGTTGTGCGAAATCGTGCCGTTTTCCATCGTAAACGAACCGTACGTATACACGCCGCCGCCCGCCGCTGCCGTGTTGTCCGAAATCGTGCCGCTTTTCATCGTGAAAGTGCTGTTTCCATGCACATACACGCCGCCGCCGTTGGAATACGCCGTATTACCCGCTATCGTGCTGCTTTCCATTGAAAACGTGCCGCTTACATTCATGCCGCCGCCGTGCGTCGCCGTATTATTCGTTATCGTGCTGTTTTCTATCGTAATTGCACTGGTTTCTGATGCCACGCCGCCGCCGTTGCTTGTTGCGGCATTGCCTGATATCGTGCCGTTTTTCATTGTAAATTTAGTGTTTGTATATAAATACACGCCGCCACCGTTGCCGCCGCCGTTGTTATACACCGCCGTGTTGCCGGATATCGTGCCGCTTCCCATTGTAAACGTGCCGCCGCCAATAGCTACGCCGCCGCCGTATCTCGCCGTGTTGTCCGTTATCGTGCCGCTTTTCATCGTGAAAGTGCTGTTTCCATGCACATACACGCCGCCGCCGCTACTCGGCACCGTGTTATGCGATATTGTGCCGCCGTTCATCGTAAACGAGCCGTAATTTACATATATGCCGCCTCCGCTATCCCCCGATGTGTTGCCGGATATCGTGCCGCCGTTCATCGTAAACGAGCCGTAATTTACATATATGCCGCCTCCGGCGTATTTCGACGCGTTGCCCGCTATCGTGCCGCCGTTCATCGTAAACGTACCGCCGTCCACATACACGCCGACGCCCTTAGACTCGTTTCCGCCCGTAATCACTCCGCCCTTAACGGTACCCTGTTCGGCATTTTCGGGAGCGTTTGCGGGAAGGGTGCCTTCGTAGAATACCCAAAGTCCGCCTTCCGCAACGTAGTAGAGATGCTTTGCGTCCGCGCCGTTGCTGTCGGTGAGGATCAGATCTGCGCGCATGTTGTTGATTACGGGGCCTGTGCCCGTCAATTTCAGCATATAGCCGTTGAGATCGAGCGTTGCGAAACCTGTATTGAATATAGCCGTAGACGCGATCTTCTGACTGTCTGTCAATTTTATCAATGCTCTGTTTTCTGCGGTCGTTTCAAGATCCGAAACGGTTTGAAAGGCTTCGACTATATTTTCGTAATCCTTCGTTTGTCCGTCGAAAGTGACCGACGCGCAATACTTGAATATCTTGAAAGAGAATTCTGTGTTGTAATAGATTTTCTCGGCGCTGTCCAAAGCGTACGCAAATATCGTATACGTTCCTATTTCGGCGGGCAGTCCTTTCGTGTACGCGCCGTCGGCCTGTTTATACATATAGTTGAACGTAATGTCTCCGGCTCCGGTCAATTTGAAATCGTCTTCCTCGACGGGCTCGCCGTCGTACAATACTTTGGTTACGGTTGCCGTGATCTGCGTACCGTTTGTATAGACCGCAAAGGGGAAGTTCTCATTATAATTTACGTCGAGAGTCGTCCCGAATGCCGATATATCGTACGCGCCATGATTTCCGGCGAGATACGCCTCATCGGGTTCTTCCGCAAAATAGCCGCCCGAAACGGAAATCGTGCCGTTATAAGAGTAAATGCCGCCGCGATTGCCGCCGAAATAGCCGCCGTTCATCGTAAACGCGCCGCCGCTCACATATACGTTGCCGCCGTTTGACGTCGCCGTATTATCTGTTATCGTGCCGCCCGTCATCGTAAATTCGCCGGTCGTATATACGCCGCCGCCGCTACTCGGCACCGTGTTATGCGATATTGTGCCGCCGTTCATCGTAAACGAGCCGTTGTACACATACACGCCGCCGCCGCTATCCCCCGATGTGTTGCCGGATATCGTGCCGCCGTTCATCGTAAACGAGCCGTTGTACACATACACGCCGCCGCCTTCGCTTGCGGTATTCTCGCAGATCTCGCCGCCCGACATATTGAAAGTTCCGCCGGTTACATATACGCCGCCGCCCAGGGCCGCATTATTCCCGCAGATCTTGCCGCCCGACATATTGAAAGTTCCGCTGGATATAGTTACGCCGCCGCTGCTGGTAGCATTGGTTCCGCGGATCTCGCCGCCCGTCATTTCAAAAGTTCCGCCGGATATCTGTAAGCTGCTCCACAAGTATCCTGAAGTATCGATCTTTCCGCCCGACATGGTAAATTTCTCGCCATCTTCCAAGGATACGCCGTATTGCGCGGTGCCGTTGTTCGAAATCGTGCCGCCCGTCATATTAAAAAAATCGACATGCTCAATGACTGCATTGAGTTCTCCGCCGGAAACGACGATTTCGTGAAGGGACCCGAGTGAGGTCTGAGACTCCGAACCCGCACAGATTCTGCCGCTCTCGACGACCAACCGCGTGCCGTCGGCAGATTGGTTGTGACTCATAATTATTTTAGCTTCCAACGTCGCTTCGGATAAAGTGAGAGTCTGCTTGCTGTAAATCTCGATTGCCTGCGCTTCGGTTGTCGAAAATCTACCGTAACCGTTTTCCGCGCTTTCGCGGCAGCTGCAAATCGTCAGAGCGGCATTGATCGCCACCGAAAAAACTTCAACCGTCGAAGCGGGAACAAAACTCAGCGAATACCCGTTAAGACACAATTCCACTTCTCCTTTACTCAACTCAAAGGTTGCAGAATTCACGGTTATCGTCGTGTTGCCGCTCAGATAGTATTTGCCGCCTCCCGAAAAAGGGCTGTAATTCAGATTGCCCGATACCGCCGTCCACGTTCCGTCGGTGTGGTCGTGAACGGTCGCTTCGGGTTCCCCCTCTGCCGCAAAAGCGGTAGAAACGGGCAAACTTACCGCCAGCACAATCGCAACGCATAATACAAACAGCGTTCCGATGAGCAAAACCGCCAACCTTTTCATCGTATTCGTCATGAGTTCCTCCTTTCTCGCGCATTGCGTCGATCTCTTGCAACAAAGCGCGTTCGCATCGTATTACTTTTTATCAAATTCCGATAAGTTCAGTTTTCTCTTCCGATTCGGAAGAGAAAAGGGCGCGCCCTTTTCTCTATTCACTTAACAGCTTATTTTACCGCATACTTTTCCGTGATCAAAGGCAGCATTTCTCCGATCAGCGCAATCTGCGGTTTCAGATAATCCTCGTCCTCGAACAGCGCGTAATGCACGCACGCGCGTACAAACATATAGATCAGCGGCTGCAAGGTCTGCCACGGGATACCGAGCGTCGGCTCTAAACTCTTTGCGTATTCCGTGTAGCGCTTTGTAACGCCCGCAAAAAATTCTTTGCCGTATTCCCGATATTTCGGGCTGGCGTAAACCTGATACATAAAGCGGTATTTCTTGCCGTGTTTTTTCGCCGTCCAATACGGGACTTCCTCCAAAAACCGCTCGATGTCCGCCATGTCTTTGGGCGCTTGCGCCATAAAATCGTCCTCGACCTTCGCCATGCAATGGGCTGTGGACTTGATGATGATCTCATCCTTTGAAGCGAAATAGTGGAAGATATTGCCGTCCGTCATTCCGCACGCCTCCGCAAGTTTTTTTGTAGACGTGTTCTCCAAACCGTTTTTGCAAAAACAGTCGAAACATTTTTCCAGCATTTTGATCCGTAAATCTTCTAATCTCGGTCTCATTTTTCCTCTCAATAAAGCAATTAGTACCTTTACCTATTCCATTATACAAAAAATACGCTGATCTGTCAATACCTTGCTTTGAAATTTAACCCTTCTGCGCTATGCTGCGTGGGGGGGGGTAGGTAACGTATATACTATCAATCAATATCTGACAAATGAACCTCTTTTGTTCTAATCGAATTTCTAACAAACGTGCAGAAATTCGTGCTTTTCATTTTTGTGTTTCGCTTTTTATTTTTGTTTATCTTTAACCGAGCAAAATCATAAAAAAGTAAAAAAACGGGCAAAAAGGCGTTCTAATCGCACTTTTTTGCCTGTTGTTAGTGAGTTTTATCTATCAAAAAGAAACGATTAAAAGCGGTAAAAATCATTCCAAAAGCATCGCTACGGAACCAAAGGTTAGGGATTCGAGCTCCTTAGGGCGCGCCAAAAGCCCCCACGGATAAATATCCGTGGGGGCTTTTGGCGCGCCGTCAAGAAGACCGAGTTGCTTGCGGCGCAGCCGCAAGCTATTCGTGCACGAAGT
>CALVHO010000016.1 GCA_944328445.1 uncultured Clostridia bacterium | reverse complement strand
AGAGCATCGCTGCCAACGCCGCGGCCGCCGCGGCAGGGGGCGCGGACTGCATTTCGCTCATCAACACCATCACGGGCATGGTCATCGACATCGAGCGCCGCCGCCCGCTCCTTGCCAACAACACGGGCGGCGTTTCGGGCGCGGGCATCCGCCCCGTGGCCGTGCGCATGGTCTTCGAGGCCTGCCGCGCCGTCGACATCCCCGTCGTCGGCATGGGCGGCATCACCTGCGCCGAGGACGCGCTCGAATTTATCGTCGCGGGCGCGGCCGCCGTGCAGGTGGGCACTGCGAACTTCACCGACCCTCTCGCCATGCCCAAGATCGTGGACGGCATGAACGCCTGGCTGGACGCGCACGGCATTGCCGACGTGAACGAACTGCGCGGCACCCTCCGCCTCAACGGCTGAACCCGCCTTCCGCTATTTTTATGCCGGGCGCCCCGCTCTTTGCAAAGAGCGGGGCGCTTGCCGCGCCTCCCGCGCGCGGCGCCTGGCGCGCATTGTGTTTCCGTTTTTGCGCGCGTTTTTTGTCCGACCCCTTGACAACGCGGCCGAACGGGTATACACTGAAAGGGAGAAAACCAACCGAGGTCTTGTATGGAGTTCAACTTTTTCATGCCCGTCCGCATCGTGGCGGGGGACAACTGCGTCAAGAAAAACGCGCACCTGTTTGCCGCCTTTGGCCGCCGCGCGCTGGTGGTCACGGGCAAGAGCTCGGCCCGCAACGGCGCGCTGGAAGACGTTGTCTGGGCCTTCAACCAAAACGGCCAGCAGTACGAGGTGTACGACGCCGTTCCGCAAAACCCGACCGTCGCCTGCGTGGAGGAGGGGGCGCGCCTGGCGCGCGGGATGCGTGCGGACTTCGTCGTCGCCATCGGCGGCGGTTCGCCCATGGACGCGGCCAAGGCCGTCGCCATGCTCGCCCGCCAGGGCAGCGATGGGAGCATCTTCACGCGCGAGATCTCGGCGGACGTGCTGCCCATGATCCACATCCCCACCACGGCGGGAACGGGCAGCGAGGTGACGCCCTATGCCATCCTGAACAACGACGAAAAGCAGACCAAGACCAGCATTTCCGCGCCGTCGCTCTTTCCGAAGATCGCCTTTCTCGACGCCAAGTATACGGCGGGGCTGCCCCTTCCCGTGACCGTGAACACCGCCATCGACGCCATTTCGCACGCCGTCGAGGGGATGCTCTCGGTGCGGGCGGGAGAGCTGTCGGACGCCGTCGCGCGCGAGAGCCTCGGCCATCTTTTTTCCGCCTACGGCGCCCTGCGCGGCGGCGAACTTACGCACGCGGACCGCTGCGAACTTCTGTACGGGGCCGCCCTCGCGGGCGTGGTCATCGCCAACACGGGCACCACGCCCGTGCACGGCATGGGGTATTGCCTGACCTATTTCCACGGCGTGCCGCACGGCCGCGCCAACGGGCTGCTGCTGCCCGCCTTTTTGCGCGTGTGTGCCCGCAAGGACCCCGCCCGCACGGCGCGCGTGTTCGCGGCGCTGGGCATGGACGCGGACGCCTTCGCGGACAAGCTCGCCGCCCTTCTCGGCTCGCGCGAATGCTATGCGGACGCGACGCTGCGCGACTACGCCCGCCGCGCCGCCGCCAACAAAAACATCAAAAACTGCGCCGTCCCCATGGAGGAGGCCGACCTGTACGAGGTGTTCAAGGCGTCCGTCGGGGCGTGAACCCGCCGCTTTTTCGCCGCCGCGTGAACCCGCCAAACGGCTTTTCCGCGGCAAAGAACGGCCGTTTGTGAACGCTCCGAGCGAATTTTTTGGCCCGCGGCCCCGCGCTTTCGCGCGGGGCCGCGGGCCTCTTCGACGCGCGCGGACGGTTTTTTACAAATTATTTCACAAAAAGGTCTTGCCAACGCCGCCCGCGGATGGTATACTGGGAGGGTAACGTTCACACGACCCGCCGTCGGCCTTTCGGCCGCCGCGGGGAAGGAGCTTTTCATGGATGTACTTTTGCAGCCCTTTGCGGGTATACAGCGCGCGCTCTTGCTCACGCAGACGCAGCTCGTATACCTGATCGTCGGCGCGGTGGCGGGGGTGGCGGCCGTCGTGCTGTTGGTTTTGCTGTGCGCCCGCTTTCCGCTCGAACTGCACCTCGGCGACAAGACGGTGCACGAAAAGCACGCGGGCCTGTCCGCCGTGCACGTTTCGCCGCCCGCCCCGCGCGAGGGCTATACGTTTGCGGGCTGGTACCTCGACGAGGGGCTGACCAGACCCTGCGGCGGCGTCTACCGCATGCCGCTGGGCCGCGGCGCCCTCTACGCGAAGTGGGTGCCCGCCGAAGGGGATGCCGTAGAGCCCGTCGCCGAAGATCTTCCCGCCGAGGTCCCGTCTGCCGAAGCGCTGTCCGCGGCGACGGAGCCCGCAGCGGCGGCCGAACCAGTTGCAGCGGCGCCCGCGCCCGTTGTGGAGATGATGGAGCCCGTCGAGGAGACGCCCGAGAAAGCGCCCGCCGAAGAAGGGGGCGAAGAGGAGCCCGAAGAGCCCGCCGAGGACGACGAGGCGGCCGAAGGGGACGAGATCGACAATGCGCTGGTGACGACGGTCACGGGGGCCAAAGTCTTCGTGCAGTACCGCCGCAGCTTCACGGCGCGCCTCATCCAGGCCGACGACGTCATGAAGGGGTACTACAACCGCCTGCGCGACGCGCTGCGTTCGTGCGCGGGCGTGAAGGAGCGCGTCAGCTGGAATTACGACAGCTACAACGTCGGGCGCAGGCAGTTTGCCAAGGTCAACGCCAACCGCAAGAGCCTCATCCTCTACCTCGCGCTCGACCCTTCCGCCGTCGATGAAAAATACCATTACCGCGACGTTTCCGAAAAGCGCCGCTACGCCAACGTGCCCGTCCGCTACAAGATAACGGGCAGCCGCAGCTTCGCCTATGCCCTCGAACTTCTCGCGCAGGCGGCGGAGCGGTTCGCCTTGGCGCAGGAGCCCTTTTCCGAGCCGCTCGACATCCCGTACGAGGAGCGTGAACCGCTCATCCGCCGCGGTCTTATCAAGGTGTACGCCAAAAAGGAGACGGGCGAGCAGGTCTCGGCCGAACAGCTCGAAGAGATGATCGAACAGGGCGCCACTGTGCAGAGCCTTTCCGCCTACACCGTCACCGACCGCGTCACGGTGGGGGAGGCGGAAGAACTCATCTCCGACGCGACGGCCAAAGAGCTCATCGCCCTGGCCGAGGTCAAGGAGGCGCGCGTGACCGCGGGCAAGCGCACCTACATCAATCTCGACACCATTTCCGCCCATTACCGCGAAGGGGAGACCGTCGACCTCGCCTCCCTCAAAGAGCGCGGCCTCGTCGACAAGAAGGCGGCCGCCTGCAAGGTCTTGGCCCGCGGCACCCTCGATAAATCCCTGACCATCGAGGCAGCGGACTTTTCGCTGCCCGCCATCAAGATGATCGCGCTCACGGGCAGCAAGGCCGTGCGCCTGCGCAGGGCGTGAACGTCGCCCGCGTGACCGCCCCGTAGAGTGTTTCGGATGCAAAGCGGCCGCCCCGCGCCTTTGCGAAAGCAAAGGCGCGGGGCGGCTCTTTCATGTCCCGCAGCTTGTGCGGCGGCTTATCGGGGCGCCGCGTGTGCGGGGCGCCTCCCGTTAATTTTTGGGAAGGGATCAGGAAAATTGCAGTTCGATGTCGCCCGTGTCCGTCTGCGCCGTCAGCCGCCGCGCGCCGCTTCCGCCCGAGGGCAGGTTCGCCCGCCCCGTATCCGTGTTCAAAAACAGCGTGTACGCCTGCTGCCCGCCCGCGAGGGCGAGGATGCGGATGTCGCCCGTGCGGGTCTCGGCCGTAAACTCCTGCACGTCCGCCGTGCCTTGCAGGCGGATGTCTCCGTTGTCCGTCCTGCATTCCGCCCTGTCCGCCGCCAGGCGTGCGCCCTCCGCGCTGCGGATGGCGCCGTTGTCCGTTTCGGCCGTGAACACGCCTGCGCGCACTTCGCCGCCGAGGAGCACGTCCCCGTTGGCGGAGCCCGCCTCCAACGTGGCAGCCGTCACGTTTTCGAGGGTCACGTCCCCGTTGCTGCGGCGGCAGGCGAGCGTCTCCGCTTCTGCGCCGCGCGCCGTCACGCCGCCGTTGTCGCTGCGGGCGCGGACTGTCTCGGCCTGCACCTCTTCCAGCGCAACGTCTCCGTTCGCGGAGGAAAATTCCGCGTCCGCGGCGTGCAGGCCGGCCGCGCGTACATCGCCGTTGCCCGACGCCAGCCGCACCGCCGCGGCGGGCGCGCTGCCTTCGGCCGCGATGTCGCCGTCCGTCTCGATGTCGAGCGCGCAGGCGGTGCCCGCGGGCAGTTCGACGGTCAGTTGCGGGCTTTCCAGATCCCATTGGAAGAGGGATCCGAAGGTGAATTTTGTCTCTTCTTCGATCGAAAGCGCGCCGTCTTGCAGGGAGACGTGCACGGTGCCGCCCTCCCGCACGGGGTAGAGCACGCGCGCCCGTTCCGCGTTTTCGTCAAAGCGCACGCAAACGTTCGCCGTCTCGTAGCGCACGGTCACGCTGCGCACCTCCTCCTCGGCCGTGAAGGTGCGCTCTTCGTAGTGCACCGTGCCCAGCGCCGAAAAGTCCCAGCCCGCCGCGCTCATGCCGCCGCAAAAGAGGATGACGGCCGCCGCCAGCAGCGCGCAGCCTGCGATGATGAGGATCTTTTTTGCCTTACGCATGAACGGCCTCCTTTTTCTTGCCGAGCAGCAGCCGACCCGTGCCCGCCA
The DNA here is from genome assembly GCA_944328445.1 of uncultured Clostridia bacterium. Lineage (GTDB taxonomy): Bacteria > Bacillota > Clostridia > Christensenellales > Borkfalkiaceae > Borkfalkia. The sequence goes on along the minus strand of CALVHO010000016.1, from coordinate 47,263 downwards.
GCACCTTGCCACAGAGCGCGATCAGTTTTTTGCCGATGAACAGAAACAGCGGGATGAACAGGCACCCGAGGCCCGCCAGGCCCAGCCCGATGCCCAGGTGTGCCGCGCAGGCCGCCCCGCCGCCGCTGCAAAGCTGTACAAAAAAGTAGACGAAATCGGCCAGCCCCGCCGCGACGAACACAGGCCCGCACACGGCCAGCGCCAGCGCCGTCGCGGCCAGGGCGAGCAGCGTTGCCAGCACGGGGATGCCGGGCAGCACGAAGAGCGCCGCCGCGAGCAGGGGGTGGCGCCTGTTCCCGCCGTCCGCGCCGCCCGCACGGCCGCTTGCGCACGTCCCGCCTTGCTCCGCGGCGGGCGCGGCTTTCGCGCTCTCTTCCAAAAAGCGGGCCGCGGCTTGGGCGGGCGGGCCGAAGGCGCGCAGGATGTTTTCGGGCTCTTCGCCCGCGTCCAGCCTGTCGCAGTACATCTCTTCAAAATAGCAAAGCGCCGCCCGCCGTTCCGCCTTGGGCAGGGGACGCAGCCCCTTTTCCAGTTCGCGGAACCAGCGTTGTTTTTGTCTGTCTTGCCGGTTCATGGTTTGCCTCCGTCGGCGATGAGTGTATAGATGCGCTGAAATTCGCGCGCGTCTTCGGAAAATTCTTCCAGCCTTTGGCGGCCGCGTTCGGTCAGCGCGTAGTACTTGCGCAGCCTCCCGTTGAATTCGCGGCTGTGCACCGTCACCGCGCCCGCCGCTTCCAGCCGCTTCAAGATGGGGTAGAGCGTCGATTCGGACATCGCGATGTACGCCTCCACGTCCTGCAAGATCTTATACCCGTAGGACTCGCCCCCGCGCAGCACCGCCAGTACGCACACGTCGAGCAGGCCCTTTTTCAGTTGTGTGTCCATGCTCACTCCGCGCATACTCTTTTATGCACAATACTATACAATACATAGTATAGGATGTCAAGCGTTTTGTGCAAGTTTTTTGCAAAAAATGCTTGACATTGCGTACATACTGTATATAATGAATATATACAGTTGGCGGACGGGCGCGCGTCGCGGGCCGGGGGAGGGCGCATGAACATCATCATCGGCAACGGGAGCGACAGGCCGATCTACGAACAGATCTATGTGCAGATCAAGTCCGCCATCCTGCGCGGCGAATGCGCGGAAGGGGAGGCGCTGCCCTCCATCCGCGCGCTGGCCAAGGAGCTGCGCATCAGCGTCATCACCACCAAGCGCGCCTTTGACGACTTGGAACGCGACGGCTTTGTGTACACTATACCGGGCAAGGGCAGTTTCGTGGCGGCCAAAAACGGCGACCTCGTGCGCGAAGAACATTTGAAGCAGATCGAACAAAAGTTTGCCGAGGCCGCCGAATTGGCGCGGAGGGGCGGCATCTCGCCCGAAGAGCTCGACGCGATGTTCGCCCTCATCGTCAAGGAAAACGGCGGGCCGTAAACCCCGCGCGGGGCACGTTCACGGGATGCGGCAAAATGCTGCCCGTGCGCGGCGCAGCCTCTTCGGCGGGCGGGCCTATCCTATATAAAGATAAACTGAACGGGCCTCTGCGTGGCCCCGTTCACGGAAAATTTGCCCGCGCGGCGGGCGGGGAGAAGGGAATGGAAGATTTGGTGCGCACGGAAAACCTGTGCAAAAAGTTTGAAGGGTTTGCGCTGCGCGGGGTCACGCTGCGGGTGCCGCGCGGCGCCGTCGTCGGGCTCATCGGCGAAAACGGCGCGGGCAAGAGCACGCTCATCAAGAGCATCCTCGGGCTCGTGCGGCCGGACGCGGGCTCCGTTTCGGTGTTCGGCAAGCCCGCCGCGGCGCTCTCTCGCGAGGACCGCGGCGCCGTCGGCGTCGTGCTCGGGCAGCCGTGCCTGCCCGAAAATCTCGACCTCAAAGGCATGAACGCGGTCATGAAGCGCGTCTTTGCCCGCTGGGACGAGGCCGCCTTTTTCGGCTGGGCCGAGCGCTTTTCCCTGCCCGCGGACAAAAAATTGAAAACTTTTTCGCGCGGCATGGGGCAGAAAGCGGCGCTGGCGGCGGCGCTCTCGCACGGCGCGCGGCTGCTGCTGCTCGACGAGCCGACGGGCGGGCTCGACCCCGTCGCGCGCGACGAGGTGCTCGGCCTCTTGTACGACTTCATGCAGGGCGAAGACCGCGCCGTGCTCATCTCCTCGCACATCCTGTCCGACCTCGAAAAGCTGTGCGACTACATCGCCTTTTTGCACGAAGGCGAACTCCTGTTTTTTGAAGAAAAGGACGCCCTGACTGAGCGCTACTGCCTGGTGCGCTGCGCGGAAGGGGAGATCGCGGCCCTCGGCCGCGCGGCCGTCGCCGTGCGCCGCGGGGAATTCGGCTGCGACGTGCTCGCCGAGCGCGCCCTGCTGCCCGCGGGCACCGCGGCGGGCAGGGCGGGCATCGAGGACATCATGCTCCTGCTCTCGCGGGGCGAAAAGACGGAGGCAAAACAATGATCGGAACGTTCGTAAAAGACTTCAAAAACGTGGCGGGGCAGCTCGTCTATTACGCCGCCATCCTCGTCGCCTTTTTTATTCTGGGCATCGCGACGGGCAACGTCTATTTCTACGCGGGGCTCACCATCTTCTGCGGCGTGGCGGCGCCGTTGTCGGCGGTGTCCTACGACGAAAAGGACCACTGGGACGCCTTCGCCTTGGCATCGGGCGTCACGCGGCGCGGGCTCGTGTTCGCGCGCTACCTCTTGGGGCTGTGCGTGTTCCTGCCCGTGTGGGGGATCTCCTTCCTCTTCCTCGCCGTCCCGCACATGGGGACCGAGCAGAACCTGCTGGCCGCGCTCACCTTCGGCGGCTTCGGGCTCATGGTGTTCGATATCCTGCTGCCCCTCGTCTTCCGCATCGGCGTGGAAAAATCGCGCGCGGTCTACATCCTCGTCATCCTCGCCGTCGTGCTGCTCAGCGTCGGCGGGGCATCCCTCGTGGAGCTGGCGGGAGGGGACCCCGCGCGCATCGCGGCCGTCGCTACGGCTGCGCTCGGCATAGCGGGCGTTCCCGCCTCGGCGGCCGTATCCTGCCGCGTCTATGCGAAAAAAGATTTCTGAGCAAAACATTCGCCCGTATCTGCGCCGAAATGTGCGGTTTACTTGCGTTTGTATAGTACTATGCCAGGCATAATTCGCGCATATCCCCGCGTTCGGGCGCATTCTTTGGTATACGGCTCGTGATTTTCTTTTGAATATATCGGGCGCAACGGTTGCATTTGCACGCCGTTTGTATTATAATAATGCGCGGAAGTTTCGGGCCGCCCGTCCGTTCGGCCGCGGCGCCCGCAAAGGGGAGAACATGAACATTTCAGGTGTCTCGCAGGAAGAATTTGCGCGCATGCAGCGCGTCATCGACGTGGACAAGTGGCTCGCCAGCGAAGCGGCGGGGCGCGACCTCTGCGGCACGATGGATTGGTGCGGCCTGTGCGTGAAGGCGGAAACGCACCCTTGCGCCAAGGCCAAATTCCGCAAACAGTTGCAGGACGCGCTCGCCGAAGCCACGGCAGAAGCCGCGCCCGACGCCCAGGCGGCGGGCACGGAAGGCCCCGATGCCGAAGTTTCCGCCATCCTCGGCGAAGAGCTCGCCGAAGAGTGCGCCGCCGAAGACCTCGCGGGGGAGCGCGGCGCGGCCGCGCAGAACGGGCAGGTCTTGCAGGATGCGCGCCCCGCGCCCGACGGGTACGAATACGTCACGCGCTTCCGCCGCTCCTTCGCCTCCAAGATCATTCAAAACGAGACAGCGCAGGATTTGTACACCGAGATCAAGAACGCGGTGCTCAGCTACGGCGGCGTCAAGTCCCGCCTGTGCGTCGGCAGCGAAAATTTCCGCATCGGCCGCCAAAAGATCGCCAAGCTCGCCGTCGCCGGCAAGACGCTGATGCTCTACCTCGCCCTCGATCCCAAGCAGTTCGAGGATACGGCCTACCGCTTCGAGGACATGTCAGACAAGCGCTCGCACGCGGCCACGCCGCTGCGCGTGCGGCTCACCTCCCGCCGCGCCGTGCGCAAAGCCAAGGAGCTTTTGGACATCCTGGCGCGCAAGTTCGGGCTTTCGCCCGTCGGCTGCATCTACACCGATTTCCACTACGCCTACCGCAGCGACGAGTACCTCATCGGCAAGGGCCTGATCAAGCCCTACCGCGCCCTCGTCAAGAAAAAGAACTGACCCTTTCCGCTTTGCCGATAGGGGCGCGCCGTGAACGGGCGCCGCGGGCAGGAAAAACGCAGAAAAAAAGGCCGCAGCCGCGGCCTTTTCGTTTTACCGGAACGGGCGGCCCCGCCAAAGCGAAGCCGCCCATAGTTTGTTTTTAGATCTTTACAGGCGGAACACGGGTTCGCCGTTTTCAAACTGCACTTCCAAAACGTGCGCGTGGCGGTCGGGGTTGTTGAGCGGATCGCCCGAAATGTGCTTGTCCGAATAGTCGCGGTAGTGCAGGATGCACAGCGTTTCGCCGTCGTCGCCCGTGGTAAAGCAATTGTGCCCGGGCCCGAACACCTTCTTCTCGGGGTCGGTCTTCAACACGGGGTAGCGCTTTTTGGTCCAGGACTTGGGGTCGAGCAGGTCGGCGTCTTCATCGGCCGAGAGCATGCCCATGCAGTACATCTGCCCCGTGGCGCTCGCGGAATAGGTGACGAAGATCTTGCCGTCGTGTTTGAGCACGGCGGGGCCTTCGCACACCCAAAAGTCGATGCGCTCCCAGTCGTAGTCGGGGGTGCAGAGCAGCACCTGCACCGTTTTCAGCTCGTCGGGCGCGGCCATCTCGGCGATGTAGAGGTTGGAGATGCCGAAGCGCCTGTGTACCTTTTCCGCCCAGATCATGTACCGCTTGCCGCGGTGCTCGAAGGTCGTCGCGTCCAGCGAAAATTCGGTGAAGGAATAGCTGTCGTACCCGTTTTTGCGCCGCCTTGTAGGGCTGCGGTGCGCCTTCATGGGCCCCAGCTCCACCCAAGGGTCGGCCATGGGGTCAGGTCCCGTGCATTTGAGCACGTAGGGGCGGATCTCCCACACGCGCTTGCTCTCGCCCGCGGCGAAGTAGATGTACCAGTTGCCGTCGATGTAGTGGATCTCGGGCGCCCAGATGTGGGAGGCCATGATGCCTTCGTCGTGCTTGCGCCAGATCACCTTTTCTTCGGCGTCGGTGATGCCGTTGATGCTCGACGCCCTGCGGATGCAGATCCTGTCATAGGCGGGATACGTCGCCGTGAAGTAGTAGTTCCCGTCTGTGTGTTTGCAGACGAAGGGGTCGGCCCTGCCGATGACCAAAGGATCGTTGTATTTAGCCATAAAAAATCGCTCCGTCAATGTATGAGATTCTTTTGCTTTTCGTGCTTACATTTTACCATGCGGAAACCGTTCTGTCAACACCGCGCGGAAAAATCTGACAAAATCTTTTTTTGTTCGGAAGGGTAAGAAAAGTGTGAATTTGCAAAAATTGTTGCAAAAGCAACAGTATTTTTTCGTGCGCGATGGTACAATAACGGCAGGCAAAGGGCAGTGGCCCGATGCAAAAAATTCAAGAGAGGTTATCGAAAATGAAGAGATGTGCAGTCTGCGGCGAGATCGTCGCCGATGATGTGACCGTTTGCCCCGTTTGCAAAGCGACCAAATTCGTTCCCATCGAGGAAAACGCGGGGATCAAATTCGCCTGCGAGCACGAAGTGGGCGTCGCCCAAGGCCTGGACGCCGAAGTGGTGGAAGGCCTGCGCGCGCACTTCAACGGCGAATGCACCGAGGTCGGCATGTACCTGGCCATGTCCCGCGTGGCCGAGCGCGAAGGCTATCCCGAAGTGGCCGAGGCCTACAAGCGCTACGCGCTGGAAGAGGCCGAGCACGCCGCCAAGTTCGCCGAACTTTTGGGCGAGTGCATCACCACGTCCACCAAAAAGAACCTGGAACTGCGCGTCGCCGCCGAGACGGGCGCCTGCGAAGGCAAGCTGGCCATCGCCAAGCGCGCCAAGGAGCTGGGCTATGACGCCATCCATGACACCGTGCACGAAATGGCCAAGGACGAGGCGCGCCACGGCGCGGGCTTCAACGGCCTTCTGAACCGCTACTTCAAATAAGCGCGGCAAAACAAGGACAAGTTGTCACGCGCCCGCAGTGCGCACGGCGGCGCCCGTTCGGGCGCCGCTTTTTTCCGTTCTTTTTTTGCCCCTTGCTCCCTGTGTGTTTGCCCGCGCGGGCGCGTTCACGGCTCTTGCAGGACGCCGAAGCGGTACCCGCGGGCGCGGAATTCGTCGATGAGGGCGGGCAGGCAGCGCACCGTCTGTTCGTAGTGCACGCCGTCGTGCAGGAGCAGCACGGCGCGCTCCTTGCCCGCGGCGGTGGCGAGGGCGTTTTGCAGCAGCTCGTCCGCGCTCTTGGGCGGCGGCTCGGCGTCTCCCGCCGAGGCGTTCCAGCCGCAGGGGAGGTAGCCCGCCTCCTTCACGGCGGCAACGAGCGCCCCGTCCAGCCCGTACGCCCCGCCGGGGAAGCGGTACAGCCTGCCCGCAAAATGCGGCAGCACGGCGCGGATGGCGGCGCGGCAGCGCCCGATGTCGGCGAGCAGTGCGGCGGGGGAGGCGTAGATCTCGCGGTAGACGTGCGTGTGGCTGTGGATGCCGACGGTGTGCCCCTCGGCGGCCGTACGCCGCAGGATGTCCTCCCGCCCGCGGATCTGCCTGCCGATGACGAAAAAGGTGGCATGAACGCGCTTTTGCCGCAAAATGTCCAAAACGCGCGGCGTCGTCGAGTCGGTGGGCCCGTCGTCGAAGGTCAGAAACACCGTCGCGCCCCCTTCCCCGTCCGCCGCGGCCGCAAGGCTTTCCTCGCCCGCACAGCCCGCCGCGGCCGAGATCTCTTTTCCGCCCGCAAATTCCGCCGCGGTGTGTGCGGATCCTCTTTCCGCGCCCTCGGCGGGCGCTTCCGTCCGCACCGCCGCGGCAGGAAAGAGCAAGAGCAGCAGCGCGAGGGTGGCCGCCGCCCGCCCAAATCGATTTGTCCCGTTCATGGCCTCGCCCTCCGCCGCCCGTGCACGCAAGCGCCCCGCGCGGGCAAGGTTAGTTTGCGCACGGGGCGGAAAATTTTTCACAAAAAACCGTAAAAAACTTGCGTTCAAGCGTTTGACAAACGCATTTTGCTGTGCTATGATAGAGAAAACCGATGAGGTAAAGTAGTAACTTGCTGTTACGGGTCTTACAGAGAGCTTCCGGCGGTGGGATGGAGGCAGCCCGATGCAAGCGAATGGATTACCGAGGGCGGGGGCGAAAGGGCGACCGAGTAGTTTCCGACGTGGCTTTCACGTTACAGGAAGAGGGTATGTCGGTACCTGCAACGAGGCGGCAGTTCATGCCGTGAATTTGGGTGGCAACACGGTCATTCGTCCCAAAGGCGATATGCCCGTGTTTTTTTATGCCAAAAATTTTTAGTATGGAGGAAACTGCAATGGCAAACAAACCGATCCCGTACAAGATCTACCTTTCCGAAGACGAGATCCCCAAGCAGTGGTATAATCTCAACGCGGCCATGAAGCACAAGCACGACCCCTTCCTCAACCCCGCCACGCTGAAACCCTGCACGGCGGAGGACCTGCGGCCCGTGTTCTGCGACGACTGCATCGCCCAGGAGCTCAACTACACCGACCTGTACATCGACATCCCCGAAGAGATCCGCTCCTTTTATAAGATGTACCGTCCGTCGCCGCTGGTGCGCGCCTACTGCCTGGAAAAGGCGCTCGGCACCCCCGCCGCCATCTATTATAAGTTTGAAGGGAACAATACCTCGGGCTCGCACAAGCTCAATTCGGCGGTGGCGCAGGCCTACTACGCCAAAAAACAGGGCTTGAAGTCCATCACCACCGAGACGGGCGCGGGGCAGTGGGGCACGGCGCTTTCGATGGCCTCGTCCTACTTCGGCCTGGACCTGACCGTGTACATGGTCAAAGTTTCTGCCGAGCAGAAGCCCTTCCGCCGCGAGGTGATGCGCACCTACGGCGCCAAGGTGGTGCCTTCGCCTTCGGACACGACGGAGGCGGGCCGCAAGATCCTGCGCGAATTCCCGGGCACGGGCGGTTCGCTCGGCTGCGCCATCAGCGAGGCGGTGGAGCGCGCCGTCACGTCCGATTCCTGCCGCTACGTGCTGGGCAGCGTGCTCGACCACGTCGTCCTGCACCAGTCGGTCATCGGCCTGGAAAGCAAGGCCGCGCTGGAAAAGTACGGCGTGCAGCCCGACATGATCATCGGCTGCTGCGGCGGCGGCTCCAACTTCGGCGGGCTCATCGCGCCCTTCATGGGGGATAAGATCGCGGGCAAAAACGACATCGAATTTGTCGGCGTCGAACCCGCCAGCTGCCCTTCGCTCACCCGCGGCCGCTACGTCTACGACTATTGCGACAGCGCGAAGATCACCCCGCTGGCACGCATGTACACCCTCGGCAGCGGCTTCATGCCCTCGCCCAACCACGCGGGCGGGCTGCGCTACCACGGCATGAGCCCCATCCTCTCGGCCCTCTACCACGACGGCTACATGCGCGCCGTGGCCGTGGAGCAGACCAAGGTGTTTGAAGCGGCCGAGCAGTTCGCGCGCATCGAGGGCATCCTGCCCGCGCCCGAGTCCAGCCATGCCATCCGCGTCGCCATCGACGAGGCCCTCAAATGCAAGGAGACGGGCGAGAAAAAGACCATCCTCTTCGGCCTCACGGGCACGGGCTACTTCGACATGACCGCCTACAAGGCCTACAACGACGGCGCCATGACCGATTACATCCCCACCGACGAGGACCTCGCCAAGGGCTTTGCCTCTTTCCCCGATATTCCGCAGAACAAATAAAGGCAAAATCGTTTACAAGCGGCATCTTTCATGGTATAATGGAGGGAGAACGAAACGTTCTCCCTCTTTTGCGGGGGAGGCGGTTCGCACAAAATTTACGGGGCTTTGAACGATGCGTTTACAAGATCTGTACGGGGAGGGGGCGGACAGCCGCGCCTTCCGCAAGAGGGCGGACGCGCTGTCCGCGTTGTTTGCAAAAGAGTTCGGCTGCGCGCCGCAGCGGTGGTATTCCTCGTCGGGGCGGGCGGAGATCGTCGGCAACCACACCGACCACAACCACGGCAAGGTGATCGTCGCGGCCATCGGCTGCGATATCCTCGCCGCCGTGAAAAAGCGGGAGGACGACACCGTGTGCATCCGCTCGGAGGGCTTCCCGCCCGTGCGGTTTTCGCTCACGCAGCTGAACGTCGTTCCCGCCGAATACGGCAAGAGCGTGGCGCTGGCGCGCGGCGTCGCCAAGGCGCTTTGCGACCGCGGCTATACGCTCGGCGGCTTCGACGCCGTGACCGAGAGCACCATCTTCCGCGGGGCGGGGGTCTCGTCCTCGGCCGCCTTCGAGGTGCTGGTGTGCGAGATCTTCAACGACCTGTACCTCGGCGGCAAGCTCGGCAAGGTGGACAAGGCCATCGTTTCGCAGTTTGCCGAAAACGTCTACTTCGGCAAGCCCTGTGGCCTTTTGGACCAGACGGGCATCGCCCTCGGCGGCATCAACGAAGTCGACTTCTGCGACCCCGCCTCGCCCGTCATCGAGAACCTGGCCCCGCCCGCGGGGTACACCCTCGTCATCACGAACACGGGCGGCTCGCACGCGGCCCTGACCGAGCACTACGCGGCCATCAAAACGGAGATGCGGCAGGTGGCCGCTTTCTTCGGCAAAGAGGTGCTGCGCGAAGTTCCGTACGACGTCTTTTTCGGCGCCGTCGCCTCCATGCGCGCGGCGGGGATCTCCGAACGCGCCATCCTGCGCGCCTTCCATTTCTTTGAAGAGAACGAGCGCGTCGACGCGGCGGCGCGCGCCTTGAAGACGGGCGACGTGCCCGCCTTCCTGGCCGCCGTCGGGGCGTCGGGCGTCAGCAGCCTGAACTGCCTGCAAAACTGCTACGTCCCGGGCAGCAGCGAACAGCCCGTGACGCTGGCGCTGCACATGTCCGAGCGGATCATCCGCGACGGCGCCGTGCGCGTACACGGCGGCGGCTTCGCGGGCACCGTCCTTGCCTACCTCAACGAGAACGAGGCGGCCTCCTACGCCGCGCAGATGGGCAAGGTGTTCGGCGAAGAAAACGTGTTTACCGCGCCCGTGCGCCTGTACGGCACCGTGCGCATCGACCCCGCCGCGCTGTAAGGGCGGGCAGACGGACCAAGCGGCTCGCGCCGTTTCATAAACCAAAAAACAGGGGAGGGAATTTGCAATGATCCAAACGCGCGTATTCGGTAAAACGATGGACGGAAAGGATGTGATGGCGTTCACGCTCAAAGACGGCGCCAACGAGGCCGTGATCCTCAGCCGCGGCGGCATCATCCAGTCCTTGAAGATCGCCGACAAGGAGGGCAAGCCCGTCGACGTGGTGCTCGGCTACAACGACGTGGCGGGTTACGAAAACAACGGCGGGTACCTCGGCGCGCTCATCGGCCGCTTCGGCAACCGCATCGAAAAGGGCAAGCTGGTCATCGACGGGCAGGAGCATCAGCTCTATTGCAACGACCGCGGCAACCACCTGCACGGCGGCAAGGCGGGCTTCGACAAAAAGATCTGGAACTACGTATTCATCGACGCCAACACGCTGGAACTGAGCATCATCAGCCCCGACGGCGAGGAAAACTATCCCGGCAACCTGAACGTGCAGGTCCGCTACACCTTCCGCGGCGGCGAGTTGAAGATCGATTATCTGGCCATGTCCGACAAGCGCACGGCCATCAACATGACCAACCACGCCTACTTCAACCTCGACGGCGAGGGCAGCGGCAACGTGCTCGACACCCTCCTTTGGATCGACGCCGACCGCATCACGCCGACGGACGAGGCGCTCATCCCGCACGGCGAATTCCGCAATGTCGAGGGCACTCCTTTCGACTTCACGCGGCCCCGCCGCATCGGCGAGCGCATCGGCGACACCGACGACCCCGATATCCGCAACCAGAACGGTTACGACGTGTGCTATGTGTTCAACAAGCCCGCGGGCGCCTATGCCAAGGTGGCCGAGGCCGAGAGCGAGCGCACGGGCATCGCCATGGAAGTGTACACCGACAAGCCCGCCGTGCAGCTGTACACGGGCAACGGCCTGCGCCAGAACGGGAAATCGGGCTACTACAACCGCAATTACGGTTTCTGCCTGGAAACGCAGTTCATCCCCAACGGCGTGAACTGCCCGTCCTACGCCGCCCTCGGCGACGCCGTGTACGACAAGAACAAGATCTACCACTTCACCACGGCCTACAAATTTTTCGTGAAGTGACGCCCGCGCTGCGGGAGTAGCAGAAGGAGCGACGCTCCCGCGCTGCGGCGCGGGGGCCTTTGGCGCGGCGGCGGATGCCGCCGCGTTTTCGGAGGTTTTTTATGAAATTCATGATCGCGTCCGACGTGCACGGGTCCGAAGTGTACGCCGCCAAAGTGGCGGAGATCTTTGAAGCCGAAGGGGCGGACCATCTGTTTTTGCTCGGGGACATCTACAACCACGGCCCGCGCAACCCGCTGCCCGAGGGGTACCGCCCCCTCGGCGTGGCCGAGATCCTCAACCGCCTCGCCCCGCGCATGACCGTCCTGAAAGGCAACTGCGACAGCGACGTAGACACCCTCATCTCCTCCTTCGAGTTCGTGGGGGAGGCGGTGCTCGTTCTCGGCGGCAAAAAGATCTTCATGCAGCACGGGGACAAATTCCACATCGACGCGCTGCCCAAAAACTGCGGGGACGCCTTTATTTACGGGCACTACCACACGGGGTTCATCGAGCGCCGCGGCGGCGTGCTGGTGGCCAACTGCGGCTCGGTCTCGCTGCCCAAAAACGGCACCCCGCGCAGCTACATCGTCGTCGAGGACGGCACGCTCACCCTCAAAGACCTCGAAGGGAAGGTGCTCGCCTCCCAAACCATCTGAAAAAAATTTTTTATACGGAGTCAATATCTATGAACAAGATCCGTCTCGGCATCGCGGGCTACGGCAACCTCGGCCGCGGCGTGCAGTACGCCGCCTCGCAGAACGGGGACATGGAAGTCGTCGCCGTGTTCACCCGCCGCGACCCCTCCGCCGTCAAAACGGTGCTCCCCGTCAAGGTGGAGCCCTTTTCGGCCATGAACGATTACGTCGGCAAGATCGACGTGATGATCCTCTGCGGCGGCAGCGCCACCGACCTGCCCGCGCAGTCCAAGGAGATCGTGCGGCTTTTTAACACGGTGGACAGCTTCGATACCCACGCGCGCGTGCCCGAATACTTTGCCGCGCTCGACGCCGCCGCGAAGGCGGCGGGCCGCCTCGGCGCCATGAGCATCGGCTGGGACCCCGGCCTGTTCTCGCTGGCGCGCATCTACTTCGGTTCGGTGCTGCCCGAAGGCGCCTCCTACACCTTTTGGGGAAGGGGAGTGAGCCAGGGCCACAGCGACGCCATCCGCCGCATCGAGGGCGTGAAGGACGCCCGCCAGTACACCGTGCCCGTGGAGAGCGCCTTGGAGCGCGTGCGCCGCGGCGAAGCCCCGCGGTTCACCGCCCGCGAGATGCACACCCGCGAGTGCTACGTCGTCGCCGAAGAGGGCGCGGACCTCGCGCGCATCGAAAGAGAGATCAAGGAAATGCCCAACTACTTTGCCGATTACGACACGACGGTGCATTTCATCTCCGAGGAGGAGCTGCTGCGTGACCACGGCGGCATCCCGCACGGCGGCATGGTGCTGCGTTCGGGCACGTCGGCTTCGGGCAACAAATTCCTGATGGAGTTTTCGCTGAAACTGGAAAGCAACCCCGAGTTCACGTCGGGCGTCCTCGTCGCCTTCGCGCGCGCGGTGCACCGCATGCACGCCGAGGGGAAGACGGGCGCCGTCACCGCCTTCGACGTCGCGCCGAAGTACCTTTGCCCGCTCCCCGAAGCGGAGCAGCGCAAACGGCTTTTGTAAGGGAGCGGCGATGGACCTTTCAGGGAAAAAGATCGGTTTTTTGGGCGACAGCATCACCGAAGGCGTGGGGGCGAGCAGCCCGCAGTCCTGCTTCGTATCGGTGTTTGCCGGGGCGCATCCCGAGTGCGGCGTATACAACTACGGCATCGGCGCCACGCGCATCGCGTACGTGCAGAACACGCCCTCGCCCCAGTACAACGACCGCAATCCGTTCGGCTCCCGCTTGAAGATCATGGAAGAGGGGCTGGACATCGTCTTTGTGTTCGGCGGAACGAACGATTACGGCCACGGCAACGCGCCGTTCGGGAGCGGCGAAGACGAAACGAAGGATACCTTCTGCGGTTCGCTTTGCTGCCTCGGCCGCGAACTCATCGAAAAATACCCGGACGCGCGCATCGTGTTCGTCACGCCCATGCACCGGCAGGATGAAAACGAGCCGCGGCAAAGGCCGGACGGCATGTTCACCCTCTACGACCACGTGAAGGCCATCCGTGCGGCGGCGGAGCGGTTCTCCTTCCCCGTGCTCGATCTGTGGGCAACGCTCGGGATCGTGCCCGACATCGCGGCGCAGCGCGAACGGTTCGCGCCCGACGGCCTGCATCCGAACGATGCGGGGCACCGCCGCATCGCCGCCGCGGTGGATGCGTTCCTGCGCCGCATGTTTTGATATCCGCCCGCGGTCATCAATTTTGTAAAGTTAGCAAAAGCGCCGAATTTTTCGGCGCTTTTGGTTTTGCAAGTATTATATTTTCATTTTTTCAACTTCCCCATCACGATGTAATAAGTACGTTGAATGAAATCTTCGTAGTCGTTATAGATCACGCTTTCATCGAACGGATCACCTGTCCGTTGGGTATATCCCAATAAACCGCGATCGTCGATGACGGAGAGATAATTTTGGGAATATTCTTTGCCGTTTGTTGCAAAGTATCCGGTTTCGGGTTCGTTCAGGTGAAGGATGGCGACGAGGGTCTTGTCCGGGGTATGATAATATATGGACGGATCGTCCTTGGACAGGGCCAGATACTTTTCCAGATTGTGTGGCGAGATTTTTTCGTACTTTTGCAAAAATCCGTGGTTATCGTAGTGGGGGATCCGGTCAAAAATAATGAAGAGCTGAAAATATGGGACGGCTGTTGAACGGATATTCGCTGTTTCGCCGAGCATGTTTTCAAAATAGTTGACGCTGTTTTGTTTGTAGTTGCGAACGACAAACTTGACCGCATAGCCGGCAACGGGCTTTTCGCCTTTCAGGATGGTGATGTCGACGGCTTTTTGATGGTAGCGGCCGCAGATCTTTGCTTCTTTCCCGTCTCCGTGCCCGATGGATTTGACGGTAAAATCGGGACCATAAAGAGCTTCCAGGTCGGCGGCGATGGCTGAATGGAGGGGCGTCAGCTTTTTGGGGCTACGGGAGGTTCCGCTTTGCAGGTAAGCGCGGAATGCCTCGCGGACATATTCCAAAAATCTCTCGTTTATCGTCATGACAAGGAGCCTCCTTCATTCCCGAGTTTATAATTCAAAAAGGCTGTCAAGTCCTTGGAGGAAAAAGTATAATACCCTCCGCTTTTGTATTTTCCGAGTAGCGAAATGTATGCGTTGAAATCGTCGCTGCGGAGAGCTCTTTCAAGAGTGCTCATGGACAGAGAATCGCCTGTGATATACAGACCTGAGTATACGCCGCATCCGGCGGGGGCAGGGTTGAGTTTGATATCGTCGGCGGTGCGGAGCAATGTATTGATCCCTATTTTGTATTTGTATGTATCGCGTATAGCTTGGCTTCGCCCGAAAGAGTACCACGCCGAGTTTGCGGATCGTTCGCTGCTTCGCGTCAGCAAAAGTTCTTTGTTCCGCAGTAAATAGCGGTAGAGAGTTTCGTCTTTTTGCAGCTCGTTTTCCGCGATAAGGCGAGCATTTTGATCGTATGGATAGAAAATTCGCTTTTTTTGCCCGGTGGAAGCCTTGACTACGGGTAAAAGGAATTTGGAGTTAAAGGTGAAATCGCCGATGAAGACCGAGTCGCAGAGTGTCGCAAATCCGTTTTTGACAGACAATCCGCAGGACGAAGGATTGTTCAGGATGTTTCGCAATAAGTACAGTTCCTTCCTCGGTGCGAAGTAAAAGTTTCCGCCGATATAAAAATCTTTGACGGCCAGCTCGTCGACGAAATAGGGGATCATATTTTTTTCGTCGAAGCGGTAATAGGAAACGGATGGATTTATTTTCCTGCGTTTCAAAATGACGATGGTCGTATACGTCGTGGCGGGAAACGGTTGAAAATGCCGCAGGTCGATAATTTTTTCCGTCAGGTTTTCGCGGATCAGCGTGCTGCGCAAGCGTTCGCCCGCAACGCTGTTGAAAAAAGAGCTCGGCGTAATGTATCCCAATACGCCGTCTTTGTTGAGCATTTTCAGGCCGATCTCATAAAAGACGAGGTAAAGATCGGTCATGCCGTTTTGTGCGAAGGAGAAGTTTTTGACCTTGCCGATGGCTTTGCCGACGTTGTGTATGCGGATATAAGGAGGGTTGCCCAATACAAAGTGCATTTTACCGTCGTAACAGTGTTCTTCCAAAGCATCGCCGCAGCGGATGTCCCACAAAACGTCCTCTATGCCGAAAGCCGCAGCGGCACGCGCGGCGTTTGTTTTGCACTTGGTGTATTCTTCGCGGTCGATCTCGATGCCGTGGATGAAGTGGCCGAGCTGCGTTCTGATCTCTTCCTGTGGGATTTGCGCGCTTTGAGCTGCGGAGCAATACCTGCGAACCATCTCAACGAGAAAAGCGCCGTCGCCGCAACTGTTGTCGATGGCGTGTTTTTTCAAAACATTCATCCCGTAATATCCTGCCATGTCGAGGATGTTGTTGACGATGAATGCAGGGGTATAAAAGCGGCCGTTTGATTTTTCTACGGAAATATCGTTTAACAACGTTTTCATGCGGCACACCTTCAAAAAATATACTTATAGTATAACAGATTTTTCGTGTATTTTCAAGCAATCTTTTCAAAATCATGAACGGGGTGTAAAAATGCGCGATCGAAGGGTTGTGCCTGCGTCTGTTTGATACTTTTTGCGAAAACTTTGTTTCAATCGGTTGACAAAGGAGGGTGACTTCGCTATACTATATTTGCATTCAATCGATCGTTGAAAGCACAATATCTTGTGTTGCTATCACCGACTTTTCGCAACTGGTGGGATTGCAGGCAAAACTGCGGGGGAGCGGAAAGCGTATGAGCCGACCACCTGGGCAGTTTTTTATCAAGCTGCCCGGTTTTTTTTATTGCAGAGAAAGGAGGGTCTTTCCATGGAACGGAAATTTCGCCAAGGCGAGTACGAAACGCGCGTCGACGTGCGCGCGTTCATCCAGGCCAACTACACCCCGTACGAGGGCGGTCCCGGGTTTTTGTGCGGCCCCACGCCCCGCACGGCCGCGCTCATGGCCAAGGTCAACGCGCTGTTGAAGGCCGAGAGCGACAAGGGCGGCGTGCTCGACGTCGATACCGAGCACGTCTCGTCCCTCCTGACCTATCCCGCGGGCTACATCGACCGCGAAAATGAGATCATCGTGGGCTTGCAGACGGACGCGCCCTTGAAGCGCGGCGTCAACCCCTTCGGCGGCATCCGCATGGCCCGCCAGGCCTGCGAGGCCTACGGCTACAAGCTCTCCGAGCTCGTGGAGACGGAGTTCAGCTACAAGACCACCCACAACGACGCCGTTTTCCACGTCTACACCGACGAGATGAAAGCGGTGCGCCATGCCGGGCTTTTGACGGGCCTGCCCGACGCCTACGGCCGCGGCCGCATCATCGGCGACTACCGCCGCGTGGCGCTGTACGGCGTGGACAAACTCATCGAAGAGAAGAAGAAGGACAAGCGCGCCTACGGCGAGCGGGACATGAGCGAGGCCAACATCCGCACCCTCGAAGAGCTGTACAAGCAGATCGATTTCCTGCAAAAGCTCAAAGACATGGCGCTGCTGTACGGCATCGACATCTCCGCGCCCGCCAAAAACGCCAAAGAGGCCATCCAGTGGACGTATTTTGCCTACCTTGCCGCCATCAAGGAGCAGAACGGCGCCGCCATGAGCCTCGGGCGCGTCTCCACCTTTTTCGACATCTATCTGGAACGCGACATCGCGGACGGCCTCCTGACCGAGGAGGAGGCGCAGGAGCTGATCGACGATTTCGTCATCAAACTGCGCATCACCCGCCAGCTGCGCACCCCCGAATACAACGACCTGTTCGGCGGCGACCCCACGTGGACGACGGAGAGCGTCGGCGGCATGGGGCAGGACGGGCGCACCCTCGTCACCAAGACGTCGTACCGCATCCTCAACACGCTGTACAACCTCGGCGCCGCGCCCGAGCCCAACCTCACCGTGCTCTGGTCCTCGCGCCTGCCCGAGGCGTTCAAGACCTTCTGCGCCAAGGTCTCCGTCGACACCGATTCCATCCAGTACGAGAACGACGATCTCATGCGCCCCGTGTTCGGCGACGATTACGGCATCGCCTGCTGCGTTTCCGCCATGAAGATCGGCAAACAGATGCAGTTTTTCGGCGCGCGCTGCAACCTCGCCAAGCTCCTGCTGCTCGCCCTCAACGGCGGCAGGGACGAAAAGAGCGGCAAACAGCTCGGGCCGCAAGGGGAGAGCTTTCACGGCAAGCTCGGCTACGACGCCGTGCGCGCGGCCTACCACAAGTACATGGCCTGGCTGTGCAAACTGTACGTGAACACGCTCAACGTCATCCACTGCATGCACGATAAATACGCCTACGAAAAGATCCAGATGGCGCTGCACGATACCGAGGTCGAGCGCTTCCTCGCCTGCGGCGTGGCGGGCCTTTCGGTGGCCGTCGATTCGCTCTCGGCCATCAAGTACGCGAGCGTCACGCCCGTGTACAACGAGGAGGGGATCATCTGCGATTTCAAGATCGAGGGAGACTTCCCCAAATACGGCAACGACGACGACCGCGTCGACGCCATCGCGCAGGACCTGGTGCGGGAATTTTGCGACGAGCTGAAAAAGACGCCCGCCTACCGCGGCGCCAAGCACACCCTCTCGGTTTTGACCATCACCTCCAACGTCGTCTACGGCAAAAAGACGGGCGCCACGCCCGACGGCAGGGCGGCGGGCGAGCCCTTCGCCCCCGGCGCCAACCCCATGCACGAGCGCGACGCGAGCGGCGCTTTGGCCTCCCTCAATTCGGTGGCCAAGATCCCCTATGAATGCTGCCGCGACGGCATCTCCAACACCTTCTCCATCGTGCCCTCCGCCCTGGGTGAAAACGACGCCGAGCGGGCCGAAAACCTCGCAGACATGCTGGACGGCTACTTCGGGCAGGGCGCGCACCACCTCAACGTCAACGTATTTGACCGCGCCAAGCTGGTGGCGGCGATGGAGCACCCCGAGCTGTACCCGAACGTGACCATCCGCGTTTCGGGCTACGCCGTGAACTTCCACAAACTTTCCCGCGCGCACCAGCTCGAAGTGCTCAAACGCACCTACCACGCGCGCGTATAAAAAAGATGGCAGCGCGGCGCGCGCCGAAAAGGCGCGCGCCGCGCGTTGCGGGAGGGGACAGCGATGTGCGGTTCGGGAAAAGTGCCCGTGGCGGGCTATATCGATTCGGTGTACTGCGGTTCGGGCGTGGACGGCCCGGGGCTGCGCTGCGTCGTCTTTTTCAGCGGCTGCAACCTGCGCTGCCCCTTTTGCCACAACCCCGAAACGCTGTACAAGCGCGGCGCGGAGACGGGCGTAGACGAGCTGTTTGCGCGGCTCATGCGCTACAAGCCCTATTTCCGCCGCGGCGGCGTCACCCTTTCGGGCGGGGAGCCCTTTTTGCAACGGGACTTCGCGCTCGCGTTGTGCAGCCGCCTCGCCGCCGCGGGCGTGCATGTGTGCATCGAGACAAACGGCCACATCTGCGACGAGGAGCTCATCGCTCGTGCCGACATCGTCTGTGACGTGAAAAACCAGACGGGAGACGACCTGTCCGCCTACGACCGCTTTTTTGCGGCCTGCGTGCGGCAGGGGAAAACGCCGCGCGTGACCTGCGTGCTCGTGCCCGGGATCAACGACGGGGAGCAAAAGCTGCGCGCCCTCGCGGCGCTTGTCCGCCGCTATTTCCCCGCGGAAACCGTCCGCTTTTTGCCCTTCCGCAAACTGTGCCTGCAAAAATACGAGGAGCTTTCGCTGCCCTTTCCGTATGCAAACGTGCGCGAAGCGGAGGACGAGGACATCGCTCGGGCGCAAAAGATCGTCACCGAAATTTGAAAATTTGAGGTTTGCAAAGTACTATGCGTGGCATAATTTGCCAGAAACAGCGGTTTGTGCCGCTGAGAAGTGAATAGAAAGGCGCCGCGGCCGGTTTGGCCGCGGCGCCTTTTGCGCGTCGATTTTTGGGTAAGGCGTTCAGCCGAGCGCTTTGAGGTAGCGGAGCGCCTCGGTGCCCGCGATCATGCCGTCGCAGACGGCTTTGGCGATCTGCTGCATGCCCGCGACGCAGTCCCCCGCGGCAAACACGCCGGGCGCATCGGTGGCGCGCTTTTCGTCGGTGACGATCTTGCCGCCGTCCGTTTGCAGCCCGAGCTTTTTGGCAAGTTCAAAGGCTCCCGCCGAACCGCAGGCGACGAACAGCCCGTCGTAGTGCTCCTTTGTGCCGTCGGCAAACACGACCCCTTCGAGAGAGTTTCCGCCTTCGAGCGCGGCGATCTTGCGCGCGTCGCAGGGGATGCCTGCAAAGGCGGGCGGCTGCCCGTCGGAAAGCACGGTCACGTTTTCGGTCACGCCTTTGAGGTGGGCGTACTCGGCGGCCGCGTAGGCGCCGCTGCCGATCACGCCCACCTTTTTCCCGCGGAAAAAGAAGGCGTCGCACACGGCGCAGTAGCTCACGCCCGCGCCTTCAAACTTTTGGATGTTTTCGATCTTCGGCACGTTGCGCGCCGTGCCCACGGCCAGCACCAGCGCGCCGCCGTGCAGGGCGCCCGCAGACGTTTCCGCGTCGTAGCCGCCCTCGCCGAAGGCTATGCCGTACACCTCGGCCTGCACGAACCGCACGCCCAGCGCCTTCGCCTGCCGCACGCCCGCGGCGATGAGGTCCTTGGCCTGCACGCCGCCGTCGAAGCCGTAATAGTTCTGGATGAGTCCCGCCCGTTCCAGTGCGCCGCCGTCCTTGGCGACGACGGTGACGGGCGCGCCGCCGCGCACGGCGTACAGCGCGGCCGAGATGCCCGCAGGCCCTTGCCCGATGACGATGAGTTCTTTCATGTCTGTCCCCGAAAAATGCCTTGCCGCTTTGCGCGGTCTTTTGCCGCGGCACGGCTCCGCTCTTTGGTGCGGCTCTGCGCGCGTTGCGGCCCGATTTTGCGGCGATGCTCCCGCCTTGCGGCGGGAGCACGGTCTTTGTGTATCAGGCGCGGCGGTAGCCCTTTTTGGGTTTGGGCTCGCTGCGCTTGCCGCGGTAGAAGTAGGTCACCAGCATGGCGGCGACGGCCGCCGCGACGACGGCGATGGCGATGTACGCGCCGACGGGCACGGGCTGGCTTTTGACCTGTTCCCACATGTCGTTGACGGCGGCGTTGGTGTCGTTGTCGAAGTTCTGCATGACGGCGCTGCGCAGGATGACGTCCTCGGTGGGGTACTGCGCGGAGATCTGGCGGTGCAGGCTCTCCTCGCTGACCCAGATGGAGTAGTCCTCGTATCCGCCCGAGCCCTCGAAGAAGTAATTGATGTCGTAGGGGACGAGCGGGTCGCCGTTTTCGTCGGTGTCGCCCTCCTCGCCCTCGGCGTACCAGTCCACCATCTCGTCGAACACGGCGTCGCCCGCGATGGCGCTCGAATAGCCGATGTAGTTCATGTTGGCCACGGCGTGTTCGGGACGGGAGAGGAAGTTGACGAACGCTTCCGCCAGCTCCGTGTCCGCGCCCTTGGGCATGACCCAGCCGTCGAACCAGATGTTGGTGCATTCCTCGGGCACGATGTAGTTGAGATACACGCCGTCGCTTTCGAGGTTGCCCTCGTCGTCGTAGACGGGTTCGGCCTCGTCCATGGCGTACACGCCGTCGCCGCTCCAACAGAAGTTGATGGCGATCTTGCCCGTGATCATGTCCTGCTTGCCGCTGTCCACCTCGAAGCCGTACAGCGAGCCTTTGAGCTCGATGAGCGCGTCGGCCACCTTGTCCAGCGTCTCCTCGTCGGTGCGGTTCATGATCTCGGTGATGGCGGCGTTGTAGGCGGCGTCGTCCATCTCCCCGCGTTCGTGCCGCTCGCCCAGGGCGGTGAGCTCGTCGCGGTAGACGTAGGCCACGCCGAGGAAATAGGAGTCGCGGACGCTGTCCTTGATGGTCGATTTGCCCGCGTACTGCTCGTACCAGATGCCCGCCCAGGACGAGAGGTCCTCCGCGTCGACGGTATCGGGGTTGTACACGTAGCCCATCGTGCCCCACATGTAGGCGGCCGCGTACTGCGTCCAGCCGTTGTCGGCGAACAGTTTGGCGATGTAGGGGGATACGCTCTGCGTGTAGGTGCCGTTTTGCAGGAAATCTTCCGAATAGGGCTCGACCATGTCCTCGGAGATCATCTTCATGATCATGTAATCGGAGGGGCACACGAGGTCGTAGCCGCCGGGGTTGATCTGCAACTCGTTGTACATGTTCTCGTTGGTGCCGAAGGTGGAATACTCCACGGTGACGCCGTATTCCTCTTCAAAGGCGGCGATGATGTCGATGTAGCCCGCCTCCTCGTCGTCCTCTTCGCTGATGTATTCTTCCCAGTTGTAAACGTGCAGCACGCGCCCTTGTTCCTTGGCGCAGCCCGCCAGGAGCAGGGCCGCGGGCAGGAGCATGCACAGCGCCAGTGCCGCCGAAAGGATGCGCTTCATCGTACGGCCTCCTTCCGCGCCTTCACGTGTTTGCGGGCGCGCAGGTTCAAAAGCAGCACCGCCGCGATCATGACGATGAAGATGAGCGCCGACAGGGCGCGCAGCGCGGGCGTGGAGCTGTTGGTGCCGTTCTTCACGGCGTTGTAGACGTAGGTGCTGATGGTGTCGAAGGTCTCGGGCTTGGTGAACGCCGTCACGATGTAGTCGTCCAGCGAGAGGGTGACGGAGAGCATGAAGCCCGAAAGGATGCCCGTAAAGGCCTGGGGCACCACCACTTTGAACAGCGCCTGGCGGGGGCTGGCGCCCAGGTCCAGCGCGGCCTCGTACATGTTGGGGTCCATCTGTTTGAGCTTGGGCATCACCGACAGCACGACGAAGGGCGTGCACAGCACCATATGCCCGATGATGAGCGAAAGGTAGGTGCGGTAGAGCATGACCATGGAGAACAGCAGCGCCAGCGAGATGGCGGTGACGATCTCGGCGTTGATGACGGGTACCTGCGAAACGGCTTGCAGCGGCCTCGCCGCCTTGCGGCGGCTGTAAAAGATGCCGATGGCGCCCGCGGTGCCCAGGATGGTGGAGAGCACCGCCGCCACCACCGCCAGCCAGACGGTGTTGAAGAGGATGCCCATGATCTCGCCGTCGCGGAACAGGTCCGCGTACAGCCCGAAGGAAAAGCCCGTCCATTGCCCGATGACCGTGGCCTCGGTAAAGCTGTACACGACGAGCAGCAGGATGGGTGCGTAGATAAACAGCAGCACGAGCACGCAAATGGCGGCCCAGACGATCTTCTTTACCATAAGTTTGCACCTCTCGCCTCGTTTTTATCGTCCTTGAACCCGCCCGTGAGCAGCATGCTCAAAAAGATGATGACCAGCAGCACGATGGAGATCATCGAGCCCATGTGCCAGTCGTAGTAGGTGGTGAAGTACTGGTCGATCTGTTTGCCCAGGATGGTGATGTTGAAGTTGCTCAGCGTGTCGGAGATGACGTAGTTGGTCATCGAGGGCATGAACACCATGGTGATGCCCGAAATGACGCCGGGCATGGAGAGGGGGAAGGTCACCTTCGTGAACACGGCAAACTTGTTCCCGCCCAGGTCCGCCGCCGCTTCGAGGTAGCTGTTGTCCAGCTTTTCGAGGGAGGTGTACAGCGGCAGGATCATGAAGGGCAAAAAGTCGTACACCATGCCGATGATGGTGCAGAGGTAGTTGTGCGATTCCAAAAGCCCCACGGCGTTGAGCAGCTCGCGCAGCGCCGTGATGCGGAGAACGAAGTTGATCCACATCGGCAGGATGAAGATCATCAGGAGCACCTGCTTCTTTTTCAGCTTGCTGCGTGCGAGGATGTAGGCCACGGGGTAGGCGATGACCAGGCACACCGCCGTGGAGATGATGGCGATGGTAAAGCTCATGAGCAGGGTAGACAGCTTCGACTCGCTCGTGAAGAAGTTCGCCAGGTTGGAAAAGGAGAAGCGGATGCCGTCGGGCGTGCTCACCGTAAAGGCGTAAAAGAGGATGAGCAGCATGGGTATGACCACGAACAGCGCCAAAAACAGCGCGTAGGGGATGCACAGCTGCTTGCGTGAAAAGCGGAGGGTCATGTTATTTCGCCTCCTGTTTGAGCTTCATGCGGATGCATTCGGGGCGGATCTTGACGCTGACGTAGTCGTTTTCGTTCCACAGGTCCTCGGTGTCGAGCACGAAGTCCTCCTCGTTTTCCTCGGTGCGCACGATGTACTGGTAGTGGTCGCCCTTGTAGATGAGGGAAACGATGTGCCCGCGCGCGCCGCCTTCCTCGGCGTCGTCGGAGATCTCGATGTCTTTGAGGTCCACTTCCACGGTCACGTCGGTGTCGGTCAGGTCGAGCTGCTGCCCGTCGGCGGTGATGAGGTAGCCCTCCTCGTCGAGGTGCGAACCGGGATAGAGGGTGGTCACGTCGCACGCGAACTCGCCGTCGCCGAAGGCCACGGTGTTCTTTTTGGTGATGTAGCCGTCGTATTTGTTGACGGTGAACTCCTTTTTCATGATGTGGATGTCGTCGGGGCCGATGTCCATGCCGATGACGGCGCCCGTCTGCGCCGACTGCGTGCTCTGGATGACCATCTCCGACCGCCCGACCATGGCGGTGATCTCGTAGTGCACGCCCTTGAACACCACGCTCACCACCTTGCCTTGCAGCATGCCCCGGTCCGCGGGCACCATCCTGATGTCCTCGGGGCGGACGACGACGTCCACCTTTTCGTTCTTTTCAAAGTCGTCCACGCAGGGGAAATTGTGGTTGCAAAAGCGCACCAGCTTTTCGCCCACCATGGTGCCGCTGAGGATGTTGCTGTCGCCGATGAAGTCGGCCACGAAGGCGTTGGCGGGCTCGTTGTAGATGTCGGTGGGGGTGCCGATCTGCTGGATGCAGCCGTCCTTCATGACCACGATGGTGTCGCTCATGGTCAGCGCCTCTTCCTGGTCGTGGGTGACGTAGATGAAGGTGATGCCCAGCTTTTTGTGCATCTCTTTGAGCTCGATCTGCATCTCCTTGCGCATTTTCAGGTCGAGCGCGCCGAGCGGCTCGTCCAAAAGCAGGATCTCGGGCTCGTTGACGATGGCGCGGGCGATGGCCACGCGCTGCTGCTGCCCGCCCGAAAGGGTGGAAACGCTGCGCTTTTCAAACCCTTCCAGATCGACGACGGCGAGGGCGCTTTTCACCTTTTCGTCGATCTCCTTGCGGGTGAGCTTGCGCATCTTGGTGTACGTTTCGCCCTGTTTGTTGACGTAGGTGACGGGCACTTTTTTGAGCATGAGCCCGAAGGCGACGTTGTCGTAGATGTTGTAGTGGGGGAAGAGCGCGTAGCGCTGGAACACCGTGTTGACGGGCCGCTTGTTGGGCGGCAGGTCGGTGATGTCCCTTCCGTTGAGCAGGATCTTGCCCGACGTGGGGATGTCGAACCCCGCGATCATGCGCAGCGTCGTCGTCTTGCCGCAGCCCGAAGGCCCGAGCAGGGTGATGAATTCGCCCTTGCGCACGTACAAGTCGATGTTTTCCGCGGCGGTCGTCTCGTCGAACACCTTGGTCACGCCGACAAGTTCGATGATCTTTTCCTCTTTTTTCAGTTCAGCCATGGTCTTTTCCTGTCCTGTTTATTGATGGTTCCCGCGTGGCCGCGGCTCTGCCTCAGAAGTTGGGCGGGGAGGAGATCCACAACAGGCGCGCGGTCTCCTTTGTCTCGTTGGAGACGCTGTGCGTCTTGTCCGCAGTGAAATAAAAGCTGTCCCCCTTGCGGCAGGTGTACGCCTTGCCGCCGCGGCGCAGCGTCACCGTGCCTTCGAGCACGTAGCCGAACTCCTCGCCCTCGTGGGGGAAGTCGTCGGCCGAGGCGCCGGGCGCCAGTTCGAGGGTCAGCGGCTCCATCAGGTTTTTCTGCGCGTTGGGCACCAGCCAGTTGCGGATGAGCCCCTCGGCGTCCTTTTCGATGTAGTCGCTCTCGGTGAACACGATCTTTTCGTTCTTTTCGTCCTTGAAAAATTCGCTGAAACTGCTCCCGAGCGCCGAAAGGATGTCTTCCAGCGTGGCGATGGAGGGGCTGGTCAGCTCGTTTTCCAGCTGCGAGATGTACCCCTTCGTCAGCTCGCAGCGGTCCGCCAGTTCCTCCTGGGTCAGGTTGTGCTGCAAGCGCAGTTCGCGTATTTTGCTGCCGAGCTGCATGCCCCCTCCTTTTGTTCCCGCCGCGCCTGTTTTGTCGCAGGGAAAATAAACTTAAAGTTTAATAATCGTAAACCATGAATATTATATCCGATCCGCGCGAAAAAGCAACCGTTTGAAAGCCGTTTTTGAAAAAATCGTGAAAAATTTTTTCGGCCTTTCCGCAAAGCGTGCGCGCCGCCCCGGAAGCGGGGGCGGCGCGCGGAAAAAAGCGCGGCCCTTCGGCCGCGCAAGATCGTCTCGCTGCGCGTATATATAAATGGGTGTGCCCGCGGGGGGCCGCAGGCCTTTTCGCGGCGCCCGCTTTGTTCTTCGTGGGGCGGCGGGGGGCCGCCCGCCTGCGGCGTGCCGCGCGGCGAGGGCAGCAAAAAACGGCCGCCGTGCGGGCAGCCGTTCGCGCCGTGCAAAAAATTACTCGGCCGCGGGGCGGGCCTTGGCCTCGTTGAGGCGCTTGGCCAGCGCCGACTTCTTGTTCGCGGCGTTGTTCTTGTGCAGGATGCCCTTGGAGGCGGCGGAATCGATGGCGGAAACGACGGAGGGCAGCATCTTTTCGGCTTCCTCGACGTTGCCCGCGGCCAACGCCTCGTTGTATTTGCGGATCGCGGTCTTGACCGCGGATTTGATCATCTTGTTCTGGGTGTTCTTCTTTTCGGTGACGGTTACGCGCTTCTTGGCGGATTTGATGTTCGGCACGATGCTTCTCCTTGCAAGGTAAGTTTCGATTTGATATCCAGGGTATTCTACCATAAAAAAAAGAAGTTGTAAACTGTTTTTGCGCAAAAATGAAATTTCTTTGGCCGATTTTTCCCGCCGCGCGCGGCGGGGCGGCCCCGCGTGCGGACGCCGCGGAAAGGGGGAGGGCATGAACGGAAGGGGCACGGGCGGGGAAGGCATGAACGGGCAGACCGCCGGGGCGGGCGTGCAGGGCAGGATCGCCCTCTTCGACAGCGGCGCGGGCGGCCTGGCCCTGCTGGCCGAATGCGTGCGGCGCTTTCCGTGCGAACGCTACCTCTATTACGGGGACAACGCCAACGCCCCCTACGGCGGCCGCGCGGAAGGGGAGATCGTCCGCCTCGCTTCGCGCGCATTTGACGACGTCGCGCGTACCCGCCCGCGCGCGTGCGTGCTCGCCTGCAACACCGTCACCGCCGTGTGCATCGACGCGCTGCGCGCCCGCAGTCCCTTCCCTGTGTTCGGCATCGAGCCCGCCCTGCGCCCCGCGTCGGCAAAGGGCGGGCGGGTGCTGCTTCTGGCCACGCGCGCCACGCTGGCGAGCGCCCGCCTGCAACGGCTGCTGCGCGCGGCGGAAGGGGCGGGGGCGGACGTCGTCTGTTTCTGCCCGTCGTGGCTGGCGGGTGCGGTGGAGAGTCACCTCTTTGACCTTTCCTCCGTCACGGCGGAGGGGCTGCCCGCGGGCCCGTTTGCCGCCGTGGTGCTCGGCTGCACCCACTACGCGCTGGTCGGGGAGGTCATTGCCCGCCGCTACGGCTGCCCCGTGTTCGACGGCCTGGCAGGGACGGCCGACCACATCGGCAAAGAACTGAACATATGTTCAAAAAAACCGCAAAATGGGGCCGAAACGGACGTCATTTTCGCGGGTTCGGGCAAAATCGTGAACGAAAAAGCCTTTTTTCACCTGAAAAACAGTACAAACATATGTTCGTAAACGCAAAAACGGCCCCGAAACTTGCAAATTTTTTTAAGAAAATGGTTTTTAGTGGTTGACAGTGGTCAAAAGTGGTGGTATAATGGGACTACCTTACAAAAGGGGATAGGGGCGATGTATTCGTTTAACGGAACGTTCACCTACCGGCTGGACGACAAAAACAGAATACGCATCCCGGCGAAGTTCAAGAAGGACCTGGGCAGCGATTACAAGCTGACGCTCGCGCCCGGCAACTGCCTGAGCGTGTTGCCGCAGGAAGAGTACGCCAAGATCCTCGAAGGGTTCGGCCGGGTCCCTTACTTCGACGAGGCCGCCCAGCGTGACATCGCCGCCTTCACCTCGTGCGTGTTCGACGTTTCCGAGGACCCGCAGGGCAGGATCGTGCTTCCCGAGATGCTGAAAAAGTACGCGAACATCGACCGCGACATCGTGATCATGGGCGCGGCGACGCACATCCGCATCGAATCGGCCGAGGCCTACGAGGCCCGCACCGCCAAGACCGACCTGTCCGCCCTCTTTGCAAGGCTGAATTCTTACGGAAAGAAAGACGAATGATCTTTTCGCATCTGCCCGTCCTGTTGGAAGAGTGCATGCAGGGTCTGGCGCTGAAAGACGGCGGCACCTATTTCGACGGCACCTGCGGCGGCGGCGGACATTCGTACGAGATCTTACGGCGCACTTCCCGCAGCCGCCTGATCGCCACCGACCTCGACGAGGAGGCGCTGCGCGCGGCGGGGGAGAGGCTGGCCCCCTTTGCGGGGCGGTACCGCCTGCACCACGCCAATTACAAACAGTTTGCCGCCGTGCTCGACGAAGAGGGCGTCGGCGGGCTGGACGGGGTGCTGCTCGACTTCGGCGTATCCAGCTACCAGTTGGACGAGCCCGCCCGCGGGTTCAGCTACGGCAAGGACGCTCCGCTGGACATGCGCATGGACCAAAGCGCGCCCTTCACGGCGGCGGACGTGGTCAACGGCTACGGCGAGGAGAAATTGGCGCAGATCTTCCGCGACTACGGCGAAGAGCGCTTTGCGCGGCCCATCGCCGCGCGCATCGTCCGCGAACGGGCCAAAGAGCCCATCGTGCGCACGGGGCGGCTGGCGTCCGTCGTCACGGAGGCCATCCCCGCAAAGTTCCGCTACGGCGGCCCGCCCGCGCGCAAGGTGTTCCAGGCCATCCGCATCGAGGTCAACGGCGAACTCGACGGGCTGGAAGAGGCCGTGCGGGGGATGGCGCTGCGGCTGAACAAAGGCGGCCGCATCTGCGTCCTCACTTTTCATTCGCTGGAAGACAGGATCGTGAAAAACGTATTCCGCGACCTGGCCAGCGGCTGCGTCTGCGACAAACGCCTGCCCGTGTGCGTGTGCGGCAGGACGAAAGAATTGGAGATCATTACCCACAGGCCCGTCACCGCGGGGGAAGAGGAACGGAAAAACAACCACCGTTCGTCCAGCGCGAAGCTGCGCATAGCGGAACGGGTCACGGAATATAAATAAGGAGAACGGACGATGGCGACCGCGACTTTGGAGAGAACGAGAGAAGAGGCCCCCGCGCTGAAAGCGTACGGCAAAATGCAGGGGGGAGTGCCCGAAGAACAGATGAACGAAGAGCAGCGTGCCCTTCAATTCAACGCGCGCATCGCATCCAATTACCGCCGCTTGCTCGACCCCGAGAACAAGCGCGCGGAAGACTTTATGGACGCGCCCGCGGCCGAAACGTTTGCTTCGCCCGCCGCCCGCGCCCAGGCCACGCTCTATCCCGAGCGCTACGCGGCCGAAGCACCCGCCGCGCAGGTGACGTTCGCGTCTCCCTCGTTCGCGCAGTCCGCGGCCCCCGCTTACGAAGCGCCCGCCGCCCCCGCTTATGAGGCGCCCGTGCAGGAAGCGGCCGAAGCCGCCTACGGCGAAGCGGAAGCAGACCTCATGCCCACGAGCACGACCATCCAGTACCGCGACGGGCTGTACCGCGAAGAGCGCCGCGAGGCGGCCGCTCCCGCCAAGCGGTCGGCGATGTCCGCCCGCAGCAAGATGCTGATGATCGTCTACGCCGTGGCCGTGGTCGTGATCATCGCCCTCATCATCGTCAACACGAGCGCGCTGCGCCGTGCCGATACCGCCATCGCCGCGCGCGAAGCGGAACTCGCCTCCGTTGTGGCGCAGGCGCAGCAGTTGCAGGAAGAGATCGACTACCTGACCGATCCCGCGACCATCGCCGAGCGCGCCGCCGAAGAACTGGGCATGACCGTCCGCGGCTGAGCGCCGTCCGGGCTGGCCGCCCGTTCACGGCAAAGACAGGCGGGCACACGCGCCGCCCGCGATACAACACAAAGCACGAAAGAAGACCGGCCGTTGCGCATGCGCGCAGGGGGCGGTCTTTTTTTGGGGAAGGAGGGGCAAGATCAAGGACCGTCAGGGCTGTTCGGCCACCGTTTTACGAAAGAGGCTATTCGCCGTCGCCGCGGCGACGGCCTTTCTTTTTTTGCTCATCTTCGCGCGCTACTTCTACGTGCAGGTGGTGCGGGGGGAGGCCATCCGTTCCCGCGCCGTCGGGCAGTGGTCCCGCGAGATCCCCGTGACGGCCGCGCGCGGCCGCATCGAGGACGCGAACGGCGTGGTGCTGGCGGACAACCGCACCGCCTACACCGTGTACGTGCGGCCCAACGCCGTGGCGGACAAGGAGGGGACGGCCGCGGCGCTGGCGGACGTGTTTTCGCTGGACGGGGCCGAACTGTTTTCGCGGCTGTCGGGCACGCGCGTCTCCGAGCTGACGGTGGCGCGGCGGGTGGATAAGGTCCTGGCCGAGCGGCTGGAAGCGCTCGACCTGGCGGGCGTGTATTACGCGCGCGACAACGAGCGCGTCTACCCCTTCGGCAGCATGCTCTCGCGGGTGATCGGGTTCACCTCTTCGGACAACGCGGGGCTGACGGGGCTGGAAAAGTACTATGACGTCTACCTGCGCGGCCGCGACGGGGAGATCGCGCAGCCTTCCGACCTCGTCGGCGCCGAGATCGGCGGCGCGCCGCGGTACACCCCCGCGCAGGACGGGCTCACCGTCCGCCTGACCGTCGACGTCGCCGTGCAGGCCGCGGCCGAGGCCGCCATGGAACAGGTGTACACGCAGTATTCCCCGAAGACGGCGCAGTGCATCGTGCTCGACCCTTCCGATTTTTCGGTGCTGGCCATGGCCGCGAGCCCGTCGTATGACTTGAACGACGTCCCGCGCGACGACGCGCAGCTTCTCAACGAGCTCTCGCGCAACGGCCTCGTCTCCGACATCTACGAACCGGGCTCCACCTTCAAGATCGTGACGGCGGCGGCGAACCTCGAAGAATACCTCCGCGGCAACGCGGCCGCCTTTTCGCCGCAGTACATCTTCAACAGCAGCCGCACCCGCACGGTGGACGGCACCACCGTGCGCTGTTGGAGCGACCACGCCAACGGCAAGCACTCCCGCCAGACGCTGGCCGAGGCGCTGCAAAACAGCTGCAATCCCTGCTTTACCGACATCGCCCTCGCCCTCGGCACGGAGACTTTCTACGATTACCTTGCGCGCTTCGGGTTCGGGCAGACGACGGGCCTCGACTTCGCGGGGGAGGCGCAGGGCATGCTCGTCCCCGAGAGCGCCGTGCGCGCCTGCGACCTCGCGCGCGTCGGCTTCGGGCAGTCGGTGGCCGTCACCGCGTTGCAGCTGGCCTGTGCGGCGGCCGCCGCCGTGAACGGGGGTTACTACTACGCCCCGCGGCTGGTCAAGGAGATCTGTGCGGACGGGCAGAGCACGCAGCTTCCCGCCGTGTTCAAAAACAGGACGGTGAGCGAGGAGGCCTCGGCGCTGCTGCGTTCCATGCTCGAAAAGGTGGTGGACGGCGGCAGCGGCAGCCGCGCCTACATCGAAGGCTACCGCGTGGCGGGCAAGACAGGCACCGCCCAGAAGTTTGAGAACGGCTCCCTCGCGCAGGGGAAGTACGTCTCGTCCTTTTTGGGCTTTTTCCCCGCCGACGCCCCGCGCTACCTCGCGCTGGTCATCGTCGACGAACCGCAGGGCGCCTACTACGGCAGCGTGGTGGCCGCCCCCGCCGCAAGACAGGTATTTCAGGGGATCATCGACGCCAAAGGCATCCCCGCGGAATAAAGGAGGAACGTTTGTACCTATCCGAATTGGGCAGGCAGATCGCCTGCAAATGCGCGGGCGCCGCCCGCGACGCGGAGATCGCGGGCATCTCCGTCGACAGCAAACACATCTTGCCCGGAGACCTGTTCGTCTGCTTCGCGGGCGGCGAACACGACGGCCACGACTTCGCCGCCGAGGCCGTGGAGGCGGGCGCCGCGGCGATCGCGTGCGAGCGCGAACTGCCCCTGCCCGTTCCGCAGCTGATCGTGCCCGACGGGCGGCGCGCCTCGGGCGAGCTCGCGGCCGCCTTCTACGGCCATCCCGAGCGGAAGTTGAAGATCGTCGGCATCACGGGCACCAACGGCAAAACGACCACGGCGCACATGCTCGCCTCCGTGCTCACGGCCGCGGGCAAGGCCTGCGGCATCATCGGCACCCTCGGCATCCGCTACGCCGGCCGCACCATCGCCCCCGCGCTGACCACGCCCGACCCCGTCTTTTTGTACAAGGTGCTCGCCGACATGGCGGAAGCGGGCGTCGAATACGTGGTGACGGAGGTCTCGGCGCACGCGCTGTACTTCGGCAAAACGGACGGCATCGCCTTCGAGGCGGGCGTGTTCACCAACCTCAGCCGCGACCATCTCGACTTTTTCAAGACCATGGAAAATTACGCCGCGGCCAAGGAAAAGCTCTTTGCCGCGGGCCGCTGCCGCATCGTCGTCGTCAATTCCGACGACGCGGAGGGCCGCAAGATCGGCCGCATGTGCGAGGGCGCCGTCAGCTACGGGCTGGAAAACCCCGCCGATGTCTTCGCCGTGGACATCCGCGAAAATTTCGAGGGGTGTTCGTACGTCATCAACCTCTTCGACGAGCTCTACGACATCCGCATCCGCATGGCTGGGCTGCACAACGTATACAATTCGATGGCCGCCGCGGCCTGCGCGGGGATGCTCGGCGTGCCGCTGCCCGTCATCGCGGCGGGCCTGGCGGGGTTGAAGCGGGTGCGCGGCCGCCTGGAATACGTGGCCCGCTGCGGCGGCGCGGATATATTCGTCGATTTTGCGCATACTCCCGACGGGCTGGAAAAATCTCTCACGGCGCTGCGGCGGCACTGCAAGGGGCGGCTGCTGTGCGTGTTCGGCTGCGGCGGCAACCGCGACGCGGAAAAGCGCCCGATGATGGGCGCGGTGGCGGCGCGGCTGGCCGATTTTTCGGTGATCACGTCGGACAACCCGCGCTACGAAGACCCCTTCGACATCGCCGTGCAGATCGAGGCGGGGCTGCGGCCGCTCTCCGACCGCTACGTGATCGTCGTCGACCGCGAGAGCGCCATCGAATACGCCGTCGGCGCGCTGCGCGCGGGAGACGTGCTGCTCATCGCGGGCAAGGGAGGGGAAACGTACCAGGAGATCATGGGAGTGAAGCACATCTACAACGACATTTCCGCCGTGCGCTCCATCCTCGAAGGAAGGGGCGGATGAAGGGCGGCATCCTCATCCTGTTGGCGTCGGCGGCGCTCTCGGCGGCACTCTGTGCCGCCGCCATCCCGCTCCTTCGCCGCATGAAGGCGGGCCAGCCCATCCTCGGCTACGTCCGCGAACACGCGGGCAAGGGCGGCACGCCGACGATGGGCGGCGTCGCCTTCCTGCTCGCGGCGGCGCTGTGCGCCCTCGCCTTCGGCCTGTTGCGGGACAAGCGTACCGCCGTGGCCGTCGCCCTCGGCACGGCGGGCTCGGCCGTCGGGTTTTTGGACGACTTCCTCAAATTGCGTTTCCGCCGCAACCTCGGTCTGCGCTCTTACCAGAAGATCGCTTTCCAGGTGCTCTTGGCGCTCATCGCGGGCGCCTATTGTTATGCCGCGGGGATCACCCGCGTGAACGTTCCGTTCACGCACCTTTCCTTCGGGCTCGGCGCCTGGACGGTGCCCTGCGTCGCCTTTGTCTTTTTGGCGGCGTCCAACTGCGTCAACCTCACCGACGGGCTGGACGGGCTGGCGGCCTCCGCGGGCTTTTGGTACTTCGCCTCCTTCGCCGCCCTCATCGCGCTGGCGGAGGGGAGCTCGCCCGCGTCCCGCCTGTGCCTGGCGCTGTGCGGCGCGCTGGCGGGGTACCTCCTGTTCAATACCTACCGCGCGTCCGTGTTCATGGGGGATACGGGCTCCCTCGGCCTCGGCGGGTACGCGGCGGCGGTGGCGGCGCTGAGCGGCAACCTGCTGCACGTCGCCGTCGTCGGGGTGATGTTCGTCTGTTCGGGCATATCGGTCATCGTGCAGGTCATATACTATAAAAAGACGGGGCGGCGCTTTTTCCGCATGGCGCCGCTGCACCACCACTTTCAGCAATGCGGCTTTGCCGAGAGCAAGATCGCCTTTGCCTATTCGTTCGTCACCGCGGCGGCGGGGCTGCTGTGCGTGTATTTTTTGCTGTGAACAGAGCCGCGCGCCCTGCCCGTGACGGGGGACGCGCGTACATTTTGCCGCGGGCGGCGCAAGGAGAGGAGGGAAGTTTTCATGCAGTTCAAAACGCAAAAATTTTTGGTGGCGGGCCTATCCAGGAGCGGGACGGCGGCCTGCGATTTCCTGTTGGCGCGCGGCGCCGACGTATCGGTGTACGACGACGTGGCGGCGGGCGCGGTGGCGCGCGCCTTGGAGAGCGCCGAAGCGCGCGGGGCGCACATCGTGCGGCGGGGCGGGCTGGCCTCGGCCGTGGACGGGTGTGACGTGCTCGTGCTCAGCCCGGGCATCCCCATCGACCACGAGTTGCCCGTGGCCTTCCGCAAGCGCGGCAAGCGCATTTTGGGGGAGGCGGAACTGGGCTGCCTGTACCTGCGCGCGGCGCTCGTGGCGGTGACGGGCACCAACGGCAAGACGACCACGGTGACGATGATCGACGAGATCCTGCGCGCGGCGGGGATGCAGAGCACGGCCTGCGGCAACATCGGGCTGCCCCTTCTGGCCTGCGCCGACAAGCTCGGCTACGACGACGTGGCCGTGACCGAGGTATCGAGTTTTCAGCTGGAAACGCTGTCCTCGATCCGCCCGCACGTGGCGGTCATCACCAACATCACCGAAGACCATCTCGACCGCCACTATTCGATGGACAATTACATATTCCTCAAATCCAAGATCCTGAAAAACATGCGCGAGAGCGAGTACGCCGTGCTCAATTTCGACGACGCCAACGTGCGCGCGCTGGCGCGGGATGCGCGTTGCCCCGTGCGCTGGTTTTCGCTGCGCGAGCGCGTCGAGGGCGCTTACCTCTACGACGGCGCGCTGTATTTTGAAAACGAGAAGGTCATGGAAGCGTCCGCGCTCTCCCTCAAAGGGGAGCACAACGTGCAGAACGCGCTGGCGGCGCTTTGTGCGGCGCGGCTGGCGGGGGCGGACAGCGCCGCGGCCGCCAAGGCGCTTGCGGGCATGCGCGGCGTGCGCCACCGCATCGAAAAGGTCGGGGAGGCGGGCGGCGTCTCGTACATAGACGATTCCAAGGGCACCAACGTGGGGGCGACGCTGCGCGCCGTCGCCTGCATGGAGGCGGACACCGTGCTCCTGCTCGGCGGGCAGGACAAGGGCTACGACTACGACGAGCTCTTCCGGAAACTCAAAGACAGCCGCGTGGTGCAGTACGTGCTCTACGGCGAAAACCGCTTCAAGCTGCTCAACAGCGCCGTGCGCTGCAACGAGTCGCGCATCACCCTGTGCGCGGGCTTCGACCTGGCCGTGCACATCGCCGCGATGTCGGCGCGCGGTGGGCAGTGCGTGCTGCTGAGCCCCGCCAGCAGCAGTTTCGACGCCTTTTCGGGCTACGAAGAGCGCGGCGACCGCTTCGCGCAGATCGTGGCCGAACTCCAAAAAGAAGATGGGCCGCAGGCGGGCTGACGGCGCGGGCGGGCAGGGGGCCGCCGCGAACGCCCCCTCCGCCGTGAACGGGCGCACCGTCCTGAGCGAGCCCCGGGAGGCGGCGGGCAGCCGCGCGGCGCGGCCGGTGCCGCGGCGGGGGAACGCGGGCATCCTCGTGCTGACGGCGCTGCTGGCGGCGTTCGGCGTGCTCATGGTCTATTCGGCGAGCAGCTACACGGCTTTGCAGCAGACGGGCGACGCCTTTTTTTACATGAAAAAGCAGCTGCTCGGCTTCGTGCTCGGCGGGGCGGCGATGGCGGGGGCGGCATTCTTTCCCTACGAACGGCTGCGCAAACTCAAATGGGCGGCGCTCGGCCTTTCGCTCGCGCTGCTCGCCCTGGTGCTCGTGCCGGGGCTGGGGGTGGAAAACTACGGCGCCACCCGCTGGCTGGGGCTGGGGCCCGTGACCGTGCAGCCCTCCGAGATCGCCAAGTACGGGTTCGTGCTCTTTGCCGCGGCGTGGGCGGCGGAGGACCCGCCGCGCATGCGCACCTTCCGCGGCATCCTGCCCGTGCTCGGCGCGGGTGCGGGCATCTGCGCCCTCATCCTCGCCGAACCGAACCTGTCCGTCACCCTGTGCGTGGGGATCTTGCTGCTGGTCATGCTCTTTCTCGGCGGGGCGAAGGCGGGGCACTTTCTCGTCATCCTGCTGCCGCTGGCGGCGGCCGTACCCGTGCTGGTCATCGCCGAACCTTACCGCTTGCAGCGGCTGTACGCCTTCCTCGACCCGTGGAGCGCGCCGCAGGGGGAGGGGTACCAGCTCATCCAGTCCCTCTACGCACTCGGCAACGGCGGGTGGCTGGGCACGGGGCTGTTCAATTCGGTGCAGAAGTACCGCTACCTGCCCTTCGCCGAGTCCGACTTCATCCTCGCCGTCATCGGCGAAGAGTTCGGGTTTTTGGGGATCGTCCTGTTCTTTTGCGCGTCGGGGCTCCTGATCGCCTTCGGCGTGCGCGCGGCGGCGCGCAGCCGGGACCGCTTCGGCTTCCTGCTGGCGGCGGGCATCACGGCGGTGTACGCCGTGCAGACGGTGCTCAACGCGCTCGTCGTCGGCGGCGCGGTCCCGCCGACGGGCCTGCCTTTGCCGCTGATCAGCGCGGGCAACACCTCGCTCATCGTCACCATGGCCTCGATGGGGGTGCTCTATTCCGTCTCGCGGGGCGGGCGGCCGCGGGCGCTGCGGGGCAAGGCCCTTTCATGAACCTTTTTCCTTCGTTTTCCGTATGATGACGGTAGGGGAACGCCGTCCCCGCAGGGGCATACGGACATACGGCATACGGCCGCCGCGGGCGGGCGCGCTTCGCGCGCCCGCTTCGCGGCGGCGGGAAAAAGGAGTGATTTCATGGAAAAATTCATCGTGGAGGGCGGCAGGCCGCTGTACGGTCACATCGACATCCAGTCCGCAAAAAACGCCGTACTGCCCCTGCTCGCCGCTTCCGTTCTGACCGAAGAGGCGGTCATCATCCACAAGTGCCCGCGCATCAGCGACGTGGTCGGCATGACGGGCATCCTTGAAGAGCTCGGCTGCGCCGTGCGCTGGGAGGGCGGCGACCTGTACATCGACAGCTCCGCCGCCGCCAACCACGAGATCCCCGCGGCGCTGGCCAAGGAGCTGCGCTCTTCGGTGTTCATGCTCGGCTCGGTCATTGCCCGCTTCGGCCGCGCGCGCATCGCCTATCCCGGCGGCTGCGACATCGGCCTGCGGCCCATCGACCTGCACCTGAGCGGGCTGCGCCGCCTGGGCGTGGAGATCTCCGAGGACGGCGGGTACATAGACTGCGCCTGCCCCCGCCCGCAGGGCGCGGAAGTGTTGCTCGACTGCCCGAGCGTGGGTGCCACCGAAAACCTCATCCTCGCTTCGGCGCGGGCGGAGGGCACCACCGTCATCCGCAACGCCGCCCGCGAACCCGAGATCGTCGACCTGCAAAACTTCATCAACCGCATGGGCGGCAGGGTGAAGGGCGCGGGCGGGGCGACCGTCGTCGTCGAGGGCGTGCGCAAGCTGCACGGGGCGGAGTTCACGCCCATGCCCGACCGCATCGAGGCGGGCACCTTTCTCATCGCGGCCGCCATGTGCGGCGGCAAGCTCGCCCTCACCAACGTGCAGCCCGCCCACCTGGACGCATTGTTGCACAAACTTCGCGAAATCAGTTGCAAAATAGGGGCGGAAGGTGATAAAATATACATAGAATGCGCGGGGCGGCGGCTCTCGCCCAAGCTGGTGGAAACTTCGCCCTATCCGGGCTTTCCCACCGACTTGCAGGCGCCCATGACGGCGCTGGCCTGCATCTGCGAGGGAGCGACCGTCGTCGTCGAAAACCTGTTTGAAACGCGCTTCAAGCACGTGCCCGAACTCATCCGCATGGGCGCGGACATCACCGTGCGCGGGCGGGCGGCGCTCATCCGCGGCGTGCGTTCCCTGCAAGGGGCGGACGTGATCGCGGGGGACCTGCGCGGCGGCGCGGCGCTGACGCTGGCGGCCGTCTCGGCCGAGGGCGAAAGCACCGTCACAGACCTGCGCTTCATCGACCGCGGCTATTCGGGCTTTGAATACAAACTGCGCGCGGCGGGCGCGCGCATCCGCCGCGTGCGCGTGTAGCGCGGGGCGTACCGCCTTCACCAAAGAGGAAGCCTATGTTCAAGAACAAAAAATTCGTCATCGGCTATGCGATCGCCGTCTTTGCCGTGGTCTTTCTGATCACCTTCGTTTCGGTGTGTTCCATCGCGCAGTTTGAAGTGACGTACGAGATCCGCGGCATGCACGCCGCGGCCGAAAGCATCCAGACCCGCCTCGACGAGGAGTACCGCGGCAAGAGCTATCTCTTCTTCAAGCGGGCGGACGCGGCCGCCGTGGTGGCCGAGGAGAGCGGCGGCTACATGGAAGTGACCGCCTTTTCCAAGCGCTTCCCCAACAAGGTGATCCTCTCCGTGCGCGAAAAGCCCGAAGTTTTTTCCTTCGGCGTGGAGGAAAACGGGCACATGCGCTACGTCGTCGTGGCCGACGACGGCACCGTGCTCGCCGTGCGCGAAGAGGGGGGTGCGGGCGTGAAGATCGCGGGCTTTACCTTCGCGGTGCCCGCCGCGGGTTCCGCCTTTTCCGTGGCGGCCGAACAGGCCCCCGCCTATGAAGCGCTGCGCACGGTGTTTTCGGTGGCCGAGGAAAA
Source organism: uncultured Clostridia bacterium (assembly GCA_944328445.1). GTDB lineage: Bacteria > Bacillota > Clostridia > Christensenellales > Borkfalkiaceae > Borkfalkia. The sequence continues at coordinate 8,946 of CALVHO010000016.1, read as the reverse complement.
GCTCGGATCCTTCCGGGACAACATCGTGAGCATCGAATATTCCGACGAGTTTGCGGGAAAGGAACCCAGCGCCCCCCTCTTCGTGTTGGAGATGAAGGAGGGCGTGCGCGTCTGGATCCAGCAGCCCGAAACAAACACCGAGGCCAAGGTGCGTGCCGCTTTGGGCGTGTACCTGGGCGAGCTGACCAAGGCGGACGGCACCCCGATCTCCGACGAGGAGCGCACCTACGGCAGAATCGTGGTGGACGCCTCGGGCACGGCCGTGTACACCGAACGCGAGACGCCCGGATTTGCCTCCGCCGCGTAAAAAAGTACGGAAAATTTTTCCAAGGAACGTTTCCCCGAAAGATCGCTTCGGGGAACGTTTTTTTGTTGACAGATCGGCGGTTTTATTATATAATAGTGTTTGTATACAGGCACCGCCAGGGGAAGAACTTTCGGAGAAACGGGATGAACCGCAAAAGCGTAGCCGTGCTCGACGTCGGATCGGCCAAAGTGACCGTCCTGATCGGCGAAAGGGGCGTCAACAAAACCTTTGTTTTCAAGGGCGTACACAGCGAAAAGTACGACGGTTACGCCGACGCGGCGTTTTTCGACACCAAGGACTTGCAGCGCGCCGTGGCCGCCTCGCTCGAAGGGGCCGAACGCAACTGCGGGGACCGCATCCGTTCCATCTACGTGGGGGTGCCCGGCGAGTTTTCGCGGGTGATCAACAGCCGCTGCATGACCAGCTTCCGCAGCAAGCGCCGCGTGACGGCCAACGACGTGGACGTGCTCTTTGCCAACGGTTTTTACGAGCCCGTGCGCGGGTTCACGCCCGTGCGGCAGACGGCCGTTTGCTACGTCACGTCGGACAGGCGCCGCACCATCGACCCCGTGGGCATGATCAGCGACTCCCTCGAAGGGTATCTCTGCTATTTTCTGGCCGACGACCGCTACATCGAGATCCTGCGCAACATTTTGCTCGAATACGGCGTGCGCGAAGTGCACTTTTTGCCTGCCGCGCTGGCCGAAGCGCTGTACCTGATCCCCTCCGAAAAGCGGGACGAGTACGCGATCTTGCTCGACGTCGGCTATTTGTCCATGACCTTTTCCATCGTCTGCGGCAACGGCATCGTGAGCCAGAGCGCCTGCTCGGCGGGCGGGGGTTACATTTCGGCCTACGCCTACGGAGACGGGGAGGAGGGCGTTCCCTTCCACGCGGTGGAGGCGATGATCGGCAAGATCAACCTCTCCGGCCGCGAAAGTGAAAACGCCGTCATCGAATACACCGACAAGACGCGCGTCTATTCCATGCCCGTGCGCACCCTCAAACAGCGCGTGCGCGAGGGGCTGGACGTGCTCTGCGAAGAGATCAGCAAACAGCTCGACGCCTTCGGCGAGGGCGTCATCGACTACAAGCCCGTGCTGTTGACGGGCGAGGGCATCACGGGCATCCGCGGCGTGTGCGAGCACATGGCCGGCCGCCTCAACAGGATGGTGGAGATCGTCGCGCCCGACCTGCCTTACTACAACAAAGCGTCGCAAAGCTCTCTTTTGAGCTTGCTCGACATGGCCCTGACCGTCAAGCGGGAAGGTAGCCTTCTTCATAAAATCTTAAAAGTATTCGGAGGATGATTCAACAATGATGAACAGTTTGGACAGCCTTTCGGGCGTCGCCCGCATCAAGGTCGTCGGCGTCGGCGGCGCGGGGAACAACGCGGTCAACCGCATGATCGAGGCGGGGATCCAGAGCGCCAGCTACATCGCTGTCAATACCGATAAACAGATATTGCTCCTTTCCAAGGCGGAAAACAAGATCCAGATCGGTTCCGCCCTCACTAAGGGCCTCGGCGCGGGCGCCGAGCCCGAGATCGGCCGCGCGGCCGCCGAGGAGAGCAAAGAGGTGCTCACCGAGGCCATCAAGGATACCGACCTGCTGTTCATCACCGCGGGCATGGGCGGCGGCACGGGCACGGGCGCCGCGCCCGTCATCGCCAAGATCGCGCGCGATTTGAAGATCCTGACCATCGCCGTCGTCACAGAGCCTTTCAATTTCGAGGGCAAAAAGCGCATGGACAACACCGCCAAGGGGTTGGAGAACCTGCGCAAATACGTCGATACCCTCATCATCATCCCCAACGACAAGATCTCCTGCGTCGTTCCCAAAAACACGCCCATGATGGAGGCGCTGCGCGTGGCGGACGAGATCTTGAAGCAGGGTATCCGCGGCATTGCCGACCTCATCGTCAATCCCGCCCTCATCAACCTCGACTTCGCGGACGTGCGCACCATCCTCAAAGACCAGGGCCTGGCGCACATGGGCGTGGGCGTGGCCAAGGGCGAAAACCGCATCATCGAGGCGGTGCGCCTGGCCGTCAACTGCCCGCTTTTGACCACGACCATCGAGGGCGCGAAGGGCGTCATCCTGAACATCGTCGGCGGCAACGACCTGACGATGGACGAAGTGCAGACGGCCGCCACCCTCGTGCAGAGCGTCGTCGACTATTCGGCCAACATCATCTTCGGCGCCTGCATCGACAGCAACATCAACGACGAGGTGGAAGTCACCGTCATCGCCACGGGCTTCCCCAACGTGGAAAACATCTACAACCAGAAAGACGAGCGCAACATCGCGGGCCGCAACTTCTTCGTCAACCGCGGCCTGCCCGAGCGCGCCCCCGAAGCGGGCGAAGCGCAGCCCCAGCCGCAGGCCGTGCGCCCCGCGTCTCCCTCGTACGTGCGCACGCCCATGAACAACACCATGCAGGGCCAGCAGCCGCCCGTGTACCGCCAGCCGCACCAGCAGTTCGACAGGTATGCGCAGCCGCAATACCCGCAGGATCCCGCGCAGCAGTACGGCCAGCCTTCCGCGCAGCCCGCACAGCCGTATGCGCAGGCGCCCGCGCAGGGCGGGTATGCACAGCAGCCCGCGCAGAATTACGCGCGCACGCAGCCGCAGCAGCCCGCGCAGGGCTATCCGCAGCAGGGGTTTGAGGCCCGCCCGCAGCAGCCCGCACAGGGCGGGTACGCGCAGCAGCCCGTGCCGCCCCGTCCCGCCGAGGACCCCCGCGGCGACGGGCAGGACAAGCCTTTGCCCGCCTTCATGCAGCGCTTGTTCCGCCGCAAGTAAGGCCTGCCGCAGGTAAAAACCGCATAATAACAAACCGAGGCAGGCCGCAGGGCCTGCCTCGTCTTTGCCGTAAAAAGGGGAGGGCACGTCGTGCCCGTCTCGCTTGTTCTATAAAAAAGGGCGGGCCGCAGCGTCCGCCCCAAAAATTTCGCCTTCCCCGCGGGGAAGGCGTTTGCGTTTTTTTGCATCTGTCTGGTTGCGCTTTGCGGCGGCTATGTACCGTTTCCGGGGCGCGCGCAAAGGCGCGCAAGCACGGCATGCCGCGGCATCCGCCCGTATGGCGGTGTGCAAACGGTGCGCACGGGGAGCGTTTTTTCCGCCTCCCGCGCCGCGGGTTCAGGACTCTTTGGCCAGTTCCTCGGCGTAAACGGAGAGGATGGCGTCGCGCAGCAGTTCGCGCGTCTCGGTGTTGAGGGGATGGGCGATGTCCTTGAATTCCCCCTCGCTCGTCTTGCGGCTTGGCATAGCGATAAACGGTCCCGTCGAGCCTTCGATCACCTTTATATCATGAACCACAAAGCAATCGTCGATGGTGATAGAAGCGACCGCTTTCAGCTTGCTGTCTTCCTTTTTGACGAAGCGGATGTGTACATCAGAAATTTTCATGTGTATACCTCCTCAGCTTGCGGCTATGGCTTCTTTGATTATAGTGTACTATACATCCACAGATTTTTCAATAGTTATTTGAAAATTTTTCCGAAAAAAATGCTTTTTTTGCAAAGGATGTCAAAACGGGGAGAATTTCGGCATATATTGTTGCCATGAATGCGGGTTTTTGGCGGGATAAGCGGAAAATATACTTTATCGGCATCGGCGGGATCAGCATGAGCGGCCTGGCGCTGCATTTGAAGGAGCTCGGCTTCTGCGTTTCGGGCAGCGACGCCGCCCCGGGCGAAGCGGCCGCCGCCCTCTGCGCGGCGGGCATCCCCGTCTATGCGGGCGCGGACGCGCGGCGCGCGGAAGGGGCGGACGCCGTCGTGTACACGGCGGCCGTGCCGCCTGCGCATCCCGAGCTCGTGCGCGCGCGGGAGCTCGGCATCCCCGTGGCGGAGCGGGCGGAGCTTTTGCGGCTGGTGGCGTCCGGTTACGAAAACGTCGTCGGCATCGCGGGCAGCCACGGCAAGACGACGGCCACCGCGATGTGCGCACACGTGCTCGCCGCGTGTTCGGGGGAGTGTTCCGCCCACATCGGCGGCATGGACGCCGACTACGGCAACTTCTTGGAGGGCGGAAAAAAATATTTCGTCACCGAGGCCTGCGAGTACCGCGCCCATTTTTTGCAGCTGCGGCCGGACCTTGCGGTGGTGCTCAACGCGGGGGAGGACCACCTCGAAAGCTACGGCAGCCGCGAGGCGCTCGCCCGCGCCTGGTCGCAGTACCTGGCCTCGGCGCGCGGTCGCATCGTCTGCGGGGACGACCCCGCCCTGCGCGGCGCGGCGGCGGACATCACCTTCGGCCTGTCGTCGGGCTGCCGCGTGACGGCGGCGGACATCCGCTCTTCGCGCGGGCGGTATTCCTTTACCCTCGTCGTCGGCGGGCGGCCCTGCGCGCGCGTGCGGTTGCAGGCTTACGGCCGCCACAACATCCTCAACGCCCTCGCCGCCGCGGCGGTGGCGGAGTACTACGGCTTTTCGCCCGAGGGCGCGGCCGAGGGGCTGCGCCGCTTCCGCGCCGTGCGCCGCCGCTTCGAGTTCGTCGGCACCCTCGGCGGGGCGGACGTCGTTGCCGACTACGCGCACCACCCGCGCGAGATCGCGGCGGCCTTGCAGACGGCGCGCGAGGCCTGCCGCGGGCGTCTGTTCGTCGTCTTTCAGCCGCACACCTATTCGCGCACCCGCCTGCTGTTCGACGAGTTCGTGGAGGTGCTCTCACGGCCGGACGACCTGCTCCTGTACAAGACCTTTGCCGCGCGCGAGTATTTCGACGCGGCGGGCAGCGCCCTCGCCCTGGCCGAAAAGCTCCCCAAAGCGCTGTACGCGGGCACGGCGCGCGAGCTCGAAGCCTACCTCACGCGCTCCCTGCGCCCGGGCGACATGGCGCTCGTCCTCGGCGCGGGCGATATCTACGCGGTCGTGCGGCGCATCCTGCAAGGGAGGGCGTGAATGCGGCCCGCGGGGCCCGCGTACAAAAAAATAAGGGCGCGGCCGCTCCTTGGCAGGAAGCGGCCGCGCCCTCTTGCGCGTGACTCAAAACTGCACGGGTTCGCCCTTGGCCAGGCAGGCGTAGGCGAAGTCGATAAACTGTTTGGCGCGGCGGGGCGAGCGCCCGCCCTTGGCGATGGCCCAGCGCTCGGCCAACGCTTCGAGCTCGCCCGCGGGCAGGGCGAGGGCGGCGTCGGCGGCGAGCTGGCGCACGATGGAGAGGTATTCCGCCTTGCCCGTCGAGGAAAAACAGACGGTCAGGCCGAAGCGGTCGGACAGGGAGAGCTGTTCTTCCATCGTGTCGCGGGCGTGCACGCTGTTTTCGCGGTCCGAAAAATTCTCTTTGAGGATGTGGCGGCGGTTGGAGGTGGCCACGATCATCACGTTCTCGCTCTTTTCGTTCATGCTCCCTTCCAGGCTCGCTTTAAGGGAGGTGACCTTTTCGTCCTTCTCTTCGAGGGAGAGGTCGTCGATGAACAGCAAAAAGCGGAAGGGCAGGGAGGAGAGCAGCTCCTTCACGGCGTTGATGGCGCCGAGCTGGTCCTTTTGCAGCTCCACGGCGCGCAGCCCTTCGTCGGCGTATTTGTTGAGCATGGCATGAACGGTGGAGGACTTGCCCGTGCCCTTGTCGCCGTAGAGCAGCATGTCCGAGTAGGGCAGCCCGCGCAGGAAGCTGACGATGTTGCCCTCCACGGCGCGCTTTTCTTCGGCGTAATCTTTCAAGTCGGCGGGCAGCACGCGCGAGGTGTTGCGCACCGGCCGCAGTGCGCCGTTTTCGTAGGAAAACGCCTTGTTGCCGAGGAAGATGCCGTAGCCGTTGCGCGCAAAAAATTCGGCCAGCGTGTCCAGGGTGTGCTCGCTGTCCCAGCGCGGCCCGAACAGCCCGTCGTCCTCGCCGTAGCCGATGCGCGGCATGCCGTCGTCGGTCAGCGCCGAAAGGCGGGGCGGCAGGAAGGCCGTCTTTTCGGCCAGCCGCTGCAACAGGCGCAGGTCGTGCGCCATGGCCGCGCGGGTGGCGGCGTCCTCCTTGCCCGTGTAGGCGCGCTCGGCAAACAGGCTGCCGTCGCGCAGGATCTTCTGCGCCAGGTATTCGGCGAAGGAATCCTGCATCCCTTCGCGCAGCAGGATGGCCAGCGCCTCGGCGTAGGCGGCCTCGTCGTCTTCGGCGACGGCCCGCGCAAAGGCGTTCACGGCGCCGTCCGCGGCCGTGGCCCGCAGCAAGATCACGCCGTCCGTCAAAAGTTTCATCTTTGCGTTCTCCGTGGTTCGATGGTTTCGCGTTCCCTTCCATTATACCGCGCCCGCCGCAAAATGCAAATGTTCGCGCGTAAAAATGCTCTTTTTCCGCAAATTTTTTCCCGCGGCGCGCGGCAGGGGGCATGCAGGGCCGCCCGCCCCGCCCGCGCTCCGCCTCCGCCCGCGCCGCCGCTCCATTCGTTTTTCCGATGGCGCGGATTGTGAAAATAAATAAATAAAATCGCCGCATTTGCTTGACGGAATTTCCGCCGCGGACTATAATATTAGCAGATTTTTGGATCGCATCACATTTTGCGGAGGTTAAAACTATGGCAAAAATATATTACCAGTCCGATTGCGACATCAACGTGCTCAAAGGCAAAACGGTGGCCGTCATCGGCTACGGCAGCCAGGGCCACGCGCACGCGCTCAACCTGCACGAAAGCGGCGTGAACGTCGTCGTCGGCCTGTACAAGGGCAGCAAGTCCTGGGCCAAGGCCGAGGCTGCGGGCCTGAAAGTGATGACCACGGAAGAGGCCGCGACAAAGGCGGACATCATCATGATCCTCACCCCGGACGAGAAGCAGGCCAAGCTCTACAAGGAGAGCATCGAGCCCAACCTCACCGAGGGCAAGGCGCTGGCCTTCGCGCACGGCTTCAACATCCACTTCAAGCAGATCACCCCGCCCGCCAATGTCGACGTGTTCATGATCGCGCCCAAAGCGCCCGGCCACACCGTGCGCAGCGAGTACGTCGAGGGCAAGGGCACGCCCTGCCTCGTCGCCATCCATCAGGACGCCACGGGCAAAGCGCTCGACATCGCTCTTGCCTATGCCGCGGGAATCGGCGGCGCGCGTGCGGGCGTTCTGGAAACGACCTTCAAGATCGAGACCGAGACCGACCTCTTCGGCGAACAGGCCGTGCTCTGCGGCGGCGTCACGGCGCTGATGAAGGCGGGCTTTGAAACGCTCGTCGAGGCGGGTTACGATCCCCGCAACGCCTACTTCGAGTGCATCCACGAGATGAAGCTCATCGTCGACCTCATCTACAAGGGCGGCTTCTCCATGATGCGTTATTCCATCTCCGACACGGCCGAGTTCGGCGACTACGAGACGGGCAAGCGCATCATCACCGAGGAGACCAAAAAGGAGATGAAAAAGGTGCTCGAAGAGATCCAGGACGGCACCTTCGCCAGCAAGTGGATCGCCGAAAACAACAACGGCAGGGCGCATTTCAACGCCAAGCGCGCGCTCGAAGCGTCGCACCAGCTCGAAGAGGTGGGCCGCGAACTGCGCAAGATGTATTCCTGGAACGAAGAAAAGTAAGCCTGTCAGCACGGGCCCCCGCCGCGGCGGGGGCCTTTTTGCATGCTTTTTGCCCGCGTCCGCCCGCCTTTCGGCGTGCCGCGCGGCGCATTTTCCGCGTGCCCGCCCGCGCGGGCGGCCGTTGCGGGCGCGCGCGCCCGCGCGCGTGCGCATATATTTTGGCGCATGCGCAAAAACCCCCTCGATTTGATTGTAATGCGGCGGAAAAAATGGTATAATCATACCGTGGCCCTTCGGCCAAAAACCGCGCTCTTTGCGCGGCAGGGAGAAAAGTTTTGAACAACCTTGGAAGAGGAAACGAAAACCATAAAGACGGCACCCGCATCCTGACGCGCGAAACGTTTGGCATCGTGCTCGAACTGTTCGCGATCCTGGCGCTGGTCATCCTGTTGACGCGCTCGGCGGTGTTCGGGCCCGTCGGCTTTGCCATAAGCTCTTTCCTGCTCGGCGTGTTCGGTTACTGCGCGTACGCCGCGTTGGCCGCGCTCGTCTACGTCGGCGCCGTGCTCATTACGGGCAAGCGTCTGGCCGTGCGCCGCCGCATGGCGGTGGCCGTGGCCCTGGCCTTCGTCTGCCTCGTCTGCCTCGTTCACACCATCACCGCGGACGTGGCGGGCATCGCGTACGGCGCGTACGGCCCGCACCTCGGCGACTGCTACAAGGCGGGGGAGAACAGCTTTTTCCAAACGACCGGCGGCGGCGTGATCTTCGGGCTCGTCGTCTATCCCGTCGTCAAGCTGACCACTTCGGTCGGCGGTTACATCATCTTTTCGCTGCTGCTCATCGGCAGCGGCTATCTCGTCTACGCCGCGGCGAAAAACCTGCCCGTCCGCCGCAGCCGCCAAAAGAAGGCGGAAGGGGAGGCGCAGCCCGCGCCCGTTCCCGGGTTTGCGGCGGATACCTCCGGCGTTTACGACTGGAACTACGCCCCCGCGCCCGAGGGCGCGCAGGGCGCGCAGCCCGCTCCCGCCGCCCCCGCCGCGGAATACGGTGCGGAGGGTACGCCCGCGGCCGAAAGCGCGGCCGAGCGCTCCAAGCGGCTGTTCGTGCTCGGCGACGAATTTGACATGAAGACCCGCCGCGAGCTCCGCCAGCACGCCCGCCGCGAGCAGCAGGCGCAGGCGCGGCAGCA